>NZ_WBXP01000002.1 GCF_016415625.1 Shimwellia pseudoproteus
AATGACGAAAGCAGGTATGCCTGAAAGTGTGCGTATTGCCTGAAAACACAACCCGCTACGGGGGAGACTTACCCGAAATCTGATTTATTCAACAAAGCCACTGCTGTTGCGTAATCGTAATATTGCTGTCGGTTATTATTCATGCTCGCTCACCGGGCACCCAGGAAAATAATACCGGCTATGTGACGAATATAACAATAACAGGTACCCGTATATGGAAAGGTCGCAACAATTATCCGCAGGTTATGTTGTTATCGATGCCAGAGAGAAAATAGGTTATGGTCTGGGTGATTTTGCTTCGAATCTCTCCTTTGGTTTCGTATCGTTATTTTTACTATTTTTCTATACCGATATTTATGGCCTTAGCGCCACCCAGGCGAGTATTATTTTTGTTATCGCCAGAGTAGTTGATGCACTATTTAATATAGTGGTGGGGTTTTGGGTAGACAAAACCCGCAGCCGCCATGGAAAACTGCGTGCCTGGTTGCGTTATGGCGCGATCCCGCTGGGTTTTTTAACGGTGCTGTGCTTTGTTGCCCCGGACGGTGATGCCAAATTCTATTATGCCTTAACCAGCTATACTCTTTATTGCCTGGCCTATACGGCGGTGAATACGCCTTATTCGGCAATGACCAATCGCCTTACCCAGCATGAGGGCTCCCGGGCGTCGCTGTCGGTATATCGCTTTGTATTGGCGGTGTTGGGCTATTTACTGGTGTCGACCACCGCCAGTTTGCTGATAGCCCCTTTCGATAATCCGCGCCACGGCTATATCTTTGCCGTCGGCTGTTTTTCCCTGCTGGCCACGCTATTATTTCTCGTGTGTTTTGCGATGACCCGTGAGCGGGTGGGTGATGAGCCAGATTGTCCTCCCCCGGGGATAAAAGCGATGTTAAAAGCGGTATCCGGGAATCCCCCTTTGCTTCACCTGTCGTTATTTACGATATTTTTCTATATTGCCTATACGCTGTGGATGGCCATTGCCGTCTATTTTATTAAATATATTATTGGCGATGAAAAATTTACCACGTCATTTTTTCTGATTCAGTCGGCGGCATATATTTTTGGCTCGGTTATTTCGGAAAAAGCAATTGCCGTGATGGGGAAAAAGCGCATGGCGCTACTGGCGCTGGCCATTGGTATCGCCGGTCTGCTGATGCAGTATTTCCTCGCCGATAATAACCTGTGGCTTATCATGACCGGGGTCTGCCTGTTCAGTATCACCCTCGGTATGGGGTTTGTTGCCATGTGGTCAATGATAGCGGACACCGTGGAATACGCGGAATGGCACCATGGCGTACGCAGTGAGGGCGCGATATATGGATTCTTTAATTTTGTCACCAAAATTGCCATGGCCATCGGCGGCGGGTGCGCGGGCTGGCTGCTTGATTTCTACCAGTATGACGCCGCCCGTATCAGCAGCGGGGCCATGAATGGGATCACGCTGATGATGACCCTGTTCCCGGCGGCGATGCTCGCCATCAGCGGCCTGTTTGTCTGGTATTACACCCTTGATGAGCGCCACTACCGGGATATTGTGCGCCGTATTGCCCAGCGTAAAAACGCCCCCTCTGAACCTGCCCAGGAGTACTGAAAAGATGACCACCAATTTTACCGGCCTGATTAGCGCGCTGAGTATAGCGGAGAAGGTTGAGTTGCTCAGCGGAAGTGGGTTATGGCGTACCGCGACCATTGCGCGGCTGGGGATCCCGGGCCTGGTCATGACCGACGGCACCTACGGTGTGCGCTACAGCCGCGCACAGATCGACGGTGACGAAAAGTGGAGCATGGATGATTTTCTGAATGTGGTGGGCCAGCACGCCGGGGAGGTCACTGGTGAAGAGGCTACCCGCGGCGGCAGCGAGGCGCTGTTCAGCCCGTCTCTACCGGCCACCTGCTTCCCGAACGGTTCGAGCCTGGCCTGCTGCTGGGACACGGAGCTGGTCTACCGCATGGGCGAGGCGCTGGGCCGTGAATGTCAGCATATGGGGGTGGGTGTTTTACTCGGCCCAGGGATCAATATCCGCCGTACGCCGCTGGCCGGCCGGGGGTATGAATATTATGCGGAAGATCCGGTGGTCAGCGGGGAGATTGCCGCGGCGTTGATCAATGGGCTACAGGACCAGGGGGTGGGCGCCTGCCTGAAACATTTTGCCGCCAATAACTCAGAATACCGGCGCACTGAAATGGACTCTGTTATTGCACCGCGCGCCCTGCACGAAATTTATCTCGCCGGGTTTTGGCGCGCCATCCGCAAATCAGCCCCCTGGACGCTGATGTCCTCTTATAACCGGCTTAACGGCGTTCAGACCTCGCAGGATCCCGGTTTGCTGACGGATATTCTGCGCAACCAATGGGGGTATGACGGGCTGGTGATGTCTGACTGGTACGGCATTAAGGATAGGCCCGCCTCGCTGCTGGCCGGCAATGATCTGGCCATGCCCGAGGAGCACACCGGGAAAGCGGCACTGCGGGATGCTATTGCGCGGGGAGAGGTCCCCGTTGAGGCCGTTGACCAGGCTTGCCTGCGGATGCTGAAGCTGGTTGATAAAGTCGAACGCCAGCGCAGGCCAGACACCCGGGCCGATTTTCAGGCGCACCACCGACTGGCCCAGACCCTGGCGGCAGAGTCGATTGTGCTGTTGAAAAATGACAGTGATGTGCTGCCACTGACCGCCGAAAAGGTGAAAACGATCGCCGTCTGCGGCAAACCGGCTCAGTATCCGGTTATTCAGGGCTCGGGATGTGCGACCACCGTCCCCTGGTTGCTCGACCGGCCCCTGGATGAAATAGTGGATGTTGCCGGTGAGGCATTCGAGATTCACTATGCGGTAGGGACGCCCCGGGATGATGCCGATGACGAGCAGGCGCTGGCCCAGGCGGTGGCGCAGGCCCGGACGGCGGACGTGGCGATTGTGTTTGTCAGCACCGCCGTGGGGGAGGATGGTGAAAATGGCGATCGTAAAGATCTTGATATCTTGCCCAGCCACCGGCGGCTGATCGACGCGGTGGCCGCGGTACAGCCGAAGGTGGTGGTGGTGCTGGCCAATAGCGATGCCGTTGTAATGCCGTGGCTGGGGAAATGCAGTGCGCTGCTGGAGACGTTTTTTGCCGGCCAGGGGATGGGGCGTGCCGTCGCGGAATTGCTGTTCGGGTTACGTAACCCCTGCGGGCGGTTGACGGTCACTGTTCCTAATACCCTTGAGGAGACTCCCGCCTGGCTAAATTACCCCGGGGAGGGGCTGCGCCACTATTATGGTGAAGGGCTGTTTGTCGGCTACCGCTACTATGATAAACGGCAGATAACGCCCCAGTTTCCGTTTGGTTTTGGGCTGAGCTATAGCCACTTCAGCTGGGGCGATCTGCAGGTTACCCCCCAGCAGGCGGATGCGCAGGGTCGGCTGGACATCAGCCTGACGGTGACTAATCAGGGGCCGATGGCGGGCAAAGAGATTGTCCAGCTGTACGTTACTCCGCCGTCCGGCGAGCTGATCCGCGAGGTGCAGGCGCTTAAAGCGTTTGCCTGCATCCGCCTGGCGCCAGGCGAGAGCGGAATGGTGACGCTCAGCATACCGGTCAGCGAGCTGGCCTGCTATCATCCGGCGCTTGAAGACTGGGTTGTCGAGCCGGGCATTTACCGGCTGCGGCTGGGGAAATCCTCGCGGGATAGTCAACTGGAGGCGGCGGTCAGCATTACCGCGGCGCCGCACTTTGTGCCGCTGCGTGATGATAATTCGCTCCAGCAGTTGATTCAGCAACCGGGGCCTTTTTCCCGGGTGGTGGCGCTGGTGGCCCGGCACAGCCAACTGCCCGAGGCGCAAATTCGCGCCAGGCTGCAGGCACTGGCACCGGATATGTTCTGCGGCCTGTATGTGGCGCTGACGGCGTTCCTCGGGCTGGAGATTGACCGCGGCGCGCTAAATGCGGCCCTGGCCGCCAGCCCGGAGGATCACCCCTGACAGGAGAAGCCGGTGTTTCCATTTGCCCTGACCCGCCAGCAACATTGCCCCTCACAGCCCTCCGGCCAGGGGGGCTGTGAACTGATAGCTTTTGATGCGGATAAACTTAATCTGTTTGCTGCCCAGGTGGCGTATTGTGAGCCGCACTGGCATCCGGCCCCGGAGCTTATCACGGTACTCAGCGGTGCGTTTTGGGTGGTGGCGGACCAGCAGGAATACCTGCTCACTGCCGGCGATAGGCTGTATCTCAGTGCCGAAACGGTACATACCCTCAGCGCCCGGCAGCCGGACAGCCGCCTGATAACTGTGCAGTTTTCCCCGGCGTTGTTTGATGCCCTGCATCCAGCACCACGGCTGGATTATTGCACTGCCGGGCGGCCGCTGGGCACCGGGGATGAACAGGTGGCCCGCTGTCTGGGGCAACTACTGGAGAGTGTCGTTGCGGGCAACGCGCCTTTTATGCGCATTGCGACAACTTATCTGCTGCTGAATGCGTTGCAACACGCCGGGAAAATGCTGCCACAGGCCGGGGTCAGCACCAGGGATATGGGGAAAATTAAGCGCGGCATTGGGTTTATCAATGGGCATTTTGACGGGCCGCTGACCCTGCAACAGGTGGCCGACCATGTCGGGATGAGCTACGGGGGATTCTCGCGGTTGTTTGCCCGTATCAGCCGGTGCACGTTCCGGGAATATCTGACAGTCGTGCGGCTCAATAAAGCACGGATGCTGCTGCGTGATACCCGGATCCCGATTACCGATATTGCGCTGATGAGCGGCTTCCGGCAGCATAAACTGCTGATTGCCGCTTTTAATAAACACCACGGGGTTACCCCTACCGGTTACCGTAAACAGGCATTGTCCCCCGCTGACCCTACCGCCCACGGCGGTGAGTGTGTGTATCTGGCGCTGAACGATAGCCTGCGCCAGGCACTGGCCAGCGGGCTGGCCCAGCGCCAGCAGCAGGATACTCAGTAATCAATCCCCAACTGGGCTTTTACCCCGGCCTCAAAGGCGTGTTTGACCGGGCGCAGTTCGCTAACGGTATCCGCCAGCGCCAGAATATCCCGATGGCAGCCTCGTCCGGTGATGATCACCGTCTGGGTTGCCGGGCGGTTTTGCAGGGTGCTGAGCACGTCATCCAGGGCCAGATAATCGTAAGCCACCATATAGGTCAGCTCATCAAGGATAACCATATCCAGCGACGGGTCCGCCAGCATGCGTTTGGCGTGTTGCCATACGGCCAGACAGGCGGCGGTATCGCTTTCCCGGTTCTGGGTTTCCCAGGTAAAACCGGTCGCCATCACCTGAAATTCGACCCCCAGCGGCTCCAGCAGGTTACGTTCGCCATTTGGCCAGGTGCCTTTAATAAACTGGATCGCGCCGACGTTTTTACCGTGGCCCACGGCCCGGGTCGCGGTACCGAAAGCGGCGGTGGTTTTCCCTTTGCCATTCCCGGTAAATACCATGATTATCCCGCGCTCCTGCTGTGCGGCGGCCACCCGGGAGTCGACTTTTTCTTTCACCCGCTGCTGGCGCTCGCGGTAACGTTGTTCACTCATTCGGCAATCCCTGGTTTACGGTTGGGTTGGGCATCAAAACTCATGCCGGTTTTACGGCGGCTGTCGTCGCCCATTAACCACAAGTAGAGCGGCATAATATCCTGTGGGGTCTTGAGCTTACGTGGATCTTCTGTGGGGAAGGCGCTGGCGCGCATGTCGGTACGGGTGCCGCCTGGGTTGATACAGTTAACCCGCAGGTTGTGCTGGCGGTACTCGTCGGCCAGCACTTGCATCATTCCTTCGGTGGCAAACTTGGATACCGCATAGGCCCCCCAGCCGGCGCGCCCCTGGCGGCCAACGCTGGAGCTGGTAAACACCAGGGAGCCGGCATCTGACAGCAGTAATAAAGGAAGCAATGCCTGGGTGAGCATAAAGGTGGCGTTGACATTGACCTGCATCACCGCCATCCAGCGCTGGGGATCCTGTTGGGCCATGGGCAAGATCTCGCCGAGGATGCCAGCATTATGCAGCACCCCGTCCAGACGCGGCACGAGCTGGCTAATTTGCCGGGCCAGCTGCTGGCAGCTTTCCGGGGTGGCGCTCAGTAAGTCAAGAATAAAGCAGTGGGGCTGTATTGGGCTAATCCGGGCAATTTGATCCGCCGTTGCCTGAAGTTTCTCCTCATTGCGCCCCAGCAGTACCAGACGGGCACCGTAGCGTGCGTAGGTCAGCGCGGCCTCGCGGCCGATACCGTCGCTGGCGCCGGTGACCAGGATAATCCGGTTTTGTAATAAATCGCGCTTTGGCTGATAGTGCATGTCAATTCCTCGCACTGGATGGACAACACCGCCTGTTAAAGACTCATCCATATAATATTCATGGTTATAACCGGAGATGTTTCAAATTCGTTTCAGGGTTTATGCCTGAAAGTGATGCTAATTTCAATCAGCCCAGGGATGACAATCTCCGCTACTCACATTTTGTAATGATTTCATCAGTATCCGGGTGGCGGTATCGCAACGGGCCGCAACGGCGGGGCAGGACGGCGCGGCGGCATTCGGGTACAATGACGCAACGTAAACTGGCTGAAAACGAGGCTATATCGTGGATGTGATTGCTGATTATGGATTATTCCTCGCCAAAATTGCCACGATAGTGGTGGCTATCGCGGTGCTGGCAGTAGTAATGGTGAATGTTGCACAGCGTAAAAAGGCCCAGCGCGGCGAACTGCGCGTAACGCGGCTGAGTGAGCAATATCAGGATGCCCAGGAAGAAATGCAGGTTGCGCTGCTCGATAGCCACCAGCAAAAACTCTGGCATAAAGGGCAGAAAAAGAAACAAAAGCTGGAAGCCAAACAGGCAAAAGCCCGGGCCCGGCGCGGCGAAACCTCCAGCTCGGTAAAACCGACCCTGTATGTGCTGGATTTCAAAGGCAGTATGGATGCCCATGAGGTCTCCTCATTACGTGAAGAGGTCACGGCGGTACTGGCGGTGGCCCGGGCGGGTGATGAGGTAGTACTGCGTCTGGAAAGCCCCGGTGGGGTGGTGCACGGATACGGGCTGGCGGCGTCCCAGCTCCAGCGTCTGCGCGAGCGGCAGATCCCGTTAACGGCGGTGGTGGATAAAGTCGCCGCCAGCGGCGGATATATGATGGCCTGCGTGGCGAATACCATTGTCGCGGCGCCGTTTTCTATTATTGGCTCTATCGGGGTCGTGGCGCAGTTTCCCAACTTTAACCGTCTGCTGAAAAACCACGATATTGACGTTGAGCTGCATACCGCCGGGCAGTACAAACGTACCCTGACCTTGTTTGGCGAGAACACCCCGGAAGGCCGTGAGAAATTCCGCGAGGATTTGAACCAGACCCATCTGTTGTTTAAGCAGTTTGTGCACCAGATGCGCCCGACGCTGGATATTGACAGTGTGGCAACGGGTGAACACTGGTATGGCACCCAGGCACTGGATAAAGGGCTGGTGGATGCGATTGGCACCAGTGATGACTGGCTGATCGAGCGGGTAGAGCGTTATGACGTGGTCGGCGTGCGTTACGTTCAGCGTAAGAAAATGGTCGATCGCTTTACCCAAAGCGCGGCACAAAGCGCGGATCGGTTGTTATTGCGCTGGTGGCAGCGGGGCCAGCAACATCCTTCTGCCTGAAGACAGGCGCTGAAAACAGGCCGGGTGACCGGCCTGTTTTTGCTGAGCACGGTGTGATTATCAATCAACCAGGTGGTATTTATCCGACAGGGTGCTCGCCAGGTATTTAAACATATTAAAGACTGCGGTGCTTTTCGGGGTCGGAAGACCTTGCTCATCAAGGTAATATTCGCCGCGGAACACTAACACATCGCCTTTTTGCACAACGTCAGTTGCCTCAATGCCGGCCATGGTATCTTCATGATCGCGAATCAGCTGGTTTGCTTCGATTAACAGGGTTTTACGGTCGATAGGTTGAGTCGGGGCTCTCATTGCTTTCTCCTTACAAACTGCGGGTAGTTTACTGCCGCCTTCCTGGATTGTGCAAATAATCCTGCGGATGACTGACGCCCGGAAGACGGGGCCCCGGGTGGCACGAATCACTATTGCATGCTAATTAAAGTTGCGTATCCGATTTTATCAGGTAGAGTGTGACGCTTTCGCAGATCTGGCAACAGAATTGCTTGACATTCAACCAAACATCGTCGTGCACATTGTTTTCCGGTGCAAAAATCCCTGTATTCTCAACGGGCTGGACCTCGCAGTTTCGGTGCGATGCAGAGAAAAGTGCTTGATATCTTCGGACGCTGCCGCAATATAAAAAACGGTTCGTCGCCAGTGGAAGGTGGAAGCGCGACGTATTCCTGGAAGAATTAAATAGGTAAAGGTGAATATGGGCAAAGCTCTCGTCATCGTTGAGTCCCCGGCAAAAGCCAAAACGATCAACAAGTATCTTGGCAACGATTACGTGGTCAAATCCAGTGTTGGTCATATTCGCGATCTGCCGACCAGTGGCTCAGCCCAAAAAAAGAGCGCTGACTCCGCCGCCAGCAAAACGGCCAAAAAGGGTAAGAAAGATGAGCGTACGGCGCTAGTTAACCGTATGGGCATTAACCCGTGGCACAACTGGGATGCGGACTATGAGATCCTGCCCGGTAAAGAGAAGGTGGTTTCGGAACTGAAATCCCTCGCCGAAAAGGCAGATCATATCTATCTCGCAACCGACCTTGACCGCGAAGGGGAAGCCATTGCCTGGCACCTGCGGGAAGTGATCGGCGGCGACGAGCAACGCTACAGCCGGGTGGTGTTTAATGAAATCACTAAAAACGCCATCCAACAGGCTTTTGAAAAACCGGGCGAACTGAATATCGACCGGGTAAATGCCCAGCAAGCGCGCCGTTTCATGGACCGCGTGGTGGGGTATATGGTCTCTCCACTGCTGTGGAAAAAGATAGCCCGCGGGTTGTCTGCGGGCCGCGTTCAGTCAGTGGCTGTGCGCCTGGTGGTAGAGCGCGAGCGCGAAATCAAAGCGTTTGTGCCGGAAGAGTTCTGGGAAATCGACGCCAATTTATCCACCCCGTCAGGCGATACGCTGCCGGTGGAAGTGTCGCATTACCTGGATAAACCGTTCCGCCCGACCAACCAGCAAGAGACCATGGCGGCAGTTAGCCTGCTGGAAAAAGCCAGTTATCACGTGGTTGAACGGGAAGATAAACCCACCAGCAGTAAGCCCGGTGCGCCGTTTATCACCTCCACGCTGCAACAGGCTGCCAGTACACGCCTCGGTTATGGCGTGAAGAAAACCATGATGCTGGCCCAGCGCCTGTATGAAGCGGGCTACATCACCTATATGCGTACTGACTCAACCAATTTGAGCCAGGATGCGGTGACCATGGCCCGGGACTATATCGGCGAGAATTTCGGTGAGAAATATCTGCCCGCTAAGGCCAACCAGTACGCCAATAAAGAGAACTCTCAGGAAGCGCACGAAGCTATTCGTCCGTCAGACGTTAGCGTACTGGCTGAGAGCCTCAAAGATATGGAAGCGGATGCCCAGAAGCTGTATCAGCTGGTGTGGCGTCAGTTTGTGGCGTGCCAGATGACCCCAGCGAAGTATGACTCCACCACGCTAACTGTGGGGGCAGGGGATTACCGCCTTAAAGCCCGGGGCCGTATTCTGCGCTTCGACGGCTGGACCAAAGTGATGCCCGCGCTGCGTAAAGGCGATGAAGACCGCACGCTGCCGGCGGTTAACCAGGGCGATACGCTGTCGCTTATCGATTTGCAACCCGCACAGCACTTTACTAAACCGCCTGCGCGTTTTAGCGAAGCGTCACTGGTTAAAGAGCTGGAAAAACGCGGTATTGGCCGTCCGTCTACCTATGCATCCATCATTTCCACTATTCAGGATCGTGGTTATGTGAAGGTCGAGAACCGCCGCTTCTATGCCGAAAAAATGGGTGAGATCGTCACCGACCGGCTGGAAGAAAACTTCCGTGAGTTAATGAATTATGACTTCACGGCCCAGATGGAAGATCGTCTGGACCTGGTGGCCAGCCACGAAGAAGAGTGGCGCCATGTGCTGGACAGCTTCTTTAGTAACTTCACCCAGCAGCTGGAGACGGCAGAAAAAGCCCCCGAAGATGGCGGGATGCGTACTAACCAGATGGTGCTGACCAGCATTGAATGCCCGACGTGCAGCCGTCAGATGGGCATCCGCACCGCCAGCACCGGGGTATTCCTCGGTTGTTCCGGTTATGCGTTACCGCCGAAAGAACGTTGTAAAACCACCATCAACCTGATCCCTGAGAACGAAGTTCTCAACGTGCTGGAAGGGGATGATGCGGAAACCAACGCCCTGCGGGCGAAGCGCCGTTGCCAGAAGTGCGGCACCGCAATGGACAGCTACCTTATCGATCCGAAGCGTAAAATTCACGTGTGCGGTAATAACCCCACCTGTGACGGTTACGAAATCGAAGAGGGCGAGTTCCGGATCAAGGGCTACGATGGTCCGATCGTGGAGTGCGAGAAATGCGGCGCTGAAATGCACCTGAAAATGGGGCGTTTTGGTAAATACATGGCTTGTACCAACGACGAGTGTAAAAACACCCGTAAGATCCTGCGTAACGGCGAAGTGGCGCCACCGAAAGAAGATCCGGTACCGCTGCCGGAGCTTTCGTGCGAGAAGTCCGACGCGTACTTTGTGCTGCGCGATGGCGCAGCGGGGATCTTCCTGGCGGCGAACACCTTCCCGAAATCCCGGGAAACCCGCGCGCCGCTGGTGGAAGAGTTATACCGCTTCCGCGATCGTCTGCCGGAAAAACTGCGTTATCTGGCGGATGCGCCTCAGCAGGACGGCAACGGTAACAAAACCGTGGTGCGTTTCAGCCGTAAAACCAAACAGCAGTACGTGTCGTCTGAGAAAGACGGCAAAGCCACTGGCTGGTCAGCGTTTTTCGTTGACGGTAAATGGGTGGAAACCAAAAAGTAGCCTGCCGGGCGGCTGACGCCGTAGCAACCTGCAGAGCAGTAAAACTAAGGGCCGGAAATCCGGCCCTTTTTTTATCTGAAGGGGCGTTATAATCTGTTACACCTGTCTATACACAGAAGATATAAGTGGTATAGTGTTTATGCCTTTTTGCTCAAATGTAACAACAAAGAGCATTTTTTCAGGCTTTGTTAACTCTGCTTATTTAACCCTGCTTATTTGACCCTAAGTGTGCAGCAGTGATCCCGGATGGTACCTCATGAAATTACAGCAGTTACGGTATATCGTTGAAGTGGTTAACCACAACCTGAATGTCTCTTCGACAGCCGAAGGGCTGTACACGTCCCAGCCCGGCATCAGTAAACAGGTGCGAATGCTGGAGGATGAGCTGGGCATTCAAATATTCTCCCGCAGCGGTAAACACCTGACCCAGGTCACCCCGGCGGGCCAGGAGATTATCCGTATTGCCCGTGAGGTACTGTCCAAAGTTGACGCCATTAAGTCCGTTGCCGGTGAGCACACCTGGCCGGATAAAGGCTCCCTGTATGTGGCGACCACGCATACCCAGACCCGCTATGCGCTGCCCGGGGTTATCAAAGGATTTATCGAACGCTATCCCCGGGTGTCACTGCATATGCACCAGGGATCGCCAACCCAGATTGCCGAGGCGGTGTCCAAAGGCAACGCGGATTTTGCCATCGCGACTGAGGCGCTGCATCTGTATGACGATCTGGTGATGCTGCCGTGCTACCACTGGAACCGGGCCATTGTGGTGACCCCGGACCACCCGCTGGCGTCAAAAAGCACGGTGGGGATCGAGGAGCTGGCCCAGTACCCCCTGGTCACCTATACCTTTGGGTTTACCGGCCGCTCTGAGCTGGACACCGCGTTTAACCGCGCCGGGCTGTCGCCGCGGATCGTGTTTACCGCCACCGATGCCGATGTGATTAAAACCTATGTCCGGCTGGGGTTAGGGGGGGGGGTTATCGCCAGCATGGCGGTGGACCCGGTGGCCGACCCTGATCTGGTGCGTATCGATGCCAATGAGATTTTCACCCACAGCACCACCAAGATTGGCTTTCGCCGCAGTACCTTCCTGCGCAGCTATATGTACGACTTTATTCAGCGCTTTGCGCCGCACCTTACCCGGGATGTGGTCGACACCGCCGTAGCGCTGCGCTCCAATGAAGATATTGAGGCAATGTTTAAAGATATTAAACTGCCGGAAAAATAATAGTCCAGGCGCCTGCATCACCCGGGGCGCTATTTTACCTTTCGTGCCCTTTTGCTATTCCTGCCGCGGGCGCTGAATCGTTTTCATTTTGTGACTGAGCGTTAAGTATTTTCTGAAAAGCAACGCTTATTATTTTATTTATGTTATGTTGATTGAAATGTAAATGTCGCGTTTTATACCAGTGATAACAGCCATAACACAACATCAGCGTTATTAATAATAAGTGCTATTCATGCCGGGGGAAGTTATGTATCAGGAGCGGCCTGAGGGAGTGTCACATGATAAAAAGCGGACATTTTCCCGGGTACGGTATTACACAATTTATACGCTATTCTGGATTGCCGTCGCCCTGCTGATTGCCATCTGGTGGGCCTGAACCACCCGCAGGGCCGCAATTCCGGCATCGTCAGCCACGCCCGCTGGCGCTGGCATATAAATAACCGCCCGGAAGGGTATCTTTTATTCCTGCCCTGATTATTGGCGTAATAGCCACCGCGACTAAGAATAATAATGATTCTTTCTGAATTGTTGTAACAGGAAAGTTTATCAGTCGCAGTAAATATCCGCAGTGATTTATTCATTCTCCGAAATCGTATTTTCTCCTGTCAGTGAAACGATTGCGCCGGCGGTTATTGTGCGTGAGTTATTGTCATTTTCGATTTCACCCAATGGCGGTTGTTATCATTACGTTAATGAATATTTATACTATCTTTAATAAAGGCCAGATGACGATGTGTGTTTGCGCGCGTTATCCGGCCCCATCATTAAGGAGGAGCTATGTCGTTGACTTTACATGACGCCAGCAAGGACACGTTAACCATTCACAATAAACGCTGGCATTACTACAGCTTACCCCGGGCGGCGAGCACCCTGGGGGATCTTTCCCGGCTACCTAAATCATTAAAAATCCTGATGGAGAACCTGTTGCGTTACCAGGATGGCGATGCGGTGACTGAACAGGATATCGAAGCCCTGGCGGGCTGGCTAAACAGTGCCCACGCCGATCGCGAGATTGCCTGGCGGCCCACCCGGGTGCTGATGCAGGATTTTACCGGGGTGCCGGCGGTGGTAGACCTCGCCGTGATGCGTGAAGCGGTAGAGCGCCTTGGCGGTGATGTCCAGAAGGTGAACCCGCTAAACCCGGTGGATCTGGTGATTGACCACTCGGTCACGGTGGACCACTTCGGCAATGATGAGGCGTTCGGTGAAAACGTGCGCCTGGAAATGGAACGTAACCACGAGCGCTATGTTTTTCTGCGCTGGGGGCAGCAGGCGTTTAACCGCTTTCGCGTGGTCCCGCCGGGCACCGGGATCTGTCACCAGGTAAACCTTGAATATCTGGGGAAAACGGTCTGGGGAGAGGAGCAAGGCGGCGACTGGTTTGCCTGGCCTGACAGCCTGGTCGGGACCGATTCACACACCACGATGATTAACGGCCTCGGGGTGCTGGGCTGGGGCGTGGGCGGCATCGAAGCCGAAGCCGCGATGCTTGGCCAGCCGGTATCAATGCTGATCCCGGATGTGGTCGGGTTTAAATTGACCGGCAAACTGCGCGAGGGGATCACCGCCACGGATCTGGTGCTTACGGTGACCCAGATGCTGCGTAAACACGGGGTGGTGGGCAAATTTGTTGAATTCTACGGCGACGGGCTGGACTCACTCCCCCTTGCCGACCGGGCAACCATTGCCAATATGTCGCCGGAATACGGTGCCACCTGTGGCTTCTTCCCGGTCGATCAGGTCACGCTGGATTATATGCGCCTCAGCGGGCGCAGCGATGAACAAATCGCGCTGGTGGAGGCTTACTGCAAAGCACAGGGCATGTGGCGTAACCCGGGCGATGAACCGGTGTTCACCAGCACGCTGGCCCTGGATATGGGCGCTGTGGAGGCCAGTCTGGCGGGCCCTAAGCGGCCGCAGGATCGGGTGGCCCTCGGGGATGTACCGGCGGCATTTACCGCCACTACTGAGCTGGAGCTCAACCACGCCCAAAAAGATCGCCGGGACGTCAGCTACAGCCATAACGGCGAGCGCCACGCGCTGCCAGATGGCGCAGTGGTGATTGCGGCGATCACCTCCTGTACCAATACCTCGAACCCCAGTGTACTGATGGCCGCGGGGCTACTGGCGCAAAAAGCCGTGGCTAAAGGCCTGCGGCCCAAACCCTGGGTGAAGGCCTCCCTGGCGCCGGGTTCCAAAGTGGTGTCAGACTACCTGGATAAAGCGGGGCTGATGCCTTCCCTTGATGCGCTGGGTTTTAACCTGGTGGGGTATGGCTGCACAACCTGTATCGGGAACTCCGGCCCGCTACCGGAGCCGATTGAAAACGCCATTCGTGAAGGGGATCTCACCGTCGGGGCCGTGCTGTCCGGTAACCGTAACTTTGAGGGCCGTATCCACCCGCTGGTGAAAACGAACTGGCTGGCTTCACCGCCGCTGGTGGTGGCCTATGCGCTGGCCGGGAACATGAAAGTGAATCTCGCCAGTGAACCGCTCGGAGAGGACCGCGACGGTAACCCGGTATGGTTAAAAGATATTTGGCCAGGCAGCGAAGAGATCGCCACTGCCGTGGCAAACGTCTCCACCACCATGTTTAAGAAAGAGTATGCGGCGGTGTTTTCCGGAACACCGGAATGGCAGGCGATTGACGTGGAGGCCTCCCAGACCTATGGCTGGCAGGCGGATTCGACCTATATTCGCAAGCCGCCGTTTTTTGACGATATGGAAAAAACACCGGCCCCGGTGGCCGATATCCACGGTGCGCGTATCCTGCTGATGCTGGGGGACTCGGTCACCACGGACCATATCTCACCGGCAGGCAATATCAAACCGGACAGCCCCGCCGGGCGTTATCTCCAGAATCACGGGGTAGCCCGTAATGAATTTAACTCCTATGGCTCCCGGCGCGGTAACCACGAGGTGATGATGCGCGGTACCTTTGCCAATATCCGCATCCGTAATGAAATGGTGCCCGGGGTAGAAGGGGGGATGACCCGCCAGCTACCGGGTGATGATGTGGTTGCGGTGTACGATGCGTCGGTGCGTTATCAGCAGCAGGGGACGCCGCTGGCGGTGATTGCCGGTAAAGAGTATGGCTCTGGCTCCAGCCGCGACTGGGCAGCCAAAGGGCCGCGTTTATTGGGGGTCAGGGTGGTGATCGCCGAGTCTTTTGAGCGTATTCACCGCTCCAACCTGATAGGTATGGGGATCCTGCCGCTGGAATTTCCTGCCGGGGTGACGCGTAAAACCCTTGGGCTTACCGGGGAGGAGGTGCTGGATATCAGCGGGCTGGACGCGGTAACCCCCGGGGCAACGGTGCCGGTGACCCTGACCTTCAGCGATGGCCGCCAGCAGCAACTGGATTGCCGCTGCCGGATAGACACCGGTAATGAGCAGATCTACTTCCGCCACGGCGGGATCCTGCAGTATGTGATCCGCAATATGCTGGATTAAGGCCAGCGGGGAGATAAAAAAGGGTCTGCATAATGCAGACCCTTGCTGTTCTCTTACCGGCGGGTTATTCGGACAACAAATGCCCCATTTTGGCGGCTTTGGTATCCAGATAGTGGGCATTTTTCGGGTTGCGGCCAACAATCAGTGACACGCGCTCGACAATGTTGATCCCGGCCTCCGTCAGGATCTCTACCTTCTTCGGATTATTGGTCAGCAAACGGACTGAATCGACGTCCAGCAGTTTGAACATATCTGCACACAGGGTGAAATCACGCTCATCGGCAGCAAACCCTAACTGGTGGTTCGCTTCCACGGTATCGTACCCTTGATCCTGTAGCGCATAGGCGCGAATCTTATTCAGCAGACCAATATTGCGGCCTTCCTGACGATGGTAAAGCAATATCCCGCGGCCCTCTTCGGCAATGTGTGCCAGCGCCGCTTCGAGCTGGAACCCACAATCGCAGCGCAGGCTGAATAATGCATCGCCGGTCAGACACTCAGAATGCACCCGGGCCAGCACAGGCTCCTTACCCGTAATATCACCAAACACCAGGGCCACATGATCCTGACCGGTTGCCAGTTCTTCAAAACCCACCATCAGGAAATCGCCCCAGGGGGTTGGCAGTTTGGCTTCTGCCACTCGTTTAAGCTGCATGTGAATCTCCAGATACTTACTTCCGCACTGGTTATATCCCAGTGGTTGTACGCCAGCAAACTGGCTTTATGTCAATTATCGGTTATTTTGCCACAATGCCCAGGCATCGCCTAATGGGCATTGTATGAAGGGCACATCACGGCCACTTGCCGGATAATGCCGCTTTTTTTGCCGGAGAAAAAACAACGCGATAATCAGGAATCTCTCCCGCCTTGTGCCCGTTTTCGGTTATCCTTGGCCGATACAAAACGGGAGTGTGCATGTTATCGATTGCGAAGCGGACCCTGATCGGTGCCGCCATTTTACTGGTGATGCCTGTCGGTGTACTGATATCAGGCTGGCGCTGGTCGCCGGACCACAATGCGTTGTTTTCACCCTGGCTGAAAGTGATGTATTGGGCCACCGAAACCGTGACTGAACCCTGGGGGATCATTACCCACCTGATGCTATGGGGATGGTTTCTGTGGTGCCTGCGTTTTCGCCTGCGGGCCGCGCTGACGCTGCTGTTAATCCTCGCGGCGGTGATCCTGGCCGGGCAGGGGGCAAAATCGTGGATCAAGAACCAGGTTCAGGCCCCGCGCCCCTATGTGATATGGCTGGAGAAAAACCATCATATCCCGGTCGCGCAATTTTACGGCTTAAAAAGCAAACAGCGCGGTGAGCTGGTCAACCAGCAGTTGGCCGATCAGCCCGCCATACCCGGCTGGTTACGCCACCACTGGGAACATGAAACCGGCTTTTCTTTCCCCTCGGGACACACCATGTTTGCCGCCACCTGGGCACTACTGGCCATTGGCTTACTGTGGCCCCGGCGCAGAACGGTAACGATTGTGCTGATCACGCTGTGGGCGATGATGGTGATGGGCAGCCGGCTGGTACTGGGAATGCACTGGCCGAGAGACTTAATTAGGGCTACCATCCTTTCCTGGGTATTAGTGACCCTGGGGTGTTGGCTGGCCCAGCGCCTGTGCGGCCCGCTGACCCCGCCGCCTCAGGAAGAGCAGGAAATAGCCGAACGCAGCGGTGAACCGCACAATTAGCTGCTTGCAAACAGTGTGAGCACCCCCATGTAGTGAGACAGGTAACTGTGGTTTGTTATTCCCCCTGTCAGCGGGAAATGCTAATTTATACAGTCTGAATGGCGTATGCGGACATTTTCTTCGCCTGTAACCACATCTACGGGAAGTAATGTGAAATATTTATTAATATTCTTACTTGTACTGGCGATTTTTGTTATTTCAGTCACCCTTGGTGCCCAGAATGATCAGGTAGTCAGTTTTAACTATTTACTGGCCCAGGGCGAGTACCGTGTTTCAACACTTCTGGCAACCTTGTTTGCCGCAGGTTTTGTGCTTGGTTGGTTGATTTGCGGCCTGTTCTGGCTGCGCACCCGCGTTGCGCTGGCCCGTACAGAACGGCGTGTCAAACGTCTTGAACAGCAACTGGTTCCTGAGCAGGCCTCTGCGCCCTCAGTACCGGCGGCCAGGGAATAACGTTTTATGCTGGAGTTGTTGTTCCTGCTGCTTCCTGTCGCTGCCGCTTACGGCTGGTACATGGGGCGCAGAAGTGCCAGTCAGGATAAACAGCAGGAAGCCAATCGCCTGTCCAGAGACTATGTCGCTGGGGTGAACTTCTTGTTGTCTAATCAGCAGGATAAAGCGGTTGATCTGTTCCTCGATATGCTCAAAGAGGACTCCGGCACCGTGGAGGCCCACCTCACCCTCGGTAACTTGTTCCGCTCCCGGGGCGAGGTCGACCGCGCCATTCGCATCCACCAAACGTTAATGGAAAGCGCCTCACTGACCTATGAACAGCGGTTGCTGGCGGTTCAGCAACTGGGGCGTGACTATATGGCCGCCGGGTTATACGACCGGGCGGAAAGCATGTTTATTCAGTTGGTGGACGAAACGGACTTCCGGCTCCCGGCCCTGCAACAATTGCTGCAAATTTATCAGTCAACCAGCGACTGGCAAAAAGCCATTGATGTGGCCGAACGGCTGGTCAAACTGGGTAAAGAGAAGCAGCGTATCGAAATTGCCCACTTCTACTGTGAGCTGGCGCTGCAAAGTATGGCCAGCGACGATAATGATCGCGCTATGGCACTGCTGAAAAAAGGCGCCGCGGCCGATCGCAACAGCGCCCGGGTCTCGATTATGATGGGCCGGATCTACATGCAAAAAGGGGAGTATGCCCGGGCGGTAGAATCCCTGGAAAAAGTCCTGGAGCAAGATCGGGAACTGGTTAATGAAACCCTGGAAATGGTCCACGACTGTTACCAGCACCTGGAACAACCCCAGGCCTGGGGCGATTTTCTTAACCGGGTCGGGGACAGCGGCGGCGCAATGGCGGAGCTGATGATGGCGGAGCTTATCGAGAAGCGCGAAGGCCAGGATGCGGCGCAAACCTATATCACCCGCGAGCTGCAGCGCCACCCGACGATGCGCGTTTTCCATCGTCTGATGGATTATCACCTGGTGGAAGCAGAACAAGGCCGCGCCAGAGACAGCCTGATGGTACTGCGCGATATGGTTGGTGAGCAGATCCGCTCCAAACCGCGCTATCGCTGCCATAAATGCGGGTTTACCGCCTTCACACTGTACTGGCATTGCCCGTCCTGCCGCTCCTGGTCCACCATCAAGCCGATCCGCGGTTTAGATGGCCAGTAACGGTGTATTTTTCTAAAAAAGGCGTTATTTAGTTACAACATACTTAAAAGGCCATCATCAGGCGGCGGCGGTGAGCCGCAGTGGCGGGGCAGCCATCACAGCAGCCTGTCAATTTGTGGGCGCTGCGGGTAGAATGCCAGCCGTTTAACGTTTTTGCGCCCCGGTGCCGCCAACCAGTCAAAGGAAGAGCCATGAATTTTGTTGCATCATCCCGTCCTGTTGTCACCCATTCCCCCATCGTTGTTGCGCTGGATTATGCCAGTAAAGACGACGCACTGGCGTTTGTTGATCGTATTGATCCGGCGGATTGCCGTCTGAAAGTCGGTAAAGAGATGTTCACCCTCTACGGTCCGCAACTGGTGAAGGATCTGCAGGATCGCGGCTTCGATATCTTCCTTGATCTTAAATTCCATGATATTCCCAACACGGTGGCGAAGGCCGTTGCGGCGGCGGCGGAGCTGGGGGTGTGGATGGTCAACGTCCACGCCAGCGGTGGAGCGCGCATGATGACCGCCGCCCGGGAGGCGCTGCAACCCTTCGCGGCAGATGCGCCGCTACTGATAGCGGTAACGGTATTAACCAGCATGGAATCCAGTGATTTACTGGATCTGGGGATCACCCTGTCACCGGCACAATACGCCGAGCATCTGGCCCGCCTGACCCAGCGCTGTGGTCTGGACGGGGTCGTGTGCTCTGCCCAGGAGGCATTAACGCTGAAAGCCGGGCTGGGCCAGGCGTTTAAACTGGTGACCCCGGGGATCCGCCCGGCGGGAAGCGATGCCGGCGATCAGCGGCGTATTATGACCCCGGAGCAGGCGCTGGCCGTCGGGGTGGACTATATGGTGATTGGCCGCCCGGTAACCCAGGCTGCCGATCCTGCGGCGGCGCTTCAGGCAATCCGCGCCAGCCTGAAAACGGAGGCGTGAGATGCGCGATACTGAAAACCGGCTGGTGTATTCCACGGAAACCGGGCGTATTGATAAGCCCGCAGAGAAACCGGTGCGCCCGAAGGGGGACGGTATTGTGCGTATCCAGCGCCAGACCAGCGGCCGCAAGGGCAAAGGCGTGTGTCTGATCACCGGCATTGATGCCGATGACGCCGCACTGGCGAAAATTACTGCCGATCTGAAAAAGAAATGCGGGTGTGGCGGGAGCCTGAAAGACGGCGTAATCGAAATCCAGGGTGATAAGCGCGATACCCTGAAAACCCTGCTGGAAGGACTCGGTTATAACGTGAAGCTGGCCGGGGGCTGAGTCACCGTTACGCGTTTCGCGCACATTAGATCTAACAGAAAAGGCCATGATTATATCATGGCCTTTTTTCGCTATATCATCGGTCTGTCGTGGCTGTGTGTGGCCGGGGTCAAAAGATACCGCCCCGGTCAGACATTATCGCGATGCCCACTAAGCGCGTTATTTACCGACCTGGTGACCAATGATACCGCCGACAGCGGCGCCGCCCAGGGTACCCAGGGTGCTACCGTCCGTCAGAACCGCCCCGCCGATGGCGCCGGCACCGGCACCGATTGCGGTGTTACGGTCGCGTTTTGACCAGTGGCCACAAGCAGACAGAGACATTGCCAGAGTGATTGCGAGCAGGCCAGCGGCCACTTTTTTGTTATTTAATTTCATTGCACTTTCTCCTGAATTAATGAATCACGGGGAGCATCTCTATGCCGGGTGTGAAACATCCCTCTGCGCTGGATCACCGTGAAACCCTACCGCGATAACCGGACATATCAGGTCACGTTGGTGACAGCCACTTCCTGTTATATCGCATGAGCATATATTAAATTGTAGTGAAAATTACCACAGGGAAATTATCTTAAATGGCTGATGGGAATGCTCTGAACTTGTGTAAAGAAATGCCGCCATCCGGGCCTGTTCAGGGGTGTTCCTGCCAGGCTGAAACGATGTCCACCCGCGGGTGACGGGCGCTTAGTTGCTGGCGGATGTCGTTACTTAAACCGCTGTCGGTAATGATGCGGGTTAACGCAGAATCCGGCCCCAGCGGGTAAGGGTGCTGGGCGCTGAATTTAGAACTGTCTGTTAACACAATGCCCTGGGTATCCTTTGCCAGCACCGCATTAACAACTTCTGCGCGCAGCATATCCCGGCCGGTAAATCCGGTAGAGGGCTGCCAGCCATCAATACCAATAAATGCCCTGGTAAAGTGAATTTGTTGTAAACACTGGCGGGTTAACGGGCCCACCATACTTTCACTTTTCTTCTGATAAATCCCGCCGGGCAGGATAACCTCGCAGTCGGTATCTTTCAGCAGATGGGCGATATAACAGCTTACCGTGATCAGGGTAATTTTCTTGTGTTCCGCCAGGGTACGGGCCAGCAGGGCATTACAACTGCCGTTTTCAATAAATACCGTTTCTCCGTCTTCCACCAGGCTGGCGGCATATTCTGCCAGGCGGCGTTTTAATGGATAGTTATCCATCATCCGGGTTTCGACATCATCGCTTTCCAGGGGCAGGGCATAACCGTGGACCCGGCGCAAAAAGTTTTGTTTTTCCAGCACGTTGAGATCCTGGCGAACCGTGACCTCAGAAACACCGGTCAGTTTGGCAAGCTCTGCCACGCTGATCCGGCCACGGTCACTTACCATCTGTAAAATAATCTGTTGTCTGGAATTCATATCAATCCGTTATCGGGCGGTGGTTTACCACCGCCCTGGGTCAGTTAAAGCGTATGTTCAGTTCGCGCAATAATATCATTCTGGGCGTCAGGCGATAAGGCAGTGAAGAAGGCAGAATAGCCCGCCACCCTGACCACCAGGTCCCGGTACTGATCCGGATGGCGCTGCGCGGCCAGCAACGTCTCCCGGGAGACGATGTTGTACTGGATGTGCCACCCGTGATGGATCTCAAAAAAGGTGCGCAGCATCGCCATCAGTTTCTGTTTATCCCGGGGATTATCGAGGGTTGCCGGGGTCAGCTTCTGGTTTAAGAGTACCCCACCAAGGATGTCACTGGTGGGAAGTTTACCAATCGAGTTAATCACCGCCGTTGGCCCCAGCCGGTCAGTACCGGAGGCTGGGCTTGCCCCTTCCGCCAGCGGGGTACCGGCCCGGCGGCCGTCCGGGGTGGCCATGGTGGCGGCACCAAAGGGCACATTTGCTGAAATAGACGACGTACCGGCATAGTAAGTGCCGCCAATCGGGCCGCGGCCAAACCGGGTATTATGGTACTGTTTGAGGGTATCAATATAGGTCTGGTAAGCCCGGGCGAGCAGCAGATCCACGCTATCGTCGTCATTGCCATATTTCGGGGCGCCGTTTATCAGGCGCTGGCGCAGTTGTTCCCCGGTCAGCCCGTCGAAGTCACTGGCCAGCGCCTCTGCCAGGGCCTGCTGGCTAATAATCCCCTGCTCGAAGACCAGTTTGCGTACCGCCGCCAGGCTGTTGCCGAGGTTGGCAATCCCCACCTGCAGGCCGGATACCCAGTCATATTTTGCGCCCCCCTGTTTGATGCTCTTACCGCGCTCAATACAGTCATCCACCAGTGCGGAGCACAGAATATCGTGGGCGTTCTCTTCCAGCACCGTATCCACCACACATTCAATTTCAATGGATTTACGGGCGTAGTAGCGGATCTGCGCATCCCAGGCCGCCATCACCTGGTCAAAGTCGCTAAAGTTACCGGCAGAGAGCGCGCCGGGCTGGGGTAAAAAGACCGTGCCGCTGGTGGCGTCCCGGCCGCCTTCCAGTGCCGCCAGCATCACCCGGGCAAAGTTAATAAAGCTCATCCCGGTGCAGCGATAGCCCCATTTACCGCCCACGGCGGTTTCAATACAGCCGATGGCGGCATAATCGTAAGCGTCCTCCCGGCTGACCCCCAGCTTGATAAATTCACCGATCACGATTTCATCGTTATTAAAGGCCGGCATCCCGAATCCGCAGCGGATCACCTGTACACAGGCATCAAGAAAATCATCACTCATCCCGGCGTGGTAACGCACGCTTAAATTTGGCTGGGTTGAGCGCAGGCGGCCGCAGGATTCCAGCACCGCCCAGGAGAGCGGGTTAACCGCATCCACCGGCACGCCGTTATGCAGCGTCTGGCCACCAATGGTGACGTTCTGGTAGAGCGGGCTACCGGCGGAGGCCTTGGAGTGTGAGCCGGAACGGATCTTGTTAACTTCCAGCAGTTTCAGCCAGCAGCTTTCCAGCAGCTCGATGGCCTGCTCCCGGGTGAGGTTCTGCTCCAGTTCGACATCACGGCGGTACCAGGGGTAGAGGTACTGGTCAAGGCGACCAAAGGAGACCGAATGGCCGTTGGATTCAATCTGTAGCACCAGTTGTATGAAGTAACTCAGTTGCAGCGCCTGCCAGAAGGTCACCGGTGGCTGGTGGGCAATATGCTCGCAGTTGGCGGCAATCGACAACAGCTCCGCGTGGCGCTCCGGGCGGGATTCAGCGCCAGCCATCTGCCTGGCCTGCGCCCCGTAACGCAGAATGTGCTCGCTGAGTGCCGCTAACGTGATATCAATCGCTTTCAGGAACTGTTCTTTGTGCAGATCGTCCCAGTCGGTCAGGTGCAGGCGCTCGCGGCGTTCGGCCACTTTGTGGCGCAGGCCATCCAGGCCTTTTTCCAGCAGCAGCGGAAAGTTCACCGCCAGGTGCGCATCACCAGACGTCATATTGCCTTCGGCTTTAATGATACCGCTGGCCAGCAGCGACTTTTGCTCGGTGGTGAACATACCGTAACAGCGATCCTGCACGGTCTGGCCCCGCCACCACGGACAGATCTGGTGGATCACGGTTTTATCTTCTGGCGTGACTGAGAACCCGGCCCCGGGGCGATCCCCGAGGGTGTCGATTTCATCTTCGATCCAGCTTACGGTGTATTCCGGGAACAGCGGCGCGCCGCGGACATGGCTGGCCTGGTTGCCGACGATCAGCTCATCGTGTTTGATCCAGATAGTGCGCTCGGCCAGATGGTGAGCCAGCGCCAGGGCCCGGCGCACCGGCAGGGGCTTATCCTGATGGGCCTGATAGATTGCGGTGTAATGGCGGGCGCGCTCAGTACAGACTGGGGGTTTGACAATATGGACCAGCGCCTGTTTATGGGCACGGATACGGTCGCTGAGGTGGGTCAGGTTCAGTTCGGTCATGATGTTATCCTCTAATCCAGGCGGTCATCCCTTTCTGTCCGGCATAGTGGCAGGCAAAGTCCAGCAGGTCTGGATCATCCAGCCCGGTGTCTGGCGCCAGATAGGGCATATCAAGCAGATGGTATTTATGGATACCCAATGTGTGGTAGGGCAGGAAATGGATCTCGCGGGCGCCGAGTTCATCGGCCGCGAAGTCGGTAATTTGACGCACCGCCTCGCGATCGGCGTTAAAGTGCGGGATCAGCGGCACCCGAATCACCATTGGGGTGCCCCGGGCCGCCAGGCGGCGGAAGTTATCCAGTACCCGGCGGGCACTGCCGTCCGTCCACTGCCTGAAACGGGCACTGTCGACATGTTTAAGATCCGCCAGCAGCAGATCCAGGTGCCCGAGGGACGGTTCAATGTATTTCCAGGGGACGTGCAGGCAGCTTTCGACAGCGGTATGAATACCGGCGGCTTTACTGCGGGCGAGCAGCGTCGCCGCCAGGGCCGGTTGCAGGAAGGGCTCCCCTCCGGAAAGCGTCACACCGCCCCCGCTGCGGTCATAGAACGGTTTATCCCGCAACACCGCCGCCATAATCTCATCAACCGTTTGGGGCTCGCCACACACCACCAGTGCCTGTGACGGGCAGCAGTGCTGTAAGTTATCCAGATCCTGCTCTGTAAGCCGGTGGCGATCGATAACCGGCTGGGGGCCATCCCGGCGAATGGCGTGGGGGCAAGCGCTGGCGCACAGCCGGCACTGATCCAGGCACAGGCGGGCATCAAACAGCACCTCCCGGCGGGGGCTGCGGCTTTCCGGGTTCTGGCACCAGCGGCAGCCGAGCGTGCAGCCTTTCAAAAAGACAACGCTGCGAATGCCCGGGCCATCATGGGTGGAGTAACGTTGTAAGTTAAACAGCATATACAGCCCCTTATAGTGCGACATTGCGCGATACTTTCTTTTTTCTTTCTTTTGAAGATTTAATAACTTTCGAATGAAAGTTTTATTGATGCGGGTCAAAAGAGATCGCCAGGGGCTGATTATGATAACGGTATTGTGATCGCCACCGTTATGGAGAGAGTGATGGAACTCTATTTAGATACTGCCGATGTCGCTGCTGTAAAACGCTTTGCCCGTATTCTTCCTCTTGAAGGGGTTACCACTAATCCGTCTATCGTGGCGCAGGCCGGGGTACCGCTCTGGGATTTGTTACCGGCCCTGCAGGATGCGTTAGGCGGGGAAGGGCGGCTGTTTGCCCAGGTACTGGCCCAGGAAGCCGATGAGATGGTCGCTCAGGCCCAGCAACTGGTGGCGCGGGTGCCCGGGCTGGTGGTCAAGGTGCCCACCACCGGAGAAGGGCTGGCGGCGATGAAAAAATTACGCGAGCTGCGCATCCCCACGCTGGGCACCGCCGTATATGGCGCTACCCAGGGGTTACTGGCTGCGCTGGCCGGGGCGGACTATGTGGCCCCGTATGTGAATCGCCTCGATGCCCAGGGCGGGGACGGTATTGCCGTGGTTAGGGACTTGCAGCAACTGCTTGCCTGCCATGCCCCCCAGGCAAAGGTCCTGGCCGCCAGCTTCCGTACGCCGCACCAGGTGCTGTCGTGTTTACTGGCGGGTTGTGCGTCAGTCACCTTGCCACTGGATGTGGCCGGGCAGCTATTGCACACCCCGGCGGTGTGCGCGGCGGTAGAGAAATTTTCAGCAGACTGGCAGGGCGCCTTTGGCCAGCCGGGGTTATAACCCGGCGGCCAGCGGGTCAGATTTCCCAGGGGGATTTGCCGCAGGTCCGGGGCGGCTGGTCCCCGTTGTTATCCAGCGCCTGTAATTCTGCTTTCAGAATTTCCAGATTATTGATGGCGGAGGCATAATCCCCCGCCACCAGAATATCCAGCACGGTATCAATCCGTTGTGTCAGTTGGGTAATATTAATATCCGTCATTATTATCGGTGGCTCCTGTTGGTGAACGCTGCCCCATAATGCAGAAATCCGGGCCAAAAGAGAATCGCCCGGGGGCGTTCTTTTAGCCAGATTTCGCATATCCTAATCTGCATTGCGCAGCATCAGGCCGGGTGCGCTAACCATTCCGCCAGCTGCGGGGCCGTCATCGGCCGGGCAAATAAAAACCCCTGGCGCAGTCTGATCCCGCAGGCAGTAATAAAGGCATCCTCTTCGGGGGTCTCGACACCTTCGGCAATAATCTCCATCTCTAGCGCGCTGGCAACGGCGATAATCGCCTTGATCAGGGACTGGGCCTGGGGGGTGCGATGGACATTCCGGACCATGCTCCGGTCAAGTTTGACCGCAGAAAAAGGAAAGCGGGTCAGCTGCGCCAGGGAAGAATAGCCGGTGCCGAAGTCGTCAAGGTGGATCCGCGCGCCCAGGTGGCTGAAGGCGCGCAGCATGGTCATGGCCTGGGCATGCAGCACGATCTCGGTTTTCAGGCTATCTTCCCGGGTATAAAAACGACGAATTGATACCCGGACACCGCCACGGTGGTGCAAAAATAGCCGGAAGGCATTTTTGCCGATCACGTCCTGTTCCCTGAGCCCGGTATAGCGTTCACACGCCGAATTAAAACGCTGAATATGGCCTTCGTGGTCGAGGATGATAATCACCGGTTCCCCGGCCGCTAGCGGCGGGTGTGTGGTTAACGAGGATGCGGTGGGTGCCCCCATAGTACGGCTCCTGCTCCGTGCGGTGAATGAGCGTAAATATCAGCATAGTTTAGCGCTGCCGGGGAATAGCACGGGAGGCGTAGCCGTATCGCTACTTTATATTGTGGCCCGCTACAGGGGGGAGAAACGCCACAAAAAGACCGGGTACGGAGAGGGGGATGTCGCCCTGAAGGATGAACGGACGGCACAGAAAACTGTGCCGTCGCGGGGCGCGGTTATGCCGGGCGGGCAATCACGCTACGGGTTTCCATACGGACTTCGGCAATCGTCACATCGATAACGTCCGTCACTTTATAGTGGGTTTCGCCTTTGATCTGCACGGTGCCATTTTCCTGGCTGATGGCCAGCTCATCGCGGACAGCGTGAATAAACGGTGCCGGGATAAACGCCACTGCGCCATTATCCACCAGACGGACACGCATACCGCCGCGGCTGACATCAATGATTTCAGCCGCAAAGCGGGTATCGGTACCGGCTTTGTCTTTCAGGAAACGGGCGTACAGCCAGTCACCGACATCACGCTCAGCCATCCGGTTCAGGCGGCGTCGTTCAGACATCTGCACCGTGATCTCAGCATCCGGCCGCGGGGCGGTTTCAGACTTGATGATAGCCTTTAGCAAGCGGTGGTTGATCATATCGCCATACTTACGGATCGGTGATGTCCAGGTTGCGTAGGCTTCCAGCCCCAGGCCAAAGTGCGGGCCCGGCTCGGTGCTGATTTCCGCAAAGGACTGGTAGCGGCGAATACGGCTGTCGAGGAAACCGGTCGGCTGGGCATCCAGTTCGCGGCGCAGCTTACAGAACCCGGGTAAGGTCAGCACATCCTGAGGATCAACCGTCATACCGTGGTTTTGCAGCATGGTGGTGAGCTGTTCAATATTGGCCGGATCGAAACCGGTATGGACGTTGTAGACGCCAAAACCGAGTTTTTCACGCAGCACGATAGCGGCACAGACGTTGGCGGCAATCATCGCCTCTTCAACAATCCGGTTGGCAATACGGCGCGGCTCGGCAACGATATCCAGCACTTCCCCTTTTTCACCCAGCACAAACCGGTAGTCCGGGCGGTCTTTGAACACCAGCGCATGGGTCTTGCGCCATGCGGCGCGGCGCTGGCAAAGGGTTTCCAGCAGGCGGATTTGACCGGCAATCGCGTCGTTTTCCGGGTGCCATTCGCCGGTGCCTTCCAGCCAGTCAGAGACATTGTCATAGGCCAGTTTGCCTTTGGACTGAATGGTCGCGGCGAAGAACTGCATATCATCGGCAATGCTGCCGTCTTCGCCCACCGTCATCCGGCAGGCCAGCACCGGGCGGGATTCCCCGGCGCGCAGTGAGCACAGGTCATCAGACAGCTCGCGCGGCAACATCGGAATATTAAAACCCGGCAGGTAGTTGGTGAAGGCGCGGATGCGGGCGGCATTATCCAGCTTGCTGCCCGGTGCAATCCAGGCGGTCGGATCGGCAATCGCCACCAGCAGGCGGATATCGCCGTTTTCAGCGCGCTCGGCATACAGCGCATCATCCATATCTTCGGTGCTGGCGCTGTCGATGGTTACAAAGCTGAGGTCGGTAAGGTCTTCACGTACCAGACCTTCGTCCATCATGTCGGTGGCCACGCCATTCGGCGCTTCGCGCTCCAGATTGTGGCGCGCCAGGGTTACCCACCAGGGGGCCAGATGGTCATCGCCACAGGTAATAAACTGGGTTAACTCGGCGTAGAAGCTGCGGTCACCTTTGAGCGGGTGGCGGCGCATTTCGGCTACGGCCCAGTCACCGTCAACAAAATCATGGTTAACGTCCCGGGCAGGGCGGCAGAACACGGCATCTTTGATAAGCGGATGATCCGGCACGATAGACAGACGGTCGTCTTTCTTGTGTACCCGGCCAACAAAGCGCGTCAGGAACGGCTCGACAAGCTCTTCCGGTTCCGCAGTTTCGCGATCCTTGTCGGTATGGATCACAGCAATAACACGATCACCGTGCATTACTTTTTTCATCTGCGGCGGCGGAATGAAGTAACTTTTCGTGGCATCGACTTCTAAAAAGCCAAACCCTTTTTCCGTGCCCTTAACCACCCCTTCTGCGCGGGGGGGCTGGGAGTGTAATTGCTGTTTTAGCTGCGCAAGCAGCGGGTTATCCTGAAGCATATTGTTGAGTTTTGTTAGCCAAAAGAGCGGCTGACAGTTTTACGCGATTCCGCACCACCCGGCAAGCGCTGTTTAGTATAAACCACCAGCGGCCCGGGCTAGAGTCGGCCATACAGGCTAATATTCAGGCGATTGACCCAGCCCTCGATCCCGAGGTGCGTCAGCAGAGCAAGGCTGTTATCTGCCGTTACCCCGTGTTCACGCAGCCCGGCAACATGGGCGGCACCAAAACGCGAGGGGGCACGAATCATCAACAGCAGTGGCTCAATAAGCCCGCGATATTCCGCCTGCCCGTGGCTCCAGGCGGTGATCGCCCGTTCACCGTTGCGTACTGAATCCACCAGGGTATTGTCCCGGGTCCACTGCTGGCTGGCGGCGGTAAAACAGGGAACGCTGCCGTTAACCCGGGCACTGAGCAGGCGCACCAGAATGGCGCTGCTGTGTGCGGGTACCGCTCGCTGTAACCGCGTCAGCAACCGCCAGCTATCAGGATCCCGCGCCAGCAGGGGGGCGAGGTGGTGCAGGGGGGTATCCGGGGTGGCGTCGGCCAGCAATTCACGGCTGGCAAAGGTTAATTGTTCCGGGGGCGGTGTTGTCAGGGAGAGCGCCAGGGCCGGGGCCGCGGTGCTGCTAAAGCTGTCTGGGGGCGCATCGGCCTGGATATCCATGCCGGGCAGCCAGCGTACCGGCAAGCCGTTAAAGGCGTGCAGCGCCGCAATCACCCGGGCCTGGAAGCCGATAAACCCAATCAGGTGTACAAACGTCACCACATCGTCTTCCGTGAGCCCCACCGCCAGTAGCTGCCGGGTGGCGGCGAGGTCAATACAGCCCGGGTTACCGGCCAACTGGCGGGCAAACTGGGTTATCTGGGTTAAGCGGTGGTTACTTTCCCGGGAAGAGTCTGGCCCCGGCTCCGGGGCCAGACGGGCGGAATAGTGGTTGCACAGGCGCTGGACGCCATAGACCTGGGCCACAGTCAGGGCGGTACTCAGCCTGTCATAACTGCTCAATGTCTGCCGGCGGTTAACGGCCACCCGCGGAGGGAGTAACTGCCCGGACAGTTGGCGGGCGGTGGCCAGCCAGGGATGATGAGCCGGGTGCAACGTGGTTGGCCACGGGCAGTCCAGTAAGAAGGCGTCTTCGACCTGTGCGGCCTCCGGGACCAGCGGATGCGCATCGGCCGGACTAGGGCGAGATTGCGTTTCGTGATACCAGTGGCTTTTGGCAGCAAGATGACGTTGTTCCATGGGCGTTCCTGGTCAGTAATACGCAGGGCGACGGGATAGCGCTGGGCGCACCGCAGACCTGCCTGGAGGCATTATCCTGGCGTAAGCGTGCTGTGAAGTGAAAGAATGGCGGGTGATAACAAATAGCGGAAAGCTATAACGGAGCGGGGTAGCGTTATCATTGACGAGAATCCAGGGCCGACAGGCGGCCCTGGGGGGGAAACTTATTTCAGTTCCAGTTCGTTCATTGCGGCGATGCTGAAGCCGCCATCAACGTGAACCACTTCACCGGAGATACCGGCAGAGAGGTTGGAGCACAGGAAGGCGGCAGAGTTACCGACATCTTCAATGGTCACGGTACGGCGAATCGGGGTAACCGCTTCGCAGTGGGCCAGCATTTTACGGAAATCTTTGATCCCGGAAGCCGCCAGGGTGCGGATCGGGCCGGCAGAAATGGCGTTAACACGCACACCTTCCGGGCCCATGGCGTTAGCCATATAGCGCACGTTAGCTTCCAGAGAGGCTTTCGCCAGACCCATCACGTTGTAGTTAGGGATAGCGCGCTCAGCACCCAGGTAGGACAGGGTCAGCAGCGCAGAGTCCGGGTTCAGCATGCTGCGGCAGGCTTTCGCCATCGCCACAAAGCTGTAAGAGCTGATATCGTGGGCTATCTTGAAGCCTTCACGGGTAACCGCGTTCACGTAATCACCGTCTAACTGGTCACCCGGTGCGAAACCGATGGAGTGAACGAAACCATCGAATTTTGGCCAGGATTTAGCCAGTTCAGTGAACAGCGCGTCGATGCTGGCGTCTTCGGCGACATCACACGGCAGAACGATTTTTGCACCCAGGGCAGCGGCGAACTCTTCTACACGGCCTTTCAGTTTTTCAGTCTGATAGGTTAAAGCCAGTTCAGCGCCTTCACGTTGCATCGCCTGCGCGATCCCGAAAGCGATGGAACGGTTGCTGGCAACCCCAGTAACCAGAATACGTTTACCGGTAAGAAAACCCATAATCTTGATCCTTATCGTTGGTTCTTACTGCGCCATTTATCGGGCCTGGCGCTACTACTGCGTAAGTGGTGTCATAAAACAGCCCGCGATTATATCCTACCGGGCCGGGCTGATGTCACGTTATTTTTCCACGTTCCGGGCCGCTGCTCAGCAGAATAAAACCCGGCATATGGCCGGGCCACCGTAAGCTATCATCATTAATATTATGGGTGTCATCCGCATGATTTCATTATTGTCGGACGCTTCCAGAGGAAGAAAAACAGAGAGGTACATCACCGCCGCAGGCGGGTGTACCCGCAGCGGCGCAGATGAAAGTAGCTTGTCCTTACATTATTGACAAGCGGCTAATCGGTGACCTGAACCACAAAATCACGTTAAGTTAATAAGATACACCGGCCAGCGGTGGGTTACCTATCCCGGCGCCAGGCATCGGCGGTCAGCGCCTCGCCAAAGTGGCTGGCAATCAGACGGCGGGTCAGGTCGTGGAGCGGGGAGGCCAGCACATCGGCGGTGCTGCCGCGTTCGACCACTTCCCCCTGATGCATCACCAGCACCTGGTCACTGATATGCTTCATCATGCCAATGTGCTGGGTCACGTAGATATAAGAGATCCCGCGCTGCTCCTGAAGCTCGAGCATCAGATTGATCAACTGGGAGCGCATCGACATATCCAGGGAGGCGAGGGCCTCATCCGCCACAATCACCTTGGGGCGCAAAATCAGCGCCCGGGCGAGTCCCAGACGCTGTTTCTGGCCCGGCGCCAGCATATGGGGATAGTAGCTGGCGTGGTCCGGCAACAGGCCAACCATGCGCAGGGTTTCAATAATCCGCTCCTGGCGGGCTTCCGGCGCTAAATCGGTATTCAGGCGCAGGGGGAAGTCCAGGATCTGCGAAATGCGCTGCCGGGGATTCAGGGAGGTGCTCGGGTCCTGAAAAATCATCCGGATTTGCTGGCTGCGAAAGGCGTAGTCCCCGTAGTGCAGGGGATTATCGTCGATCAATAGCTCACCGCTGGTGGGGGCGACAGTACCGGCCAGCATTTTGGCCAGGGTGGATTTCCCGGAGCCGTTCTCCCCGATAATGGCCAGGGTCTGGCGTTCACGCAGGGTGAAGCTGATATTTTTCACCGCGTCTACCGTCTGGCGATGGAACCAGCCAGTGCGGTAGCGGAAGGTTTTGCTCAGGTTGCGTACTTCAAGCAGGGTGTCGACCATCTTAGTCCCTCTCCATATTTAGCGGGAAATGGCAGGCAAAAAGATGATTTTTGGCGCCAGTCAAACGCGGGGTCTCGATGCATTTACGCTGGGCATATGGGCAGCGCGGGCCGAGGCGGCAGCCAATGGGCAACTGTTCGAGTAACGGTATCGCGCCTTGCAAAGTATTCAGGCGGCTTTTGTGGGGGATCGGGCTGCCAAAATCCGGGATCGCCCGGATCAGCGCCTGGGTATAAGGATGTTTCGGGGCGCTGATCAGCTCTTCACTCATGGCGCTTTCTACGGTCTGGCCGCAATACATCACATTAATACGATCCGCCCAGTGGGTCAGCATTTGCAGATCGTGGCTGATCAGCAAAATCGTGGTGTTGTTATTCTGGTTAAGCCGGGCCAGCAGGCGGAAAATCTGCGCCTGGGTGGTGGGTTCCATGGCATTCGTGGGTTCATCGGCAATCAGCAGGCGCGGCTGGTTCGCCAGCGCGATGGCGATCATCACCTTCTGGCATTCCCCTTCGGTTAACTGGTAGGGGAAACTGCGCATGGCATCTTTATGATCTTTGATACCCACCCGGTGCAACAGCTCAATCGCCCGGCGCTTGCGCCAGCCAACGCGCTGCCACCAGCGGCCTTTAAAGGTCCAGCCGGGGATATTTTGGGTGAGCTGCTTACCGATCCGCTCAGCGGGGTCGAGACAGGACTGGGGCTCCTGAAAGATCATCGACACGTTGTGGCCCATCAGGCGGCGGCGTTCCCGGTGGTTGAGGCGCAGCAGATCGATATCATCAAACCGCATCCGGTCGGCGGTGACCCGCCAGTTGTCTTTGCGCACCCCGCAAATCGCCTTGGCAATCAGGCTTTTCCCGGAGCCAGACTCACCCACCAGCCCGCGGATCTCCCCTTCGGTCAGCGTCATGCTGATCCGGTCCACGGCTTTAACCCAGCCGTCGCCGGTGCGAAATTCAATGGTGAGATTACGAATATCCAGTAACGCCATTACTGCACCCCTGCATCAATTGCTCTGCGGATCCCATCACCCAGTAGGTTAACCAGTAATACGCTGATCATAATGGCAGCACCGGGCAACATCACCGTCCAGGGGGCAACATAGATAAGCTCCAGCGCATCCCCGAGCATCGCGCCCCATTCCGGTGAAGGCAGCTGCGCGCCGAGGTCAAGAAAGCCCAGCGCCGCAATATCGAGGATCGCCATCGACAGCGCCCGGGTAATTTCCCCGCACAGGGTGGCGGCGGTATTGGGCAGCACCGCGAACCACAGAATATTGAGGGTGCTGGCGCCGTCCAGCCGGGCGGCAACGATATACTCTTTTTCCAGCTCGTCATGGACCATGGTGTAGACCGAACGCACCATGCGCGGTAGCAACGCCAGCCAGATAGCAAACATCGCGTGGCTGAGGTGCGGCCCGGCAAAGGCGACCACAATAATCGCCAGTAGCAGGGACGGGATCGACAGCAGGGTATCCAGAATATGGTTGAGCACCGCCGAGCGCAGCCCGTGGGTTGACCCGGCAAAAATCCCCAGCGCCAGACCACAAATCGTTGCCCCGAGGGTCACCACAAATGCGCCGCCAACGGTTGGCGCCGCGCCGCTCAGTAACCGGCTCAGTACGTCACGCCCCAGATCGTCAGTGCCGAGGAAGAAAGAGACCTCCCCGTAACGGGACCATGAAGGGGGCAGCAGCTGGTAACCCATAAACTGCTGGTCAATACCATAAGGGGAAAATACGCTGCCAAACAGGCACAGCAGCGCCAGCGCAGCGCAGCCATACAACCCGATCATCGCGCTGGTATCCCCGTAAAATTTGCGCCAGGTCGTCCTCAGCGTGCCGGGGGGGCGCTTTTCGCTGTAGACATTATCGTAGGGCATACCATTCCTTATTGCGTAGTGGGTTTGCCATGGCGCCGAAAATATCGGAAATCACGTTGACACAAATCACCAGCGAACCGATAACCATCACCCCGGCAGAAATCGCCGCGTAGTCCTGCTGGCGGATGGCGTTAATCAGCCAGCGGCCCAGGCCCGGCCAGCTAAACACCATTTCGGTGATCATCGCCAGGGTCAGCATGGTGGAGAACTGTAACCCCAGTTTGGGGATCACCGGCGGCAGGGCATTATGCAGCACATGGCGCTGTAAAATGGTGCGGCGGGAGACCCCGCGCGTGGCGGCGGCTTTGATGTAGTTTTGGTCAAACACCTCAATGGTGCTGATGCGCATCAGGCGGATAACTTCCGTGGTCGGCGCCACCGCCAGGGTCAGCACCGGCAACACCATATGGCGAATAGCGCTGTCGATCATCTCATGGCGCCAGGGAGAGTCCGAGAGCCAGGCATCGATCAGGGCAAACCCGGTCACGTTTTTTACCTCGTAAAGCAGATCAAAGCGCCCGGAAACCGGGAACCAGCCGAGCGTGAGCGAGAAAAACAGCGTCAGCAGCAGGGCCAGCCAGAAGACCGGAATCGAAAAGCCCAGCAGCGACAGGGCGCTGATCAGATTGTCCTGCCACTTGCCCTGGGTGATCCCCGCCAGCATCCCCAGCGGGATGCCGACAATCAGCGCCAGGGTAAATGCCAGCAGGCACAGCTCCATGGTGGCCGGAAACACTTCCCGCAACTGGGCGCTGATCGGCTGGCCATTAATACTGGAGACCCCGAAGTCCCAGTGCAGTACGCCTTCAAACCAGAATGCCCAGGCATTCCACAGGCTGGCCCCCTGGAGCGGGGCCCGGGGGGTAAAGTAACAGAGGCTAAACCCGACCAGGGTCAGGAACAGCAGGGTGACCACCAGCAATAACAGGCGGCGCAGGGTAAAAATAATCATGGTTTTTTCGCCTCATCCATTACCCGTTCAACCCCCGCAAAAGAGGCGTTGCCGAAGGGGCTGAGCACCAGGCCTTTGATGTCGTAACGATAGGCCAGTAAGCGCAGGGAGGACGCCAGCGGCAACACCGGTAGCTCCCGGGACAGAATGTTTTGCGCCTGGTCGTAGGCCTCCATCCGCGAGGCCAGCTGTTGCGAGGTGAGCGCCTTTTGCAGCACGTTATCAAATTCAGTATTGCACCAGTGGGCGTAGTTGGTCTGGGAATTGATTGCCGCGCAGCTCAGCAGTGGCCGGAAGAAGCTATCCGGGTCATTACTGTCTGTGGCCCAGCCGGTCAGGGTCAGATCGTGGTTCATCTCCATCAGTCTGGCCTCCTGGAAGCGGCCTTCCACCGGCACAATCACTACCCGCACCCCCACCTGGGCCAGATCCGCCTGCAGCAGCTCGGCGGTCTTCAGCGGGCTGGGGTTCCACGCCTGTGACGTGGTCGGCACCCAGAGGTGCAGGGTGAGATTTTTGATCCCCAAAGCCTGCAACTGCGCCCGGGATTTCTGCGGATTATACTCCGTCACCTGGGAGGCATTGTCATAGGCCCAGGAGGCGCGGGGCAGGATCGACGCCGCGGTTTCGGCGGTACCGTAATAGATAGATTGCATCAGGCGCTGGTTATTAATAGACAGCGCCAGGGCATGGCGCACCGCCGGATTATCAAGGGGTGGCTTATTGGTATTAAACGCCAGATAGGCGATGTTCATCCCCGGGCGCAGCGACAGGCGCAGGCGCGGGTCATCGCGCAAAATGGTTAGCTGGCTGGCGGCGGGCCAGGCCAGCACGTCACACTCACCGGTCAGCAATTTGGACAACCGGCCAGTACCGCCAGAGCCTAAATCCACCACCACCTGGGGCATCAGCGGCACACCGCGCCAGAAGTGCGGGTGGCGCGCCAGGCGGATGTACTGCCCGCCCCGGAAGTCACTCAACTGGAACGGCCCGGTCCCGACTGGCTGGCGATCAATCTGCTCCTGGTGCCCGGTTTTCTCCAGTTGCCCGGCATATTCTGCCGACAATACCGACGCATAATGGGTTGCCAGGTGCCACAGGAATGAGGCGTCCGGGCGGCTGAGGCGAAACTCGACAGTGTAACGATCCAGTTTACGTACGCTTTTTACGGTATCGCTAAATTGTAAGCTGTCAAAATAGGGGAAGTTGTCGCCGTTAACATCGTGCCAGGGATCATTGCGGTCAATGATGCGGTTAAAGCTGAATACCACGTCATCGGCATCCAGTGTCCGGCCAGGAGTAAACCACGGCGTGGTCTGGAAGGCCACGTCTTTGCGCAGGTAAAAACGGTAAGTGGCGCCGTTATCCAGCACCTCCCAGCGTTCCGCCAGCTCAGGCACCAGACGATAGGTGTACGGGTCCACATCCAGCAGACGATCATAGAGCTGTGCCGCCAGGGTATCGACCACCAAACCGCCACTGGCTTTCTGGGGGTTAAAGGTGTTTATCTGTCCATTGACACAATAGACAAACCCGCTTTGCCGGATATCCGCCTTTTGGGCCGGGGGCGAATCTGCGGCAGCAGCGGCGAAACTGCTGGCAAGCAATAACAGAAAAGGGAGCATTACGCGCATAAGTTTTTGACTTTTCTTAACCAATACACAGAGTGTATCGCACTCTGCCTGTGACCCCAAAATTCACTGTGGAATTGCTGGCTTTATCGGCGATTGCTGGTGAATTTATCGGCAAATGCCGCTGGCGCCGGGATTATTACGCCTCAGTATCATCGTCCTGGACCCGGATATGGTGTTTTTTTAGCATGGCGCGCAACTGATGATAGGTGATGCCCAGCAGTTCCGCGGCCCGGCGCTGGTGATATTTCGCGCTGATCAGGCTGGCTTCCACCAGCTGTTTTTCCTGATCGTTTTGCCAGCGGCGTAAATCCAGCGGCAGCGCAGGCAATGGCGTAGCGGTGGCCGGGGCCACGGACGGCGGTTTGCCGGCGGGGTTAAACGGGTCAAGGATAATCTGGTCGACCTCGCTCTCCCAGTTCCCGTGGCGGTAGACCGAACGCTCCACCACATTTTTCAGCTCGCGGATATTGCCGGGCCAGGGGTACTGGCGCAGGGTGTGCAGTGCCTCCGGGGTAAAACCCGGGAACAGCGGCATTTCCATCTCGCGGCTCATCTGAATGGCGAACTGCTCCGCCAGTAAAATAATATCGCCGGGACGTTCGCGCAGGGGAGGGAGCCGCACCACATCAAACGCCAGCCTGTCCAGCAGGTCTGCGCGGAACTTCTCCGCCGCGGCCAGGGCGGGCAGATCCGCATTGGTGGCGCACACCAGGCGCACGTTAACCTGGAGCGGCTGATTGCCGCCCACCCGCTCCAGCTCGCCATATTCAATCACCCGCAGCAGTTTCTCCTGGACCATCATGCTGGCGGTGGCCAGCTCATCAAGGAACAGGGTGCCGCCGTCGGCCCGCTCAAAGCGCCCCGGATGGCGTTTTTGCGCCCCGGTAAAGGCACCGGCTTCGTGACCAAACAGCTCTGAATCCAGCAGGTTCTCATTGAGGGCGGCGCAGTTTAGTGAGATAAACGGCCCCTGCCAGCGCCGGGATAAATAGTGCAGTCGGTTGGCTATCAGCTCTTTACCGGTCCCCCGTTCACCAATCACCAGCACCGGCTTATCCAGCGCCGCCAGCTGTGACACCTGTTCCAGAACTTCCAGGAAGGCGTTATCTTCGCCCATAAGATTATCTTTGAATTCTGACATGGTTAATTTCACTATGTGGTGGTGAATGTGACTACTTTACCGGTAAATGCTGGCCGGGTAAAATATTGTTATTGTTTTAAAATCAAATAGATAAAAAGTTGGCACGATTGTTGTATTAAAAAATCACCCGGTCCTGACGCAGGACGCACATCACCAACTTATTTATTGAGGATTATTGTTATGGGTATTTTTTCTCGTTTTGCCGACATCGTGAATGCCAACATCAACTCGCTGCTGGAAAAAGCCGAAGATCCGCAGAAGCTGGTACGGCTGATGATTCAGGAAATGGAAGATACACTGGTAGAAGTACGTTCTACCTCGGCGCGCGCGCTGGCAGAGAAGAAACAGTTAACCCGGCGCATTGATCAGGCTGCGCTTCAGCAGGCCGAATGGCAAGAGAAAGCCGAACTGGCCCTGCGTAAAGAGAAAGAGGATCTGGCTCGCTCGGCGCTGATTGAAAAGCAGAAAATGACTGATCTTATCGCGTCACTGGAAACGGAAGTCGCCAATGTGGATGAAACCCTGGAGCGGATGAAAAAAGAGATTGGCGAGCTGGAAAGCAAACTGATCGAAACCCGCGCCCGCCAGCAGGCCCTGGCACTGCGCCAGCAGGCTGCGGCCTCTTCACGGGATGTTCGTCGCCAGCTGGATAGCGGTAAACTGGATCAGGCGATGGCGCGTTTTGAATCTTTTGAACGCCGCATTGACCAGATGGAAGCCGAAGCCGAAAGCCATAGCTTTGGCAAACCGAAAAATCTGGAGCAGCAGTTCGCTGAACTGAAAGCCGATGACGAAATCAGTGCTCAACTGGCCGCGCTGAAAGCCAAAATGGATAGTGACGGCGAATAACAGGTTTGCGGCGCCAGGTTGCGCCGCAGTTTTAATGCAAAGGAGTACACATGAGCGCGCTTTTACTGGCTGTTCCGTTAACCATTTTTGTGCTGTTCGTTGCCCCCATCTGGCTGTGGCTGCATTACAGCAACCGGGCGGAACGGGGATCTCAACTTTCTCAGAATGAACGGGCACGGCTGGCGCAGTTAAGCGAAGAAGCACAAAAAATGCGCGAGCGCATTAATGCACTGGAACAAATTCTGGATGCCGGGCATCCGGGCTGGAGGAATCAATAATGGCGAACATTCTCGGCGATCGTAAAGTGTGGCGTATGCCCCAGCGCGGCATGGTGAAAGGGGTCTGTGCCGGTATCGCCCAGTACCTGGATGTGCCGGTGAAACTGGTGCGGCTGATTGTTATCTTATCCATGGTGTTTGGGCTGTTTTTCTTTACCATCGCCGCCTACATCATCCTGACGTTTGCGCTGGATCCGATGCCGGACGAGCTGGTAGACGGCGCATCTGAAGATTGCCACGGACGGATGAAAACCGTCGATGCTGTGCTGGCAGAGAGTGAACAAAAACTGCGCGCCATGGAGCGCTACGTCACGTCTGATGCTTTTACCGTGCGCAGCCGCTTTCGGCAGCTGTAAGCCTGGCTGTATTTATCCCGACTGAAAATAAGGGAACATTATGTCTGCAACAATACCGCCGCGTACCGGGCACAAACTCCAGAGCGGCATGAAACTGGCCGGGAAACTGGTGTTACTGACCGCGTTACGCTACGGCCCGGCCGGTGTGGCGGGATGGGCGGTAAAATCAGTGGCCCGTCGCCCGTTAAAATGGGCATTGACCGTGGCCCTGGAGCCTTTGCTGAGCCGGCTGGCGCAGCGTATCGCCCGGCGGTTTCGCTAAACGCGGGTGACCCGCAGGGGCGGTGAATTCCCCCTGTTCGGGCAAGAATAACAATGACACAGGAGTGTTATGAAGCGAATAAAGCATGAATTGCAGAGCCTGGTAAACCGTGGGGTGGACCGGCATCTGCGTTTGGCGGTCACCGGCCTGAGCCGCAGCGGCAAAACCGCGTTTATCACCGCGCTGGTTAATCAGCTGTTAAACGTACACAGCGGTGCCCGTTTACCGCTGCTGACGGCGGCCCGGGAGGAACGCCTGCTGGGGGTGAAACGCGTCCCGCAGCGGGATTTGGGGATCCCGCGCTTTACCTATGATGAAGGCATCGCCCAGTTATTCGGTACCCCGCCTGCCTGGCCAACCCCCACCCGGGGGGTGAGCGAAATGCGCCTCGCGCTGCGTTATCGCTCATCAGACTCGCTGCTGCGACATTTTAAAGATACCTCCACCCTGTACCTGGAAATCGTTGATTACCCGGGGGAATGGCTGCTGGACCTGCCGATGCTGGCCCAGGATTATATCAGCTGGTCCCGGCAGATGACCGGGCTATTACAGGGCCAGCGGGGGGAATGGTCCGCCACATGGCGCGAGCTGAGCGCCGGGCTGGACCCGTTTGCCCCGGCGGACGAAAACCGCCTGGCGGCCATTGCTCAGGCCTGGGCCGATTATTTGCACACCTGCAAGCAGCAGGGCATGCACTTTATTCAGCCGGGCCGTTTTGTGCTGCCGGGGGAACTGGCGGGGGCCCCGGTGCTGCAATTCTTCCCCTGGCCGGACGTTGACGCCACCGGCGAGTCAAAACTCGCCCGGGCAGATAAACACAGCAACATCGGGATGCTGCGCGATAGGTTTAGCTGGTATTGCGAGCATGTAGTGAAAGGATTTTACCGGGACCATTTCTTACGCTTCGACCGGCAAATTGTGCTGGTTGACTGCTTACAGCCCCTTAACAGCGGCCCACAAGCCTTTAACGATATGCGCCTGGCGCTGACGCAGCTGATGCAAAGTTTTCATTACGGCCAGCGCACGCTCTTTCGCCGGTTATTCTCCCCGGTGATTGATAAGCTGCTGTTTGCCGCCACCAAAGCCGATCACATTACCCTCGATCAACATGCCAATATGGTTTCACTGCTTCAGCAACTGGTCCAGGACGCCTGGCAGAATGCCGCCTTTGAAGGTATCACCATGGACTGTATGGGGCTGGCGTCGATTCAGGCCACCGAGAGTGGCCTGGTGGATGTGAACGGTGAAAAAATCCCCGCCCTGCGCGGTAACCGGCTGAGTGACGGGGAGCCGATGACTTTTTATCCCGGTGAGGTCCCCGGCCGGTTGCCGGCCAGCAGTTTCTGGGATGCCCAGGGGTTTCAGTTTGAGGCCTTCCGCCCCCGGGTGATGGATGTGGATAGGCCATTGCCCCACATCCGTATGGATGCCGCGATGGAATTTTTATTTGGAGATAAATTACGATGAGCGAACCGATAAAACCCCGTATCGACTTCGCCCAGCCGCTGGACGTCGATACCGCGCCGGCTTACCAGCCCGCCCGGGATCTGAGCCGCGACGATACCCTTTTTGAACCGGCCCCCCAGGCCGGGCTCAGTGAACGGGACGACGACAGCGCCGAGGTGGTCATTGAACGGGCCCTGCGACCAAAACGCAGCCTGTGGCGGCGCATGGTTGGTGCCGGGCTGGCGGTGTTCGGGGTGAGCGTGGTTGGTCAGGGAATACAGTGGGCCCATCACGCCTGGGTAACCCAGGACTGGGTCGCCATGGGGGGCTGTGCCGCCGGTGCGCTGATTATTGGTGCCGGGGTTGGCTCTGTGGCCACCGAGTGGCGGCGGTTATGGCGCCTGCGCCAGCGGGCCGAAGAGCGCGATCGCGGCCGCGAATTGCTGAGCAGCCACACCATTGGCCAGGGCAGGGTGTGGTGTGAAAAGCTGGCGGCCCAGGCCGGTCTTGATCAGGGCCACCCGGCGCTGCAGCGCTGGCATGCGGCGATTCATGAGACTCAAAACGACCGTGAAGTGGTCGAGCTATACGCCCGGCTGGTCCAGCCAGTGCTGGACAACCAGGCCCGCCGGGAGATTGGCCGCTCTGCCGCTGAATCCACCCTGATGATAGCCGTCAGCCCGCTGGCGCTAGTGGACATGGCGTTTATTGCCTGGCGCAACCTGCGACTGATTAACCGCATTGCCACCCTGTATGGCATTGAACTGGGCTACTACAGCCGCATCCGGCTATTCCGCCTGGTATTGCTCAATATCGCTTTTGCCGGCGCCAGCGAGCTGGTGCGCGAGGTGGGAATGGACTGGATGTCCCAGGACGTGGCGGCGAAAATATCTGCCCGGGCGGCTCAGGGCATTGGTGCAGGCTTGCTGACCGCGCGCCTGGGGATCAAAGCCATGGAGTTGTGCCGTCCGCTTCCCTGGCTGGACGATGACAAGCCGCGGCTGGGGGATTTTCGCACCCAGTTGCTGAGCCAGTTAAAAGAGACGCTGCAAAAAGGCAAAGGGGTGGCGAACCGTTAACCTCAGGGGGGAAATATGTCAACAAACTGACTATTTCCCCAGCAAACTGTCAATGATTGTTGACAGATCACTTCTGAAGCGCCGGGAAGTGGGGTATCATTCCCCCTCCGAAATGTTGCTTTTCTGTAAGTGAAGGTCACCGCCATGCGTCTGGAAGTCATCTGTGAGGACCGCCTTGGTCTGACCCGCGAATTACTCGATCTCCTGGTGTTGCGGGGGATCGATCTGCGCGGGATTGAAATTGATCCTGTTGGGCGAATTTATCTTAATTTTGCCTCCCTCGATTTTGGTATTTTCAGTAATCTGATGGCTGAGATCCGCCGCATTCCCGGCGTTGCGGATGTCCGCACCGTGCTCTGGATGCCTTCCGAACGTGAACACCGGGCGTTAAGTGCGCTGCTGCAGGCGCTGCCGGAACCGGTGTTTTCTATTGATATGAAAGGCCGGGTAGAGCTGGCGAACCAGGCGAGCTGCGCCTTGTTTGGTATGGACAGTGACAAGCTGCGCCACCACAGCGCCGCCGGGCTGATCGGCAGCTTCAATTTCAGCCGCTGGCTGGAGAGCGCCCACGAACTGCCCCACAGCGAACACGTGGTGATTAACAGCCACAATTTCCTGATGGAGATAACGCCGGTTCACCTGACCGATGAAGACAGCAGCAACGTGCTGGCCGGGGCAGTAGTGATGTTGCGTTCCACCGCCCGTATGGGCCAGCAGCTACAGGACCTGAGCGAGCGCGATCTCGGCGCCTTTGATCAGGTGGTGGCGGTAAGCCCGCGAATGCACCAGTTAGTGGAGCAGGCCCGTAAGCTGGCGCTGCTCAATGTTCCTTTGCTGATCACCGGTGAAACCGGGACCGGTAAAGATCTGCTGGCCCACGCCTGCCATCTGGCCAGCACCCGCTCCCGTAAGCCTTACCTGGCCCTGAACTGCGCGTCGATCCCGGAGAACGACGTGGAAAGTGAGCTGTTCGGCCACGCCCGGGAAGGGAAAAAGGGCTTTTTTGAACAGGCAAACGGTGGCTCGGTACTGCTGGATGAAATTGGCGAAATGTCCCCGGGGATGCAGACTAAACTGCTGCGCTTCCTCAATGACGGCACCTTCCGCCGGGTGGGGGAAGATCATGAGGTACACGTCGATGTGCGGGTGATCTGCGCGACCCAGAAGAACCTGATAGAGCTGGTGCAAAAAGGGCAGTTCCGGGAGGATCTGTACTACCGCCTCAATGTCCTGACACTCAATTTACCGCCGCTGCGGGAGCGTACTCAGGACATTATCCCGCTCACCGAGCTGTTTGTGGCCCGCTTTGCCGATGAACAAGGGGTGCCTTGCCCGAAACTGTCCCCGGAGCTGGGGAGTGTGCTGGGTCGCTATAGCTGGCCGGGGAACGTCCGCCAGCTGAAAAATACCCTGTACCGGGCGCTGACCCAACTGGAAGGGTATGAACTGCGGCCCCAGGATATTCTGCTGCCGGATTTTGATACCGCCACGTTGCCGGTCAGTGAAGATGCGATGGAAGGCTCCCTGGATGATATTACCCGGCGTTTTGAAAGCTCGGTGCTCACCCAGTTGTACCGCTCATATCCCAGTACCCGTAAGCTGGCAAAACGGCTGGGCGTCTCCCATACCGCCATTGCTAACAAACTGCGTGAGTATGGCCTGAGCCAGAAGAAAAGCGACAGTTAACCGGCCAATAAATAACATGCCCCCGCCATCCGGCGGGGGCTTTTTTTATGGCGGCGGGCGGGTTATTTCTGCGCTGCGGGTTTCCCGGCCTGGTTGAGGGTCGGGGTTTCGTTAAAGAAGTTCCACGGTTTTAGCAGGGCGTGTACCCACTCGGTCGGCATAATCGGCCACTCTTCGGCCCGGGCCACATGGGTGGTCCCGGTGGTTATCCATACCACGTTGTCACTGTTTTCCAGGGACTGGTTATCGCTGCTGAATGCCCCCAGCCCGGTATCGTGCGCCGAACGGTTAGGGTACTTGCCTTCCGGGTAACGCTCATCCGGGTTATAGCGGGTCACCCACAGTTGTTTATCCATAAAACTCAGGCGGTGATAAATCCACTCGTCCTTGCCAAAGTTGGCCCCTTTGGCCACCGGATGGGTTCCGCCGGCATAAGGGATAATTTGGTAAGAAACCGGGTTACCCATGCGGTTTTCTTTATTGGGGTTACTCAGCAGCCGGATGGTGCCCGGGTCAAACTTACTGGCCGCCTCTTGCTCGGTGTTAATATCATACTGGTTGATCTGCATGGTGCTGGTGCGCGGGCCGCCAGCGGTGTTGGGTTTGACGACCGGGTCCATGGCCACCAGGCTGTTATTCTCCCCGTCGACGTCTAAATCGAGGCGGAAGTTATAAATATGCTGGTGGGTGGTGCCGACAATATTATGGTCGATTAGCGTACCGTAACGGGTGTCGTCTTTGGCGCTGGGATCGTGCATGGTTTTGGCATTGACGCCTTTCACCGCTTCGATACCGGTGGCCCCGGCATCAATACCGATGGCGCCGTTATCGTGGAAGATCCAGTCAAAGATATAGTCATAGTTGCCTACCGTGCTTATCCAGCGCACCACCAGTTCACGGCGTTCGGTGCTGACATTCGGCTGGCCCATTTCCTGGTGTTTAAATTCCGGCCCGGCATAGCGCTCAAAAATAGCAATTGCCCGGGGAATAGTGGTGGGCTTACCGGTGTAGTCGGCAATGGTTTCATCCAGCAGCACCGCATTCTGCGGCGCGTCGGTCCCCCGGGCGATAGGTGAGGTCAGGGTCCCCATCCCGTAGTCGCCGGAGTCCAGATAGGCTTTGAAGTACCAGCCAACATCCGGGTCACCGTAAGGCACAATCATACCGCCGAGGGAGCCTTCATACATGATTTTGCGTTTGGTGCCATTGTCGTTCCAGGTCACGGTAGAGAGAATCGGCCCGACCCGGGAGTCCAGCCGCAGGTGAAAGTCCCAGTTTCCCCAGTGGATCATGTCACCGGTAATAGTGTAGTTTTTCCCTTCCGGCTCAATAATTTGCAGCGGTTTGATCGCCGGGGCCGTGCGGTCACGGCCATCATAAGGGCGCGGCGCCATCGGCACCGGTACCACGGCACCTTCTTCTATCTTGATGATTTTCTTCTGTTCCAGGTCGACCACCGCCACCAGGTTCTCAATCGGGTGCGCCCAGTAGTTGCCGTCACCGGTATCCAGATAGCTGACCACTTTCAGCAGGCGCTGATCCTGGCTCAGGCCGTCTTTTCCGTCAAAATAGCCGACTGTCAGCGGGGTGGTTATCACTTTTTTGGTATCGGTTATCCCGTGTTTTTTCAGGGCCGCCGCGAACTCGGCGCTGTTATTGATAATCTCCTGTACGCTGGCGAAGTCATCGATCAGCACCATCCCCTGGGCGTCTTTCCGGGGTGTCCAGGAGAGCACTTTCTTGTTTTGCAGGTCGACAACACTTTCCACCACGTGGATGCCGTCCAGCATTGTCACGCGGGCCTGGCGCGGGGCGCTCACCGGCTGGCCGCCAATAACAAAATTCCATACTTGATCTTTTGGCGGCTCGCGCAGGGAGATCTCGGTAAAACGCATGGCGGGTTTAAAATCCGGCGCCGATTTCACGGTTGCTACCGCCTCGGCAATTTCCTGAGCGGTAAGGGCGTTGAGCGGATGCGGTTTCTTCTCCACCTGGAAGGTCTGGTCAAGGCCAGACTGGAAGACCTCATTAATAAACCCATCGCCAATCCAGGCCTGGTTATGTTTCATCACCACCGGCACCTGCAGCTTCAGCGGCTTACCATTCACCATGGCGGTGGTGGCATTCGGTTTGACCTTCACATAAGCGCCATCTTTGCTGATGGTGTACATCCCGGCGTAACTGTCCCACTGAACGTCAGCGCCAAAATCCGCCAGGGTTTTGGCCATCGGTACCATATGGGCCTCGCCGCCGTGGGCCTGTGCCCCGGGCTGCCAGGCGGTGGATATCAGCGCCATGGCCAGGGCCAGTGCGGTTTTACGGGGGGAAAATAAACGCGTCATTGCCATCATTAACCTCTGCCGGAAACATTGTTGTTATGGGTGTTCAGCTATGGTTTCACCATAGCAACCGGGAACAGGGAACGGTTTGTCTGGCTCTGCCAGGTCGTTTGTCCACTGTGCCATCCGGATAAAACCGCGATCTGGCGCGGTCACTGGCCACAAAAAAACCGGGGCAGGCCCCGGTTTGCTGCTGTGCCGCTAAGCGTTCCCGATCAGTGAGCCGGGAAATCACCGTGCTGGCGGGCCACCAGGGTGAGGATCGAGTAGAGCGCCACCGTTTGCTGGTGCTGGTTAATGATGCCCACATCCCACTCCACCACGCCGACCGGGCGGTCCTCAGGACTTTTTTGTACCTTGGCGGTTTTACGTTTGCAGGTCAGGCGGACCTGGATGGTATCGCCAATCTTCACCGGTTCAATAAAGCGCAGGTTTTCCATACCGTAGTTGGCAATCACCGGGCCGACCCCGGCATCCACAAACAGCCCGGCGGCGGCAGAGACCACAAAATAGCCGTGGGCAACGCGCTCGCCGAACAGCGAATCGGCAGCGCCGATCACGTCGGTATGGGCATAGAAGTGGTCACCGCTCAGGGCGGCGAAGTTGACAATGTCCGCTTCGGTAATGGTTCTGCGCCGGGTGAGCAGGCTATCCCCGGTGTTGAGGGTTTCAAAATATTTGCGGAACGGGTGGACAACATCCTCGTTAACCCGGGCGCCGCGTACCCATTGCTGGCTGATGGCGGCCAGCATCGACGGGCTGCCCTGAATCGCGGTGCGCTGCATATAGTGCTTGATGGCGCGCAGGCCGCCCAGTTCCTCGCCACCCCCGGCCCGGCCTGGCCCGCCGTGCACCAGTAACGGCAGCGGTGAACCGTGGCCGGTGGATTCTGCGCCAGAGGCCTGGTTAAGAATCTGCACCCGGCCGTGGGCCCGGGCGGCCCCGACAATAAAGTGCCGGGCGGTTGCTTCACTGGCGGTGACCAGAGTGGCCACCAGGCTACCTTCCCCGGCTCTTGCCAGCGCCATGGCGTGATCGTGATCGCGATAAGGCATCAGGGTGGCCACCGGGCCAAACGCCTCCAGGGCATGTACCGCCGGGGTTTCGTCCGGCTGCGGGCACCAGAGCAGGGTCACCGGGAAGAAGGCGCCGGGCTGGTTGCTATCCGCCTTGCCCCCCAGCAGCACCTGGCAACCGGCATCCACCAGCGCGTTGACTTTCTGCTGCACATCGTCCCGCTGCTCCGTGCTGATCAGCGCCCCCATTTTGATCCCTTCCTGGGCCGGATCGCCCACTGCGACACTGCGCAGTCTGGCGATCAGCGCCTGTTCTACGTCGGTGACCCGGGCCGCCGGGACCATGATCCGGCGGATTGCGGTACATTTTTGGCCCGCTTTAGCGGTTATCTCCCGGGCCACTTCGCGAATAAACAGCGCGAACTCCGGCTGGTCGGTGGTCACATCCTCCGCCAGCACGCAGCAGTTTAACGAGTCCGCCTCCATGGTGAAGGGCACCGAGCGTTTCACCAGGTTAGGGTGGCATTTGAGTTTCTGGCCGGTAGCGGCGGACCCGGTAAAGGTCACCACATCTTGCTCATCAAGGTTATCCAGTAGATCCCCGGCGCCGCCGCAAATCAGGCTGATTGCGCCATCCGGCAGCAGGCCGCTGTCGACCATGGATTTAACCATTGCCTGGGTGAGCTGGGCACTGGCGGTGCCCGGTTTGACAATGGCGGCCATCCCCGCAAGCCAGGTGGGGGCCAGTTTTTCCAGCATTCCCCAGCACGGGAAATTGAACGCATTAATATGCACCGCCACGCCGGATTTAGCGGTCAGCACGTGGCGGGCGGCAAACTCCCCCTGTTTTGACAGCGGGATCAGTTCATCTTCTGGCCACAGGACATCATCCGGTAATTCGCGATTACCCAGCCCGGCGTAGGCGAACAGGGTGCCGATACCCCCTTCGATATCGACCCAGCTGTCTGCCCGGGTGGCACCGGTTTCGGCAGAAATCGCATAGAAGCTCTCTTTTTGCGCCAGCAGGTGTTTTGCCAGCGCTTTCAGCATGGCGGCGCGCTGGACAAATGTCATGGCACTCAGGGCGGTACTGCCGTGCTGCACCGCGTAGCGACGGGCTGCCGCCATATCCAGACCCTGGCTGGTGACCGCCCACAGCGGGGCGCCGCTGATGGCGTGCCGAATGAGCCGGCCTTCACCCTGGCCGGTCTGCCAGGTGCCTTGTAACAAACTGGGCAATATCTGCATTGTTTTCTTCTCCGCTAACCACTTCGCTGTAATGATTAATTGTTTAATTTTTGAATCACAAAATGCAAGATTAAATTTAATCATTTATTAACAATGTGATGCGGATAACTCGCCTTAATGTCATTAACTCATTGATTTAATACAACTCATAAGAATTTATCGTGATTTCCCTCACAAACGTTCAGGGGTGCCTTTGCTGTATTGGTTAACATTGATGTAACTTTTAATTCATAAAGTGATTCACTTTTATTTTAATTTTTCGCAAAACTGGAATCATAAAAGGTGATGTCGTGAGTGATGAACAGCAACGCCGCTTTGACCAGCGTATAGCCAGTGATACGGCTATTGAGCCCCAGGACTGGATGCCGGATGCCTATCGCAAGACCCTGATCCGTCAGATTGGCCAGCATGCCCACTCTGAAGTGGTTGGTATGTTGCCGGAAGGGAACTGGCTGACCCGCGCCCCGAGCCTGCGCCGTAAAGCCATTCTGCTGGCGAAAGTACAGGATGAAGCCGGCCACGGCCTCTACCTCTACAGTGCGGCAGAGACCCTGGGCTGCGCCCGGGAAGATCTCTACCAGAAGATGCTCGATAACCAGATGAAGTACTCCTCAATCTTCAACTATCCCACCCTGACCTGGGCCGATGTGCCGGTGATTGGCTGGCTGGTGGATGGCGCGGCCATTGTTAACCAGGTGGCCCTGTGCCGGACCTCCTACGGCCCTTACGCCCGGGCGATGGTGAAAATTTGCAAAGAAGAGAGTTTCCACCAGCGTCAGGGATATGAAGCCTGCACCGTGCTGGCTAACGGCAGCGAGGCCCAGCGCCAGATGTTGCAGGACGCCATCAACCGCTTCTGGTGGCCGGCGCTGATGATGTTTGGCCCCAGTGATGACCAGTCGCCGAACAGCGCCCGCAGCCTGGCGTGGAAAATCAAACTGCACTCTAACGATGAGCTGCGCCAGCGCTTTGTGGATAACACCGTACCGCAGGTTGAACTGCTGGGCATGACAGTACCGGACCCGGCGCTCCAGTTTGACGAGGCCACCGGTCATTACCGCTTCGGCGAGATCGACTGGCAGGAGTTCAACCAGGTGATCGCCGGGCAGGGGATCTGTAATGAAGAGCGTCTGGCGGCGAAGCGTCAGGCATGGGAAGCCGGTGCCTGGGTGCGGGAAGCCGCCCTGGCATGGTCGGCAAAACAAGCAGCGCCAGACGCGGCGTGAGGAGAACACCATGAGCAAAATTTACTGGCCGTTATATGAAGTGTTTGTGCGTAACAAACAGGGCTTATCCCACCGCCATGTGGGCAGCCTGCATGCCGCCGATGAACAAATGGCGCTGGAAAATGCCCGGGATGTCTACACCCGCCGCAGCGAAGGCTGCTCTATCTGGGTGGTGAAGGCCAGCGAGATAACCGCCTCCCAGCCGGAAGATCGCGGTGAATTTTTCGACCCGGCAGACACCAAAATCTACCGCCATCCGACCTTTTACACCCTGCCCGACGGCATTGAGCACATGTGAGGTTTCCCGTGACTGCATTAACCCCACTGGCGTTTTATACCCGCCACCTTGGCGATAACAGCCTGGTCCTGTCCCAGCGCCTGTGTGCCTGGTGCGGCTTTGCCCCGGAGCTGGAGATAGATCTGGCGCTGGCGAATATTGGCCTCGATTTACTCGGCCAGGCGCGCAATCTGCTGGCCTATTCCGCCAGCCTGACCGACAGCGCCCTGGATGAAGACGCCCTGGCCTATGGCCGTGATGAGCGGCAATTCACCAACTTACTGCTGGTGGAGCAGCCGAATGGCGACTTCAGTGACACCCTGATGCGCCAGTACCTGATGGATGCCTGGCACCTGCCGCTGTATCAAGGGCTGGTAGCGAGCAGCGACCCCGGTTTAGCCGCCATTGCCGCCAAAGCGGTGAAAGAGGTGCGCTACCACCTGCGGTTTAGCCGCGGCTGGCTGGTGCGTCTGGGGAACGGCACGGCGCTGTCGAACCAGAAAATGCAGCAGGCGCTGGACAGGTTATGGCGCTTTAGCGGTGAGATGTTTAGTAGCGCCCCCGAAGAGCAGGCGCTGGTGGACCAGGGCGTTATCCCGGCCACCCAACATATTGAGGCCCAGTGGCAGCAGGAAGTGCGCCAGGGCATCGCCGATGCCGGCCTGGTCCTGCCGGACAGCGCCCCGTATCGCACCGGCGGTAAGCAAGGGCTGCACACCGAACACCTTGGCCCGTTACTGGCAGAAATGCAGTACCTGCAGCGCGTTTACCCCGGTCAACAGTGGTAATGGCGGAGATCAGACAGTATGCACGCGACACCTGATAGCAACAGTGAGGCGCAACCGGTCACCCTGGTTGCCCCGGCAATCCGCCAGATTTGGCAAAGCCTGGCCACCATCAGTGATCCGGAGATCCCGGTCCTGACCATCACCGATCTTGGCATGGTGCGCAGTGTGCGCCAGCAGGACGACGGCTGGCACATTGGTTTCACGCCCACCTATTCAGGTTGTCCTGCCACTGAGTTTCTGATTGCGGCCATCCGGCAGACCCTGTCAGAGCAGGGGTTTGCCCCGGTACAGGTGGATATCCAGCTGCACCCGGCCTGGACCACGGACTGGATGACTGCCGATGCCCGGACCCGCCTGCGGGAGTACGGCATTAGCCCCCCTCAGGGGCACAGCTGTCACGCCATGCTCCCGGAGCAGGTCTGCTGCCCGCGCTGCGGTAGCCCGCACACTGGGCTTATCAGTGAATTTGGCTCCACGGCCTGTAAGGCGCTGTATCGCTGTAACAGCTGCCGTGAGCCTTTCGACTATTTCAAGTGTATTTGAGGTTGCCATGACAACGTTTCACACCCTGAAAGTGGCAAAAATTGAGCCGGAAACCCGGGACGCGGTAGCGATTACCTTTGCGGTACCCGCCGATTTAGCATCTGAATACCAGTTTGTACCGGGCCAGCACCTGACGCTGCGCGCCCGGGTTGGCGGTGAAGAGTTACGCCGCTGCTACTCCATTTGCCGTCCGTCTGCCCCTGGCGAAATCGCCGTGGCGGTCAAAGCCATTGAAGGCGGGCGTTTTTCCCGCTACGCGGTGGCGGATCTGCAACCGGGCATGGCGCTGGATGTCATGGTGCCCCAGGGGCAGTTTGGCTACCAGCCCCGCCCGGAAAACCACGGTCATTACCTGGCGGTGGCGGTGGGCTCCGGCATCACCCCGATGCTGGCGATTATCGCCACCACCCTGGCAACCGAAAGCGAGAGCTTCTTCACCCTGATCTACGGCAACCGCACCAGCGACAGCATGATGTTCCGCCAGGGGCTGGCGGATCTGAAAGACCGCTATGGTCAGCGCCTGCAACTGGTCTATCTGTTTAGCCAGCAGGCCCAGGACAGCGAGCTGCTCAGCGGCCGCCCTGATGGCGAGAAGCTGCGGGATCTGGGGCGCCAGTTGCTGGACTTCCCGGGGTTTGACCGCACCTTTATTTGTGGCCCACACACCATGATGGAAGAGGCCCGGGACACCCTCACCGGGCTGGGGGTGCCGGCTGAGCGCATCTTTATGGAGCATTTTGCCACTGCCGGTACCCCGGTACGCCAGCGCACCAGTACCCAGGCGGTAGGGCGCACGGTCACCCTGCGCCAGGATGGCCGTGACCGGCTGATCACCCTCAGCGCCGAAGACGACAGCATTCTCGATGCCGCATTGCGCCAGGGGAGTGAGCTGCCTTACGCCTGTAAAGGCGGGGTGTGCGCCACCTGTAAATGCCGGGTGCTGAAAGGCGAGGTAGAAATGGGGCTGAACTACAGCCTGGAGCCGGAGCAGATCGCCGCCGGATACGTGCTGAGCTGCCAGGCTCTGCCGAAAGGCGATGGCGTGGTACTGGATTTTGATGTCTAGGGGCAACGATGAGCGCATTGATTACTGAACAACAGGGCCGGGTCCTGACCCTGACATTACACCGTCCGGAGGCCCGCAACGCGCTGGATAACCGGCTGCTGACGGCGCTGGCGGATGCGCTGGACGCCGCCGCCGGGGACCCGGGTATCGGGGCGGTGATCATCACCGGCCAGCCGCGCTTTTTTGCCGCCGGTGCCGATTTACGGGAAATGGCCAGCCGCGGGCTGGCAGAAACACTCAATGATCCGCGCCCGGCCATCTGGCAGCGGATCGACAGTTTCCCTAAACCGCTGATTGCTGCGGTTAATGGCTATGCCCTGGGGGCGGGCTGTGAGCTGGTCCTGCTGTGCGATCTGGTGATCGCCGGTGATAACGCCAGCTTTGGTTTGCCGGAAATCACCCTCGGGCTGATGCCGGGGGCCGGGGGCACCCAGCGCTTGATCCGTACTGTGGGTAAAGCGCTGGCGTACCGGATGGTGCTGAGCGGTGACGCTATCTCTGCCCAGCGGGCCTTACAGGCCGGATTGGTGGCTGAGGTGCACCCCGCGGGGCTGACGCTGGAATACGCCCGTACCCTGGCGGCCCGGATTGCGGGCCATGCGCCGCTGGCGCTGCAGGCGGCGAAACAGGCCCTGCGCTACAGCCAGGAGAGCGGCGTTACCCAGGGGTTAAAACAGGAACGCACGCTGTTTACGCTGCTGGCCGCCACTGATGATCGCCGGGAAGGCATTGCTGCTTTCCTGGAAAAACGCCCGCCGACTTTTACAGGACGCTAAGTATGGAAAACCTGATTCTTTGTGATGTCCAGCAGGGGGTGATGACCCTGACGTTAAACCGTCCTGAGCGTCTCAATAGCTTTAACGATGCCATGCATCAGCAGCTGGCCCACTGCCTGACCCAGGCCGAGCGCGATGACAGCATCCGCTGTTTGCTTATCACCGGCGCCGGGCGCGGCTTCTGTGCCGGGCAGGATCTTAATGATCGTCATGTTGATCCCACCGGCGATGCCCCGGACCTCGGCTACTCGGTGGAGACGTTCTACAACCCGCTGGTGCGCCGCCTGGCGCGCTTACCAAAACCGGTAATTGCCGCCGTGAATGGCGTGGCGGCCGGTGCCGGGGCCACCCTGGCGCTGGGGTGCGATATCGTGATCGCCGCCCGCTCCGCCAGTTTTGTCATGGCGTTCAGTAAGCTGGGCCTGATACCGGACTGCGGCGGCACCTGGTTGCTGCCCCGGGTTGCCGGGCGGGCCCGGGCGCTGGGGCTGGCCCTGACCGGCGGCAAAATCAGCGCCGCCCAGGCCGCGGAGTGGGGGATGATTTGGCAACTGGCGGAGGATGCCAATCTCCAGGACACCAGTATCGCCCTGGCCCGGCAGTTTGCGACCCAGCCGACCTATGGCCTTGGCTTGATTAAACAGGCGCTGCTGGCGGCGGAGCATAACACCCTTGATCAGCAGCTCGATCTGGAGCGTGACTACCAGCGCCTGGCCGGGCGCAGCGCTGATTACCGGGAAGGGGTGGCCGCCTTCCTCGCCAAACGTCAACCGCAGTTCCAGGGGAAATAACATGCAGATCAGTGAACATACCCGGATTGCGGTAATCGGCAGCGGCACCATGGGGGCCGGTATCGCGCAACTGGCGGCCAGCGCCGGCCATCCGGTACAGCTTTATGATATCTCCCCGGCGGCCACGGCCCGCGGGCTGGAGAGCATTGCCCGCAGCTTACAGGGCCGGGTGGACAAAGGCCGACTGACGCCAGAAGCGTACCAGGCTACCCTCGGGCGGCTGCACGCCGCAGACCAGCTGACCGATCTGGCGGATGCCGATATCGTCATCGAAGCGGCGGCGGAAAAACTGGAGGTCAAACAACAGTTGTTCCGGGCCCTGGCGGAGATCTGCGCCCCGCAGACGCTGCTGACCACCAACACCTCGTCCATTTCTGTCACGGCCATTGCCAGCGGTATCGCCCATCCGGGGCGTATTGCCGGGCTGCACTTCTTTAACCCCGCCCCGGTGATGAAGCTGGTGGAAGTGGTAAAAGGGCTGGACAGCGACAGCCAGACCATCGAGAGCCTGTGCCAGCTGGCCGGGCGCTGGGGGAAAACGGCGGTGCGCTGCCAGTCCACCCCGGGGTTTATCGTTAACCGGGTTGCCCGGCCTTATTACGCCGAAGCCTGGCGAGCGCTGGAAGAACAGGTTGCCCCGGCGGCGGTGATTGATGCGGCACTACGCGATGGCGCCCGCTTCCCGATGGGGCCACTGGAGCTGACGGATTTGATTGGCCAGGACGTTAACTTTGCGGTGACCTGCTCGGTGTTCAACGCCTTTTGGCAGGAGCGCCGTTTTCTGCCCTCCCTGGTGCAGCAAGAACTGGTGCTGGCCGGTAAATGGGGCCGTAAAAGCCAGCAGGGGGTGTACCGCTGGCCCCGGCAGCACGATGAACTGCCGGTGGTGCGGGCACTGCCCCAGGAGGCCGCCGCCAGCCTGCAACGCCAGGGCGGGCCGGGAATGTGGCTCAACGGCATGGCCCGGTTAACCGCTCACCTGAGCCAGAGCGATCTGGTGGCCGATGTCCCGTTCCTTGAACTGGATGAGGTGCTGGTGATGGCCACCAATGGTGAAAGCGCCCAGCAGCTTGCGCGCCGTTATAACCGCCCGGTGGTGGTGCTGGATCTGGCCGACGACTATGTCAATACCCCGCTGGTGGTGATGGCGGCGGCGGCCACCAACCGCCCGGACCAGACCGCCAAAGCGATCCATTTTTTCCAGCAACAGGATAAACAGGTGCTGCTGGTGGCGGATTACCCCGGCCTGCTGGCCTGGCGCACGGTCGCCATGCTGGTGAATGAAGCCCTGGACGCGGTGCAGAAAGGGGTTGCCAGTGCCGACGATATTGATGTGGCGATGCGCCTCGGGGTGAATTATCCCCACGGCCCGCTGGCCTGGGGCGAGTCCCTGGGATGGCAGCGGGTGCTGACCGTGCTGGAAAACCTGCAAAAGCACTATGGGGAAGAGCGCTACCGGCCGAGTTCGCTACTGCGCGAACGCGCCCTGATGGAGAAGCACTATGAACAATAATCCCTGGGATAACGCCCGGCTGATGTATCAGCGGGACAACTGCGCCCGCGCCCTGGGGATAGAGCTCCAGGAAATGGGGGAGGGAAGCGCCACGGTCACCATGGTGGTGCGTGACGATATGCTCAACGGCCACCAGACCTGCCACGGTGGCCAGCTGTTCTCCCTGGCGGACACGGCCTTTGCCTACGCCTGTAATAGCCAGGGGCTGGCGGCGGTTGCCTCCGGGTGCAGCATTGATTTCCTGCGCCCGGCCACCGCCGGGGAGCAGCTCACCGCCCGGGCGGTGGTGCGCTCCCAGGGGAAGACCACCGGCGTGTATGACATTGAGATAACCAACCAGACAGGACGCTGTATCGCGCTGTTTCGCGGCCGTGCGCACCGGTTAGGCACCACCCTCAGCGGAGAGAAAATATGAGCCAGCAGCATAACGAGAATCAGGCCTACATTTGTGGCGGCGTCCGCACCCCTATTGGCCGCTACGGCGGCGCGTTGTCCGGTATTCGTGCCGACGATCTGGCGGCCATCCCGTTGCGGGAGCTGATCGCCCGTTACCCCCAACTGGACTGGGGGCGTATTGATGATGTGCTGCTGGGCTGCGCCAACCAGGCCGGGGAAGATAACCGCAACGTGGCGCGTATGGCGGCACTGCTGGCGGGCCTGCCGGTGTCGGTGCCCGGTACCACGGTAAACCGGCTGTGTGGCTCGGGGCTGGATGCCCTGGGGATGGCGGCCCGGGCTATCAAAGCCGGGGAAGCCCAGCTGATGGTGGCCGGTGGGGTGGAGTCCATGTCCCGGGCCCCCTTTGTAATGGGCAAAGCGGCCAGCCCGTTCCAGCGCCAGGCCGAGTTGTTTGATACCACCATCGGCTGGCGTTTTGTGAATCCGATCATGCAACAGCACTTCGGAACAGACAGCATGCCGGAAACCGCAGAGAATGTAGCAAAACTGTTAAATATAAGCCGGGACGATCAGGACCGTTTTGCTCTGCGCAGCCAGCAGCGGGCTGAACAGGCCCGCCAGCAAGGCATTTTGGCGCAGCAAATCGTGCCGGTATCGGTACCCGGCCGTAAAGGCTGTGTCACCGTGGTGCGCGAGGATGAACACCCGCGCCCGGAGACGACACTGGCGCAGCTGGCCGGGCTGAAGGCGCCTTTCCGGGCGGACGATGGCGCCAGTGGCGGGGTGGTGACAGCGGGTAATGCCTCCGGGGTGAATGACGGTGCCGCCGCCCTGCTGGTGGCCAGCGGCGAGGCGGTTGCACGCTATGGTCTGACCCCGCAAAGCCGCATTGTGGCCATGGCCACCGCCGGGGTTGAGCCGCGCTTAATGGGCCTGGGGCCGGTCCCCGCCACCCGCAAAGTGCTCGAACTGGCCGGGTTAAGTATCAACGATATGGACGTGATTGAATTAAATGAGGCGTTTGCTGCCCAGGCGCTGGGGGTGCTGCGCCAGCTGGGGCTGGCGGATGATGCCAGCCACGTAAACCCTAACGGGGGCGCGATTGCGCTTGGCCACCCGCTGGGCATGAGCGGTGCCCGTTTGGCGCTGGCGGCTACCCATGAATTACACCGCCGTAATGGCCGGTATGCCTTGTGCACCATGTGCATTGGTGTGGGTCAGGGCATTGCCATGATCCTGGAACGAGTGTGAGCTAAATAACCTGCGAGTACCTTACAATGACAATAAAGACAGCTCTGGAGCCAATCGAAACCGCATCGCTGGATGAACTGCGGGCCCTGCAAACCGCCCGGATGAAATGGACCCTCAAACACGCGTATGACAATGTGCCGATGTACCGGCGCAAATTTGACGCCGCCGGGGTACACCCGGATGACTTTAACGAATTGCGCGATATTCGCCGGTTCCCCTGCACCACAAAACAGGATCTGCGGGATAACTACCCGTTTGATACCTTTGCGGTACCGATGGAGCAGGTGGTGCGTATTCACGCCTCATCCGGCACCACCGGTAAGCCCACCGTGGTGGGTTATACCCAGAATGATATTGATACCTGGGCCAATATTGTCGCCCGCTCCCTGCGTGCCGCCGGGGGAACCCCGAAAGACAAGATCCACGTGGCCTATGGCTACGGGCTGTTTACCGGCGGGCTGGGCGCCCATTATGGGGCGGAACGCCTTGGGGCGACCGTGATCCCGATGTCCGGCGGCCAGACCGAAAAACAGGCCCAGTTGATCCGTGATTTTCGCCCGGACATGATAATGGTGACGCCATCGTATTGCCTGAACCTGATAGAAGAGCTGGAACGCCAGATGGGCGGGGATGCCAGCCAGTGTTCGCTGCGGGTGGGCGTGTTCGGTGCCGAGCCCTGGACGGCCGCCATGCGCACGGAAATTGAACGCCGCCTCGGCATTCGGGCGCTGGATATTTATGGGCTGTCAGAGGTGATGGGCCCCGGCGTGGCCATGGAGTGCCTGGAAACCGCCGACGGCCCCACCATCTGGGAAGATCACTTCTACCCGGAGATTGTTAACCCGAACAGCGGCGATGTGCTGGAAGACGGCGAATACGGCGAGCTGCTGTTTACCACGCTGACCAAAGAAGCGCTGCCGGTGATCCGCTACCGCACCCGGGATTTGACCCGCCTGCTGCCGGGCACCGCCCGCACCATGCGGCGTATGGATCACATTACCGGCCGCTCTGACGATATGCTGATCATTCGCGGGGTTAACGTCTTCCCGTCCCAGTTGGAAGAAGAGATCTGTAAAAACGAGCATTTATCGCCGCATTACCAGCTGGAGGTGAACCGCGACGGGCACCTCGACTGCCTGGCGGTAAAAGTTGAGCTTAAAGAGAGCAGCCTGGCCCTCTCCCATGAGGAGCGTTGCCAGGTTTGCCACCACCTGCGCCACCGCATCAAATCGATGGTAGGGATCAGCACCGATGTCACCATCGTCAACTGCGGCTCGATCCCCCGTTCCGAGGGGAAAGCCTGTCGGGTTATCGATAAGCGGGCACTGGTCAGCTCTTGATCTGCCTTGCCGTGACCAATGCCAGCCCCTGGGCTGGCATTTTGCATTATGGGGTGGGGGAAGCGCTGATATGAGCAGGCAGGCCCTATAAAAATGTGATACAACCAGTAACGCGCGACGCAAACGATAACTCACAACATTACTCTGACAGCATGGTATAAGGGTCAACTGCACATGATCCCATTAATTTCTCAGGCGCCAGGCCTGTTACAGCTGGTGCTCGATTATTTGAAAGCACTTGAGCAACATGGATTTACCGGCGATATCGCCACCAACTATGCCGATCGGCTGACGGCGGCCACGGACAACAGTATCTATCAGTTGCTCCCTGATGCGGTGATTTTCCCCCGCTCAACCGCCGATGTGGCGCTGATTGCCCGGGTGGCGGAGGAAGAACGCTTCCAGTCCACCACCTTTACCCCCCGGGGGGGCGGCACCGGCACTAATGGCCAGTCCCTGAACCGCGGGATCGTGGTGGATATGTCCCGCCATATGAACCGTATTCTGGAAATTAACCCGCAACAGGGCTGGGTACGGGTGGAGGCCGGGGTCATTAAGGACCAGCTAAACCAGTATCTTAAGCCGTTTGGCTACTTCTTCGCCCCGGAACTGTCGACCAGTAACCGCGCCACCCTTGGCGGGATGATCAATACCGACGCGTCCGGCCAGGGCTCTTTGGTGTATGGCAAAACCTCCGATCACGTCATGGGGGTGCGCGCCATTTTGCTCGGGGGGGATATCCTCGATACCCGGCCAATGCCTACCGCCCTGGCACAAGAGATTGCCCGCAACGATACCCGCATCGGGCGTACTTATCGCACGGTGCTGGAGCGCTGCCGCCAACAGCGCCAGCTGATCCTCGACGGCTTCCCGGCACTGAACCGCTTCCTGACCGGTTATGATCTGCGCCATGTGTTTAATGACGATCTCAGCCAGTTTGATTTAACCCGTATTCTGACCGGCTCGGAAGGGACCCTGGCGTTTATTACCGAGGCCCAGCTCGATATCACCCCGCTACCAAAGGTGCGGCGGCTGGTGAATATTAAATATGACTCGTTTGACTCCGCACTGCGCAATGCGCCGTTTATGGTGCAGGCCAAAGCGCTCTCGGTGGAGACTGTGGATTCAACAGTGCTCAATCTGGCCCGGGAAGATATTGTCTGGCATTCGGTGCAGGAACTGATCACCGACGTGCCGGACAACATGATGCTCGGGCTGAATATTGTTGAGTTCGCCGGTGACGATGAAGCCGCCATTGATAGCCAGGTAGACGCCCTGTGCCAGCAGCTGGACGGGCTGATGGACCGCCAGCAGGGGGGCGTGATTGGCTGGCAGGTATGCCGGGAACTGGCCGGCATTGAGCGTATCTACGGAATGCGTAAAAAGGCGGTGGGGCTGCTGGGGAATGCCAAAGGGCAGGCCAAACCGATCCCGTTCGTGGAGGATACCTGCGTGCCGCCGGAACACCTGGCGGACTACATTACCGAATTTCGCGCGCTGCTGGACAGCCACGGCCTGAACTATGGGATGTTCGGCCACGTGGACGCCGGGGTACTGCACGTGCGCCCGGCGCTGGATATGACCGACATCCATCAGGAACGGCTGATGAAGCAGATCTCGGATGAGGTGGTCGCGCTGACCGCGAAATACGGCGGCCTGCTGTGGGGTGAGCACGGTAAAGGGTTCCGGGCCGAATACAGCCCGGCCTTTTTTGGTGAGGTGCTGTACCACGAACTGCGGCTGATCAAAGCCGCCTTTGACCCGGACAATCGGCTTAATCCGGGGAAAATCTGTGCCCCCGCCGATGGGGACGCGCCGATGATGCAAGTGGACGCCGTGAAGCGCGGTACCTTTGACCGCCAGATCCCGCTGGCGGTGCGTACCTCCTGGCGCGGGGCCATGGAGTGTAACGGCAACGGGCTCTGTTTTAACTTCGATGTGAAAAGCCCGATGTGCCCGTCGATGAAGATCTCCGCGAACCGTATTCACTCCCCCAAAGGCCGGGCGACCCTGGTGCGGGAGTGGCTGCGGCTGTTGTCAGATCGCGGGGTGGACCCGCTGCACCTGGAGCAGGCCCTGCCGGAGCAGCGCGCCAGCCTGCGCGCCCTGATTGAGCGCACCCGCAATAGCTGGCACGCCCGCAAAGGAGAGTATGATTTCTCCCACGAGGTGAAAGAGGCGATGTCCGGCTGCCTGGCATGTAAAGCCTGTTCCACCCAGTGCCCTATCAAGATAGACGTACCGGAATTTCGCTCGCGCTTTTTGCAGCTCTATCACACCCGTTACCTGCGCCCGCTGCGCGACCATCTGGTGGCCAGCGTGGAAAACTATGCGCCCCTGATGGCCCGGGCACCCAGGACCTTTAACTTCTTTTTAAGCCAGCCGCTGGTGCGCCGTTTGTCTGCCCGGCATATTGGCATGGTGGATTTGCCGCTGCTGTCCACCCCCTCTCTGCAACAGCAGCTGGTGGGGCACCGCAGCGCCAATATGACGCTTGACGATCTGGAAGCCCTCAGCGATGAGCAAAAAAGCCAGACCGTCCTGATTGTTCAGGACCCCTTCACCAGTTATTACGATGCGCAAGTGGTGGCGGACTTTGTGCGTCTGGTGGACAAGCTGGGTTACCGCCCGGTATTGCTGCCGTTTTCGCCCAACGGTAAAGCCCAGCATATTAAAGGCTTTTTAACCCGCTTTGCCCGCACGGCGCGTAAAACGGCGGATTTGCTCAACCGGGTTGCCCGGCTGGGGATGCCGATGGTGGGGGTCGATCCGGCCCTGGTGCTGTGCTACCGGGATGAATACCGGCACGCGCTGGGGGAGGCGCGCGGTGATTTTACGGTCCAGCTGGTGCATGAATGGCTACCCCAGGCGCTGAGCGCGGTTGAGGCACCGCCGGTGGGCGGTGAGGCCTGGTATCTGTTTGGGCACTGTACTGAGGTAACCGCACTGCCCGGGGCACCGGGCCAGTGGCAGCAGATTTTTGCCCGGGTTGGCGCCCGGTTGGAGAATGTGAATGTCGGCTGTTGCGGCATGGCGGGGACCTATGGCCATGAAGTAAAAAATCACGCCAATTCACTGGGCATTTATGCGCTTTCCTGGCACCAGGCCATTGCCCAGTTGCCCCGTAACCGCTGCCTGGCGACAGGTTATTCCTGCCGTAGCCAGGTGAAACGTATTGAGGGCAATGGTGTCCGCCATCCGTTACAGGCCATTTTGGAGATGATGTCATGATTTGGCGACGAGCCGCCACCCTGGCGGCATTAAACGAAAACAGTCAGGGCAATATGGTGGCGTATCTGGGGATCCGCTATGTCCACCTCGGGGATGACACCCTGGAAGCCACCATGCCGGTTGATCACCGCACCCGTCAGCCATTTGGTTTGCTACACGGTGGGGCATCCGTGGTACTGGCTGAAACCCTTGGTTCGGTGGCCGGGTGGCTGTGTACCGAAGGGGAGCAGCAGGTGGTGGGGCTGGAGGTCAATGCTAACCATGTTCGTTCAGCCCGGGAAGGGGAAGTCCGCGGGGTGTGCCGGGCGCTGCATGTTGGCCGCCGTCACCAGGTGTGGCAGATTGATATCAGCGACAGCCAGGGGCGGCTGTGTTGCACTGCACGCCTGACCACCGCCGTTCTGTAACGTCTGGCGGGAATCACAACAACGCCACCCAAACGGGTGGCGTTTTTGATCGCACTCTCAGGCGGCGTGGCCGGGTTGCGGAGGGAGACTGCCCGGGCTTTTGCGATACATCCCCGGCGGCAGATGAAAGGTTTTGGTAAAAATACGGGTAAATGACTGCTGGGACTCAAAACCATAGCGGCTACAGATCTGGTATACCGTTTCCGTGGTGGTACAGAGATCCCGGGCCGCCAGGCGAAGTTTACGCTCCCGGATATAGCGGGCCAGATTATGGCCGGTATGGTTCAGGAACATACGTTGCAGGTGCCATTTTGAGTAACCTGCATAACGGGCAATATCATCAATCCGCAGGGGTTTATCCAGATTGTTGTCGATCCAGACTAGCAAATCTTCAATGACCTGTGCAGGGATATCCATGGGCTTTCCTCATTGCCTGTATGCCAAAGCGTGCGCTGTTACTCACAAACATGATGTAATTGTGTGACTAATTAATCAGATTGCTTATAATGAGTGAGTGAGCACTCATTATAGAGGGTGCTGCTTTTCCGTCAAGACATGGTGCGGAGAAAAGATCGTTGCAGTCCATTATCTGGCATGGTTCAATCCCGGCGTTTTGACAGGAGGAAGATAGCGCGTGGCACGTCCGAAAAGTGATAATAAAAGACTCGCATTGCTGAATGCCGCAACCACGGCCGTGGGGCTGGCGGGGATTGGGGCCTCTACCGCGGTAATCGCCCGCCAGGCCGGTGTCGCGGAAGGGACGCTATTTCGCTATTTCACCAACAAAGACGCGCTGCTCAATGCGCTGTTTCTGCACCTTAAACAAAGCCTCGGTGAGGCGATGATGGTGGGGTTCGACCCTTCTCTGGATCAAAAGTCCTGCACCCGGCATATCTGGAACCGTTTTGTTGACTGGGGACTGGCGAATCCGGATGCGCATCTGGCTATGCGCCAGTTGGCGGTAAGCGATAAGATCACGCCAGAAACCTTCGATAAAGTTGAAGCCCTGTACCCTGAGCTGCATAAACTGGCCCAGCACTGCCTGCGCCGGGAGTTTTTGGATCACGACAGCCGGCTGTTTGCCGATGCGCTTTTTTTCCGTTTAGCGGAAACCACCATGGAGTTTGCCGGCAGAAAGCCTGAGCAGGCCGATACCTGGATTTGCGCCGGGTTTGAGGCGATGTGGCGGGCGCTGTCGCTGGAAGAGCAGTGACAAAAACCGTAACCACCGTAATCCCGCTAACTGCATATTCCCCCAGTGATGACCACGAAGCCCTATCCCCGGAAGGCCCGGGGCAGGGCCGCTATCTTGCGAGAGTGGCAGTCAGCCCAGCCACTTGCGTACCGCGCGCCGCAGATCGACCGCAATGCGCTGTGGGGAGCCAATCAGCGTTTTTTTGGTATCAATCAGGGTGACATTGCCCGCGGCAGACAGGGTGTGCAGGCCGGTGGTAAAGGGCGCGTTGCTGGCCGGGGCAGTTAACCGGCACCCGGCGGTAAGTACGGGGTTCGCCAGGCTGGCCGGGGACATTTCCAGTAACTGCAAGGCGCCACCGTATGTCTGGCTGCAATCCTGGGTTGGCAGAATCAATTTCCCTTCCTGTAAGAACGGTGTTCCCCCCATACGCGCTCCGCGTTTATCCTGACGGATGGGCTGTGGAGAGACATTCTCCCAGCGGCCGGTGAGGGTGTCGGCCCGGGCCAGCATCAGGGCGCTGGTGCGGGCTTCCCGGGGGGCGGGCGGGGTATAAAATATCCACCAGCAGCCGTCCGCGAAAAACGGCGACGGATCGATCCCGGCACAAGGGAAAGAGAACTCCGGTACTTTCTCCCACTGCCAGGGGAAATCCGTTGCCCGGTACAGCGTCAGTGTCCCGGATTTATAGCCTTCCGGTAGCATCCATATTTCACCGTCCGCTTCGAAGACGCAGGGGTAGGACAGGTGCCAGGGCTCCGCCAGTACCGTGCGTTTTTCAATGACCGTGAAATTGGCATCCAGCACGAAAACCATGATATCGCCGCGCCGGGTGCGGTAGTCATATGCTTCAGCAAAAACATAAAGATAACCGTTATGCCAGAGGCCAAAAGGGTCCGCTAAAAAACATAACGTGCGGTCCGCCTCAATCCATGTAATCGGGAGGTTATCGAACCCGCCCGCGGAGGCAACCTGCTGAATCGGGGCCTGAACAATGCCAATACGCCAAAGTTCAGTAACAAACATATCCATTGATTTGTGACTCTATTGAGATGAAGTTTGGTAATGCAGTTTATCGTTTAGTCTATCAAGCACCAGGGTTGCGGAACGGGTATAGCGCTCGGGGCTGAAGGTGCTCAGTACGTAGCGGCGCGCCTGCTGGCCAAACTGCTGTAGCTCTGCCGGATTGGCGAAAATCCGTTCCAGGGTGGACGCCAGCGCCTGTGAAAGTTCCCCTTCCAGTACGTAACCGGTCTCGCCGTTTTTTACCGCGTCGCGCAGCTCGCCAACCGGGGTGGCAATCACCGGCAGGGCCGCGTTCATTGCTTCATGAACCGCAATGCACATCCCTTCATAGCGCGATGTCTGAATATAGACGTGTTGCCGGGTCAGGAAGTCTGCCACCTCCGGGGAGAAGCCCGGCAGGCTGACGACGTCGCTCAGGCCGTGTTGATCGATTTTATCCTGTAAGGCCTGGCGCTCAGGCCCATCCCCGAGGATGGTCAGCCGGATACGGGAGGCAAATTGCGGGTGACTGTTGAGAAACAGGGCCAGGGCATCGATCAGTCCGGCATAATTTTTCACCTCATGCAGGCGGCCCACGCTGGCCAATTGCAACACCGATTTACCGTCCCAGCCGGTGGCCTGGGGGGCATGGGGATTAGACTGGAAGAACGGCCAGGCCATGACCTGCTCGGGGGGGATGTGCATTTCATCACGCAGAAAGCGCACCACGGTTTGGGAGTCCCCAATCCACAGGCGCGACATGCCCCGCATGCGGTAGGTATAGCGGCGCACGCTGGCGCTGTGTTTAAAACTGACCACCGGGATGCCGGTAAGCCGTCCCGCCCACTGGCCGATGCGGGTACCCCAGCTTAACGATGTCCAGATGACATCCGGACGATCGGCCCGCACCCTTATCATATAAGCGCCTAAAATTACCGGCAGTGAACGCCGTTTATTGGCCAACAGCCGCCAGGTCATACCGGCTTCGGTTAATCGTACTGCCGCCCCCATATCCCGGGGCTCGCAGGCAATAATGCTCACCTCGTGGCCGAGGTTTTGCAGCGTTCTGACAATATCCGGAATGGCGAACTCAGCGCCGCCAGTTTCCAGACTAGTAACGAGATAATGAATCTTCATGATATGCGGATATCCTTTCTGACCCAACCCGGAAGGGGGCCGTGCCTCATTAACGCGCAACCGCTTAGCGCATAGTCGGAGCATCACCGGGCCGCAGACAGACAGTGAATCTGTGTTGTATTACGGCCTCACCCCTCCCGGCGGGAAAATATGAACCGGGAAAAAGTATAATAGTATTTCACAGCGTTATTTAGCCACCTTATCCTTCAACAAAACCGCAATCTATGGCCAGACATTTGGCAAGAAGTATGATCTGGCCAAAAGAGATCGCAATGCGGACAATTTCATCGCCAAAACCACCGATATCGCAGCACCACCACCGCCGCCGCAAGCGCCTTCCGGCGCAGGCCATCACATAAATAGGTATTTCCTATGCAGGTTTAAATGTGGGTATTAATGCGCAAATCAGCATTAATTAGTTTTTATTTTTCATATTGTTACATTTTGCCTCCGCGCTAAAGCAGCCCCCTGTGCAGGGTCTATGATTAATAAAACAGCCATCGGGATAAAAGCCCTGCTCTGGCGGGGTTGTACTGATTATCATTATCGTTAACATGGCAGGCGTTTAGCGTGCTGAATAACAGGAGGTGGCGATGACGACACACACTGAAGTTTTTGAACCTGCCGACTATCGCTGGCGTGGGCTGACCATGACCCCGGCAGCGGCGGCGCATATTCGGGCACTGGCCGCTAAAGCCCCCGGGGTGCAGGGGATCCGTTTAGGGGTTAAGCAAAGCGGTTGTGCCGGGTTTGGCTATGTGCTGGAAGAGGTTACCGAACCGGCCGCCGGCGATTTGCTGTTTGAGCAGCAGGGCGCCCGGCTATGGGTCCCCCTGAAGGCGATGCCCCTGATCGACGGTACTGAGGTGGATTATGTCCGGGAAGGACTGAACCAGATTTTTAAATTTAACAACCCTAAAGCCCAGAACGCCTGCGGGTGTGGTGAGAGCTTTGGGGTCTAGCTGGTGGTGGTGTTATGTCGAGAAACAGTGAAGCAAGTGATGATGTCAAGGTCTGGAGCGGAGAGCAACGTAACTACAAAGAAGGCTTTTTCACCCAGTTGCCGACTGACGAGCTGGCCCGCGGGCTGAGCGAAGAGGTGGTGCGGGCCATTTCCGCCAAACGCAACGAGCCGGACTGGATGCTGGAGTTCCGCCTCAGCGCCTACCGCGCCTGGCTGGAGATGGAAGAGCCCCACTGGCTGAAGGCCAACTATGACGCACTGGATTATCAGAACTTCAGCTATTACTCCGCGCCGTCCTGCGGGCACTGCGATGATAACTGCGCCTCTGCCCCCGGCGCGGTACAACAGGCCACGGACAGCCCCTATCTGACCCAGGAAGTGGAGGCGGCCTTCGCCCAGCTCGGTGTTCCGGTGCGGGAAGGCAAAGAGGTGGCGGTCGATGCCATCTTTGACTCGGTCTCCGTGGCGACCACTTACCGCCATCGCCTGGCAGAGCAGGGCATTATCTTCTGCTCCTTCGGTGAGGCGATTCAGGAACACCCAGAGCTGGTGAAAGCGTACCTCGGAACAGTGGTACCGGCGAACGATAACTTCTTTGCCGCCCTGAATGCGGCGGTGGCGTCCGACGGTACGTTTATTTATATCCCCAAAGGGGTGCGCTGCCCGATGGAGCTGTTGACCTATTTTCGGATTAACGCCGAGAAAACCGGCCAGTTTGAACGCACCATCCTGGTGGCCGACGAAGGCAGCTATGTGAGCTATATCGAGGGCTGCTCTGCGCCGGTGCGCGACAGTTACCAACTGCACGCGGCGGTGGTCGAGGTGATTATCCTGCGTGACGCCGAGGTGAAGTATTCTACTGTCCAGAACTGGTTCCCCGGGGACAGCAACCGGGGCGGCATCCTGAATTTTGTGACCAAACGCGCCCTGTGTGCCGGTGATAACAGCAAAATGTCCTGGACCCAGTCCGAAACGGGCTCCGCCATTACCTGGAAATACCCCAGTTGTATCCTGCGCGGGGATAACGCCATCGGTGAGTTTTATTCAGTGGCGCTGACCAGCGGTAACCAGCAGGCGGATACCGGCACCAAAATGATCCATATCGGCAAGAACACCCGCTCTACCATCATCTCTAAAGGTATCTCCGCGGGCCGGAGCCAGAACAGCTATCGCGGGCTGGTCAAGATTATGCCCACCGCCACCAACGCGAGGAATTTCACCCAGTGTGATTCGATGCTGATCGGGCCGGATTGCGGAGCGCACACCTTCCCTTACGTGGAGTGCCGTAATAACTCAGCCCAGCTGGAGCATGAGGCGACCACCTCACGGATTGGTGAGGACCAGTTATTTTACTGCCTGCAGCGCGGGATCAGCGAAGAAGACGCCATCTCGATGATTGTTAACGGCTTCTGTAAGGATGTTTTCTCTGAGTTGCCACTGGAATTTGCGGTAGAAGCACAAAAACTGCTGGCCATTAGCCTTGAGCACAGCGTGGGTTAACGCGCCAGGATAAGGAATTATTATGTTAAGTATCAAATCATTACAGGTAAGTGTTGAAGATAACGCCATCTTGCGCGGTGTCGATCTGGAGATTAAACCCGGTGAAGTGCATGCCATCATGGGGCCGAATGGCTCCGGCAAGAGCACCCTGTCTGCCACCCTGGCCGGGCGGGAGGACTACGAGGTCACCGGCGGGTCGGTCACCTTTAAAGGCAAGGACTTGCTCGCTCTCTCCCCGGAGGAGCGCGCCGGTGAAGGTATCTTTATGGCGTTCCAGTACCCGGTGGAGATCCCCGGGGTCAGCAACCAGTTTTTCCTGCAAACCGCCCTCAATGCGGTGCGGGAATACCGCGGCCAGCCAACCCTGGACCGGTTTGATTTTCAGGATGCCATCGACGACAAAATTAAATTACTCCATATGCCGGAAGACTTGCTGAGCCGCTCGGTGAATGTCGGCTTCTCCGGTGGGGAGAAAAAGCGCAACGACATTTTGCAAATGGCGGTTCTGGAGCCAGAGCTGTGCATTCTGGATGAGTCAGATTCCGGGCTGGATATCGACGCCCTGAAAATCGTCTCACAGGGGGTGAATGCGCTGCGCGATGGCAAGCGGGCATTTATTATTGTGACCCACTACCAGCGCATCCTCGACTATATCCGCCCGGATTATGTCCACGTACTGTTCCAGGGTCGCATTGTGAAATCCGGGGACTTTAGCCTGGTGAAACAACTGGAGGAGCAAGGCTATGGCTGGCTTACTGAACAGCAACAGCAGTAGTGCGCTGCAACAGTGGCACCGACTGTTTGAGGCCCGGGGACTGGGCCAGAGTAAATATGCCTCCGGGCACCTGCAGCAGATGCTGCGCCTGGGGTTACCGGGGCGTAAACACGAAAACTGGAAATATACCGGGCTGGATGGGTTACTGAACCACGCGTTTATTTTACCCGCACCGGCCGACGTCAGCGCCAGCCAGTGTCGCGATCTGGCCCTGACCCTTGACGCGGTGCGGCTGGTCTTTGTGGACGGGGTGTTTAATCCGCTACTCAGCGATGATCTGCCGGACAGCGGCTATCACATCAAGGTCGATAACCAGCGGGAGACGCTGCCCTCTGCAGTGCAGCCGGAGGTGTTTTTACACCTGACTGAGAGCCTGTCCGTCAGCGTTACCCATATTGTGGTGGCGGCCAACACCCGGCCTGCGCGCCCGCTGGTGCTGATGCATATCAGCAGCGGGGATGATCCCGAGGGCAGCCTTAATACCGTGCATTACCGCCACCACCTTGAGCTGCAATCCGGGGCCAGCGCCACGGTGATTGAACATTTTGTCAGCCTTGACAGCGGGGCGCACTTTACCGGTGGCCGCCTGACCATGCAGGTTGGTGCCAATGCCCGGCTGGAGCATTACAAACTGGCATTTGAAAATAGCGCCAGCTACCACTTTGCCCATAACGACATCCGGGCAGAGCAGGACGCGGTGGTCCACAGCAGCAGCTTCCTGCTCGGGGCAGGCTTGTTACGCCATCACACCAGCACCGAACTGAATGGCGAGAATATCACTCTGCGCCTGAATAGCCTGGCGCTGCCGGTGGCAAATGAAGTCTGCGATACCCGCACCTGGCTGGCCCACAATCGCGGCTACTGCAACAGCCGGCAGTTACATAAAACCATTGTCCGGGATAAAGGCCGGGCGGTATTTAACGGGCTTATCAACGTGGCGCCCCACGCCATTAAAACCGATGGCCAGATGACCAATAACAATCTGTTGATCGGGCGGCTGGCGGAGGTGGACACCAAGCCACAGCTGGAGATCTATGCGGATGATGTCAAGTGCAGCCACGGGGCGACCATCGGACGGCTGGATGACGAACAGTTATTTTACCTGCGCTCCCGGGGGATCAGCGAAGACTCTGCCCGCCAGGTGATCCTGCACGCGTTTGCCGCCGAACTGAGCGAAGCAATAAGCGACCCGGACCTTAAGCGCCAGGTGCTGGATAGGATCACTGTCCGTTTTGGCGGAGGCAATTATGACACTGTCTCCTGAGGTGATCCGCCAGCAGTTTCCTATCCTGAGCCGGGAGGTCAACGGCCAGCGGCTGGTTTATCTGGACAGCGCCGCCAGCGCCCAGCGCCCTGATGTGGTGATCGACGCCGAAGCGGATTTCTACCGCCAGGGTTATGCCGCCGTCCACCGCGGCATCCACACCCTCAGTGCTGAGGCTACCGGCCAGATGGAGGCGGTGCGGGAACAGGTAGCGAGCTTTATCCATGCCGCAGAGGCGGAAGAAGTGGTCTTTGTGCGCGGCACCACAGAGGCTATCAATCTGGTGGCCAACAGCTGGGGCCAGGACAATATCGGCCCGGGGGATAACATTGTTATCAGCCTGATGGAGCACCACGCCAATATTGTGCCCTGGCAGCTCCTGTGCCAGCGCCGCGGGGCCGAGCTGCGGGTGATTAATTTGCTGCCCGATGGCAGCCTGGACATGGCGCACTTCCACGGTTTACTGGATCAGCGCACCCGGTTACTGGCGGTGGCGCAGGTGTCCAATGTGCAGGGGATAGCCAACCCGGTCACTGAGATGGCCGCTGCGGCACACCGGGTAGGGGCGCTGGTGCTGGTGGACGGGGCCCAGGCCATTATGCATACCCCGGTGGACGTGCAGGCCCTGGGCTGTGACTTTTATGCGTTTTCGGGCCATAAAATGTATGCCCCCACCGGGATTGGTATCCTGTGGGCCAGCAAAGCGCTGCTTGACGCGATGCCCCCCTGGCAGGGCGGCGGTTCGATGATTGCCAGCGTCAGTCTGACGGAGAGCACCACCTGGGCGGCAGCCCCCTGGCGTTTTGAAGCCGGCACCCCGCATACCGCCGGGATCATTGGCCTCGGGGCGGCGATTCGCTGGCTGACGGATCTGGGTATGGCCGCCATTGAACAGCGGGAACATGCGCTGATGGCTTACGCGGTCGACGCGCTGAAGGCGGTGCCGGATCTTATCGTTTACGGGCCGCCACAGCGTACCGGGGTGATTGCCTTCAACCTTGGCCAGCACCATGCTTACGATGTGGGCAGTTTTCTCGACAATTACGGTATTGCTATCCGTACCGGACATCACTGCGCCATGCCGCTGATGGCGTTCTGGGGCGTACCGGCCATGTGCCGGGCATCACTGGCGGTTTACAATACGGAAGAAGAAGTGGATAAACTGGTAGCGGGTTTACAGCGAATACACCGGCTACTGGCCTGAGGGGAGTGATCATGGCGTTGTTGCCAGATAAAGACAAACTGGTGCGTAACTTTGCCCGCTGCGCCAACCAGGAAGAGAAGTATTTATATATCATTGAGCTGGGCCAGCGGCTGCCGCCGCTGGATGACCATCAACATACCCCGGCGCACCTGATTCAGGGCTGCCAGAGCCAGGTGTGGATCACCGTTAACCGGGGGGATGACGGTATCATCCAGTTACGGGGTGATAGCGATGCCGCGCTGGTGAAGGGCTTGATTGCCGTGGTGTTTATTCTCTACCGCCAGATGACGGCGGCGGATATCCAGGCGTTCGATATTCGGCCATGGTTTGAAAAGTTACAGTTAACTCAGCATCTTACCCCGTCCCGCACCCAGGGGCTTGAGGCGATGATCCGCGCCATCCGCACCAAAGCAGCCAATCTTAGCTAAACTTACAACACGGCTTACATCCTGTTCTGCGAGGTATTCATTTACCTCGCCGGTTTTTTCAGCATTCCGGTGCGGTCTGCCGGTGATACAGGAATCAAAACTATGAAAAGCGCGTCTGTTGTAACCCTTAGCCTGCTCTGCACGCTTGTCGCGCCTCAGGCTGCCCTTGCCGTTGACTATCCGCTACCGCCTGCGGGGAGTCGATTAATTGGACAAAACCAGATATATGTCGTGCCGAATGACAAAAAAAATCTTGAATATATAGCCGAGAAATTTGATACCGGGATTTTATTATTGCTGGAGGCAAACTACACAGTCGATCCGTTTTTACCGAAAGTTGGCACAGAATTGACCATTCCTTCCCAAATGCTGCTCCCGGATGCCCCCCGGGAAGGCATTGTTATTAACCTTGCGGAGCTCAGGCTTTATTATTATCCACCGGGCCAGAACCGCGTAGAAGTTTACCCCCTGGGAATTGGCCAACTGGGGCGGGAAACACCGGAAATGGTAACGCGTATTATCCAAAAAATTCCTAATCCCACCTGGACACCTACCGCAAATATACGCGCCCGATCGGCGGCCCAGGGAATAAAATTACCGGCGGTTGTCCCTGCCGGGCCGAATAATCCGCTGGGGCTATTTGCGCTGCGCCTTGAGAAGGGCGGCGGTGAATACCTGATCCACGGGACCAACAGCCGTACCAGTATTGGCCAGCGGGTGAGCTCTGGCTGTATGCGAATGCGGGCCCAGGACATCAAAGCATTATTCAGCCAGGTGGCGTGGGGCACCCGGGTACAAATCATCAACGAACCTATCAAATACAGCATAGAGCCGAACGGTAAGCGCTATATCGAAGTTCACCAACCGCTGTCGCGTAACGACTGGGAGAACCCGCAAACGGTCCCGATTGCCATCACTAAACCGATGGGCACGTTTATTGATAGTCCGTTGAGCGATCAGTTAGCTATCGACAAAGCCATTACCCGGCGGGCGGGTTACCCGGTACAGGTTAATCCAGGGCTCTCTGCGGCCCCTGGAGGGCAGGGAAGTGCCAGACCGCCGCAAAGTACACAGTCAGTGAATAAAACCGGCCAGAATGGCGCAGGGCTCTCTGCATTAACGGAGCCAGCCAGTGGTTTGAGGGGAAATAATCGCAGTTAGGGTGGAGAGCAGGCAAAAAAAATGGCGCACAATGTGCGCCATTTTGTCATCATGGTAACTAAATACTTATTTACGGTATTTAGTAGCCATGTTGTCCAGACGCTGGTTAGCACGAGCAGCGTCGTCTTTAGCAGCCTGAACGTCAGAACGCATTGCGTTCACGTCGTTGCTCAGCTGGTCAACTTTAGCGTTCAGAGTCTGAACGTCAGAAGACAGCTGATCGATTTTAGCGTTGCTGGAGCAACCAGCCAGCAGAGTAGAACCCAGGATTACCGCGCCCAGTACCAGTTTAGTGCGATTCATTATAAATACCCTCTAGATTGAGTTAATCTCCATGTAGCGTTACAAGTATTACACAAACTTTTTTATGTTGAGAATATTTTTTTTAATTATGGGCCACTTATTTTGATCGTTCGCTCAAAGATTCATCTGTTTCACACTGATTGATAAAAAAACATGTAAAAACATCTGCGTTCCATCGGATTTATCTTACGAGAACGGCGATTAAATAGTGTCAATCGATTGGATTTTTTTATTATCCCGGGCTACCGAAAAATAAAAAAAGCCTCTATTGGCTAAGGTGAGCCACTTAACAAGGCAACGATTATTTTTAAGGAAAACGTGCGATAGCATTTTTTTATGCTGGTATTGCGGGAAAATTCGGCAATTCCCCCTCGGCACCATCAAAAAAAGGCCCGCGCTAAGCACGGGCCTTTTTACTACTGCAACCGCGGCGGCCCACAGACCCATTATTGATCAGTGGGACCCCATCCGGCGCCAGAGACGCAAAATGTATTGCGCTGGCTAATTACAGTACGTGTACGGACGCGGTATTGGTGGTGCCGCTCGGTACCAGTGCGCCAGATACCATAACAACCACGTCGCCTTTCTGCGCCAGGCCGCTCTGCAGGGCCAGTTCTTTACCCAGACGGTAGAAGTCATCAGTTGAGCTGATAACGTCAACCTGCTGGGCGATAACACCTTTGCTCAGCACCAGCTGATGTGCGGTCTTCTCGTTAGTGGTCAGCGCCAGGATAGTGGCATCCGGGAAGTATTTACGAACGGATTTCGCCGATTTACCGCCGCTGGTGGCGACTACGATCAGCGGCGCAGCCAGTTTTTCAGCGGTTTCTACGGCACCACGGCACACGGCTTCAGTGATACGCAGCTTGCGGGTGTCGTGGTTGTCGTCCAGACGGCTGTGCATCACGCGGTCAGTACGTTCACAGATGGTCGCCATGATGGTGACTGCTTCCAGCGGGTATTTCCCTTTGGCAGACTCACCAGACAGCATGACCGCATCGGTACCGTCGAGGATGGCGTTCGCAACGTCACCGGCTTCCGCACGGGTCGGACGCGGGTTTTTGATCATGGAATCCAGCATCTGGGTTGCGGTGATGACCACTTTGCGTGCTTTAACGCATTTTTCGATCATCATTTTTTGGGCGAAGATAACTTCTTCAACCGGGATTTCAACACCCAGGTCACCACGGGCAACCATGATACCGTCAGACGCTTCCAGGATTTCGTCGAAGTTGTTCAGGCCTTCCTGGTTTTCGATTTTGGAGATGATCTGGATGTTTTCACCACCGTGGGCCACCAGGTGCTCACGGATTTCAACCACGTCAGAACGTTTACGGATAAAGGATGCCGCAACGAAATCCACACCCTGTTCGCAACCGAAGATCAGGTCCTGTTTGTCTTTTTCAGCCAGTGCCGGCAGCGCGATGGAAACACCCGGCAGGTTAACACCTTTGTTTTCGCCCAGGTCGCCGTTGTTCAGCACTTTACAGATAACTTTATTACCTTCGATGGCGGTCACTTCCATACCGATCAGACCATCGTCAACCAGTACGGTGTTGCCAACGGACAGGTCAGTGGTCAGCCCTTCGTAGGTAACGGCAACGATTTCACTGTTACCCACCACGGATTTATCGGTGGTGAAGGTGAAGGTCTGGCCCGCTTTCAGGGACACGTCATTACCGCCTTCCAGTTTAATGGTGCGGATTTCCGGGCCTTTAGTATCTAGCAGGATCGCCGCCTGTTTGCCGGTTTTCGCCATAATGTTGCGCAGGTTCTGGATGCGCTGACCGTGTTCGGCATAATCACCGTGGGAGAAGTTCAGACGCATTACGTTCATGCCCGCATCGAGCATTTTGGACAGCATCTCTTCAGATTCAGTTTTCGGGCCGATAGTACAAACGATTTTGGTCTTTTTCATGACAGTCTTAGTCTTAAGTTGAGAAGGATTCAGATACATTTTCTCTGAGGGCGATGGGGCTACCCGCAGAGTGCAATAGCGTAGCGTGAAAGCGGTTGATCACACGCCTAAGGATAGGTGACAGAAAAAAAGCGTGCAGAATAAAGTGTGCTTGCGGCTCAGCTGGCCTGGACAGGGCAGATTCATGAGAGTGAATGCGTCGAATCAAGATGCTGAAACCATTCAATTAGAAACAGGCCGCTATTATAGGCCATATTTATCTCTGATTGAAAATAAAAACGGTGTTTCAGAAGCATTTTGGGCAACTTTAGTTCAAATTGTAATTTTGATGTAAATAGGAATTTAAGTGAATCCCCCATCAGGCTGCCGATCAGGCCTCACAGTTTGAGTAAAACTAAGACAATTACCGGATTATTTACACAATAATAACCAGCCACAGACAACTTTGCAGGCAATTTGCCATGCTGTGGGCGTAAAGGACGCCACAAGCGTGGCACAGGGTACTCAGGAGGAGTTTATGGTTAGATCAACGCATTGTCCGCGGGTCAGGCAATCGGTCCGCTGGGAGGGCGCCCAGGCGACCCAGAATCTTCATGAGGCTGATTCACGCCGGGTCTGGTCCGCGACCCGCAGTGACTGCGCCAGTAAAAAACGCTGGAAATGGGCGCCGCGTCCCACGGCGACCCTCTGTGAATAAGCCGTTTCTCCGTATCGCCGCCCCGGTGCGGCGATCTTCTTTTAGCCCGTATTCCGCAGGCTTGCGGGAGAATATCCCGGGCCATTCGCCATGAATTGCACTATGCTCTCCATACCGGCCAGCAGACGCCGGAAACAATAATATGCTGTGTCAGCATGTCGTGGAGAAAGTGATGGACGAGAAAACATTACGCGAGGCGGGCTACCGTCAGTATCGCGGGAGCGAGATTGATGTGTGGTTTAATCTGAATATTTGCCAGCACTCCGGTAACTGTGTGCGTGGCGACAGTCGGCTGTTTAAACTGCAACGTCAGCCGTGGATCATGCCAGACAACGTCGATAAGGCCACGGTCATCCGCGTGATTGATACCTGCCCCAGCGGGGCACTGAAGTACTGTGTGAAATAAACCGGCAGCGCATGGAGGAGAGCGAGTGGAAATTCTCGAAGGTAATACCTGCTTTTATGTCAACGATGCCCAGGGGAAACGGGTGGCTGAGATTGTGTTTGTGCCCACCGGGGATAACCTCTGCATCATCGAGCATACCGACGTCGATCCGGCCCTTAAAGGGCAGGGGGTAGGGAAAAAACTGGTGGCAAAAGTGGTGGAGCGTATGCGCCGTGAGCACCGTAAAATCATCCCGCTGTGCCCGTTTGCGAAACACGAGTTTGACACCACCCCGGAATATAACGATATCCGCGCCTGAGTTCAGCGTGGCAGCCCTGACGGGGTTGCCACTTTCACCGTGACCTTTCTTGAATTGCCTTAACTAAACTGACACTATATTGCAACATTTGGCGTTATCTATTTGCCAGGCCGGGCAACAGAGAGTGTGTGATGGGCTTGCTTATCAAGGCGATTATTGGCGCCGTCGTCGTGGTGTTAATGGGTATTTTATCAAAAACCCGTCATTATTATTTGGCAGGCCTGGTGCCGCTGTTTCCCACCTTCGCGCTGATCGCGCACTATATTGTTGCCAGCGAGCGGGGCATTGAGGCGCTGCGCACCACGATAATCTTCGGCCTCTGGGCCATTATCCCCTATATTATCTACCTCAGCACCCTGTGGTACTTCAGCGGATTTATGCGGGTTCCGCTGGCGTTACTCTCGGCGGTGCTCTGCTGGTGCCTGGCGGCACTGGTGCTGACCATGTGCTGGGCGCGCTGGCACAACTGATTGTTACATAAGGCTTATATATTATTGATACCGCGATATGATTTTATATTCGCTTTGGCTATTTTTTGTTCAGAACGAACGCGCTATAATGTTCTGAAACGAACAACTGATAGAGGATCATTATGAACACTGAGCTAGACCCGGCAACACTCGCCCTTGAGTATATGCGTCGGGAAGCAGAAGAACTCACTCCGGCCCAATTTCTGATTCGTCTGCGCCAGCTACAGCTGGAGTTTGCGGATTTGCTGGAATTGACCCATGTGGAGCTTCGTGAAGAGATCTCTTTTGCCAGCGAATACGGCGTTCATTGATCCCCTCTCGCTTTACGCATCTCTGATGTACGCCGGGCAGCGCAACGGCACAGATAATAAGCGGTCACTTCAGGTGGCCGTTTTTTTATGGGCGCAGTATGCGTGGTGAAACAGCGGCTACAGGCGGGGATAATCGGCAGGTGTCATTAGCAGGACAATCATAGCAACAGAATGCCGCCGTGCGCGGCATTCAGCGTTCACAATCAGTGGAACCCAAGACGAATCAGCTCTACGGGTTCAATACGATCGGCAAGGCCGTCCACTTCAACGGTTTTTTCACGACGCAGGTGGATGGTATCCAGGCCCTGGCCGTAAATCGCTTTAATGACGCCGGTTTTGCCGGTGCCGTTAACCATGACGCGGCTGCCGGTGGTGATTGGATTGTGGTTACGATCATAAGTCATCATTGTGTTTCTCCTCTGAAATTGATGAGTTCTTCAGACACCCATTATTCTAGAAGGCGCGATGAGCAATATGTTAACCCAGATCAAAACTGACTTAATTGTGTGACATATATCACCGGCGATTATCCTCGCCGGGGCGGGGCGCTATAATAGTAAACAGCAATCAACCAACCCAGGAGGTGTTATGGCTGTTGGATGGGCAGGTGATGGTGCTGAGCAGGATCAAATTAACAGCACCATAGAGGACGGTATCGCCAGGGCTCGCAGCGCGCTCCCCGCCGGGGAGAGTCTTATGGAATGTGAAGTTTGTGGTGAAGTTATCCCTGAGGGACGGCGCAAGGCCATCCCCGGCGTGCGGCGCTGCGTACGCTGCCAGTCCCAGGCAGATCAGCACGCGGCGGCATTTTCCGGGTACAACCGGCGCGGATCAAAGGACAGCCAGCTGCGTTAGCCGCTTACCCCCTGCGGGCAATGATAAAGAGCCGCGGAAAGCGCATCAACCGCTGGCCATCGCGGCGCGGGGGATATGCCTGCGACAATTGGCTGGCGTAGTTATCGAGAAACTGCGCCTGTTGCCCGGCATTCAGCGGCGCCAGCCAGGGGCGCAGCCCGGTACTGCTCAGCCAGTCGATAATTGCCGCCACAGACGGCATCACATGATAGTAAGTGGTGCGCCACAGATCGACCCGGCAACCGCTGTCGCAGAGCAAATCATAATAGTGTTCCGCCGGTAACAATGCTTCCCGTCCGGCGGGGGGAAATCCCAGCGCCCGGGCGGTGGCGCGCATCAGCGCGTGGGTCGGCTCCGCCATATTGTCCGGCATTTGTACCGCCAGACAGCCGCCATGATCCAGCTGTGCCGCCAGATGAGGAAACAGCCGGGGATGATCGCCCAGCCACTGCAGCGATGCATTGGCAAAAATCAGCTGCTGGGGGGTATCGGGCTGCCAGTGGGCAATATCCGCCGCGATAAAGCGACATTCAGGGAGGGCGCTGCGGGCCTGTGCCAGCATAGCTGGCGAATTATCAACCCCGGTAATCTGGGCCTGCGGCCAGCGCTGGTATAACAAGGCGCTGCTATTGCCCGGGCCACAGCCTAAATCGCTTATCTGCTGTGGGGCTTCAAGATCCAGTTGCGCCAGTAACTCCCTGGCCGGGCGCGTGCGTTCACTGCTAAAGCGTAAATAACGTTCCGGTTCCCAGTCTTGCATGGCGACGCCTCCGCGGGTGATGGGTGGTGCTGCCGGGGGTGTTCAGGTTCGGCGAGCGTTTTTGCGTAATTGTTTGTCCTGATACAGGCACAAGTCGGCTTCGTGACAGGCATGTTCGAGGGTATCATCATCCTGCATCTGATAGCTGCCCGAAGAAAATTTCACCCACTGGTGGCTGTCCGTCTGCCGTAACCGTTCAATGATCCGCTGCATCAGGGCGGCGATATTCTCGTCAGTATAGTTGACCAGAATCAGGCAAAACTCATCGCCGCCGAGCCGTACCGCATAGTCACTTTTCCTGATCGATAACAGGATCGCTGCCGCCAGCAGGGTGATCGCGGTATCCCCGGCTTTGTGTCCCCGGGTATCGTTAATCTGCTTAAGCCCGTCGAGGTCGATAGCGATAAAGGTAATACCTATCTGCCGCTTCACCAGATGGTTTAACCGGTTTTCCAGATCCGCCGACAGCACCTTACGGTTATAGAGCCCGGTCATACTGTCGGTGATATTTTCCTTGCTGAGCAGCAGATGACGGCGAAAGTGGTTACGCACCAGATAAAGCAGCAATAGCGTGCCGATAATATAGGGTAAAAGCAGCTGATAACTGGTGAGGATAAAGTAGCTGAAGTCCACCGACAGCAGAACGTTGATATCCGGTGAGAGGGACTGCCGGTATTCCACATAGCTGAACAGCCGGTGCTCGGGCTGTTTTACCTGAATGGCCAGCCGGTTGGTCTGGTCGTTAATGGTCAAGGCCAGATAACGCCATAGCCGGGGCCTGTCCAGGGTGTAGAACATGCGGTTAAGGGTCGACTTATCAAAATCCACCACCACGACACCGCGTAAAACGCCCCCGGAGAATACCGGGGTCAGCAGGGAAATAACCGGCTGACGTGTATTATGATCCTGGTAAATATTGGTTGTGACAGTATCGCTGCTGGCCAGGGCGCGTAATGCGGCCGGGGACATATGAAAGGGGTTCTCCTCGAGCAATTTCCAGGCGCTGAACTGAAAGTCATCCACATCCAGCCGGTGGTAGAAATAGACATACTGGTAAGTGAAATCAATATAGTAATTATGTTTATGCCCGGCAATCAGCCGCTGTGCATCCAGCCCGTAGGGGTGCCGCTGCTCCGCGACTTCGGCATCGTATTTCTGCATAATCGGGATATCCTGAACCCAGCTGGCAACATCGTGATTCAGGGATTGTAAGCTGCCGTGGAGAATATTATTCCCGGCGCCGGCGTGCAGGTTTATTCCCCGAACCTCACCTTTGGCCTCGATTTGCGCGCTGAGTTTACTGCGCTGGGCGGCGCTTAGCGGGGCATTAAGCCGCTGTTCAGAAAAGGCGTGCATCAGCGTCATGGATTGATTCTGGTTGATAAACTTCTCATACAGAATGGACGTGGCGCCGTTTTCCACAATATACGCCATATATTTTTTCATGGCGTCGTGCTCCTGAAACAGAAAATGGAGCAAAAACGAAGAGGTCAGCAGCACTACACCACAGGAAATGAGTCGCTGGTTTATTTTATATTTTGACGCGATAGCCACCTGGCACTCCCGGGGAACAAGACACAGCAGATGCTGTGAGGGAAATTGTAATATAAATTACCCCGGCGCGATGCCGGGAGTGCATCATGGGCTGTTGAATGGTTGAAAAAACATCAGCAGACGGCGGAGGTATTAATTATCGGGGGTTGAACTGCGGTTGATGCTCAGGGCGATAGGATGCTAGAAAACGCTGCACATCAGGACGATATAGCATCATCTGCAGCCATAATGATAGCCAACGCAATCCATGCAATTCACCGCCAGTCCTCATACTGGCGTTTTTTTTTGTCTGTTTTTTATCTTTAGCTGGCGGCGGTCCGCAACATCTGTCATCTCTTCCCCCGTTACCCAGCACCGCCCCGATAGGGACGGCGCTGGAAAAATGATCCCGACAGGATGGCGGTCACTGCCGCCGGGCCGCGCGATCAGAAGTAATATTGATAGCTTACCCCCACCACCCGGCCTTCCCGGACAGTGCCGACGTGGGCATCTTTCCCGGTTCCGCCATAGGCCGCGTCCAGAGCGGGGTAATAAAAGCCGTACACCGGGCTGCGATTATTCAACAGGTTCGTGGACCACAGGTAGATATCCCCATAGCGGCTTTTCAGGCCAATTTTGGCATTCATTAAATGGGTTTCACCCAGTTTAAAATTGTTGCCGACGTCGGCTTCCCGCTGGCTGCTGTAGCGATAATTCAGGCTGCTGTTAAACACCACCGGTAGCGCACCGAGCTGTAACGGATGGGAATAGTCCGCAGCCAGGGTCGCCCCCCAGCGCGGCACGTCCGGGATCCGGTTGCCTTTGTGGCCGCCGGATTGACTGTCCTGGGGGAGGTGGGTCACGGTGGCGAGGGTGTAATCCATGCCGGTACGTAACATAAAGTCGCTATTTGGCCGCCAGGTGGCAGACAGCTCAGCGCCTTTACTCTCGGTATTAAAGTTTTCGATAACTGTAGCAAAACTGCTGCTCGGATCGATTAACGCATAGAAGTGGTCATTGTGCGTGCGGTTATAAAACAGCGCCTGGTTAAGCTCCAGATGCAGGGTGGGGATCAGCGCCTTCGCGCCAAGCTCATAACTGTCGACGGTGGCTTTTTTATAGGGGGTAGCGGGCTGGCCGCTGGCGATACTGGTGTCCCAGTCGCTAAAGCCGCCGGACTTATGTCCACGGGAATACATCCCGTACACACTCCAGTCGTCGGTCAGGGTGTAGTTTAGCCCGATTCGGCCCGTGAAATAGCTTTCCGAAAGCGACTGTTTATCACTGTAAGCGGTATCGCCGGGATTGGCGTAGCCGGGATTGGCCTGCCAGTGATCCCGGTAGCGATGCTTTTCCCAGGTATGGCGCAGCCCGGTGGTCAGGTTGAGGCGCGCCGTGAGCGGCAGGGTGGTTTCACCGAACAGCGCGATACTGTCATTAGTAAATCGCCGGTGGATATGGGCATCCAGCGGATCGTTTTCCCAGCCGGGGGCGTCGTTCCAGCCGCCGGTGTAGTTATGTGTGCGCCCGGAATAGAGGTAATTTATCCCGGTGACCCAGAACAGCGGGCTATTCTCCGTGGAGCCGAGGCGCAATTCCTGGAAAAATTGCTTTTGCCGGTTGCTGAAGGTTCGCCAGGAATCATAGTCCGTACCGTAGAGTTGCTGGCTTATCCGGTAATCATTAAACGGCCCCGAGGAGCGGTGGAAATAGTGCCCCCAGCCGGTAACGTTGGTCAGCTGGAGCTGATCCCAACTGTGCTGCCAGTTAAATGTCAGGGTGGTATCGTTGCCGCGATCATTCATTACGCCTTTCGGCAGGCTGATTTTGTCATGGCCGTCCAGCAGGGTCATGCCCACCGCATTGTGGCGCTGGCGCTGATGATCGACGGTAAACAGCAGGTTGTCGCGCTCATCTGGTTGCCAACTCAGGCTACCCCGGCCGCTCAGATCCTGAGGGTGGCTCAGGGGTTTATCACCATCCTGCTGATTTTTTAAGGCGGCGTTTTTGCGGTCATACTGCAACGCAATCCGGCTACTCAGGGTATCGGTCAGCGGGGTATTGAGCATCAGCTCCCCCAGATGATGGTGGCGGGTTCCCCATTCGCCGCCGAGGTATCCCTCAAAAATATCCGTTGGCCGGTTAGAGGTCATGTTAATGACTCCTGCCTCGCTATTGCGGCCAAACAGCGTCCCCTGGGGGCCTTTTAAAATATCGATCTGGCTGATATCCAGCAGGCGGCTACTGAGGTTTCCCTGGGGGACCGGCACACCGTTAAGCATTGTTACTACCGACGTATCATCACTACTGACCTGGTTTAGGGAGCCCACCCCGCGGATTTTCAGTGATGACTCCGGGTTTTGACCATCGCTGTTCAGTGCCAGGCCAGGGGTCATCCAGAATAAACTTTGCGCGTCTTTTATCTGCTGCTGCTGCAGATCTTCATCGCTGAAGTGGTTCACGGTAAAGGGGATTTTACGGTTTTCCTCCGGGACAAAGCGCGCGTTCACGGTAGCGTCCACGGTCATTACATCGGCGGTGGTGTCGGCAGAGGGGGGGGACTGTTCCCCCGCCGCCGCTGCGGCGAGCGGCGAGCCTGCCAGTACCCCACAGCCGACAATCGGCCAGAAACAAATTCTCATCGTTGCCATTCTCCCTGGTAATTGCGATCAGTAATTGAGTGATGTTATAACATTGCATTACAAAAGTGGCAGCGATTATTTCGCGACGCTGAACGGCAGTTGCGCCAGGGTGGGTAGCAGATATGCACCGCGGATTACCAGTGAAGAGGAGATAACTTTTGTCAATGGACGATCAAAAAACAGGGGGGGATCGCTATCCGGCGACGCCAATCCAGCGGGCTTATTTCGTGGGGCGCCAGACGGCACTACCGATGGGCGGTATCGAGTGCGTTGCCTGCCTGACATTCTCCGGCAAAACGCTCGATATCCCGCGGTTACGCGCCGCGCTGGCGGCGGTAGCATTACAACCGGCATTGCGGATGCAATTTGCCAGTGCAACTCAGCTGGTTGAGGCCGCGCCGCAGCCGCCGGTGTTACATATTCACCACCAGCACAGCGCGCAGCGGGCGGATCACCTCGCCAGGATGAACGCCCATATGCTGGCCCACAGCGTGGACTTATCGGCAGGAAAACGCTGGGGGGCGGAACTCACCTGCTGGGACGACGGCACCACAACACTGCATCTGGCCGTCTCGCTGGCGGCGGTGGATTTACAGGGGTTATCCGGGCTAATGCAACTCGTGGGCCGCCACTACCGCAATGAACCCGGGCCTGATCCTGTGCCGGTAGCGCTGCATTTTGAGCAGGTTGCGGCGGAACGGGTGCGGGCTGAACAAAAACGCCAGCGCCACCCCGGGAAACAGCAACGTCTGGCACAGGGGCGGATGACGTCGCTGCCGCCACCCCCGGCGCTGCCTTTGGTTAATTTTCACCCGCAGGAAGCCGGTGCGCCGGACTACCGGACCGTGGTACGGCGCTCACGGATTTATCCCCCCCAACAGTGGGCGGCGGTCCAGCAATTCGCGGCCCGCCACGGGGTGGCTGCATCGGCACTGCTGCTGGCCCTCTATGCCAGGGCGTTACGCCTGTGCAGCACCCAGGCTGAGTTTGCCATCACGGTGACCCAGCTTCCGGCAAGCGCAGGTGCTGTCCGGCTGGCGGAGCGCACCGTCACTTATGCCCACCGCGCGCGCGCCAGCGCCACCCTTGATGGGCTATTGCGCGATACCCATGATGATCTCCACTACCGCCTGCTGCGCGGGGTCGACAGTGAAACGGAACTGCGAGAAGCCCGGGGGAATGCCGAATGCCCCCATCCGGGCCTGTTGCCGTACATTTTTACCTGCGCCCTGCAGCAGCCGGTATTTGACCCGCAAATCACCGACACATTTGGCCAGGGGGCGCTCCAGGGGTAAACCCCCCAGGCGGTTATTGATTGCCAGGTGTTCAGGCTTGACGAGGCGCGCATTGAAGTGGCGTTTGATGTCCGCCGGGCGGCGATCCCCGCCGCCGTTGACGGGGCTGTTTTTGCGCTGCTAACCGAGTCCATTGACCTTATTATTGCCGGGCAGCCGGTGGCGAATACGCTGCCGCTGGCCGACCAGCACTGGCGCACGCAGATCAACAGCACCCCGCCGGCCAGTGAGCCCGGGATGTTATTCAGCCGCTTCCGCCAGCAGGTGAATCAACGTCCCCAGGCGCTGGCCCTGATAGGCTCCGCCACCGGGGATGACCCGGACCCGCTGCTCGCTGGCCACACCCGCGACCAGTGCTGGAGCTATCAGCAACTGGATCTGCTGGCGCGCCGCCTGGCGGCCCGGCTTGTACCGCACAGCCAGCCCGGCGATATCATCGGCATCCGGCTGGCTAAAGGCCCGGCCCAGATTGTGGCGGTCCTGGCGGTACTTTATGCCGGTTGCTGTTATTTGCCCGTTGGCAATGATATGCCCCCGGCGCGTTTGGCGCTGATCCGCCAGCGATCCCGGATGGGGTATCTGATAACCGGGCAAGACGTTAGCCGTCTTGAGCAGACCCCGCCACTGGCGGCCTTGCGTAGTGCGCCGAACAGCACCACCCCGGAGGGGACGCCAGATTCACTGGCCTACGTTATTTTTACCTCCGGCTCCACCGGCGAGCCGAAAGGGGTCGCAGTCAGCCACCGGGCAGCCGCCAATACCATTAATGATGTCAACGCCCGTCATCAGGTGCACGATGGTGATGTGCTGCTGGCGGTCTCCTCCCTTGATTTTGACCTCAGCGTATACGATATTTTCGGCCCCCTGAGTGCGGGCGGCACCATTGTCACCCTCGGTGAAGCGGCCCGTCGGGACGCGTTTTACTGGGCGGAGCGGGTGAATGAATACCGGATCACCCTGTGGAACTCGGTTCCCGCGCTGGCCAATATGCTGCTGGCAACAGAGGTGCCGCTGGCCTCACTGCGCGCCTGCTTGTGCTCCGGGGACTGGATACCGCGCAACATGTTTCAACAGCTCCGGCAGCGCGCCCCCCAGGCCATATTAGTAGCCATGGGGGGCAGTACCGAGGCGGCCATCTGGTCCAATGAATATGTGATTCGCGACGAGCAAGACCTGCCCCCGGCATGGCCTTCGGTACCTTATTGGTTGCCGCTCAGCGGCCAGCAATATCGGGTAGTTCGCGAAGCGGCAGATGGACAGTTTATTGACTGCCCTGACGGGGTACAAGGGGAGCTGTGGATCGGCGGAGCCGGACTGGCGGAGGGCTACCTCGGGGATGCGGCCCGCACCGGTGCACGGTTTATTCAGGCCGAAGGGCAGCGCTGGTACCGCACCGGTGACCTCGGCTACTGGTGGGACGGGCTGCTGTTCTTTGTTGGCCGCCAGGATAGCCAGGTGAAAATTCAGGGCCACCGCATTGAATGCGGCGAAATCGAACAGTTGCTGACCGGCATGGCGGAAATCAGCCTCGCGGTGGTGGTGCCTATCCGGGCGCAGCGTGCCCTGGGCGCGTTGGTGGTTTGTCGCCCCGGGGCGGTAACGGAGGAACAGCTGCGCCAGCGGCTGGCCGGGGCGCTCCCTTATTATATGGTACCGTCGCTGATCCGGCTGGTCGGGCAACTGCCGCTGACCCACAATGGCAAGCTGGATCGCCAGTGGGCCAGCCGCCAGTTTGACGGGCCTACCGCGCCAGCAGAGGCCGGGGCACAGGCGGCTATTTTCCCCCTTTGCCAGCAGATCTGGTGCCAGGTACTGCAGCGTGACAGCATTGAGGCCGGGGATAACTTCTTTGCCCTCGGCGGCGACAGCATCGCGGTTACCCGGGTTTGCGCGCTGCTGCATGAACACGGGGTGGCGTGCGGGGTGGATACCCTGTTTGCGGCCCCGGAGCTGGCGCAGTTTGCCCGGCGCTGCCCGGCACCGGCGGCGCCCCCGGCATCCCGGCCCGCGCGCCATGATCCCCGGCAGCCATTCCCGCTGACCGCGCTACAACGTGCCTATGTGCTCGGCGCGGAGGGGATCCTCGGGGTCCGCCGCTGCGATACGGTGTTTGCCGTGATTATCCGTAACCCGCAGGGGTACCCTCTGAGCCAGTGGCAGCAGGCGCTGGACACGCTGATCGCCGAAACCCCCGGGCTGCGGCTGTTAACCTCGGATACCGGGCAGCAGGTGGCGGAGGCCGCACCGGTGGCGGTGAACCACCTTGCGGACCATCAGTCACTGGCCGATTACTTGTCCAGTGCCCCGCTGGACGCCCGGCAGAGCCCGCCATTTTTACTGGCGGGCAGCGGTACGCATCCCCGGGATATTGGCCTGATAAGTAACTATCTCACCCTCGATGCCCTGAGCCTGAGCCGGGTTCTGCTGGCCCTGATCCGCCGGGTGAGTCATCCCCCGTCGGCGCTACCGTTCACGCCGGATCTGGCCCCCTTTGCCGACTACGCCCGGCGCCCGGTGGCGCCCCGGCAGGCACTTTCTCCCGGGGAAATGGCGGCCTGGCAGCCCCCGGATCTTCGCGCCATCATCGGCGGGGACAGCCGGGAAGGCAATCGGGAATATAGCCACGTTATGGCCCTGGATTGTCGGCTGTCTGCGGCGCAGCGCCGGGGGCTTGAAACCCTGGCCTGCCAGCAGCAGGTCACGCTGACTGCCCTGGTGTTCCACGCCTATGGCCAGGCGCTGGCGCAACTGGTTGGCCAGGCGCAGGTCGCCGTGGTGGTACCGGTATGCTGGCGTCCCGCCGGTGAAGAGGCGGCCCTTGGCCAATTCACTCAACTGCGCCTCTGCCGCCACCGGGCAGACGACAGCCTGGGGGAGAGCGCCCGGGCACTGGCTGAAGCGGTGGCGGGCCAGACACCGGGGGAGAGCGATATCGCCGCCCGGGGGCGCGCGGCCTATCCGTTTGTGTTTACCAGCACTGCCGGGGTGGCCGAGGTCGCCGCCCTGTATCAGGGGGAGACCCGGGTGGTGTGGTCCCATACCCGTACCCCTGGCGTGATCATTGACTGCCAGTTGCTGCCGGATGACGACGGGCTGGAGATCCGCTGGGATTATGCGGCCGGGGCCGTGGATCACAAATTATTGCTGGCGGCCCACCGGCATTTTACTGCCGGGATAGCGGCCCTGTGCGGCAGTGAGGTGCGGCCCGTTCAGGTGGCCAGTGGGCAGGAGACCCTCAGCGGCCACCAGCTGGCCGAACGGGCCATCGCCGCCGCATTACCGCACCTTGATACCGATACGCCGCTGGCGCACTTCTGGCGGTCCCGGGTATCTGCGTCGCCGCTGGACACATGGCGGCAAGAGGGCGCGTTTCTGGTGGAGTGTGTTAATGGCCAGCGCCCGCCGCGGGATCTGTTGTCCCACCCCCAGTTAGCCCCGGAACAGTTGCTGCTGGCCTCCTTCAGGCAGCTGAAGGTGTTTGATACGCTGCTTGCTGCACTGGGTGAAGAGGCACAGCGGCGCGGAGTTACCACATTACAGGTGCGGGTGCTGGGGGCCGGGAGCGGCGCATTTAGCCAGGCGCTGCAACACACGGCGGCGGAAAATAACCTTAGCCTGCGGATTACCGGGCAGGAAAATGATGATGCCCTCAACCGGCTTGCCCGGCGCGATCCGCATCACCCAGCGGCGGCAGATACCGGCCAACCGGATGTGGTGATCGCGCCCGCCACGCTCCACCGGGATCTGGATTTGCTTCGCCAGCTGTCGCAGTTACGCGCCGGACCGCCGGGGCGATTGCCGCTGGCGGTTCATGTGCTGGAAGTCACGGCGCCAGACGCGGCGTCACTGGTGGCGGCCATTCTCGATCCTTCCCTGACGGACCCTGACACCTCCCCACTGCGCCCGGCGGCGGAGTGGGGCAGGCAACTGGAACACTGCGGCGCCGTGTTGCTGGCGGAACAGCATCTGGCGGCCAATCTGGTCTGGCTGCAGGCCCGCTTACCCACCGGCACCGGGGCAGTTGCTTCTGAGCCGCCCCCCGTCGGGGAAGGGGACGATACCGACACGCGAGTGGCCCGCAGTTGGGGGGAAGTGTTATCGCACCCGGCGCCATTCTTGCCCACCGATGATTTCTTCGCCCTCGGCGGTGATTCACTGCGCGCCACCCGGATCGTGACGGATTTGCGCCGCCAGGGTTACCCCGGACTGCGGCTGGCGGATCTGTTTAACTGCCCGGTCTTCGGTGAGTTTGTCTCCCGGGTCCGGGCGCGACAGGCTGCTGGCCGCCAGGGAACCCCGCTGGAGCCGGGTGCCCCGTTACCGGCAGTGGTTACTGAGACCGGCACAACCCGCTTCCCGCTCACCGCACTGCAAAAAGCGTATCTGGCCGGGCGTTCAGCGGACCAGTTGCTGGGCGGGGTGGCATCACATTGCTATTTTGAGTTCAGCGCCGCCGCGCCAGAGGGGATTGATCTGGCGCGCTGGCAGGAGGCGGTTAGCCAGGTGGTCGCACGCCATGACGCGCTACGCGCCCGGGTAGTCTGGATTGACGGCCAGCCCTGGGGGCAGGTGGAAGCGCTCTCTGGCCAGGGCGCCCCGGCGGCGCGGGTGCAGATAACGCCCCACGTACGTAGCATGACCGAGGCCGAAACCCCGGACCCGCGCCGGGATTTCCCGCTGCGGATCCGGGTGTCGCCACAGGGAGACAGGATCGGTATCGGTATGGATAACCTGATGCTGGACGGTATGTCGATGCTGCTGGTCCTCCGGGAGCTGGGCACGCGCTATCAGGGTGGGGCGACCGGCCAGGAATCGGCATTGTCATGGGCGCACTACCGGCAGGCCGCGGTGCCCCACCGGCCATTCGACGCGTCGATGTTAAGGTCGATGCCACCGGCCCCCAGACTGCCCTACCGACAGCCCCTGACGCAGGTGCAGGCGATGTATTTCTCCCGCGGCGGCGCCAGTATTGCCGCCAGCGACTGGCAGGCGATTTGCGGTCGCGCCGCCCAGGAGCGGCTCACCCCGGCGGCGCTTATCCTTGCGGCCTATGCCCTTGAACTGCGGGGGCTGGCGGCGGATCCCCGTTTTAGCATCAATGTCACCACCTTTGATCGCGACAGCACCATCCCCAAAATAGCGTCAGCGGTGGGCGACTTTACCCGCCTCGGGCTGGTGGCGTTTGGCGACGAGAGCGCAACCCCCACAGCAGACGCCTTATTAACCACCGCCAGGGAAGCCCATCACGGGTTACTGGCCCTGCACGACACTCCCGAACAGGTGAGCACCTTAGCCATCGCCCAGCAGGTGGTGCGCCGCAGCGGCGATCCGGCGGCCGGGCTGTTTCCGGTGGTATTTACCTGTGGTCTGGGGCTGGCACCGGCCACGGCCCGATCCGACGATTTCGGTTTTGGCCAGCTCACTCGCGCCCGCTCACAAACCCCTCAGGTCACCATGGACTGCCAGGTTCACGACGATCCCCGGGGGCTGCATATCACCATTGATTATGTGGCGGCGCTGCTCCCGGCGGCGCTGGTCAATACGCTGGCGGAAGGGATTGTCCGGCGGCTGGCAGCGTTAATTACGCGCGACACCGCGGACCAGAGTAACGCACTGGCGGCGAAAATTGCCGCCATCTGGCGGCAGTACCTGCCTATTGAGCCGCACCAGCCGCTGGATAACTTTTTCCAGTGTGGCGGGGACTCGTTACTGGCCACGCGCTGCATTCGCACCTTACAAACCGCGATCCATCCGGCTATTTCACTGCGTTTGTTGCTGACTTCCCCGGGATTTGACGATTTTTGCCGTCAGGTTGAGCAGCTTACTCTCCCCAGCCACCCGGGGGATCACCGCGCAGACGGCGACACAGCAGATTTTGAAGAGGGCACATTATGAACGCGGTAAAGCAGTTGCTTGCGCAGTTGCAGGCACACCATATTGAACTGTGGGAAAGCGACGGTGCGCTGCGTTTTCGCGCTCCGGAGGGGGCATTTACCCCGGCGTTACGCGAACAAGTCCGTGCGCAAAAAACCGCCATTCTGGCGGCGCTGCGGGCCCAGCAGCACCTCCGGCATGATCCCGATCAGCGTTATGCCCCTTTCCCGCTAACCGCCGTGCAGTCCGCCTATTTACTGGGCCGCACCCGGGCATGGCAGGATGGCGGCACCGGCTGTCATGGTTACGCGGAACTTATCATCAGTGAGCCCGAACCGCGCACCGCAGATGAGTACCAGCAGGCATGGCAGAAAATGGTGGCCTGCCATGACATGCTGAAAGTCCGGGCGTCGCCAGAGGGCTGGCAGTGTATCGATCCCCAGGTCGCGGTGCCGCTGGCGATAACCGTAGCCACCAGCGCCGCGCAGCATGACAAGGCCCAGCAGGTTATCCGCCAGCGATTAAAACACCAGCAGTACGATCCCCAACAGCCGCCACTGCTGACGGCGCATCTGGTGCTGGGGCCACAAGGGACGACACTGCACCTGTCGGTGGATCTGATCATGACTGATTTTGTCGGCATTAATGTGATGGTCACGGACTTTTTACAGGCGCTGCGCCAGCCGGAGCAGGCGCTACAGCCCCCGACCCTGTCATTTCGCGACTATGTGCTGCATATCCGCCAGCAGCAGGAGAGTGCCGCCGGGCTACGGACTACTGGCAGCAGCAGGTAGCCGCCTTCCCGGCACCGATGCGCCTCGGGGAGCCCCTGCACGCCGGGGAGCAGGCGGTGGCTTACCGGCGGCGCAGTTTTCAACTGGCGCCCGCACAGTGGGCGCAATTTCGGGGCCTTGCCCGCCAGCATGGGGTGACCCCCACCGCGGTTGCCCTGGCTATTCTTGGCGGTATCGCCCGGCGTTACGGGGGGCAGCAACATTCCCGCATTACGCTCACGGTGCTGGATCGTCAGGCGCTCACCGGTGACGTGATGCGCATTATTGGCGACTTTACCTCCACGCTATTGCTCGCCCTGGACAGCGCTACGGCGCAATCTGTCGTGGCCGCTGCCGGGGCGGCCCAGCAGCAAGTATTCAGCGCGCTTGATCATCAGGCATTGTCCGGGATTGAGGTTCTGCGCCTGTTGCCCGGGGAACAGCGGGCCACCCCGATTGTGCTGACATCGACCCTGGGGATGCCGGCGACGCCCGGTGACGGGGTGGTTAACCAGCTACAGCAGGGGCTAAGCCAGACCCCCCAGGTGCTGCTGGATATCCAGCTCTCTGAAAGCGCAGGCGCAATGGCGGTGGTCTGGGACAGCCGGGATGGGAGTTACCCGGAGCCGGTACTGTCGGCGGCATTCCACGACTTTTGTACTGCACTGACGGCGCTCTCCGGCGATCCTGCCCGCTGGCAGCAGGCGGCATTACGCCCCGCGCCGCTGGCGATCAGTGCGCCGCAACTGGCGCATACCGCCGGAGGGGGCAATATCTGTGCGCCGTTCTGCCAGCTGGCCCGGCAGGCGCCGCATAACATTGCCCTGATCCACGGCGAGCTACAGCTAACCCGGGGGGCGTTGCTCAGCCACGCCGGGCACTGGCGGGATACTTTACTGGCGATGGGTGCCAGGCCTGGGGATGCGGTGGCCATCTCCCTGCCGCCGGGGGTGGCCCAGGTGTCGGCCCAGTTAGGGGCGCTGCTGGCCGGCTGTGCGTTTGTACCGCTGGATCCTGAGTGGCCCGCGGCGCGCCAGCAGGCGATCCTCACCACCCTGGCGCAGGCGCGCCCTGGGCACCAGGTGCATCTGATAACCCCGCAGTCCGTTGATTTACGCTACGGCGCCCAGCCCGGTAACGCCGCTGGCGCCGTCACGGCATCCCTGGCCGGGGAGAACGACTGCGCCTATATCATTTTTACCTCCGGTTCAACCGGCACCCCGAAAGGGGTGCCAATCACCCACGGCCAGGCGCTCACCACCCTTAATGCGATGCAGCAGATGCTCGGGCTGCACGACGGCGACCGGGTGCTGGGGGTGTCGCGGCCCTCATTTGATCTGGCGATTTTTAACCTCTTCGGGTTGCTCAACGCCGGAGGGGTATTGGTGATCCCCCGGGCGGGAACGATGCCCGATGCGGATGCCTGGTGGCTGGATATTATCCAGCACCGGGTCACCCTCTGGAACTCAGTCCCCGCCCAGTTGCAATTGTTGCTGGACTCCCCCCCCCAGCAGGGACGACATCGCCCGGTGCGTCTGGCGGGTGGCGCTGCTCTCCGGGGACTGGGTACCCGCCGGCCAGCCGGCACAGTTGCATCAGTTGCGCCCGGACTGTCGCGTTATTGCCCTCGGTGGCGCCACAGAGGCCGCTATCTGGTCCTGCTTCCATGAGGTTCCCGCCGGTAGCCACTATGACGGCTCAATCCCCTACGGGCGCCCATTACCGGGCCAGCAGATGTGGGTGGTGAATGACGACCTGGAACCGGCAGTAACCGGGCAAATTGGCCAGATTGTGATTGGCGGGGCAGCGGTCAGCGCGGGTTATCTGGGGGCGGATAACGCGGCATTTATTACCCTCTCTGACGGGATCACCCCGGGGTTTATAACCGGCGATCTGGGGCGCTATCTGGCTAATGGGGAGATTGAATTCCTCGGGCGGCGCGACAGCCAGATTAAGCGCCACGGGTACCGTATTGAACCCGGGGAAATCACCGCGCTGCTGCGTGAGCACCCCAACGTGGGGGATGCCGCCGTGGTGATGGCCCCCCGCCAGCAACTGGTTGCCGTGGTTACCCCGGGGGGCGCCAGCACTGCCTGCCGGGAAGCAGACAAACAGGCGGCGGAGGCGGTGGAGCACCAGCATCTCCAGTGGCTGTCCCGGCTGGATGCACCGCGCTTCACGGCGCTGATGGCGCGTATGGAGCTGGCCGCCCTGGTGGCGATGCAGGATCTGCGCCAGCGCCAAGTGGCGGTGCACGCTGACTATTTGCCGCTGATGGCCCGCTGGGACCGGATGTTACAGCGTAAAGCGCCGCTGCTGGCGCCATTTAACGGCGATATTTCATTTTCCCTGGCTGAAAGGCTGTGGCAACAGGCCCGGGATCTGGCCCGGGAGATGGACTACGGCGACGGGCAACTGGACTATATCGCCCGCTGCCTGCAACAGCTGGAGCAGGTGGCCGCCGGGGAGGTCGACCCCCTGGCATTGCTGTTCCCGGAAGGGCGTACCGACGTTGCCCTGGCGTCCTACGGGGAGAATTTTATTAACCGCTACCTGAATCAGCTGATCGTTGCCGGGGTGGATGCCCGGGCCCGCCAGGCCGCAGCACAGCAGCGGCCATTGCGTATCCTGGAGATAGGGGCTGGGGTGGGGGGCACCACCGGGCCAGTGCTCGACTGTCTGCGGGGGTATCAGCAGCATCAGGGGCTACGCGTTGACTATTGCTTTACCGATGTGTCGCGTTTTTTCCTCGATGAAGCCGCCAGCCGCTGGCCGGATATTACCACCCGGCGCTGTGATATTAACCAGGACTTCGCCGCCCAGGGGTTCGCTCCTGGCCAGTGGGATATTGTGCTGTGCGCCAATGTGCTGCATAACGCCCGCCATATTCCCCGGGCGCTGGCCCGGATACACCCACTGCTGGCCCCCGGCGGGGATCTGGCGATTATTGATGCTGTCCGCCCCAGCGCGCCGCTGATGATAACCATGGAGTTTAAAGAGGGGCTGAGTGATTTCCAGGACCAGCGGGCAGAGGACGGTGAGGCATTCTATCCCCGGGAGTGCTGGCAGCAGGCGCTGGCCGCGTCCCCGTTCCGGCACAGCATCATGCTCCCCGGCGTAACGGATGGCGCGCACCCGGCGGCGCTTGCTATCAGTAATATTCACCAGTCGGTTATCTGGGCCAGCGCGGGTTACAGTACCCCCCGGCCGGACACCGCGCAGTTGCACGACACCTTACGCCAGCGCCTGCCGGGCTATATGTTGCCGGACCGTATCCTGGTGCTGGACACGCTCCCGTTAACAGCCAATGGCAAGGTTGACCATAAAACCCTGCTGGCCACTCTGCCGGCGGTTACCCAGGGTGCAGAGACGGAGGAGGCTATCTCCGGGGAGGCAACAGACAGCATCGCCGCCACGGTACCGTCGCTGGATGCCAGTCAGCGGGCGGTGGCGGTTATCTGGGCCGGGGTGCTCGGCATTACCGACCCGGATAGCCTGCACCCGGGGTCCGATTTCTTCACTGCCGGGGGGGATTCACTGCTGCTGGCAAAATGTGTCGGCGCCCTGCGGCGCGGGATCCCCGGCGCTGCGGCTATCTCCTGGGATGATTTACTGCGCCAAATGGTGGCGGACCCCCGGCTGGAAAACTGCGCCCGCCTGGTGTGGCACCCCCAGGCGGCAGAGTGCGACAGTCTGGCCCCGCCTGCGGACAGCGGTGGCGGGCTGCAAACCCTGTTACCGGCGGCCTCTGCCACGGCAACGGAACGCCACGGGGAGGCACTGTGCTTGATCCATGACGGGTCCGGCGGGCTGGCCCCGTACCACGCGCTGATAGCGGCGCTGGCGGGGCTTGATGAACGGCCCGAGGTGATTGGCATCAGCCGTTCGCCGGGGGATCAGTACCTGACCCTGGCGCCAGAGACGCTATTCGACGCCCTGGCGGATCGCTACGTTCAGGCCCTGGGCGCGCGCCCGTTACGGCGGGTATACCTGTTCGGCTATTGCATGGGCGGGCTGCTGGCGGCGGCGATGGCGGAAAAACTCACCGCCGCCGGTATTGACGTCCGGCAATTGATTGTGGTCAGCGCTTACCGGCTGCCGTTCACCATGGAGGATGACCTGCTGCTGGACTACTCCCTTGCCCGGTTGCTCAACCAGGAGCCGGCCGACATCGGCCTGGATTTGCCTGAACAGCCACTGGGGGCGTTGATAACCCTGGCCCGGGAGACCTGGCAGCAGCATATTCCCCAGGGGGCGGTAGCGGCACTGGCCCCGCAGTTCCCGGCCATTGCCACCGCGTTGTCCCAGGCCCCGGCAGAGTGCCAGCAGCGGCTGGCGCGTCTGGCGGCCTGTGCCGGGTTGGATCCCGCGACCCTGTCGGCCCTGCGGGCGGTGTATGTTGCCAGCCTCAGGGCGACAGGGGCCTTTAACCGACCGGGCTATCTTGGGGATATTACCTTCCTGCGCCAGCGCGGAGATATTCATTTCCTGCCCACCCTGAAAGAGGACATGACCCGTTTCTGGCGCGACTACTGCCTGGGGACGCTGACCATTACCGATATTGCCGGTAATCACTTTGATTGCCTGGAAGGGGACGGCGCCCGGTCGGTTGCTGCGTTGCTGCGGGGGATCTGGGCATGAGTGAGATTATCATGGTGACCGGGGCCAGCGGCGCGGTAGGCAGCGCCTGCGTTGAGGCGCTTCTGGCCCAGGGGGCGCAGGTGTTAGCCACCGGCCGCAGTCTTACGCGCCTGGCGGAGCGCCTTGGCCATTTGCCCCGGGCGCGCTTGCGCCTGGCGGCGCTGGATCTTACTGACCCCGCCTCCTGGCCAGAGATAGCACAGCGGTGCCGCCGGATTATTCAGTGTGCCGGGCCGTCATACCGGCTGACCGGCCCGCTGCTTACCGGTTTACTGTCCCGGGGGGGGACCACGGGAATTTATGTGGATGCCGGCGGTGACGGCGAAACGATTAGCCGCTGGCACCGGCCGCTGGCGGAGGCGGGCTGGCAGGGGATCTTCGGTGCGGGCGTGCAGCCGGGATTAGTGGGTGTGGCCATCCGCGCCCTGTGCGCCGCTTTTCCCCACACCACTGGCTTGCGGGCCGAAACATTTACCGGCGGCCACCAGCCTCTGACCCTGGCCGGGCTGGAGGAGTATTTGCAGGCGGTACACCGGCGGACCGGCTACCCGGGCATGAGCTTTCGAAATGGGGTATGGGAACGGGTAAACCGGCTCCCACCGCTGCCGGACTGCTTTCCGGCAACCGCACAGTGCCATCCCTATACCGACGAAGAGGCCGCCTGTGCCGCTGAGGATTTAGCGCTCTTTGAACTGCGTGGTTTTACGGTCAGCGGTGCCGCGGCTATCACCCGGCTACTGAATGAGGCAATGGTCACCGGGGGCTATCCTGCCGCGCTCTACCCCCGGCCGACGGCCGCAGCAGCGATGCACGCGGAATACTTTTTCCTCCACGCCACGGTCAGGGAGAGCCTTGCCCCCGGCCAGCAGGCCCATTCACTGCTGTCCTGCACGGACAGCTACCGGCTTACGGGGGCAGTGGCCGCCTGGGCAGCACTTAACAGCGGGCCGCGCCAGCCCGGGGCCGGGTGGTTCTCGCGCCTTCCCGGTGTGGCCGCACTCTGGCAGCAGTGGCGCACTGACCCACCGCCGGGGGTGAATATTAGCTGGCATGCGCCCCCCGGGCAGACCCGCTGTGAAGAGGGAACGCTATGAGCGGAGAACAGCCAACAACCGGCGCGGGGATCTGGGTTATCGGGGCCACTTTCGGGGCGCAGTATGCCCGGGCGCTGCAGAACTCGGGGCTGCGGGCCATTATTGGCCAGGGCGGGGCGCGCGGTCGCCAGCTGGCTACCGGGCTGGGTTGCGACTATTACACCGGTGTCACGCAGGCGCTGTCAGCCCCCCATCCCGCCTGTGCGGTGGTGGCGGTGCGATCCGCCGTGGTGGGGGGCGAGGGGGATGAGATTGCCCGGCAGTTACTGTGCGCCGGGATACCGGTCCTGCAGGGGTTGCCACTCCATCCTCAGGCCATGGCAGATACCTTGCGTATTGCCCGCCAGCAGGGCACCGGGTTTGCGGTGACGCCGTTTTATGATCAACTGCCCAGGGTGCGCCGCTTTCTGCGCGCGGCCCGCTGGCTATCGCGTTATACCACGCTGCGCTCGGTGGAGATGCGCGTCACGGTGCAGACCCTGCACTGTGCGCTGATGGTGCTGTCCGGGCTGCTCGGAGTACCCTCCACGGCGGTCACCACCACCCCGCTGGCGGCCAGGGGAAAAGTGTTGGTCAGCTGCCTGTGGCAGGGGGTGCCGGTGGACATTATCTTGATGAACCGCTTTGATTTCGCCGACCCGGACGCCCACGCACAGCCGCTGATGCAGATAACCGTGGTCAGCGATAACGGGGAGCTGACGCTGTATTCGCCCTTTGGCCCGCTGATCAGGGAGTACCCGATACCCGCAGAAGCCTCCATGACCGCGGCACCGCTGCTGGTAACCGGCCAGCGCGATAATCGGATCACCGCAGGCCAGCTCCATGACGCCATGGGGCGGGGGATACGCACTGCGCTGGCCCAGGCCATGGCGCAGCCCATGCCCTCTGCGGCTACATTGCAGCGCCAGTTGGCGGTACTCCGGCTGTGGCGCGCCGTTTCTGATGCGGCCGGGCATCCCTTGCACTATCGCCCGGGTGAGGCTGACAGCGCCGGGTTACCCGGGGGGGCCGCGTGCAGGCGATAACACCGCTGAATACCCGGGAATGTGCCACTGACCAGACCCTCCCGGTACTGGTTATCTTCCCCCATGCCGGTGGCAGCCCGCGTTTCTATAGCCACTGGTGCCAGAAATTACCCGACGCCAGGCTATGGGGCATGACCTATCCGGGGCGGGATGGCCGCAGCGCTGAAAAACCGGCCCCCAGTATTCAGCAACTGGCAGCGGCGTGCGCCAGCCAGCTGGCGGTGCGCTTAGCGGCACTGCCCCCGGTGCCGGTGATGCTGTTTGGCCACTCCATGGGGGCCTGGGTGGCCTGGGAGTGTGCCCGCCTGCTGGAGCAGCGTCTCCCGGCGCAGCGGCTGGTGACGGTGGTCTCCGGGCAAAACCCGCCGGACCAGTCACCGGGATCGCGGCTGCATCTGGCGCAGGACGCGGCACTGATTGCCGATATTAATCGTCAGCACCCCGCCAGCCGTGCCCTGTGGGAGATAGCGGAACTGCGCCAGCTGTTTTTACCGCTAGTGCGCGAGGACTACCGGCTGCTGGAGACGTATCGCGCACAGCCAGGAACGGTGCGCCGGCTACATGTGGTGTATGGCCGTGATGATGGCGAAATCGACCCCACCCGGATAGCGAACTGGCAGCACTGGGGGCGCGAACGCTGCCGGTACCGGGCGTTTCCCGGCGGCCATTTTTATCTGGCGGCGCCGGATACCACCTTACCGCGTTATTTAAGTGAGTTATTTCATGGTGAAGTTTAACAATCATCCCCTGCTTACTGTGGCCAGACCGGTGCTTTTGCCGCTGCTGGTGGCCATTGTGATTCAGATTGTCGCAAGCCTCATGGGGTGGATCGGGTATCAGGCACTTATTGATATCACTCAGGGGCTGGCGCAGCACCGGGCCGCACAGCAGGTCTATCAGGCCCTGGGGTGGCTGGCGGTGGGCCTGGCGGGGCAATCGGGGCTGGGGGCCGTGGCGCTGGCCATTAGCCATTTTGCCGATGCCCGCCTGCAGCGTGATTTACGGCTACAACTGGCGGATAAACTCGGGCGTTTGCCGGGGCAGTGGTTCAGTGAACACCCCTCCGGCCACACCCGTCAGGTGATCCAGGAGGATGTCGAGGCCCTCCACCAACTGGTTGCCCACAACCTGGTGGAGGGGGTGGCGTTTATTATGACCCCACTGGTTGGCCTGAGCTTTTGCTTCACGCTGAACTGGCGGCTGGGGCTGGCGGCCTGTGTGCCGCTGGCGCTCTATTTTGCGCTGTTTGCGGTGCTTTCCCGGGGAAATATGGGGGCGATTATGCAGCAAATATCCCGGCACCTGGCGGCGATAAGCGGCGTGATTGTTGACTACGTGCGCGGGGTGGCGGTGCTGAAAGTTTTTGGCCGGGCCGGTGAAGGCTACCGGCGCTTTAGCGACGCAACCCGCCAGTTTCATCATGATTTTAGTCACCTGGTCCGGCCGGCAATGCGCGCGCAATCCGTGGCGGTTATGGTGATAACGCCCCCGGCGGTTGCCCTGGTGGTGGTGATTATCGGGATGGCGGGCATAGCCCAGGGGACGATCAGCGCCCCGGCGTTGCTGGTGGCCTGCCTGGTGGCGATGCTGCTACCGGCGGCGGTGATGACCGTGACCCAGGCGGGCCAGTTGCACAGCGCGGCGGTGGTGGCGGCCCGCCAGATTCTCGATCTGCTTAACCAGGCTGAGCTGCCCGCCAGCCGACAGCCGGTGAATATTACGGCCAGTGAGATAACCCTGTGTGATGTCAGCGTTATCTACGGCGGCCGCCGTGCCCTGAACGGGATTAATCTCAGGTTGCCCGCCGGGAGCTTTACCGCCCTGGTGGGGCCATCCGGGGCCGGGAAAACAACCCTGGCCCGGCTACTGGCGCGCCAGATGGATACCACCTGCGGGCAGGTTTGCATTGGGGGGCATGATATTCGCCATATCCCGTTCCGCCAGCTGTATCAACTGGTTGGCGTGCTGGAGCAGACCCCCCGGCTACCGGCTATCTCCCTGGCGCAGAATATTGCCCTGGGAAAGGAGAATGTCCCGCTCAGCGCCATCCGTAATGCCGCCAAAGCCGCCCAGATAGATGAACGCATTATGGCGCTGCCCGGGGGCTATAACGCGATACCCGGCATTGATGTACAGCTGTCCGGCGGCGAGATCCAGCGGGTGGCCATTGCCCGGCTTATCCTCGCTGACCGGCCCATCGTTATCATGGATGAGGCGACCTCCGCCATTGATGCCGGGGCGCAAGCGCTGATCTGCCAGGCGATTGCCAATTTGACCCACCAGCGCACCACGCTGGCCATTGCTCACCGGCTGGAGACTATCCAGCATGCGGATCAGATAGTGGTGCTGGATAACGGCCAGATAAGCGAACAGGGCAGCCATGAACAACTGCTGCAACAACAGCGGCTCTACGCCAGGCTATGGCGTCAGTTTTCCGCCTCAGCTTCCCCGGAGGGGGTGTGATGATCCGTTTATTGCTTGGCCTCAGCCGCCCCGGTGATCGCGCCGGATTTTGGCTGTTTATCGGTTGTGTGGTGCTGGTGGGCATTTTCCAGGGGCTGGTTATCGGGTGTTTCCTGGCGGTGATTTATAGCCTGTTCCGGGGGGACATCCCCGGGGCGATGAGCGGGTGCCTCTGGCTATTGGCCGGTGTGTTGGTGAATGGCGGCCTGCAGGCGTTCGTGACGCTGCGCGGGTTTAGCGAGGCGATGCGGGTAATGGCGGCCATGCATCAAAAGCTGGGTGATAAATTAGTGACGTTGTCACCTTTATGGTTTGATGCCACGGCCAGCAGCGTTGCCAGCGGGGTGGCGGTGCGGGGAACGCTCTTTGTGGCCCGGGCGATGATGGATCTGCTGGTGCCGCTAATCATAAACCTCACCACCCCGCTGACCCTGGCGCTGATGTGCCTGGGGCTGGACTGGCGGCTGGGGGGGATTTTACTGGCCGGGGTGCCTTTTATCTGGCTGGCGGCCCGCTGGGGGGGCAGCGTAACCTTAAGGGGCAAGTGCGGGTGCATCAGGCGGCCAGGGAAACGGACACCCGTCTGCTGGAGTTTATTGATAACCAGATGGCGCTGCGCCAGGCCGGGCTAAGCGGCCCGGGGGGGCAGGGGTATGCGCCACTGACCAACGCGATTAACCGTCAATGGCGGGCTGGTGTCAGGGCGTTGTGGTCCTCGGTTCTGGGGCTGGTTACGCAGTCACTGGCGGTACAGCTGATCTTTGGCCTGGCTATCTGGCTGGCGGTGTGGCTGGCGCTCAGCGGCCAATGCGACCCGGTATGGGCGGTAGTATTGATTGGTCTGGCGGCCCAGTTTAGCGGGCCGCTCAAGATCCTGTCAGAACTGGAAACGGCCTTTAAACGCGCCCGGATTGAGCTCCAGGAGGTCAGCCAACTGCTGGCGCTCCCCGGTCTGGCGGAGCCAGCGGCACCTGAGGCGTTGTCCGGGCGCGTTGATGTGGCGTTTGAGCAAGTATCGTTCCGCTATCCCTCCACGCCACCTCCCACCGGGGCGGGGGGCGCGGCCTGGTTATTTGATCGGCTGGATCTGCATATCCCCCAGGGATCGTTAACGGCGCTGGTGGGGCCATCCGGTTGCGGGAAGACCACCCTGACGCGGCTGATGGCGCGTTTCTGTGAGCCACAGCAGGGGCGGATTACCCTCGGCGGAGTCGATATTCGCCAGTTGCGCTATCAGGATCTGATGAGCGCGCTGTCGCTGGTGTTCCAGGATGTTTGCCTGTTCGACGATACCCTGGAGGCCAATATCCGCATCGGAAACCCGGCAGCCAGCCAGCAGCAACTACTGGAGGTGGCGGCCCTGGCCCGGGTAACGGACATTGTGGCGCGCTTGCCCGGTGGCTGGCAAAGCCCGGTTGGGGAGGGCGGGCGGCTGCTTTCCGGCGGGGAGCGCCAGCGGGTTTCGGTCGCCAGAGCGTTGTTAAAAGGCGCGCCGCTGCTGTTGCTGGATGAGGCGACCGCCGCCCAGGACCCGCTGACGGCGATGGCGATAACCCAGGCGATCAGCGCCCTGAAAGGGCAGGTCACCATCATTGTCATTGCCCACCAACTGGCCACCATCCGCAGTGCGGATCGGATTGTCTTTCTTGATAACGGCCGGGTATGTGAACAGGGCACTCATGCTGCGCTTATTGCCCGCAATGGCCGCTATGCCCACTTTTGGCACAGTCGCGGCCGTTACCACCACCCTTTTCGTAAAAATGGAGATATGACGTGCGGATAATCAACCCCAGAGAACTGATTACCTTAGGTATTTTTTCGGTGATCATGGTGGCGATCACCATGGTGATCAATATGCTCGCTGTGTTCACCCCGCTGCTGATCCCGATAACCAAATCCCTGTCCGGGATAGTGGCGGCAATCCCTTTTGTGCTCTACGTCAGCCGGGTGAATCAAGCCGGGCCCATCGCGTTAATGGCGGTGATCATCGGGCTGGTGATGGTGCTGGCCGGGGACTATATCCTCACCCTGGCCTCGGCCCTGATTGCTGGGGTGATAAGTGATCTGCTTTGTAGCGCGGCGCGCCGCCGGGGGAGCCCGCTACTGGTAGTGCTCGGTTACGGGGTGTTTAATCTCTGGTCCGCGGGGGGACTGTTACCGCTGATCTTTATGCGCCAGGAGATTGCACAGCAGGTTGCCCAGCAACTGGGGGACCAGTATGCCGGGGTATTTACCGCGCTGTTTACTGTACCGGTGGTGTGCTGGACGCTAGTGGGTATTTTTATCAGTGGCCTGGCGGGTGCGGGCATCGGGGTGCGGATACTGCATCAGCATTTTGTGAGGGCCGGACTTGTCCAGAAATAACGCGCAACCGGTGCCGCTATTACCGCCGCCGGCCCGGGTGGATGTGCGCACCAATATGCTGATGCTGTTGTTGGTCAATACCCTGGTGCTGACCGGGCGCGGCGGGGCGTTTCAGCTGGCGGCGATCGCCGTGGTAACCGGGTTGCTGCTGCTCAGCCAGCGCGGGTGGGCGGCGGTGGCATTATCCGGCGGTATGGCCGGGCTGGCCTTCGTGAGTGAGTGGCTCGCGCACGCCGGTGCCGGGATAGCCCTGGCGGCAATCCTCTATGCCCGGCCCTATATTATTGCCGGGTTTATGGGGTACTACTTTATCAGCGTGACCACCCCCGCCATGTTGATCGCCGGGATGTACCGGCTGCGCTTCCCCCGGGCGATAGTTATCCCCCTGGCGGTGATGGTGCGTTTTTTTCCGGTACTGCGGGAAGAGCAGCGGGCTATCCGCAACGGGATGCGTTTGCGGGGATTACCGGGGCCGGGGGGCTGGGCGCTTCATCCGTGGCGTACCCTGGTCTATTTATTGATCCCCCTGACCGGCGCCCTGCTGCGCACCGGTGAAGCGCTGTCTGCCTCGGCGCTCAGCCGGGGACTGGGGGCGATTCCCCGGCCCACCACCATCCAGCCCTTACGGCCCGGGCTGGTGGATGCGCTGCTGGTGGTGGTGTGCCTCGGGCTGGTGATGCTGTTCATCCGGGGAGGGCGCTAATGGACGCGATTGTGCTTGACCAGGTGAGTGTACATTTCCCCGCCAGCGCGACACCGGCCCTTGCGGGCGTGGATCTTCGGGTGCGGCGGGGAGAGTGCCTGCTGTTGACTGGCCGCTGCGGCTGCGGGAAGTCCACCCTGTTGCGGCTGGTTAACGGGGTTATCCCCCATGTGCAACCCGCGGATTGTCGCGGCACCGTGCTGGTTAACGGCATCACCCCGGCGGATCATCCTCTGGAAATCACCGGTCGCAGGGTTTCCACGGTGTATCAGAACCCGCGCCAGCAGTTTTTTTGTGCCGATCCCCTGGCCGAACTGGCTTTTGGCAGCGAGAACGCCGGGGATGATCCCGGGCACATTATGGCAAGGGCGATAACCGTTGCCCGGGCGCTGGGGATTGCGCACCTGCTGGCGCGCAATATGTTTACCCTCTCCGGGGGGGAGTTGCAGCGCATTGCCATTGCCGCCGCCATGATGGATAGCCCAGCCATTCTGTTACTGGACGAACCGGCATCCAGCCTGGACGCCGGGAATATTGCCAGCCTCGCCGGGCTGTTACGGGATCTGCGCGATGCCGGGATGACTATTCTGATTGCCGAGCACCGGCTGGGGTATCTGCGGGATATCGTCAGCCGGGTCATCCGGCTGGAGCAGGGGCGGATCGTGGAGGATCTGCCCGCCGGGCACTTTTGGTTGCGCGATGATGCTACCCGTATCGCTCAGGGGCTGCGGACACTCAGTGCCCCGCTGAGCACACTGCCGCCTGCTCCCCCTCAGGGGGATGACGGCATTCTCTACCGCCACCGGCAGTGGGGAACTCTGCATTTTCCCCGGTCTGCGGTCACGGTACTGGCCGGGGCCAGCGGGGCGGGGAAAAGCACCCTGGCGCGTGAAATAGCTGGCCTGGTGTCCTGCCGGGAGCCGATTCTCGTAGACGGTAAGCCGCTTTCTGCCCGCCAGCGTTTGCGGCGCAGTTTTTTGGTGTTGCAGGACGTTAACCGCCAGCTCTTTGCCGCCAGCGTGGCACAAGAATTACAGATAGGCGCAGGGAGTGACGCGGCAACGCGGCAGCGGGTTGTTAGCCAACTGGCGCTGGAGCCCCTGCTGGACAGGCACCCCCAGGCGCTGTCCGGTGGGCAGCAGCAGCGGGTTGCCGTGGCGCTGGCGCTGATAGCACAGCGCGATTTGCTGATCTTCGATGAACCAACCTCCGGGCTGGACTATGCCGGGTTATGCCTGGTGGCGGAACAGCTGGCCTCTCTGGCATCCCGGGGGGCGGTGGTGGTGTTAATTACCCACGATCCCGAGCTGATTGCGCATTGCGCACACTTCCAGCTCACGCTCCCCCATAACACACTGCCACCATAAGGAATGACTGATGAAAAGCCTGACCGACGATGAGCGCGGCTACCTGATTTCCGCCGAATACTACGATGTGATGTCGGAACAGCACTGGTCGGCGCGGTGTAAGGATCTTAGCGATATTTTACAAACGGTGTGCGGGCCGGTGGCAACCATTGTCGATGTTGGCAGCGGCACCGGTAACGGACTGGCATTACTTAACCGGCAATTTCCCCAGGCCGCTATTCATGCCGTCGAGCCTGCCGCCGCGATGCGTATCGCGTTAATGACCCGGGTACTGCATGACAGCCGGCTGCGTGAACGGGTCAGTATTTATCCCGGCACATTTGAGCAATTACAGGAGGTGGACAATATTGATTTGATCCTGGTGTCGGGCTGTATTGGCTTTTTTACCCAGGCCCAGCGCGGCCGGCTCTGGAAAAGCGCGGCCCGGCAGCTCGCCCCCGGCGGCGTCATCCTGGTGGATACCATGCCGCTCACGGTACCGCATCAGGTTGCCCGTAGCCGGGTTGCCTGCACCACTCTGGGCTGCCAGCGCTATGAGGTCTTCCTCCAGGGGGAGGCGGTGGAAAACAGTGATCTGATGCGCTGGGAGATGCAGTTTATTCAATACCAGGGGGAGCGGTTACTGCGTTGTAATACCGTGGTGCGTGACTGGCATACTTTTGGCCCCGGGCGCATCCTGGCGGAGGCGGCCCAGGCCGGGTTAAGCGGGCTGGTACAGGCCGACAGCGCAATACCCACGGTGGTACTGCGGCGGCGCGAGAGCAGCCAGCCCGGCTAATATTCCCCGGAGGCGGGTATCAGGTGCCGATGATGCCGCCATCGGCCCGGGTAATCACCACCGTGGCGGAACGCGGGCGTCCGTCGGGATGGTTATCCGGCCAGTTGGACACTGCCCGCGGGTTGGCGGGGTCGGTAATGCCGTCGCCGGGCTCCCCGGGGTGCTGGATATTAATAAACAACGTGCGGTTATCCGGGGTAAAGGCGATACCGGTGATTTCACAGCCCCGTGGGCCACAAAGAAAGCGCCGGAAGGTGTTGCTGCCCGGTACCGTGGCGAGCATCTGATTATTGCCCATCCCCTGATACGCTTTCTGGTTAATGGTACTGGACGAGACATCGGTCTGGACCCACAGCACGCCGCGATGATCAAAGGCCAGCCCGTCAGGGCTGCCAAATTCTGCCCCCTGCATTGAGCCCTGGGCCGCGCTGTCGCGATTATCCGTGCGGCCTGCCAGGGCCAGAATATCCCAGCGAAAGCGGGTCGCGGCGGGGTCGGCCTGCGCTTCATCCCAGTGGATAATGTGGCCAAACTGGTTGTTGGCCCGGGGGTTGGCGGCATCAACCGGCGCCGCCCCGGGTTTACCGCGATCGCTGTTATTGGTGAGGGTGCAATAGAGGCTGCCGGGGTGATGTGGGTCCACGGCTATCCACTCCGGGCGATCCATTTTGGTGGCACCGACCACATCCGCCGCCAGCCGGGTTTTTATCAGCAGGTCGCCCTGATTTTCGAAGCCGTTGCCCGCGTCAAGCCCGTTCTCGCCAAAGACCAGCGGGAGCCAGTCGCCGCTGCCGTCATCATTGAATCTGGCCACATACAGGGTGCCGGAAGTCAGCAGTTGCATGTTCGCCTGGCGGTCGTCCGGCTGGTAGCGGTTATCGGAGACAAATTTGTAGATATATTCGAATTTCTGGTCATCCCCCATATAGATAGCGATACGCTGATCGGCGGTGACGGTGACCGCCGCGCCTTCATGTTTAAACCGCCCCAGCGCGGTATGTTTACGCGGCGTGGAGGCCGGATCATAGGGATCGATTTCCACCACCCAGCCAAAACGGTTGGGCTCGTTGGGGGTGCTGTCGACACTGAACCGCGCATCCACCTCATTCCAGCGGTAGGAGGTGTCGTGGCCGCTGATGCCGTAGCGTTTTTCCAGCGGGGTCAGCGCCGCATGTTTGACAAATATATCTGACCAGTTCTCCTCACAGGTGAGGTACGTCCCCCAGGGGGTATAGCCATTAGCGCAGTTTTGCATGGTGCCGAGCACCCGTTCACCGCCAGGATCGGCCGCGGTTTGCATCAGCGGCTGGTGGCGGGCAGGCCCGGTGAGCTGCATCGCGGTATTTACCGTAATGCGGCGGGCATAAGACGACGGCCGCACCACCTGCCACTCCCCGTCCTGTTTTTGCACCTCGATCACCGAAACGCCCATGGCGTTCTGCCCTTTACGGGCTTTGTCGGGGCTCCAGTTCGCGGTGCCATCCCGGAACAGCATGCCGTTATCAATATATTCATGGTTAAGCACCAGCAGGCCGTGGTCGGCGTTATCCTGGTGATGGGGAAGGCTGAACCAGGCCATACCATCGTGGTGCATGCCGGCCTGGGCGGCTTGCTCTTCGGTACTGTTACTGGCATCAGGGCGGAATGCTGGCTGGTTACCCGCCAGGCCGACCGGGTCCCCCCAGCGGTAGAAGGGGCGGGCAATATATCCTTCAGGAACGGTAACGCTATCCGCGGTTGAAACCGGAATGCTGGCAAAGCCCAGGGAGGCCGCCGGTGAGGAGAGCCCGGTGCGCACCGCGTCAGCCACGGCGCGCCGGGGGGTGAGCAATAGCGGCAGGGAGGCGGTGGCCCCCGCGATGGCGACGCCCTGGAGGAAACGACGCCGGGAGAGGTAAGCTTCCGCGATGCCGGAAAAGGCGGGATTTGCGCTGTGATTACTGATGTCGTTACGGTGTGCTTGTTTAAAAAAGGCTTTTAGTGGTCTGCTCATGGTTACGTCCCGGTATGTGCCAGAGAATGTGTCACGCTGACCAGCAGAATAATAAACAATTGTTACAAATTGATAACGGCGTAGTCGTGGGGCTGAGCAGGACGTCGCCCGGGGACGCGCACAGTGAATAACCTGCCGGGAGACGTCTTCGCCGTCGCCCGCCGGAGGCGGCAATATTTAATTATTTAACCGAGTTATTAGCGGTAATAGGGCAAGAATAAACGAATAATACGACAATAATTAAGGTTATCTTGCCCCGCCATTATTATCTTCTCCGCCTGGGGTGTACGGCGGGAATAGCGCCGGGGAGGTCGCGCCTGCTCATCACTTATTGTGATCGGTGTCACTTATGGTGGCGGGTTCACTATTCCCTGTTGTGGTGATGGCTGATTAATTAATAATCAATTATAGCGGGTAACTGGCGGGCGGGGTGGGCATGATGACGGCCCTGCGCCACCGGGCCGGGAAGAAGGCGGATAACGCAGGGACTGGGCCAGGATGGCAGGACATCAGGCTTGCGGTGATAGCTGCTGCGGGAGCGGATCTGGCCACCGCTCCCGGAATGTCTCGCGGGTGATTATTATTTCCCGTGTTGATTATTGGCCTGGCGGAAAATAGTTGTACAGGAAAATGAAATTAAAATGATGTGAATTTTTTACAGTAAAATTGTTTTATTTTTATTTAAAAATAACAACCCATTTTGTTAATCTCCATAAGTTATTTACTGGCGTAGGTATTATTAATTTTCGCTAATATGTTTTAGTGGGTAAATCAATTTGAGCATTATTATATCACAGGTGATTATCTTTTTATGGCGTCATAATCTGTTGTTTAATTAACGCTGCGATAGTTTCTAAATGCAAAACTAAAATAATATTTAATATTATTTTTGATTTTGTAACATCTTGTTGGACAATTTCCTTTAACGCATAGGGTATTAGAATTATCTTATTATTTACAGTAAGTTACTATTCTATTTGCTGTTAACGTATTCTGTGTAGCCAAAAATCAGCGGGTGAGCATGGTGAACGGGCAGGTGATGTTGTATACGGAATCAGCCCTGGTACTCACTCAGTTATTACACTTATTCATTAAATTATATTGACTATTTATGACGGCTAAAAATAACCCGCGCTTTTTTTCGATCTTTGATGAAAGAGATCAGCCCAAAAATGAACACGCCGGATAAGGCGATGGCCAAAACCAATAGGATGAGGTCAGACATATGCGTACCTTTTTGTAGTGAACGGCTTACGGGAGGTATAAATTAATTGCCCGCAAACCCGGGTTAGTAAATGAATTTAACTGGAATCCAGGAAAATTCCTATACGACAGAGTATTGATTTTTTCTAAAAAAGATAAAATAGTTCGCAATTGCGGAAGTCTGGTTTTTTATCCTGCATTACGAGTTTTAGTTGTTGCTTTTTAATGGATTGCTGGTTAAAAACATGTGATTTATCCAGCTAATGTGGAAGTATAGCAAAGCATACTTATGCACTGTATATAATAAGTGCTTTATCCTGCCGGATTCCCCGGTTTGGCAGAAAATGACTATCTGGTGCGGGCGATACCCTGTTTTTCTTATCTGGCGTCATCGCTGGCGTCATCCGTTCTCCTCACTATTCTCTACGACTATTCGCGGTTATCTGGTACTTACGTTGTATACCTTTTTTCCCCCCGGGGGCGCCACCCCTGGCCGGTCTTTCAGGAGTTCTCTTACTCCGTTCCCTGCTTACCGGTAGGCCAGATCTGGACAGTATTTGTTACCTTTGCTGGCCTGAAGCGTGGCGCCGGGTGTGCTAACCTGGTAACGAATAATTATTCTGTGAGGTGTGACGTGTCGCAACAATTGTACGTGGATACGGCTGCTCAACTGGTGAGTGGCCTGAAGAATTTGTCGGCGATTCTCGATAAGGCCGAAGCCTGGGCCAGCGAGAAAGGCATTGAACAGCAGGTGTTGCTGCAAACCCGGCTGTTGGCGGATATGTTCCCGCTGGTACGCCAGATCCAGATGACCAGTGATATCTCAAAAGGCGCCGTTGCCCGTCTGGCGGGCGTTGATGTACCGTCAATGGCTGATGATGAAGCCAGCTTTGCCGACTTGCGCCAGCGGCTAGCCGCTACGGTGGCGTTTATCGACAGCATTGCGCCTGCCCAGTACACCGGGGATGACGAACTGCCGGTGATAATCAACGCCCGCACCCGGGAGCTGCGTTTTACGGCGAAAAGCTACGTCTACCGTTTTGTGGTGCCTAACTTTTACTTCCATATGACCACCGCGTACGACATCCTGCGCCAGCAGGGGGTGCCGGTCGGCAAGCTGGACTTCCTCGGCACTCTCTAGCCCGCCGGCCAGTTACGCCCGCTTAGCGCAGTTGATAATGGTTATTCGGGCGTAATTTCACCGGTTTGTTGTCGTCCTCATCCATTTCCCGCAAATCGATCTCCAGATTGGTACACATCGCCGTCAGGGCGAGGTCGTTATCTTCCATACCAAAAGGAGCTTCCAGCTCTTCCGCCAGGGCATCCAGGGCGATAAAGGTGTAGGAGACAAACACCGAAATCAGCGGCGTCATATACAGCAGGTCGTTCACCAGGGCGAAAGGCAGCAGCACGCAGAAGGTGTATACCGTGCGGTGCAGAATCAGTGAATAGGCAAAAGGCAGTGGCGTATTGGCGATCCGTTCACAGCCCGCCTGGATCCCGGCCAGCTCGGTAAGATGACGTTCGAACTGGGTATATAAAATATCCGACAGCGCCCCGCAGCGGTGCTGTTCTGCCAGCCACTGGCCCATCAGCATTAACACCCCATTACACGGGTTCTGGTAGCCGGCCATTTGCTGGCGTAGCGGCTCCGGCAAAGGCGCCAGGGCGCTGTCGATGGGCTGCTGGCGCAGAATCAGGCGCAGGGCATTGGCCCAGATAATCTGGAAATCAATCATCTGGCGAATCTGGCGCGGGCGATCGGTCAGCACGGTTTTCAGCCCCCGGGTCAGGGAACGGTTACTGATCAGCAAGGCTCCCCACAGGTGGCGGGCTTCGTTAAAGCGGGCATAACAGGCATTGTTACGAAAACCGAGGGAGATAGCGATGGCAACACCGAGGATGCTGAACGGGGCAACCGACAGCCTGATACCGAGGGTTTCATACCAGGGCAGCATAAAGATCACCGCCACAGAGAGCAGCAGGTTAAGAAACAGACGCGAGGCAATTTTAGATAACACTGAGCCGTGCCAGACGAATAAGCGGCTAAACCAGTGCTGGTGGGGGCGAATAATCATGAACACACAGACAACATCAAAGGGAGTGGCATTAAACGCCTGTCCTGGCAATGCGTCAACCCTGTAAATAGTAGTGTTATTTGCCGGAGGGAGCCCGGCGTGTCAATGCACGTAATTAAGGCACCGCGCACCAGCGGGGCACATCGTCCCCGCGCCCGGATCGGCGGACGGGCTATCCACAGGGCGTAAAATCACGCTAACTGGCTGGAAATAGACATAAATCACTATATGGCACTGAACTTGCATTCCTGATCCCGCGGGCCAGACGGCGAACTTCTATCGGGGCTCACCCCGAAACGGCCCGGCAATGACCACGTTGATATTGACTATTCCGCCATTAATCAGGAGTGATTTATGCGTCGTTTTTCTGTTATCAAAGCCGCTGCGCTGTCCACTTGCACCCTGGCGCTGGGGCTGGCTTTCAGTGCCCGGGCCGCAGATACCATCAAAGTCGGCATTATGCATTCCCTGTCCGGCACCATGGCCATCTCTGAAACCCCGCTAAAAAATGTCGCGCTGATGACCATTGATGAGATTAACGCCAAAGGGGGCGTGTTGGGTAAGAAGCTGGAGCCGGTGGTGGTTGATCCGGCCTCTAACTGGCCGCTGTTTGCGGAAAAAGCCCGCCAGTTGCTGACCCAGGATCACGTGGCCGTGGTGTTTGGCTGCTGGACCTCGGTATCCCGTAAATCGGTACTGCCGGTGTTTGAAGAACTCAATGGCCTGCTGTTCTACCCGGTGCAGTATGAAGGGGAGGAGATGTCCCCCAATGTGTTTTACACCGGGGCTGCCCCCAACCAGCAGGCGATCCCCGCCGTTGAGTATCTGATGAGCGAAGACGGCGGCAGCGCGACGCGCTTTTACTTACTGGGCACCGATTATGTCTACCCCCGCACCACCAATAAAATCCTGCGCGCGTTTTTACACAGCAAAGGTATCCCGGATAAAGACATTGAGGAGCACTACACCCCCTTTGGCTACAGCGATTACCAGACCATTGTTGCCAGCATCAAACAGTTTGCCGCCGGGGGGAAAACCGCGGTCATCTCCACCATTAATGGTGACTCTAACGTACCGTTCTATAAAGAGCTGGCCAACCAGGGGGTAAAAGCCACCGATATCCCGGTGGTGGCGTTCTCGGTGGGGGAAGAGGAGCTGCGCGGCATTGATACCAAACCGCTGGTCGGCAACCTGGCGGCGTGGAACTACTTTGAATCCCTGGATAACCCCGCCAATAAAGCCTTTGTTACCCAGTGGAAAAATTACGCCAGGGCGCACAAGTTAGCTAATGCGGATACCGTGGTGACCAATGATCCGATGGAGGCCACCTACGTGGGGATCCATATGTGGGCCCAGGCGGTGGAAAAGGCCGGTACCACGGACGTCGACAAGGTGCGGGCCGCCATGGCTAACCAACAGTTTGCCGCCCCGTCGGGATATACCCTGACCATGGACGCCACCAACCACCATCTGCACAAACCGGTGATGATAGGCGAGATAGAAAGCGACGGCCAGTTCAATGTGGTATGGCAGACCGATAACACCGTGCGCGCCCAGCCCTGGAGCCCGTTTATCCCCGGAAATGATAAAAAACCGGACCAGCCGGTAAAAACCGTTAGCCAATGATCCTGTTCCCCTATGGTAACCGGCCCCACGGCAGGGGCCGGGTGGAGAGGTAATGATGACGCCTGTATTACTCGCCCGCTGGGCATTACTCACCCGCTGGATTGCGCTGCTGTGTTGCCTGTGTCCGCTGCTTGCCCGGGCGGCGGCAACGGATGCGGATACCTTTGTGGCGGCCAGCCGTAGCCAGCAGGCTACGCTCCTCCAGCAGTGGGCCACTGCGCCGGATGCAACGCGCTTGCCGTTGCTGACTGCGCTATCAGACGAGAACGTGGCCATTGATGCCCGCCATCACGCATTTAGCGTGGCGGAAGGGGTACCCCACGCGTTAGGGGCCGGGGGCACGCCCCAGGGGGATTTGCACAGCCTGCGGCTGACCAACCGGTTACGTACTCTGGTGGCCACCGCGCTGGCCTGCCACCAACTCGGCAGCGCAGATGTCAGCGAGCGCCGCCAGGGGGCAGCGGCGCTGATGCGGGATGCCCAGGCCGATCAACTGCCGTTATTACAGTCCCGCCTGGGGCAGGAGACGGATCCGCAGGTCCGCACCCGCCTTAGCCGGGCGCTGGCGCGGCTTAATGTGCATAACCCGGATGAACAGGTGCGCCTGCGGGCTGTCGACACCCTGGGCAGCGCGGCAGATCCTGAGGCCGTGGGGCTACTGATGCCGCTTACCCAGCCCGCCAGTGAACCTTCAGCGGCAGTGCGGGAGGCCGCCAGCGCGAGCCTGAAGGCAATCAAATACCGCCTGCTGGCGGGGGATCTGGCCGGCCAGGTATTTATGGGGTTATCTCTCGGTTCGGTACTGTTACTGGCGGCCCTCGGGCTGGCAATTACCTACGGCTTGCTGGGGGTTATCAATATGGCCCACGGCGAAATGCTGATGCTGGGCGCTTACGCCACCTGGCTGGTACAGAACCTGTTCCAGCAGTTTGCCCCGCACTATCTGGCCTGGTACCCGCTGCTGGCGCTGCCGGTGGCATTTTTGCTTACCGCGATGATCGGTATGGCGCTGGAGCGTACCGTGATCCGTCATCTGTATGGTCGCCCGCTGGAGACACTGCTCGCCACCTGGGGGATCAGCCTGATTCTTATCCAGGGGGTGCGGATGCTGTTTGGCCCCCAGAATCTGGAGGTGGCTAACCCGGCCTGGCTGTCTGGCGGCTGGCAAGTGTTGCCCAACCTGATGCTGCCCTGGAACCGGATTGTGGTACTGGGCTTTGTGCTGGTGGTACTGGGCTTTACCTGGCTGCTACTCAACAAAACCCGCCTCGGGCTGAATATTCGCGCGGTGACGCAAAACCGGGCTATGGCTGCCAGTTGCGGGGTGCCCACCGGGCAGGTGGATATGCTCGCCTTCGGGCTTGGTTCCGGTATTGCCGGGCTGGGGGGGGTGGCCCTGTCCCAGATGGGCAATGTCGGCCCGGAGCTGGGCCAGGGGTATATCATTGATTCCTTCCTCGTGGTGGTGCTGGGGGGCGTAGGCCAGCTGGCGGGCTGTGTGGCCGCGGCGTTTGGGCTGGGGATGTTTAATAAGATCCTCGAACCGTGGATCGGCGCGGTACCCGGCAAGATCCTGATCCTCGGTCTGATTATTCTGCTGATCCAGAAGCGGCCCCAGGGGCTGTTTGCGCTGAAAGGGAGGGTGACCGAATGAGCCAGCCAGTAACGATTGCTTTTGTCCGCCGGGCGCCGGGGGCCGCGACGCTGCTCACCGGGATAGTGGTGCTGGGGCTGTTAATCATGCCGTTCCTGGCACTGCTACCGGCCAGCCATCCGCTAAGTATTTCCACCTACACACTGACGCTGGTCGGCAAAATTCTCTGCTATGCCATTGTGGCCATTGCGCTGGATCTGGTGTGGGGCTATGCCGGGATGCTCTCCCTCGGTCACGGCCTGTTTTTTGCCCTCGGGGGGTATGCCATGGGAATGTACCTGATGCGCCAGGCCGCTGGTGATGCGCTGCCGGGATTTATGTCGTTCCTCTCCTGGGATGCGCTCCCCTGGTTTTGGTGGGGGACCCAGCACTTTGCCTGGGCAATGGCGCTGGTTATCCTGGTGCCGGGGCTGCTGGCCCTGGTCTTTGGCTATTTTGCCTTCCGCTCGAAAATTAAAGGGGTCTATTTTTCCATTATGACCCAGGCCCTGACTTATGCGGGGATGCTGCTGTTTTTCCGCAACGAAACCGGGTTCGGCGGCAATAACGGGTTCACCGGGTTTACAACCCTGCTGGGGATGCCTATCACCGCCACCTCAACCCGTATTGCGCTGTTTCTGGCCACGGTGGTGGTGTTACTGGGCAGCCTGGCGCTGGGGCTGATGCTGGCGCGATCCCGCTTCGGGCGCATTCTGACCGCTGTACGGGACGCCGAAGGGCGGCTGATGTTTTGTGGTTATGATCCCCGGGGATTCAAATTGCTGGTCTGGACGTTATCGGCGGTGCTGTGTGGTATTGCCGGTGCGCTGTATGTGCCCCAGGTGGGGATTATCAACCCCGGGGAAATGTCGCCGACCAACTCGATTGAAGCGGCTATCTGGGTGGCATTTGGTGGCCGGGGAACCTTAGTGGGCCCGGTGCTGGGGGCGGTAATGGTCAACGGGGCAAAAAGCGTTTTTACCGTAGCGGTGCCGGAGTACTGGCAGTTGTTCCTCGGGCTGATTTTTATTGGGGTGACCCTGTTTTTACCCAGGGGCGTCATGGGATTACTGCGTAAGGAGGATCGCGGATGAGCAGCCAGCCGTTATATACCCGGCAATATCCTGGGGATCGTTACCGGGAGCAAACGGATCCTATCCTGCAACTGGACAATATTAACGTCAGTTTTGACGGTTTCCGGGCGCTGCGCGATTTGTCGCTGCGCATTGGTGTTGGCGAGCTGCGCTGCATTATCGGCCCGAACGGGGCCGGGAAAACCACGCTGATGGATGTGATAACCGGCAAGACCCGGCCCGATAGCGGACACGCCTGGTACGACCAGCACTGTGATCTGACCGCGCTTGATCCTATTACTATCGCCCGGCAGGGCATTGGCCGCAAATTCCAGAAACCGACGGTCTTTGAGGCCCTGACCGTGTTTGACAATATGGAGATTGCCCTCAAGGGCAATAAATCGGTGTGGGCCACCCTCGGGGCGAAGCTGACCGGTGAGCAGCGGGACAAAATTGATGAGCTATTGCAGATCCTGCGACTGGGGGCGGCACGGCACCGGCGGGCCGGGGCGTTATCCCACGGGCAAAAGCAGTTTCTGGAAATCGGCATGTTGCTGGCCCAGGAACCGCATTTGTTACTGCTCGACGAGCCCGCCGCCGGGATGACCGATGCGGAAACCGAATACAGCGCCGAGCTGTTCCGCGCCCTGGCGGGCAAGCACTCGCTGATGGTGGTGGAGCACGATATGGGCTTTGTGGAGACCATTGCCGATAGCGTCACGGTGTTGCATCAGGGCCAGGTTCTGGCAGAGGGCGCATTACGCGAGGTACAGGCGAATGAGCAGGTGATTGAAGTCTATCTCGGACGTTAAGGAGCGATAGCGGATGCTACAAGTCACAGAACTGAACCAGTTTTACGGCGGCAGCCATATTTTACGCGGGGTCTCTTTTGCGGCCCCTATCGGCGAGGTTACCTGCCTGCTGGGGCGTAACGGGGTCGGCAAAACCACCTTACTGAACTGCCTGATGGGGCTGGTACCCGCCAAAAGCGGCACCATTAGCTGGCACAGCGGTAGCGGGCAGCCAGCCCGCAATATTACCCGTCTTAAACCCTACCAGCGGGTGCGTGCCGGTATGGCCTATGTCCCACAGGGGCGGGATATTTTCCCACGCTTAACGGTGGAGGAGAACGTACTGATCGGCATGGCGCGCTTCCCGGCCAGGGAGGCGCGTCAGGTTGCCGATGAGATCTGGCAACTGTTCCCGGTACTGAAAACCATGCGCCAGCGGCGCGGGGGCGATCTCTCCGGCGGCCAACAGCAACAGCTGGCCATTGGCCGGGCGCTGGCGGCCAGGCCACAGTTACTTATCCTTGATGAACCTACGGAGGGGATCCAGCCTTCGGTTATCAAAGAGATAGGCACGGTGATCCGTCGCCTGGCCTGCCGGGGTGATATGGCCATCTTACTGGTCGAGCAATTTTATGACTTTGCCGCCGAACTGGCAGACAACTATCTGGTGATGTCCCGGGGGACGATTATCCAGCGCGGTGCGGGCCACGCCATGGCACAGGACGGAGTTCGCCAGTTGGTGGCCATTTGATATGCCTGTCAGGCCGCCAGCCCCGGGGGCTGGCGGCTGCCCTGAAGCATACAGACCCATGCCAGCATTACCAGTATCATCAGGGTCAGAAACAGGCCATAGCCCGGCAGCCAGGTGAGCAAATAACCGGTCAGCAGCGGGTTAAGGGCACTGCCGAGCATCCCCAGGTTCTGGGCTGAGAAATAGCTCGCCTTCATACCGGGGGGCGCAATGTTATCCAGCAACATATATTCCCCCGGGATGTAGATAAGCTCCCCGAGGGTGAAGATAATCGCCGCGACCCCCCACAGCCACAGCCGGGTGCCGCTAACCATAAACCCCGCCAGACCGACGATAAAAAACAGGGTTCCCAGCCCCATAAAGCGGCGCAGGTTATCATTACGCAATATTTTACCCACCGGGTACTGGAGCAGTACCACCACCGCAGCGTTGACCGGTAGCACCACGGCGATAATCTGGCTGGCGAACTGGACATCGTAGAACGTAATCGCATATTGCGAGAGGCAGGCGGTAAAGGCGCCAAAAGCAATTTGGCCGAGGAACATCGAGGCGGTAAACCAGCGCAGTGGCCGATCGCGCAGTAAACTCCCCAGCCGGAATGGCGCGGCGCGGGATGCGGTCGTTACCGGGCGGGTGGGGGCCACCCACCGGCTTATCATCAGCAGCGGGCCGATGGCGGTCATCGCCGATACCCAGAATGGCAGATTGAGGCTGTGCATCACCAGCAGGGTGCCCAGCGGTGGGCCGAGGGTCCAGCCGATGTTCACAAAGGTGTAATTGAGGGAGAATATTTTGGGCCGTTGATACACCGCCAGCGTGTCGGAGAAGTAGCTTTTCAGCACGGTGGAAAACACGCCGTAGGCGCAGTTAATTACTGAAAACCATACCACCACCAGATCAACCCGCTGGCTGAGCGGGATCAAAATAAACCCCAGCAGGAAAGCGGCAACCGACAACAGCATATAGCGCTTTTTATCGAATTTATCCGCCACCACACCGAATAACAGACTGAAGACCACGCCGATCACCAGGGCGACCGTCATCGCAATGCCGACCTGATGGACACTCAGGTTGTAATGACGGGTCAGGTAAATGGTCATAAAGGGCAGGGTGATCCCCCGGCCAATGGTGAGAAACAATGAGCAGATCAACAGTACCGGGATGGCCCGGGGGAACAGTTTCAGCATAGTGATTTTTAGACCGACGCCAATCGTGGTAAGGTGCTTTTTATATTAACTTTTTATTAACAATAAAAACAAAATCTGTGCAGTAATGGCAATATATCACAGGGAAGCGTAAGTTACTTTCGGGATGGCTTGTTAAATTAATGATAATAACGGGGCGAAAATGACGCGGAAAGACGCGCTGCTGGCGCTGCTGGTAGTGGTGGTGTGGGGCATCAACTTTGTGGTGATTAAAATCGGGCTGCACCAGATGCCGCCGCTGCTGCTGGCGGGGCTGCGTTTTTTACTGGTGGCATTCCCGGCGCTGTTGTTTATCCGCCCGCCGAAAGTGCCGTTTCGCCTGCTGGCGGGTTATGGCCTGACCATCAGCTTTGGCCAGTTTGCGTTTTTGTTTAGCGCCATCAAATGCGGTATGCCGGCGGGGCTGGCGTCTCTGGTGCTCCAGGCGCAGGCCTTTTTTACTATTGTGCTGGGGGCGTTTATGTTTAACGAGCGCTTACAGCTTAAGCAAGGGGTCGGCATTGCGCTGGCTATTCTCGGCCTGCTGGTGCTGATTGATGCCAGCCTCGTTGGGGATCATGTTTCCCTGACCGGGTTCCTGCTCACCCTGGGCGGCGCCCTGTGCTGGGCCAGCGGTAACATCTTCAATAAGAAAATTATGCAGCTATCGCCGCAGCCGGATGTGATGTCACTGGTGGTGTGGAGTGCGCTGATCCCGATTGTGCCATTCTTTGCCGCCAGCGCGTTACTGGATGGCCCGGCGCAGATGCTGAGCAGCCTGCGTGAGATTGACAGAATCACGATTCTGGCGCTGTGTTATCTGGCGTTTATCTCGACGATTCTGGGATACGGGATTTGGGGGACGTTACTGGGGCGCTATGAAACCTGGCGTGTGGCGCCGCTGTCGCTGTTAGTGCCGGTATTTGGGATGACCAGCGCGATGCTTATCCTGGATGAGTCGCTATCGTTGATGCAGTGCGGCGGGGCATTATTGATTATGGCGGGGCTGTATATCAATGTGTTTGGCTTTCGGCGCTGGGTGTCGGCCCGCCGGGCCCGGACTTGATCATCCCATGATAAAACGGCCCGTTAAGCGGGCCGTAGGCGTTATCTACCGGATGCTATTGTTGGTGGCGCTATTTTTGGTGGTAATAGGGCACACCAAGGGCATCAGATTTATCCGCTGTATTTGTCTGGGTCTGGTTGTTGTCACTGGCGCACCAACTGCCGGTGGAGGGCAACATCATGCCGCCGTGATCAGGGACTTGCCAGGTTAATCCTTCAGGCTGTTCCGCCATGACCTGAGTGGACGCCAGAGCGAGTACCGCTGTGATGGCGCAGATCAGACGCTTCATGTAAACCTCGTTAATTCTTCATTATGACTGCTGGCCAGTTTATCGGGCCAGAACCCCCGCACCACTTAGTGGTTGAGAGGATGTAAAAACTTCGTTTCACCACGCATATTGGTGATGCGATACTTATGGGGCGGAACTGAGAAATAGTTTTTGAATGTACGGGTTAGTGTCTGCTGGGACTCAAACCCATAGCGTTCTGCCAGATAAAGGATCGGCTCATTGCTGTCTTTCAGCTTCATGGCAATTTCGGTCAGCTTGCGGTTGCGAATATACTGACCCAGAGAATGTCCTGTCTCTTTTTTAAACATCCGTTGCAAGTGCCACTTAGAGTAGCCGGAACGCTGGGATACCACATCAAGGGAGAGTGGTGATTCCAGGTTGTCCTCTATCCAGTCTAAAATGCAATGTACCGTTACGGCATCATTATTACGTCTGGACATCGTCTCACCTCTCTATCGTGTCTCTTCGGCAATCACCTTTTTCATCAGGTATTCGAGTGTTGTCACTTCTTGTGCCGTTAGATTTTTGGTCAATTCCTGGTGAAGATCCTGCCCTACTAAACTGCGGCATTTCTCACACATCGCGTTACCCTGCGGTGTGAGGCGAAGTAAAACACCTCGTTTATCTGTGGGGTTAGGCAATCGCTCCAGCCAGCCTTTGTCGGCCAGGCGATTAAGCATTCGGGTTAATGCCCCCAAATCCACTGACAGAATCCTACTCAGTTCCCGTGGGGAAACTGGCTCTTCACACTGAATCGCACATAACACCCGAAACTGCGACGCCGTAATATCCAGCGGCGACAGGTAATTGCTCAATAAATGATCTTTTTTCTGGTTGACCAATACAATCAGACGACCGAGCGGGACCATTTCGTTGAACAGATCACAGGTGCGTTTCAATGTGTTTGCCCAGGCAATTAGATAATCACGCGAGATGTTATTGTTGTGTTAAGTATAAGTCAACATGATTATTGAAGGGGATCACACTTTTTGTTCATCGGTGATGGGAACAAAAATAGCGCCCGAAAAATAACGATATGGATAACAATTAATTATAATAATGCGCTGTTGTCAGTCGGGTCCGGCAGCTTTCATTCGAAAGTAAATGGCTTGTCAAAACATCAAAAAAATTAATCTATTGGTTGTTGCGCGTTGGTTGTTCGTTGGTTTCGAATGTGTTATTCAGCGTGTGGTATTGCCGGTGGAATAGGATGAAGTATAGCGGATAGGCGCTGCGGCGGGTGATATTACGCCAGGCATAGCCTGGCGTAATACGGTTAATTGGTCTGGGGCTGCTCTGGGGCAGGCACCGGCCAGCGGCGAAAAACCACCACCGACCAGATCAATGCCGCGATGGCCGGGATGGCGCCCATATAGCCAATCCAGCTCATCGAGAGGTGCAGGCTTATCTGGTTGCCCAACAGGGCACCGGCCCCGATACCAATATTAAAAATACCGGAGAACAACGACATCGCGACATCGGTGGCATCCGGCGCCAGGGAGAGTACTTTCACCTGCATGCCGAGGCCAATTATCATCATCGCCATGCCCCAGAACAGGCTAAGGATCATCATATTGGTGACACTGTCACTTGAGAGCAACAGCAGTAACAGACAGGCCGCCAGCAGTGCGATAGCGCTACTTACCAGGCCGGAGGCGTGCAGATTACCCAGCTTACTGAAAATCAGGCTACCAATAATTCCCGCCCCGCCAAGTACCAGCAGCAATAGGGTGGCGGTGCTGGCGCTTTGTCCCGCGACATTAATCACAAAGGGTTCGATATAGCTGTATGCCGTGTAGTGTGCGGTAACCACCACCACAGTCAGAATATAAATGCTGACCAGCGCCGGGCGGCGGAACAGAATAGGCAGGCTTTTCAGTGAGCCAGAGTGTTCACTGGGCAGTGGCGGCAGCAGTTTAATCACGCATAACAGGGTCAGGAAGGCGACAATCCCGATCAGCAAGAAGGTGTCCCGCCAGCCGAAATACTGGCCGATCATCCGGCCCAGCGGCAGGCCGAGCACCATCGCCAGGGCCGTACCGGTGGCTATCAGGCTCAGGGCCTGGGCGCGTTTCCCGTGCGGGGCCATGCGTATAGCCAGGGAGGCGGTAATCGACCAGAAAATCGCGTGGGAAAAAGCAATGCCGATGCGGCTGATTATCAGTACCACAAAGTTCCACGCCAGCCAGGAGAGCACGTGGCTGGCAATAAACAGGATGAAAATCGCAATCAGCAACCGCCGGCGCTCCACCTGGTTAGTGAGCAACATAAACGGTAATGAGGTCAGGGCGACCACCCAGGCATAGATGGTCAGCATAATACCGGCCTGGGCGGTCTCCATCTGGAAACTGCTGGCGATATCCGACAGTAAACCAACCGGAACAAACTCGGTGGTGTTAAAAATAAAAGCGGCCACGGCCAGGGTGACAACCCGTAGCCAGGCAATATTTCGGGGAACCGGGGCAGAGGATGCCGGATTAACATTCGGAGCCATAAACAGTGCGCGTCCTGGGGAAAGATATCAGCGGCGATCTTAAAGCCTGGCCCGGCAGGACACAAATTAAATTGTGATGAACCTCTCATTTTTGACCGGGCCAGCCCCCGCGATAGGCCGGTAACAGGTCAATAAAAGCATCCAGTTGTGGGGTCCGCGCCCCGCGCCGCCAGACCAGCCACGTGGTTAACCAGCGCCAGGGCTCCGCCAGGGGCCAGGCGCTTATCTGATGACTGCCGGGCATACTCTCCAGCATACTGCGCGGCATCATCGCCAGCCCGGCCCCGGCAATCACGCAGGCCAGCATCCCGTGGTAGGACTCCATTTCATGGATTTTGCCGGGCATCGCCTGGTCGGCCAAAAACCAGCCCTCAAAATGGCGGCGATAAGAGCAGTTGGCGCGAAAGGCGTACAGACTGGCCCCGCTGACATCCCGGGCCCGGGTAATGGGTTGATGGGAAATGGGGGCGATTATCATCATTTCCTCGTCGAAAACCGGCACCCCCTCCAGCACCGGATGCAGCACCGGGCCGTCAACAAACGCCGCTGACAGGGTGCCTTCCAGGATGCCATCCAGCATGGTCCCGGAGGCGCCGGTAGATAAATCCAGCTGGATGCCGTCATAGCGCTGGTTGAATGCCGCCAGAATTGAGGGGATGCGCACGGCGGCGGTGCTTTCCAGCGCCCCCAGGGCCAGGGTGCCCCGGGTCTCATCCCCGGAGATAACCCGCCGGGCCTCATCTACCAGCCCGAGGATCTGGCGGCTGTAGATCAAAAAGTTATGGCCATCCGGTGATAACCGCAGGCGCTGATTTTCCCGGATAAACAAATCCTTGCCCAGCTCCTCTTCCAGCTGGCGAATGCGGGTGGTCAGGTTTGACGGCACCCGGTGAACCTGGCGGGCGGCGGCGCTGATGCTGCCGGTCTCTGCCACCGCAGTGAACATTTCCAGTTGGGTCAGATCCATAGTGTTCTCATTTTGTGAATAGAATACTTAATATTATTCAGTTTTCATGAAAATAACACGGCGCTATGGTGAATGCACTACTCACCCTGCGCAGGAATCAATCATGACCTGGACACCTGAAACCCATGCTATTTCTATCAGCCCCATCGACGGTACCGTTATGGCGGCGTATCCCTGGCTGTCACCCGCGGAGGTGGATGCCGCACTCGCCCGTAATCACCAGGCGTGGCTCGCCTGGCGCGCGCTGACGGTGGCCCAGCGGGCGGCGCGGCTGGTGGCCCTGGGTGAGCAACTGGAACAACATAAAGAGCAAATTGCCCAATTGATGACCCGCGAAATGGGCAAACCCATTCGCCAGGCCCGGGCAGAGGTCGATAAAAGCGCCGGGCTGTGCCGCTGGTATGCCGAGCAGGGCCCGGCGATGCTGGCCGGGCAGCCAACCCAGGTGCCGGACAATAAAGCGACCATTGAATTTCGCCCCCTGGGGCCGATTCTGGCGGTGATGCCGTGGAACTTCCCGCTGTGGCAAGTGCTGCGCGGGGCGGTTCCCATGCTGCTGGCCGGTAACAGCTATGTGCTGAAACATGCCCCGAATGTGATGGGCAGCGCGCAATTAATTGAAGAGCTGGCCCGGGCGGCGGGTTTCCCTGCCGGGCTGCTGGTGTCGGTTAATGCCACGGTAGACGGGGTCAGCCAGATGATTAACGATCCCCGCATTGCGGCCATTGCGGTAACCGGCAGCGTACGCGCCGGGGCGGCTATAGGCGCACAGGCCGGTGCCGCACTGAAAAAATGTGTCCTCGAACTGGGGGGATCGGATGCGTTTATCGTCCTCAATGATGCCGATCTCGATGATGCGGTGCAGGCCGCGGTGGCGGGGCGCTTCCAGAATACCGGGCAGGTCTGTGCCGCGGCCAAGCGGTTTATTGTCGAGGCGGGGATAGCCGAGGACTTTACCGCGCGTTTTGTGGCGGCCACTCAGGCCCTGAAATGCGGTGATCCGCGTGACGAAGAGAACACCCTTGGGCCGATGGCCCGGGCCGATTTGCGTGACGAATTACACGGCCAGGTGCAGGCCACCCTGGCGGAAGGGGCTACCCTGCTGCTGGGCGGTGAAAAAATCGCCGGGGCCGGTAACTACTATGCGCCGACGGTATTGAGCAATGTCACCCCGGCGATGACTGCCTTTCGCGAGGAGCTGTTTGGCCCGGTGGCGGCCATTTGTGTGGCCGATAACGCCCAGCACGCCCTTGAGATAGCCAACCACAGTGATTTCGGGCTCTCGGCGACGATTTACAGCGCCAATGAAGCACAGGCGCTGGAGATGGCGGCACGGATGGAGTGTGGCGGTGTGTTTATCAATGGCTATAGCGCCAGCGATCCGCGCGTTGCCTTTGGCGGGGTGAAGAAAAGTGGCTTTGGCCGCGAACTGTCCCACTTTGGGTTGTATGAGTTTTGTAACATTCAGACCGTATGGCGGGACCGGCACTAATGCGGGTTACCTGAGCCGCCTGCGCTGGTATACTGCGCCCCGCAACAGGCGCAGATACAAGGAATTCGCAGCGTGGCACAGGCACTGACAGACGCATTACTGGCAACGATTCTGGAGCGGGTTCGCCCGCTCACCACTCAGGGGAAAGTGGCGGACTATATTCCCGCCCTGGCGGCGGTTCCGGCCGGGAAGCTCGGCATTGCCATCAGTACCGTGGACGGCCAGCATTTCCAGGCCGGGGACGCCTGCGAACGTTTTACTATTCAGTCGATTTCCAAAGTGCTGAGCCTGGTACTGGCGATGGGGCTCTATGAGGAGCATGACATCTGGCAGCGGGTGGGCAAAGATCCCTCCGGGCAGCCGTTTAACTCGCTGTTACAGCTGGAGCTGGAGAAAGGCAAGCCGCGTAATCCGTTTATTAACGCCGGAGCACTGGTGGTGTGCGATATGCTGCAAAGCCGGCTCAGCGCCCCGCGCCAGCGGATGCTGGAAGTGGTGCGCGCCCTGGCGGAGGCGCCGGATCTGCATTACAACACCCGGGTGGCCCGTTCGGAGTTTGACCACGCGGATCGTAATGCCGCCATTGCCTACCTGATGCGTTCATTTGGTAATTTCCACAATGACGTTATCCCGGTGCTGAATAACTACTTTCATTACTGCGCACTGGAGATGAACTGCGCCGAGCTGGCGCGGTGTTTCTTATTCCTTGCCAATCAGGGCAAGGCCGTCCACCAGCCCACCGGCCTGATCACCCCGCAGCACACCCGGCAGATCAACGCCCTGATGGCAACCAGCGGGATGTATCAAAGCTCCGGTGAATTTGCCTGGCGGGTAGGGATGCCGGGTAAATCCGGGGTGGGGGGCGGTATTATTGCCATCGTCCCCCATGAGATGAGCATCGCGGTGTGGAGCCCGGGGCTGGATGAGGCCGGTAACTCGCTGGCGGGCATCGCCGCTCTTGAAATTCTCGCCCAGGAGATGGGGCGCTCTATTTTCTAAACTGATCCCCGCGCCAGGCGGCGCTACCGGGGGTATACTGGTTTGTGACACCGTCACTAAGAGGAGCTGGGCCCGCGATAGGCGGGCCAGAATAGACCACTATGTCACCAAACACCGATCAGCTATTCCGCCGCCTGCAACAATCCCGCTTTCGCAGCCGTTTTCATCTTGGCAGCAAAGAGCGCCAGTATTGCCTGGATAAAGGCGCGGAGACGGTACAGCGCCATGCGGCGGATTTTATCGCCCTGCGCCTGGCCCCGGCGGCCCCGGCGAACGACGGTAAACAAACCCCGATGCGCGGCCATCCGGTATTTATTGCCCAGCACGCGACGGCCACCTGCTGCCGGGGCTGTCTGGCTAAGTGGCACGGTATCCCGGCGGGGGCGGAGCTGAGCGATCAGCAGCAGCAATATGTGGTGGCGGTGATCTTCCGCTGGCTGGTTCAGGAGATGAATAATTAGCCTTTCCACCTGGCTGTTGATTATTTGTTGCAGATAGCCCGGGGCAGCAATGGCCCTGTTGCAGCGCGGTGTATTTGGCAGATTTTATGATTTCCCTTAACTGTATTTTACGCCGGGGAATCACCATGTCATTGATTGAAAACCGCCATCCAGCCATTCATCAGGCGTCGGCAAACCAGGTTATTGCTGCGCTGGTCAGCGGCGGGCTGCGCCCGGGGTCAATATGGCAACGGCGCGGTTACCGGATGAAATACCTCTGCCGTACGCTGCTGTTCTGGCCCTCCACCCATTACCTGATGTCTGCCATTGCCACCCAGCCCTGGTTTCCCGATGTGTTGCGCGCCCAGTCGAGCCTGCCGGGGAAAATTCATCGCCAGTATCTGCACCTGGGCCTCGGCCCGATGGCCCGGGCCCAGGCTATCGTGCAGCATTATCAGTGGGCTACCGGTATCTGCCGCCCGGCCTTTGGCCAGGCGCTGATGGCCGCCACGCCGCAGATGCTGGTCAGCGTGAGTGGGAAAAACGACGCCCGCTTGCAGGTTTTTGCCTCTGGGGCCACCGGCGCCCAGCGTGAGGGGGAGAGTACCCTGTGGTGCTACTGTGATGATGTCCTGCTGGCTACCCTGACCTTCAGCGTGGTGGATGAGCAGGGGCAGTGGGTGGTGAAGATTGGCGGCTTACAAGGGGCGAAAAAAACTGTCCCCCATGAGGCGATTAAACAGGCTACCCGGGCCTGCTACGGCCTGTTCCCGAAGCGGGTGTTGATTGAGGTGCTGGGGATCCTGGCCCAGCAAGAGGGCATCGCGCGGATCTATGCGGTTAGCGACAGCGGCCATATCTTCCGCGCCCTGCGTTATCGCTTCAGCAAGGGGCGGAAATTTTTCGCCAGTTATAACGAGTTCTGGGCGTCAATTAATGGGGTACCGGTGCACCGCTATTACTATCAGCTGCCGCTAAGTCAGCCCCGCAAGGCCATCGACGATATTGCCAGTAAGAAACGCGCCGAGTACCGCAACCGCTACCAATTGCTGGATGCGCTGGCCGGCCAGTTGCGCCCCTGAGATCGATAAAAAAAGCCTATGATGTCCGGGCTACCGGGCCTGGTAAGATACCGTTTTCACTCTGACGGTAGCGCCGATGGTCACTATCACCTCCCTGCATCATGACGATATTTTGTTGCGGCTCCATAGCCTGAATGCCTTATTGATTGATTGTGTTGAAGGCGGCGCGTCGGTGAGTTTTGTCTTGCCGATGGGCGAAGATAAAGCCCGTGTTTTCTGGGAAGGGGTCGCGGCCAGTGTCGCCCGGGACGGGCGCCAGCTGCTGGTGGCGCTGGATGATCAGCAGCACATTATAGGGTGTGTGATACTGGTGACCGATCTGCCGGAGAACCAGCCCCACCGGGCTGAGGTGGCCAAGTTACTGGTTCATTCCCGGGCGCGGCGCGGCGGCATTGCCCGGGCGCTGATGGCCCGGCTGGAGCAGGAGGCCAGGGCTCAGGGGCGCTGGCTGCTGGTGCTGGACACCGCCAGCGGCAGCGGGGCCGAGCAGTTTTACCGGCGCTGTGGCTGGCAGCAGGCGGGGGTTATCCCGGATTATGCACTAATGCCGGATGGCGCCCGCTGCAGCACTACGTTGTTCTGGAAGCATCTGGCTGCTGGTTCACCACCAGGGCGGTAATCATCGCCTGTTTAGCGGTATCGAGATGATAGTGTAACAGGCTGACAGCCTGTTCACGCTGCCCGGCCAGCATGGCGTTGAGGATCATCATATGTTGATCCACCGAGACGATATTGCGCTGTTGCAGATCCCGCTCATCCCACTGGTAGTGAAAATGAAAGATAACCGAAATGATCTCGAGGGACTGGTTGAAAAACAGGTTCTGCGCCGCCGAGAGCAGCAGGGCGTGGAACCCCTGGTCCAGCTCGGAAAATAGCCGGTAGTCGCTGCCAATGCTGTTGCGCAACTGACGGTGACGGGCCAGCAGATCCCGGGCCTGTAGCCAGCGGGGATCGTCAGCCCCCAGGGCCATAAACTTGCCCAGGGCGTGGGTTTCCAGCAGCGCCCGCAGTTCAAATAGCTGTTCCGCCCACTGCCGGTCAAAGGTTTTCATCCGCCAGCTCCCGCGCTGCTCATGTTCAATCAACGCATAGCGGCTGAACCTGAGCAAAAACTCACGCACGATCTGGGGCGTGGCTCCGGTTTCCCTGGCCAGCGCCAGTTCGGTAAAGCGCGCCCCCGGGCGCAGTACCCGCTGATTGATCATCCGGTAAAACGCCTGCTCGACGTGCTGATATTGCGCGTCATCGGGCAGGGTCTGAATACGGGCTTCTGTGCTGGCCGAAGGAATGCGGCGGATCAGAAATTGCCGCCCCTGCTGGCTCAGGATTTGCTCGGCCACCAGATGGGTAAGAATGTGGCGCACGGTGGTGCGGCTGATATTGAAAGCTTCAGCAAGGGCGTGCTGCGACGGCAGCGGCGAGGTCAGATGTCCGCGGGCAATGCTGTCGAGAAACTGGTTAATGACGCTGTGGCGCAAGTGTTGGGGTCTGCTCATGGGGCCAGTGTGCGCGGTTATGGCATTAAAAACCAGTTAAGTACCAATTTATTTGGCACTGTTCACAGTCCAGGCCACTGAAGCTGCGCGCCGGTGCAGGTTTCGGCGATAACCCCCGCAATCACTATGGCAACCGCTGCGGGAGTGTACCCCCGCGCCCATTTCAAAGGACTCCCCCCTGTGAAACAGCTTAATCGTAACGACTTCCCCGGCGCCCAGTACCCGGAGCGTATTATTCAGTTTGGCGAAGGCAATTTCTTGCGGGCGTTTGTTGACTGGCAAATCGACCTGCTCAATGAACACACCAATCTGAATGCCGGGATCACCATTGTTCGCCCCATCGACACCGATTTTCCGCCCTCCCTGAATACCCAGGACGGACTGTATACCACCATCATTCGCGGGCTTAACGATAGCGGCGAGGCGGTGAGCGAATCCCGGTTGATCCGCTCGGTTAACCGCGAGATCAACATTTATCAGCAGTACGATGAATACCTCCGGCTGGCCCACAATCCGGCGTTGCAGTTTGTCTTCTCGAACACCACCGAAGCCGGTATTGCTTACCACGCCGGTGACCAGTTCGATGATGCGCCGGCGGTGAGTTATCCGGCAAAACTGACCCGTCTGCTGTTCGAGCGTTTCAGCCACTTTGCGGGTGCCGCCGACAAAGGGTTGTTTATTATCCCCTGTGAGCTAATCGATTATAACGGTGAGGCGCTGCGTGAGCTGGTGGTGCGTTATGCCCAGGAGTGGGCATTGCCGGACGCTTTCAGCCGCTGGCTGAATGAGGCCAACACATTCTGTTCGACGCTGGTGGATCGTATTGTCACCGGCTATCCCCGTGAAGAAGCCGCAGCCCTGGAGCAAACCCTCGGTTACCGCGATAGTTTCCTGGATAGCGCCGAGCACTTTTACCTGTTTGTTATCCAGGGGCCAGCGTCCCTGGCCCAGGCGCTGCGCCTCGACCAGTTGCCGCTGAACGTGATGATTGTTGACGATATCAAACCCTATAAGGCGCGCAAGGTGGCCATTCTTAACGGTGCCCATACCGCGCTGGTGCCGGTGGCGTTCCTCGCCGGGCTGGATACCGTGGGGGAGGCGATGAACGACAGTCAAATTTGTGCGTTTGTGGAACAGGCGATTGCCCGGGAGATTATCCCGGTGCTGGATCTGCCCCAGGATGAGCTTATCTCTTTTGCCAGGGCGGTGACCGGGCGTTTTCGCAATCCCTATATTCGCCACCAGTTACTGTCGATTGCCCTGAACGGGATGACCAAATACCGCACCCGTATTTTGCCCCAGTTGCTGACCTATCAGCAGCAAAACGGCACGTTACCGGCGCGGCTGACATTTGCGCTGGCGGCGCTGATCGCGTTTTATCGCGGCACGCGCAGCGGGGAAGCTTATCCATTGCAGGATGATGCTCACTGGCTGGAACGTTATTCCCAGTTGTGGGGCCGCTACGATAATAGCCAGTTAACCTTGCCTGCGCTGGTGACCAGTGTGTTGTCTGACAGCAGCCACTGGGGGCAGGATTTGACCGGTGTTGCGGGACTGGTGGAAGCGGTTGCCGGGGATTTGGCGGCCATTTTGACTCAGGGAATGCGGGCGGCGGTAACCCCGCTCTGCTAAGCGCCTTCGCACCGTATTATCACGCCTGCGCCCGGCCGCCGCCGGGCGCTATCGGGCTTACCAGCGGGCGCCGTTATGGACCGTGCCCCACTAGGGGGTAATGCCATCCTCAAACTGATACACCAGGGCCAGCACCAGATTGACGTTATAGCGGGTAACGTCTTCATGGCGGCTGACAAAGCGGGAGTGGGTTTCTACCAGATTAAAGTTCTGATAGCGCTCAAAGAGCGGCAAATAGGGCTGAATATCAGTGGTGTACTGCTCATCCTCCGGGGAGGTGAACAGATAGATGTTGCGCGACAGTTGCCGATCGGCGGTGATTTTTTGTGGTAGCAGGGCGTCCAGCCGGGCGATATTTTGCTCATCCATACTGCCCATCATCACCCGGCCGGTCTCCTGCCACTTGCTGTTTGCCAGATAACTGCCGATATGCAGCTGGGGAACGCAGGCAATAACGTTGAGAATATTGTGCTTAACCGCAAACCACAGTGCCGCACTACCGCCCTTGGAGGCGCCGATTATCGAGGTGCGGCCAGGGTTAACGGTGGTGATGATATGGTCAATAAGCGCACTGACCCCCGCTTCAATAGCGAAGTCCATCCCCTGACACAGGTAATACGCCGGCAGGCGATTAAAATCGTCCTTTATCCATAAAATTGCCGAATGGCAATGGTGCAGGGTGGTAGTAAAGTCATACGCTGTCGGGTCTGGACTATTAAACCCGGACATCACTATCAGCAAATGTTTACAGTCAAAACGCGCCTTCTGAAAACGGTACTGGATCTGTAATGTCGGCCCTACATCAAATTGTAAATCTTCCATATTCTCCCGCTGGGGCGATAGTTAGAGGCGCTAAGCATAGTCCGGGAGTTATCGGCGGGTAAAGATGAAATCTGTGTGACAGGGCGTTAATGAGACGCCGGCAGGCAGAAAAGCGCGCCGGGCGTGGTCAGTGCCCCGGTTAACGTATTCCTTTTCGCGATGTTTTTAGTGCGGTGGATCGGGGGACGAAGAGGGAAATAAGGCATCCCAGGCTGGTAACGTAAACTGCAGAACAATCAGAACGTAAATGGCTTTCAAAACATGACTGGCAATTATAAGTTCATTTTCCGGCTGGTTGTGAGTAGCGAGCGAACGATGCAGAGCAATATCAGGCAAATAAATGGTCGCTGGGACCTCGGTTACGCGATGGATAAGCATATCGTCAGCAGTATTTACATTGGCGATAATGAATATGGACACCCACAGTTTGAGACAAACCGAACCCCGGCAGGAGAGGCACTGTACCGGCTGAAATACCGCGCGGATTGGGAACAAATAGCACCACTAGCCCATTATCTGAAACAACATGCTATTCCTCTTTTTCATCACATTGGTTTCATTGTTCCCATGCCGGCATCCACTCCCCGTGAACGTCAGCCGGTCACTGAAATAGCCAGAGCGTTGGGGAGTCTCGCCAATATTCCCTGCTTTGATAATCTGCTGGTGAAAGCGCCGGGAGACGTATCACTGAAAAACCTTAACACCAGGGAAGAGAAGATGGCTGCCATCGAGAATGCATTTTCAGTTAATCCGGTTATCGCCAATGATGGGCGCTGGAATGTATTGCTGATTGATGACCTCTATCATACAGGCACAACGGCAGAAGCTGCATGTATGGCACTCCGGCGTTATACTAAAGTGGATAATATTTATGTTGCTGCATTAACCTGGAAACCATCATGACGACTGTGTTTGTTGCTGGCTCAATAACCATCAAGAAACTTGATCCGCTGATTATCGCGCGTTTGAAAAAGATCGTCGATCGGCATTTCAGTGTGGTGGTCGGGGATGCAAACGGCGTGGATTCGTCCGTACAGCATGCCTTACTGGAGATGGGCTGTGATTCGACAACCGTGTTCAGTAGCTCACCAAAACCCCGTAACAATCTGGGGGCCTGGCCTGTTAGTGTGGTAAAAACCGGGCATCCTCGTGGTACCCGCGCCTTTTATACCGCCAAAGATATTCAAATGGCTGAACAGGCTGACTACGGCCTGATGGTCTGGGATGCGAAAAGCACAGGTACCCTCAATAACGTTATTGAGCTGCTTCAGCGTAAAAAAAACTCGGTGGTGTTCATCAATAAGTCGAAGGTGTTTATGGTTATCAAATCACCGGATGACCTGGATAAGCTGATAACCTGTATGGCTCCTGCGGATTACACCAAAGCAGATGAAAAAATAAAGCTGTCTGAGAAGCTCCAGCAGCTTAAACATCAGCAGATGAACATGTTTGCCTGACATAGGCGCTGGCACTAGTTTCCTGCCAGCGGTAAATGTAGCCTCTCCCTGGTATTGCCGTTCCACGCTCATGCGGGTTGCGAAAATGAGACCGGCCTCTGGTCTGGCTGAATGTGTATCACACAATTAATTTATAGCGCGCGAAGGAAAGCTTTTTACTTCTTGTTATCACGCGTTTTATAGGCGTTGTGCCGGGTGAATATAGCACGAACTGAGGATCAGATGCGGCAGGTATCACCCCAGACCACTGTCAGTCATTTTACGATCAATGGGGTAAATGTTATTGTCTTGCAAAAAAAATTAAGGCATGCTGACAAACACGTAACAAGCCGTTATGCGCACTTTGCGCCGGACCTTAGGGGTAACCGCTTGTTATGTCACGCCCTGAAAGCCTGTCAGGCAAAAAAAGACCGAATACGATTCCTGTATTCGGTCCAGGGAAATGGCTCTTGGGAGAGAGCCGTGCGCTAAAAGTTGGCATTAATGCAGGCTAAGTCGCCCTGCCATTTAAGAATAGATGAGCATTTCAGCTTTTCCAGTCCGCGGCTATCGTCGGGTCAGAAATACTGAAAAAAATGCCCTGTTTGAAATGCAAAAACCGTAATGGCCCTCACAGGCGATTACGGTTTTTTTATAGAAATGATAGCGTTAGTTACACAATGTTTTTGCGCGCTCAATAAATGGCGCCAGGCTCATTTTATGGCCGGGATGCTGCGGATCGTCTGCCAGGATCACCGCAATCGGCTGGGCGCGTGTTTTACCGCTATCCACCTGCTTCTGGGCTTCCTCATTCAGCGGGTATTGCACCAGGGTGCTGGGGTTAATGACATACAGCGCTTGATCCTGGCCACAGGTCAGCATGACCTCTTCACGGCTAAATGCCCATTTATCTTTGCCGACTTCAAACCGGCTGACGGTGATAATCTGTGGGGCGGCCAGGGCGGCGGTGGAACTGCAAAGTAACAACAACCCGGCGAACAATCTTTTCATTTTTCATCCTGAATAACTGGTTAGTACGGATCTCATCAGTACGGATCTAACGTGGCGAACAAACTGACCAGCGCCAGCACCGCAACGGACAGCGCGATTTCGGCGCCGGTCAGCATCACAAACAGTCGCGATGCCGCATTGTGCTTACTGGCAAAACGCGGCACCAGAATATAGCGGTTAATCAGCGCCAGTGTCACCATCACCATCACCAACGCGACTTTTACCAGCAGCAGCGTCCGGTAGCGGGTGGGGGACGGCCAGTGAAAACCGGTGATCAGCAACAGGTTGATGATACCGGTGGCGATGACTAGCGCAACCGCAAGGTGCCCATAACGTGAAAAGCGCATCATGGCGACCGTGGCCGGTTGATGCCAACGGGCCCGGGTGGCCAGCGCCATACAAACTAACAGCGGAATAAGCCCCCCAAACCACCATCCGGCAGCCAGTAAATGAAGGGCGTAGCTTACCTGGCTGGCAACCCCGGCAACCCCCTCACTGACGGCGGCATGGCCGGTACGTCCCAGTAAGGCCACCTGGCCCAGCGCCAGGATCAACAGCAGGGCGCTTAACCCGCGCGGTTTGATCAGGGCGATAGCCAGCGCCACGCTGGCAAAAATAATCTGCCATAACCATACCGCGCCAAAATGGGACTGTAGCAGGCGCAGCCAAATGGCCGGGGAGAATACATCCGGCCAGCCATCCCCCATCATCCCACCCTGAACTGCCCACAGTAGCAGCGCACTCAGCGCGCAGAGCGCCGCCCCGGGGAACCATACCGGGGAGAGGCGCTTCATCACCACCGTGCGTAAAGCAGACGGCGCCAGTAGCGCCCCGCAAATAGCGCAGCCCAGCATCAGGAGCAGGGCAGTAAAGTGGCAAAAGCGCAGGATGATAAAGCTCGTGGCCAGCATCAGGGTTATTTCATGGTAAAGCGGTAGCTGCCGCGCGTTTTATGCCCGTCTACCGACACCACCTGCCAGTCGACCTGGTACTCGCCAGCGGCCAGGGGGCTGTCAACGCTGACGATGGCAACCTGTTGCTGGCCAGCAAGGGTATGCAGCTGGCCGGTTTTTACCGGGTGGCGTTTGGCGTCGGTCAGGGTGATTTTGCTGAACCCCGGCTCAATACCTTCTGAGAAGGTCAGCCTGATCTCCTGGGGAGCAGCGGCCAGTACGGCTTGCTGGGCGGGGAGCTGTTGTTGCAGATGGGCGTGGGCTAAGACCTGGGGGGGAGAAGCATGCCGTTGCCAGCAATAAGGCAAGCGAGCCCGCCGTTGCTGTTAACAAATTACGTGCCATCTTTCCATTCCTTTTGATTATGCATTAACATAATAATAACTCTGGCAACCGTATGGCGTCGATACCTGTTGTTATCTATTTGGCGAGGGCCGCCAGGGATCGCGGTGAATAGCACCAAATGACGCCAGAGAAGTCGTAAAATTGTTCTAAATTTTTACCTGTGTAATGATTTTTTATTGAAAAGGTAACCTTATGAAAAAATAACAGCAACAGCACTCTGTGGCTTCTTTATCTCTGTGGTCCCGTTTGCGATGGCCGCCAATCCGGTGACCGATCATTCCCAAGTGAATAGCACGACGCTTCAGCAGGTGGCAAAAGATCAGTACCATGATAAGAACCATATGATTGACGATTGTCGCATTCCGTATGACAAACAGACCCCGGAAGCGCGCGAGCACTGTAAATCTCAGAATCAGATCAACAGCATTACGCAAGATAATCAGAAAATCATGCAGCACACGGGTGATGACGATAACGTTAAGACCCAGGATATTAATAATTCCCCGCGCAAAACGATAAGCCCTGCCGACAATGACAAATTGTTAGAAGGTGGCGGTACCCGCGACCAGATTGACGGCAATACCCGCAACTAATTATTCACCTCCTGTCCGCGGGCAGGAGGTGTCCTTTCTTTGGGTCTCCCCATTTTCTGCGCTTCCCGCATTATTAAGGAGTTGTCTGGTTGCGCCCCGCTGTGTAAGGCGTACTGTTCTGTGCCAGTTATCACTGAATATGAAGTGGAGAAAATCATGGGATTACTTGATCAGATCGGCGGCATGCTTGGTCAGAGCGGTGTGCTCGGCCAGCAAGGCAATGGCCAGTTATTACAGAGCGTTATGGCCTGGATTGAAAGCCAGGGTGGTATTACGGCACTGATTGAAAAATTTCATCAGGGTGGCCTGGGAGAGATAGCCCAGTCCTGGATTGCCGACGGTGAAAACCATCCGGTGTCCGGTGAGCAGATGTCCAGTGTACTGGGCAACGGTGAAATGGAGAATCTGGCCTCTTCCTTAGGGGTTGCCCCGGAACAGGCATCTGCGCTGCTGGCGCAAGTTCTGCCAGGCCTTATCGACACCCTGTCCCCGGGTGGCAATGTAGCTGAGCATGGCTCTCTGCTGGAGAGCGGCTTAGCGTTGCTGGAAGGCAAACTGTTAGGATAATCCGTTGCGGGCCCCTTACGGGCCCGCTGTGAAATAACGCAATATTCCGGAGCAACTATGAAGCCCGTCATACCTGTTATTTGCCTTACGCTGCTTACCGGATGCAGCTCGTTATCTTACCTGCGTGGGCAGGAGCCCGTACTGGATGGCTCCAGTAGTAAATCCCCGGCAGAGCTGGCCCAGTGCGTTCACGATCAGTGGACACATCATGGTTTTACCACTGAATTAGTGACGGCGGGAGCCGGGCGCAGTGTCCTGGTCCCCCGCACATTCGGTGGCTACCGGGTAGTACTGGACGCCACGCCAACGTCCCAGGGGAGTGACTTTTCCCTCTATGAACGCCTTCCCCATGTGACCTCCGTCGCTTTTGAAAATGGTGTCGCCTTCTGTAAATAATGGTTGGCTCCCGTCACCGGTTATTCTCCTGATCCTGTCAGCGCAGGCTCCGCGTCGTTATTATTATGATACGGGCCGCGACAGGATTATTTTTTCTGGTTACTCATATCATTGCGAATTTGCGCATGGCTGATCAGCGCGAAAATAAAGGTGCCGCCGCAAATATTGCCCGCCAGGGTGGGCAGAGCGAAAGGCCATAAAAATTCGCTCCAGTGAATATTCCCCGTCACCATTAAATAAAATATCTCGATGCTGCCGACGATAATATGCGTGGTATTGGTAACGGCAATAAGCCAGGTCATTAAAATAATCACGACAATTTTCAGGGAACCAGCGGTTGGCATCATCCAGACCATGGTGGCAATCAGCCAGCCAGAAATCACTGCACCGGCAAACATTTCTTGTGGCGTTTTGTGCATCACCTCGCTACCGAAGGCAACAAAAGCGGCCCGGGTGGGCTCGTCAAATACCGGCATATAGGCAAACGCGGTTGCCGCCAGAGCCGTTCCGGCCAGGTTACCGAGCAGTACCACCCCCCATAACCGCAGTAATAGCCAGACATTTTGCAGGGATGGATGCTGCATGGCGGGGAGCACCGCCGTCACGGTATTTTCGGTAAAAAGCTGCTGGCGGGCCATAATGACAATAATAAATCCCACGGTATAGCCGAGGTTCTCCAGTAAAAACGCCCCGGGAACGTGGTCAAGGTGGACACTGAGAATACCTTTTGCCAGTAGGGAGGCCCCCATGGATAACCCGGCCGCCAGCGCTGACCAGAGCAGGGCCATGGCATCCCGTTCCAGCTCTTTTTCCCCCTCAAGGCGAATGTGCTCGTGGATGGCCATCGCCCGGGAGGGCAGCCGTTGTTCATTGAGCTCAATGGTTTTGTTCTGTTCTTTTTCCGGGCTTTCTACGGTCTGGCTGCTGTTCTTATTCATCACGGGCTCCCGCATATGTGCACTGTACCCCTGTAAGCGTAGCGCGTTACGCCACCGGTGACAGCGATAAGGCAACAGATCGCGGGGAAGCGCTCCCACCGATCAGCATCCTCCGAAATTCAGCCCTGTTCTGCGATAGTGATAGACTCATATTCTGGAAATGTAAGAGTATAGAGCGAATAAATCTGCATACATGGAGTTCTCAGAATGAAAACTATGATGACCGGCCTGTGTGGGCTGTTACTGGTATCTAGCGCAGCAATGGCGGCCGATCAGGCTGAACCGTTAAGTAAAGTGGCGCCTTATCCGGCGGCGGAAAAGGGCATGGTGCGCCAGGTGATTTATCTGCCTCAGCAGCCCGATGAGTCGTTACTGAAGGTGGAACTGATACCCGGGAAAACCCTCGACGTGGACTGCAACCGCCATATGCTGGGCGGCCAGCTGGAGGAGAAAGATCTTCAGGGCTGGGGATATACCTACTATCAGCTGAGCCAGGTTTCTGCACCGGCCTCCACCATGATGGCCTGCCGGGATAAAACCACCAGCCGTAAATTTGTGGCGGTAAATGTCAACGGTAAAGGGCTGATCCGCTATAACAGCAAACTGCCGGTGGTGGTCTACACCCCGGAAAATGTTGAGCTGAAATATCGCGTCTGGCGGGCAGATGAAGCCTTACAGGACGCTGTGAAGAAATAATGCCGTCTGGCGGCGGGCCCGGCGGGATATTGTGTAAGGGATCACGGCATCAGTAATTTACGCACTTTTTGTCGGGGATTATCTTTGCATTTCGCCGCTGGATATGAATAATACGTCCTCGCGGCACAGCGGTATCCGCGGTGCCCACATTATCCGCCGGTAGCTCATCAGGGAAGAGCAGTAGTTTATGCTACAGGTGCGGGGTTGAAGTCCTCGTCGGCGGTCCAAATAAAAAAAGCAGGTCACGTCAGTGAACCTGCTTTTTTGCTTTATGGCGGTTGTGCCCCGGAGCACATGGGGACCCGGAGCTTCAGGGAGATTAGTGCAGCTCTACCGCGTAGTCATCCACCGGGGTGATTTTCTTGATAAGCTTATTATCAAACAAAAATGTCTCATAGGCCTGGTAACGGGGGCGGTCCAGTTTGGCCGGGTCGGTCGCAAACAGCGGAATACTGGCCTGCCACGCCTGGCGATTCAGCGCGGTGTTGAGCTCCGGGTGGGCTTTGGCAAACGCCAGCCAGGTTTCCTGCGGGTGGGCGTGTAAATAATCGCCGCCTTGTTTCAGCGCCGCGAGGAATTTTTTGATTTTTGGCGCCGACACATTGTCGCGGTTAGCCACGATAATTAACTCGTCATAGGCCGGTACCCCGTAATCCTCGACGTTAAACACCACCGGGTCTTTGCCCTGGAGTTTTAGCTCCTGAACTTCAATATTGCGATAGCCGCCAATAACCGCATCCACTTGCCCGGCCAGTAAGGCACTGGTGAGCTGGAAATTGACATTAAACAGCGTCATCTCTTCGGGCTGAATATGCTGGTTTCTGGCCATGGTCGCCAGGGTAGCCTGCTCAATACCGCTCACCGAGTAGCCAATACGTTTGCCTTTCAAATCCGCCGGTGACTTAATATTTTTGTCCAGCGCGATAACCGTGTTAAGCGGCGAGTTAATCAGCGTGCCAACCCGCACCAGGGGCAGCCCCTGGTCAGCAAAGAAATGCAATTGCGGCTGGTAGGTGATGGCCAGATCCGCTTGTTTTGCCGCAACCAGCCGGGGCGGGATTGCCGGATCCGACGGCGGGATAATCCGCACATTCAGCCCCTGCTGTTTAAAGGCGCCAATCTGTTCCGCCACCATGATAGGCGCATGGTCGGGGTTAATATACCAGTCGAGCACCAGGGTCAGATCCTCAGCCGCGCAGGCCTGGTGGATGGCGGTCATACTGAACAGCAGGCCGCACAGGAGCCGTTTAATCATCGTTGTTTCCTTATATTGATACCATCAATCACGTTTCTGGCTGCCAGGCGATCAGGCGGCGCATCAGGGCATCCACCGCCGTCCAGAGCAGGACGGTCATCAGCACCAGAATAAATAACGCCGCGAAGCAGACATCGGTCTGCATTCGGGCATTGGCGTTGAGCATCACGTAGCCCAGCCCCTCGGCAGAGCCGACCCATTCGCCGATAATCGCCCCAATAGGGGCCACCGCCGCCGCCATACGCAGGCCGGAGGCAAAGGCCGGTAGCGCCGCCATCAGGCGCACATGGCGCAGCAGCGCCCAGCGTGAGGCGCCCATGGTGCGGGCGAGGTTGAGATAGTCGTTATTAACCCGGCGCAACCCGTCAAAAAAGGCGGACACCATCGGGAAGAAGATAACCAGTACCGCCATGGTGACTTTGGCACTCATACCAAAGCCGAACCACAGCACCAGCAGGGGCGCCAGGGCGAACACCGGGATTGCCTGGCTGGTGAGCACCAGCGGCATCACCCAGCGCTGTAAACGGGGGGAGAACATCATACACAGCGCCAGCGCGGCCCCGAGTATCACCCCCAGCCCCAGGCCACACAGCACCTCGGTGGCGGTGATTAGCCCATGCCAGGCCAGATAATCTTTGCCCTGCCACAGGGCCTGGAGCACCGCCCCCGGGGTGGGGAGCAAAAATGCCGGGACACCGCTCAGGGTGAGGAGCCACCACAGTAATACCAAGCCACCGAACACCGTCAGCCCACGGCCACAGCGCACCAGGCGCCCTTCTGAAGCAAATGTCATTGTGCCCCCATCAGTTGCAGCATCAGCGTGGCCTGGGTTTTCAGCAGGATGGGATCGTCAGGGGCCCGCGGGGTGTTACCGCTGATCAGATGGCTATCGTCAAGGCCACCGGGCCAGCGGGAGAGCACCAGCAGATGGTTGCTCAGGCGGCAGGCTTCCATGGTGTCGTGGGTAATCAGTAACACGGTATTCCCGGACAGCAATTCTGCCGCCAGATCCTGGATGGCGGTACGGGTGATGGCATCCAGCGCAGAAAAAGGCTCATCCATCAGCACGATTGGCTTACGTTCGTAGAGGGTACGGGCAATGGCCGCCCGCTGGCGCATCCCGCCGGACAAGGTAGCGGGCATGGCCTGGCCATAGCCCGCCAGCCCGACCCGCTCCAGCAGGTGCTCCGCCCAGGGGCTATCAACCGGCTGGCCCCGTAACCGGGCGCCCAGCGCAATGTTGTCGGCGATGGTCAGCCACGGATAAAGCAGATCTTTTTGGCCCATCCAGGCGATACGCCCGGCAAGGGAGGCGCCGTCACTGCCGCTGACGCTGCCCGCAGAAGGCGGTATAAGCCCGGCGATAATCTGTAACAGGCTGGTTTTTCCCGTCCCGCTGACCCCTAATAACGCCGCGAAGGTGCCCCCGGCAATGGTGAAGTTCAGCCCCTCAAAAATGGGTTTATCGCCAAAGCGCAGGCCGAGGTTGTCGACCTGGATCCCCGGCGGTGTCTCCAGGGCCGGGGATGTCGTGCATTGTGTCATGGCCGGGCATCCACCGCGTTCAGCCCCATCTGCCAGAACGCCGACTCCAGCCGGGTGGCGGTGGTGAAAATGGTCGCCAGTTCACTAAGGCGGCCCTGGGCACCGCGCTGCTGGCCGACCGTGTTGAGTAAATTGATGGCGGCGCGCACCCCGGCCAGATACTCGCTGTCGCCGTAGTTACGGATCCAGGAGCCGTAGGGGTTACCGTCCAGCCGGGTAGTGGGATCGCGCAACAGCCCGAGGCCAATTTCGGCATACCCGGCCACACAGGGCAGCAGGGCCGAGAGTAAATCCAGCGCATCCCCCCGGTGGCCGATATCCAGCACGTAGCGGGTATAGTTCATGGTTTGTGGGGCTTCTGGCTGGGCGATGATATCCGCCTCTTGCAGTCCCCAGCCCGCACAGTAGGCGGTATGCAGCGGCAACTCGGCAACAATCGCGTTCAGGGAGGCGGTCGCGGCCCGCATTTCCGGCAGGGTATCGAGCTTACTGACCAGCAAACCATAGGCCCGGGCGAAGTGGATCAAAAACAGATAATCCTGAACCAGATACTGGCGAAAGGCGGCTTGCGGCAGGGTTCCGCGGCCGAGCTGACACACAAAGGGATGTGAGATGTAATCCTGCCAGTGGCTACCGGCCTGCTGGCGGAGCTGCCCGTACAGGCCATTTTCAAACAGCGTGGTATTCATGGGACCTCCTGAGTCGTTGGAGATCCGGGTGCGCAGAGGTATGAACAGACAATGACCTGATGTGTTATTGCCCACCGTCCCCTCGCTGGCATGACCCAGATCAGGTTCAAAGGGTTCGGTTTTCACCATCTCAGCCCTGGCGGGCGCCCCTCGGAGTTGCTTGTTATACGTCATTTGCATTTTGATTACAATTGCCGGTGCCGGGCGGGGGAAAGGGCGGCGCCCCGGTGAGGGATTACCGGGGCCGGGCGATAAGTAACAGAAACACCGGCACCCCCAGCAGGGCGGTTAAGATCCCCACCGGTAGCTCCCGGGGGGCCAGCAGGGTGCGGGCCAGGGTGTCCGCCATCACGGCGACAATCGCGCCGCATACCATGGCCACCGGCAGCAACTGCTGGTGGCGGCGCCCGGCGAGGATCCGGGCGATATGCGGCACCGTGAGGCCAATAAACCCAATGGCGCCGCAGCAGGCAACAATCACCGCAGTCAGCAGGGTGGTCAGGCTGTATAACCGCAGAGTGGTGCGGCCCACATTGACGCCAACCGAGCTGGCGGTTATCGCACCGAAGGAGAGCACATCCAGGGCCCGGGCCTGCCACCAGATCAGCAAAAAAATCGTCACCACCACCAGCGCGCAGAGCTGAACCTGGAACCAGTCGGCCTGGGTGAACGATCCCAGCAGCCAGAACATCACCCCGCGGCTGGTATCGGCATCGGTCTTCCAGAAGGTGATCAGAGATGTCAGCGCCGAGAGCAACTGCGTCACCGCCACCCCGGTCAGCACCAGCCGCCCGGATTGCCCGGCCAGGGCGTGGCGGGCAAGTAACAGGACCAGGGCGAAGGCCAGCGCCGTACCGCTAAACGCCCCCAGCGGGATGGTGGCCCAGCCGATGCTCCACCCTGCGGCAATCACCAGTACCGCCCCGGCCCCGGCACCGGAGGATATCCCCAGAATCCACGGGTCCGCCAGCGGGTTACGGGTCAGGGCCTGTAATACGGTACCGCTGACGGCCAGCGCCCCGCCCGCCAGGGCCGCCAGTAGTGTTCTGGGTAGCCGTAATGACCAGATAACCCGCTGTGGCAGGGTACTGTCGGTGGTGCTGTGCCAGTTCCCGGCCAGCAGGGCACCGAGGGTTTCCGGCAGTGAAAACGCCACCGGGCCAAGGGCCACCGCGGCGCACATCGCCGCCAGCAACCCCACCACCAGGCCCGCCAGCACCACCCCGGGGGATGGCCGCCGGAGGCTACTTCCAGCCAGCGACAGCATAATCGTCGAGGAACTGCCAGAGGGTGCCGGTCTCGGAAAACCCGGCCTGGTCGAGCAGGGCAAGCTGGACAGCAATACTGGTGGGGAACGGGGCCGGGCGGCCTGAAAAGCGTTGCTCCCGCGCTTGCTGAAGCGCCTTAAGCGGCGGCCAGCGCAGGGCCTGAGTAAACCACGCATCCCAGTCCAGGGCGCCCTGGGCGAACGCCTGTTGCTGGGTGTGGTGATCGTGCTGCTCCGCCAGCGCCTTCTGGCGCGGATGGCGGGAGGTAAAGCGCTGGTGGTCCGCATTGATTAGCACCCCGCCGTCGTCCAGCAAGCCCGCAAGGGTGCGGTAAAGCACCACTTGCTGCTCAGGCAACAGCCAGTGGATGGCGGTGCTGGAAACCACCGCCTGGGGCGCCCCGGGAATGGCGGCGGACCAGTCCGGGGCGGCGATGTCCGCGTGAATAAACTGAATACGCTCGCGGTATTCCACCAGGGCGTGGCGGGCAAGGGTCAGCAGCAGCGGGTCAAGATCCACCGCGGTGATCCTCGCGTTAGGGAAGCGCTCCAGCAGCCGCAGGCTAAAGGATCCCGGGCCACAGCCGAGATCCAGTACGTGGAAACCGTCGCCATACAGCATGGCCAGAACATCAAGCACCGCAGTAAACCGCGCCTCCCGGTGGGCGATATAAGCGCTTTGCTGGGCGTCCCAGTCAGCCAGCAGTTCACGAGCCGGAAAAGTCATTGTTAGTTATCCTCAGTGTGCAGTGTGTCAAGTTGGGTAATCAGCCGCCCGAGGGCGAGTACCGTGCGGACCGAAGGGTCCATGTCATAGCCAGGTAAGATGATGTAGCGCCGCTGGCGGACCGCCTGCATACCGGCGGTTAACGGATTACGCTCCAGAAAGGCGATTTTGTCTGCGGCGCTGTCCCCGGGAGCGCCACGGCGCAGATCCCCCAGCACCAGCACATCAGGCTGCCGGGCGGCGATAACCTCCCAGGAGACGGCAGGCCAGCGCTCGCGGATGGCGGCGAAAATATTGCTGCTGCCCACGGTACGGGTCAGCAGGGCCGGGGCGCCGTAGCCTCCTGCTACATAGGGGATATTCAGGCCAGAATACCACCACATCATGCGCAGGGCCGGGAGGTGCTGCGCCGCCCGGCGGCTGGCAGTAAGCTGTTTTTCCAGCCCGGTAATAACCTGCTCTGCCCGGGGGCTGGCGTGATAAATCGCCGCCACATGGCGAAATTCGCTGAAGATATCGTCATAGGTGAGTGGCCGCGCGGACTGGCTCTGCTGCCCCTGGCAGTCGCTGGCCGCCAGCCAGGTGGCAATTCCCCAGCGGGCCAGGCGGCGGCGATCGGGGGTTTCCGGGCTGTTAAACCAGTAATAGCTGGCGGAGTAGATAAAATCGGGCCGCGCCGCCAGTAGCGCCTCCCCGGACCAGGGGGCCGGATCATAACGGGCTGTGAGCCGGGCCGCGGAGGTCCAGGGGGAGGGGGCGGTATCCTGGTCGGGGCGGTAACCCACCACCGCCATAATGGCAGGCCCGGCCCCGAGGGCCAGCAGATTTTCCAGGGCGGAGTGGGTGTACACCAGCGTCCGTTGCGGCACCTTGTCAAAGAGCCATTGCTGCCCGCAATTGGTCAGTGTCAGTGCGCGGGCGGGTGACGCTGCCACCAGCCCGATGTACAGCAGTAGCCGGAGGCCGCGCATCAGAACCGCATATTGACGAAGGCTTCCCAGGTGCGCCCGGGTGCAATCAGGGCCTGGGTGGCATAGGTACGCTGCCAGGCATAGGTTTTATCAGTCAGATTACGCACCCGGCTACCGACGGTAACCCCCGGGAGAATCTGGTAATCCACGCTGGCGTCAACGGTGGTATAGCTGGCCATTTTGACGGTATTGGCATCATTGTTATAGCTGCTGCCGACATAGTGCATCTGGGTGCCGAGGCCGAGCTTCGGGGTTGCCATATAGCGGGCAGACAGGTTCGCGGTCCATCGGGGGACGTAGCGCGGTGTATTGCCGGACAAATCCTGCCCCCCCTGGCGGTAGCTGTTGAAACGGGCGTGGGTATAAGCGAGGTTACCGGCCAGCGTCAGGCTATCCAGCGGGCGTAATGCGCCGCTCAGCTCCACCCCGCGAGAGGTTTGCTTACCGACCGCGTTCCAGCGCCCGGCCTGCAATTCATCCTGCTGGTAGAGGTGTTTCTTTTCTAGCTGGTAGACCGCCAGTTTAAGATCGCCGCGGTTGCCCGGCAGGCTGGCTTTCACCCCGCTTTCGTATTGCTGTACTGCGGTCAGGGGCAGGGAGGTTTGGGCCGGACCAATAAAGAAAATATCCTCTCCGGGCTCTTTGCCGGTACTGTAGTTGGCATAGAGCGTCAGATTATCGGTTACATCCCAGCTGGGGCCGATCCCCACGCTAACAAAATGATAGCGCTGGCTGATGCGCTGATTCAGTTGCTGGAAATTCCAGTGCATATCAACCGCGGAATAACGCAACTGGCCCAGCAGCCCCAGGGTATCTGTCAGGCCGAGCCGGTCCTCAAGGAACAGGGCGTACTGGTTTTGGGTAATATGGCGCACGGCGGAACGGCGCGGGGCATTACCGCTGCTGAACGGGCGGCGCGGCGGATTAACCACCGGTATGCTGTCCTCACCGGCAAACCCGTTAGAAAAGTAGGAAAACTGGCGTTTGCTGATATCGGCCCCGGCCATGAGCTGGTTATCCATCCGGCCCAGGGTGCCGTTGACATTCAGGGTGACGCGATCGCCGGTCAGCTTGTCATCGTGGGCCAGATCCCCGAACGAGTCCCGGGTCAGTTCTCCGGGGCGGGTTGCCGACGGGTAGTAGCGCTCCGCGTTATGCCATTCGCGAAAGCCGGTGTAGTAATAAAACTTGTTTTCTACGGATAACTGCGGGGTGGCGAACCAGGATTGGGTGGCCTGGAATGAGGTGGCCCGGCTGCGTATCCAGGCCTTATCAAGGTTGTTGTAGTTAGTGTAACGCTGGTGTGTGGCGAGCTTGCCGTTGATAAACGGGGTACCAAAGTAAGGATTATGGGTGTCTTCCAGCATCCGATCGAGGGCAAAGGTCAGCTGGGTGTTATCGGTAGGGGTCAGCAGCAGGGAGCCGGTGACCCGCAGTGGACGCTGGCGTACATCATGTACCTGGCTCCCGGTGCTGGAGGTACTGATATCAATGCGCCCGGCAGCCAGATGGTCCACCAGCGCGCCCCCCGCGCCGAAATGCGCCCGGTGGCTGGCAAAACTTGACCAGCCATAATCCAGTTCGAGAGGTTGTGGCCGGAATGAGGCTTTACGCGAAATCAGGTTAATGCTGCCCCCCGCCGGGCTCAGCCCGTTGAGTACCGATCCGGTGCCGTACAGCACATCAATACTTTCATAATGCACCGGGTCCCCGCCCTGAAGGGTACTGCCGGGGGTAAGGACACCATCATAGAGCCACGCCACCGGCGTGAAACCGCGCAGCGACACGCTATTCGACAGGGTGGGTGAGGTGGTGCCGGACAAGCCTGGCAGCGTCTCAACAATGTCTGTCAGGGTACGATTGCCGCTGGTGGTGATGGTCTGCTGGCTAATGGTTTCGGTATGGCGCGGAACCTGGCGATCGCTTACCGCCAGCCGGGAGGCGCTGCCCGGGGAGAGCTGCGCTGTCGCCGGGGCCTGTGGCGAGTTGTCGGTGACGATCAGCGTATCGGCGGCGCCTGCGGCAAGCGGTGAGGCCAGGCTGGTCGCGATGACGATAACAGGTAAGGACCCGCGGGCAGAGGGCATAATTAACGAAAAAGCAGTGGTCATTGGTTCAACATCTCGAATTGTTTTGTAATGTTATAACATAACAATACTCATTAATAAAACCATATGAAAACGTCGAATTACACCACCGGGGTATTTCCCGGTGGCGGAGCGGGCATTGTGATAGTGACCGGGGATTTTCCCTACCGCGCTGTACCTGGCAAAAAGACGTCGTATGATAGGTAAACGGTATCGCAACGGCAGGTTGTGATAATAATCGGTGCGGGGAGGTTATCCGCGCGCTATGGCGTCAGGAGTCGCATTTATGCAGATCAGTGCCCCGCAACTGGAAACCCCCCGTTTGTTATTGCGCGCTTTCCGGCTCAGTGATTTTGAGGCGCTGGCCGCCACCTGGCAGGACCCGGAGATGGTGCGCCATATTGGCAATGGTGAGCCCCAGAGCCGGGAGATGAGCTGGGGGCGTCTGTTGCGTTATGTGGGGCACTGGCAATTACTGGGCTATGGTTACTGGGCCTGTATTGAAAAGGCCAGCGGCACCTTTATTGGCAGCATCGGCATCCAGCAGGCGCAACGCCTGTGTACTCCGGCGCTTACGCTGCCCGAAGCCGGATGGAGCCTGCGCCCGTTTGCTCAGGGGAAAGGCTATGCCCGGGAAGGGCTCAGCGCGGTACTGGCGTGGGCTGATCAGGCACTGGCCAGCGATATATGCTGCATTATTGGCCCGGACAATCAGCCCTCGATCCGGCTGGCTCTGGCCCAGGGATTTCAGCCCGGCGGTAGCGTGCGCTACCACGATAACGCGGTGGCGCTGTACATCCGCCGCCAGCAATCACCGGGCCTGTGAAGACCAGGAGGAGGGATGTACCAGCTACTGGAAGCATTACACTGGCGTCATGTGTATCTGGTGGGCGATCTTCATGGCTGCCTGCCGATGCTGGCACTGGCGCTGCGCCAGCACCGTTTTGATCCCTGGCAGGATTTATTGATTGCCGTGGGGGATCTGATTGACCGGGGGCCAGACAGCGCGGGTTGCCTGGGATTACTGCAAAAGCCCTGGTTTCGCAGCGTACGCGGTAATCATGAACAGATGGCGATTGAGGCGCTGACCGCGCAGGGCCAGCTGTGGCAATATAACGGCGGCGAATGGTTTTATCAGTTGCCTCAGGCACAACAGTGCCGGGTGGCGAGAGAGCTTGAAGCCTGCGCGTTGTTGCCGCTGGTGATTGAATTTCATACCGGCAGTGCGGTACATGTGATTGCCCACGCGGATTACCCCGCCGCCCACTATCAGCGTGATCAACCCCTCGATCAACAGGAGGTGCTCTGGAGCCGGAGCCGGTTACAGGCGCACCTGCGTGGCCACGGCCAGGCTATTTCAGGGGCCGATGCGTTCTGGTTTGGCCATACGCCACTGCGCCAGCCGCAGCAATTTCATAACCAGCACTATATTGATACCGGCGCGGTGTTCGGGAACACGCTCACCCTGATAAAACTGTGCTGATCACAAATCGCGATATTCGCTGGCGGGCCGCCAGTAGTCCCCGGCCACCTCTACCGTGGGGTAGCAGCCACCATTGCGGATGCGCTGGTCCGCCATTGAGGCCAGGCAGCGAGTTTCCGTAGGGTAGTTATCTATCGCCAGGTTCTGGCACCCGGCATCCAGCCAGCAGACAAACAAAACCAGTGTATACATAACCTATCCATGTTTGTGCGAAGAAATAACGGGTCTGGTTGAGTATAGCCAATGGCGGGAACAAATAACCCGTCTGGCGACGGGTTAGCAAGTTATGCCAGGCGCATAACCCAGGCATCGGATTGACGATCGTAACGTTGGCGGTAGAGTACGGAGTGTTCGCCGTCCAGCACGGCGGGAATGCTTGTCTCATCATCCCATGCATCAAGCTGCATACACAGGTCCGGGTCTGACTTGCAGGGAATGCTTAACGTTCGCTCTCCGCTATGTTCCCCTTTTAATTCGGCATCATCGATTTCGAAGATGCCGATCCGCAGATTCGTTTTCACCATAAATGCTCTCCAGTGGGTATCTTGTGTGGTACGACCAGTAGGGCGCACAATGTTAAGCCTGGACGTAAAACACAAAACTGCCAACCTAAAAGCATTTATTTTTTGGGTGAATTAATGATCGGCGGCGAACAGTTTGCCATCGCGCACCAGCTCACGCGGGTAGCTGTTTTTCAGCCGGGAGCCCACTTTTTTAGCCAGCCCAATGGGTTGCTGCTGAAAAGTCACCACTACCTCGTCATGTTGCGGGGCGGTATCCGGGTAAATATCCCGGCCGCGGTACCACTCCTCCGCCTGTGCCGGGGTGAGCGCAAACGCATTGTCACCGTCGCCCCGGGCCAGGGCTATTACCGCTTCATGTTGCCAGCGGTAGCCTTTGTTGTGCTGTTCAGCCAGTTTGACCCCAATGCGTGAGAAACGCACCTTACCGAATAATGGCCCGGCTGCCTCGGGGAATAGCCACAGTTCTTTGTCCCGGCGCCACAGGCGGGCGTTGTCCCCCCAGGTCAAGCCGACCCTGGCTGCCTGTCCTGCCAGGTCACTGCTTTCCCTGGCGGATAACGGCGTAAACGGGAAGTTTCCGGCCTTAAAGCGCGGGGCGGGCAGCGGCGGTACGGCGGCAGTTTTGCGCAACCGGGCCACAAAGAACCCTTCGCAGTCATAAATCTGCGGGAAGACATGTAAAAAACCGTCCGGGGTCAGGGCATCGCTGGCCCCGGGGAACAGGCCGGTTAACGGCACAATCTCTACTGCGCCGGGGTATTGCGCCAGCAGCCAGTGGCAAATCTGCTGGTTTTCCTGCTGATTCAGGGTGCAGGTGGAGTACACCAGGGTGCCGCCGGGTTTCAGGGCATGGAAGGCGCTGTCGATCAGTTCCCGCTGGGTGTCGGCAATTTGCTGGTTACTTTCCGGGGACCAGTTGCGTAAGGCATCGGGATCTTTACGCACCACGCCCTCACCGGAGCAAGGGGCATCCAGCAGGATGGCGTCAAAGGTTTCCGGCAACGCGGCGCCAAATACCCGGCCATCAAAATGGGTCAGGGCCACGTTAGCAATACCACAGCGGCTGATATTGGCGTGCAGCACTTTCACCCGGCTGGCAGCGTATTCGTTGGCGAGGATCATTCCCCGGTTCTCCATCCGGGCCGCGAGCTGGGTGGTTTTTGACCCCGGGGCGGCGGCCATATCCATGATCCGTTCCGGCGCCGGGATGCCGTCAAACAAGGCGCTGACCGGCAGCATGGAGCTGGCTTCCTGGATGTAATACAGGCCGCTCAGGTGTTCCGCGTAGCTCCCCAGCGGCAGGCCGTTGTCATCATCCCCGGTGGTGACCCAAAAACCCTCCGGGCACCAGGGAATAGGGGCCAGTTGCCAGCCCAGCGGCGCCACCAGCGTGAGGAAGTCGGCCACACTGATCTTCAGGGTGTTGACCCGCAGGCTGCGCCGTAACGGGCGCTGGCAGGCAGCAATAAAACTCGCCATTGAGAGTGATTCCGGCATGGCATCACGGATAACGGCTAAAAAGGTATCGGGCAACCAGGCTGCTGAGGATATGGACACTGTGGGTTCCGCAACTGAAAAAGAGGGGGCGTAGTCTAGCATAAAAGCTCCCGGCAGCCACCGGGAGCCTGTCAGCTTAGCGGGGGATAGCCGTTCCCCATTTGCGCCATTCTGCCGGTTCACTTTCCAGTAACAGGAAATGTTTTCCCGGCTGGGCTTTTGGCGGCAGTGGGGTGGCCGGTGGGGTGGCAAAGGCTATCCCGCCGCGGATGAACTGGTTAAAGGTGCCGGTTTTCACCACGCCACCGGTGAGGCCGAAGTCCAGACTGTAGCCGGATGCCAGCCAGAATACCGAGCTGTCACGCACCAGGTCCTGGTAACGCTTGCTGATGCGCAACTGGACCATCACCCGGTCAGAGAGCGAGCCGAGGTACATGCCGGTCACGGTGCCCACTTCCATGCCGCGGAACAGCACCGGGGTGCCAATATTCAGCGAACCGGCATCCGGGACCTCCACCACAATGCTCAGGCCGTCCAGATAACGGGAGTCGGTAATCGTGGCTTCCTGCAGTTCGAAGTCGCGTTTCTCTGGCCCGGCCCCTGGCTCTACGTTGATATAGGGCTGAAGCAGGGTGTCGAGGTGTTCAACCCCGGAGGCAGAGATTTGCGGCGACACCACCGAGAAGCGGGTGCCCCGGCGGGCAAAGGTCGACACATATTCCGGGTACAGCACCACCTGGGCCTGCACTTCGTTACGGTCGGTAAGCAGTTTCAGTGACTCTACCTGGCCAATATCAATCCCCAGATAGCGGATAGGCATCCCGGCGGCCACTTTCCCGGCATCGAACATATGCAGGATCACGTGGCTGCCAACGGCCCGGGCCGAGGTTTCCGACGCGTACAGCATCCGTTTATCGCCCTGTCCCTGGTTACCGGCACCGGGCAGATTATCAAAGCTGATGGCGCCCTTAATGGCCCGGGCGAGCGGGGAAGCCTGGACCGTGAGGCCGCTACCGTTAAGCTGTACCCTGGCGCCGCCTTCGGCCCAGAAAACGCTGTCCCGGGTGAGCAGGTTGCGGTACTCCGGTTTAATGTGGATATCGATATCAAAGGCGTTGGCCCGGGGGCGAACGGCAATAATTTCACCCACCTGGAATTTGCGGTACAGCACCACCGAACCGGCCTGGACATCCGGCAGAGTCTTCGCCGTCAGGGTCAGAGTGCTGGTGGGCAGATCGCCGGTGTTGTTTTCCAGTGCGTTATCGAGGTTGCCATACAGCGGATAGCTGGCTTTAGGGTTGCCTTTGCTGCCCGGGAGCAGGCGAATGCCGCCATTGACCCATTCACTGGCGCTGGCCCCCTGGAATTCAACGCCATCGAGGCCCATTTTGACGTCGATACGGCTATTAACGATAAATTTGCTGTCCCCGTGTACTGTCTCCCGGTAGTGCGGGTCGATGGCAACACTGAATGTGACGCCATCACTGGTCAGGGTGCGATCCAGTACCTGGCCAATACGTACCCCGTGCAGCAGGATCGGCTGGCCACCGTCAATACCGAAGCTTTCCGGGGCGCTGAGTTTCAGGGTCAGCACGCCCGGCTCCTGGAGCGGGGTTTTGTCTGCCGCCACCACGGTAAAGTGGTCACGGGGGTTCCCTTCGCCGGGCACCAGTTCAAAGGTGGTGCCGGTCAGCAGGGCGCTGATCGAAGGATCGCTGAGGGAGATTTTCGGTTTACGCAGTTCAATCCGGGTGCCGTCCCGCATCAGGCTGACCACCGACGGGTCAACCGCCATCTGGCCGGTAACACCGCCGCCGTCATTCAGGCTCAGTTTGGTCAGGCTCCCCACTTGTAATCCCTGGTACATCAGCGGGGTTGAGTTTGCCGTTAGCCCTTCGCCAGAGGGGAGGTCAAGGCCTATCAGTACCCCGCGGCGGCTGTGGGCCAGATCTTCATACAGGTGGTATTCATCATTGGCTTTGGCCGGTGTTGACGTGTCTGGTGAGTCAAAGGCAATGGCGCCATTGACCAGAGCGGCAAGGCTTTCCAGCTGGATTTGGGCGCCGCTGAGGCTAATATTGCTCTTCACCCCGGAGACGTTCCAGAACCGGCTGTCCTTTTTAACCAGCCCGGCAAAGCGCCGCTCAATCAGTACATCAATCGTCACCCCCCGGGAGCTGGGGTTGATGGCGTAGTCATACACCCGGCCCACCGGGATTTTACGGAAATAGACTAACGAGCCTACATTCAGCGAGCCGAGATCCGGGGAATCCAGTTGCACCATCAAATCGCCGTTATTGAGTCGGTATTTGGGTTGGGTATCCAGCGCCGTAAAGTGTTTTTGTGGGGTGCCCTTGCCCGGCATCATGCCGATATAGTTGCCGCCCACCAGAGCATCAAGCCCGGAAACCCCCGCCAGGGAAGCCTTTGGGGTGACCAGCCAGAATTGCGTTTCACCACGCAGCGCGTCTTCCATATCGTTACTGATATTGGCGGTGACCTCGATAACATGGCGCGTTTGGTTAACCTTAACCCCCTGCACGGTGCCGACTTCCACCCCCTGATAACGTACCGGGGTACGGCCGGCGACAATACCGTCCGCAGAGGTAAAGTCGATGGTGACTGCGGTGCCGCGATCCTCATAGGTTGTCCAGGCCAGCCAGGCCGCCATCAATAGCGCGATGACTGGCAAGATCCAGAACGGGGAGATACGGCGCTTGGTTTTTACGTGTGCCTCAGTCGGTGAAGCGGGCATTTGCTGACTCATGTGCATCCCAAAGTAAGCGGCTATCCAGCCATTGCACGGCAAGAATAGTGAAAATCACTGCGGATCCGAACCAGAACGCAGCGGGTCCCATCGTAAACGCTAATAATTGATCGCGATTTATTAATGACATAGTAAGCGAAATCACAAACATATCCAGCATTGACCAGCGGCCAATCCAGGTAATGAAGCGCAATAACAATATTCGGGTCTTCAACCCCTGCTGGCAGCGGAAATGAATACTCAGCAGCAGGGTGACCAGCACCAGGATTTTAAAAAACGGCACCAGAATACTGGCCACGAAGACAATACCCGCCACCGCCATATTGCCCTGGGCCAGCGAAATAATACCGGACATGATGGTGTCCTCCTGGCGGGCGCCATTGACATACACCACCGAGATGGGCAGCAAATTCGCGGGGATTAAAAACACGATGGAACAAATCACCGCCGCCCAGGTTTTTTGCAGGCTGTTTCTACGCCGCGGCCGTAGCGGGCTATGGCAACGATGGCAGCGGCCCCGGGCGTCGGGCAGGCCGGTAAACTGGCAGCCGATACAAACCCGCAGCATACTGGTGTTGTAGCGGGCGCTGGGCTGCGGATAAAAACGCTGCCACAACTCTTCGGTATTCAGATGGATCAAGGTCATGATGCTGAGCAATGTCAGGGAGACAAACGCAAACAGGCCGGTACCGGGCTGAATATAGGCATAGTCCTGTACTTTAATCGATGCCACGACAATACCTATCATATAGATGTCCAGCATCACCCACTCTTTCAGGCGATCGAGCATCAGCAGAACCGGGCGTAAATTCATACCGAGGATGTTCCCGAACCACAGATAGCCAATGGCCACTACCAGGGTTATCGGCGCACCAACGGAACAAAACAGCACCATGGCGGCGGGGATGACATTCCCCTGGCGGGCCATCTGCCAGATGCCCTGGAACAGGGTCGCGTCGCTGTGGGCCCCCAACAGCCAGACCCGCAGCAGCGGCTCGCTCCAGGCGAAGGGCATCAGCAGTAGCATGGTCAGTGCCATAGCCGCCTGACGGCTCAGGGACCAGTCTCTGCCATTGTGTACTTTGGCATGGCAGCGCGGGCACCAGGCATCCTGGGTACACTTCACCACGGGTAACAGGTAGAGTGCATCACAGGATGGGCAGCGCTGATAACGTGGCTGGGGAAGGGCCATGCCAATTTTTTCCAGCCTGAGCGGTTTTCCGCCAGTAAGCGATGTTGGTTTCAATGCCATAACGTCACGGGATCCGCATCAATTGTAACTGAATAGTATCTCATTCTTGATTAGTCTTGAGCATACCTGCAAAAATTGCTTATTTTAATAGGCTTGCAGTTTCGGTAAGACAACAGAAGTGAACAATAAATGAGCAAAAATGAATTTTATATCGATTTGAATCGCGATTTCGGTGCGTTAATGGCAGGTGAAACGAGTTTTCTGGCGGTGCTGGCAAATACCAGCGCGCTGTTATTTGAACGCCTTGATGGCGTAAACTGGGCCGGTTTCTATTTGCAGGAAGGCGAGACCCTGGTACTTGGCCCCTTCCAGGGGAAAATTGCCTGTGTGCGGATCCCGGTTGGCCGTGGCGTATGCGGTACTGCGGTAGCCAGCGGCGAGACCCAGCGCGTTGATGATGTTCACGCCTTTGATGGTCATATCGCGTGCGATGCGGCCAGCAATGCCGAAATCGTCTTTCCGCTGCGGGTTAATCAGCGTGTCATCGGGGTGCTGGATATTGACAGCACGGAGACAGGCCGCTTTGATGAAGAAGATGAAAAGGGCCTGTCTGAACTGGTATTACAGCTGGAAAATGTGCTTGCCCAGAGCGATTTTAAAAAATTCTTTGCGTCTGACGCAGGATAAACAACGGATAACGTAGCATTTGCCGATGGCGTCATTATAATGGCGCCTGTTCATGCTTGCTGCTTGTTGGCAACCCCGTTGTAATCAGGAAATTTCATGGAAAATCAACCTAAGTTGAATAGCAGTAAAGAAGTTATCGCCTTTCTGGCAGAACGTTTCCCTCAGTGCTTTAGCGCAGAAGGCGAAGCTCGCCCCCTGAAAATCGGCATTTTTCAGGATTTAGTTGCTCGCGTTGAGGGGGAACTGAGCCTCAGTAAAACCCAGTTACGTTCTGCTTTGCGTCTTTATACCTCCAGCTGGCGCTATCTGTACGGCGTGAAAGCCGGTGCAACCCGTGTCGATCTGGATGGCAACCCGTGCGGTGTGCTGGATGAGCAACACGTTGAACACGCGCGTAAGCAGCTGGAAGAAGCGAAAGCCCGGGTTCAGGCCCAGCGCGCTGAGCAGCAGGCGAAGAAACGTGAAGCCGCCGCCCAGAATGGTGGCGCTGAAGAGGCTCCCCGTCGCGAGCGCAAACCGCGTCCTGCGGCACCGCGTCGCAAAGAGGGCGGTGAATCTCGCCAGCCACGTGCCGCTAAGCCCGCCGCGAAAGCAGCACGTCCTGCCCGCGAAGAGCGCCATACCCCTGTGACTGATACTTCCGTACTGACCGTTGGTCAGGCGCTGAAAGTGAAAGCAGGGAATAACGCGATGGATGCAACCGTGCAGGAAGTTACCAAAGATGGCGTCCGTGTACAGCTGGCTTCTGGTATGTCGATGATTGTACGCGCAGAACATCTGGTGTTCTGAAACGGAGGTCAACCAGGGCATGAACAAACTTGTTAAGCTGACCGCTATCGCCAGCCTTTTATCGCTGGCCGGTAGCGCGTTGGCTGTTGAAAATAATATTACCAGCGCTGACCAGCTCCCTATCCTTAAAGAAGAGCCGCAACACGCTACGGTAAGTGAGCGCGTAACCTCCCGGTTTACCCGTTCTCACTATCGCCAGTTCGATCTCGATCAGACATTTTCAGCCAAAATCTTTGATCGCTATCTTAACCTGCTGGATTACAGCCATAACGTGCTGTTAGCCAGCGATATCGCCCAGTTTGCCGCCCAGAAAGGCACCCTTGGGGACGAATTCCGCTCGGGGAAACTGGATGTCTTCTATAACCTCTATAATCTGGCGCAAAAACGCCGGTTTGAGCGTTATCAGTATGCCCTGAAAGTGCTGGAAAGGCCGATGACCTTCACCGGCAATGACACCTTTAATCTGGATCGCAGTAAGGCGCCGTGGCCTACCAGCGATGCAGAATTAAACCAGCTGTGGGACAGCAAAGTTAAATATGACGAGCTCAGCCTGAAGCTGACCGGCAAGACGGATGCGGAAATCCGTGAAACGCTGACCAAGCGCTATAAATTTGCCATTCGCCGTTTAGCCCAGACCAACAGTGAAGATGTCTTCTCGCTGGCGATGACGGCCTTCGCCCACGAAATAGATCCCCATACCAATTACCTCTCTCCGCGTAACACCGAGCAGTTTAATACTGAAATGAGCCTGTCTCTGGAAGGTATCGGTGCGGTGCTGCAGATGGATGACGACTATACGCTGATCAACTCCCTGGTGGCCGGTGGCCCCGCGGCGAAAAGCAAGGCTATTAGCGTGGGCGATCGGATTATCGGCGTCGGCCAGCCGGGCCAGCAGATGCAGGATGTGATTGGCTGGCGTCTGGATGATGTGGTGGCGCTTATCAAAGGGCCGAAGGGCAGTAAAGTACGCCTTGAAGTACAGCCCGCCAGTAAGGGCAGTAAATCCCGGATTGTCACGCTGACCCGTGAACGCATTCGTCTGGAAGATCGGGCAGTGAAAATGTCCGTGAAGACCATCGGCAAAGAAAAAGTCGGTGTGCTGGATATTCCGGGCTTCTATGTGGGGCTGACGGACGATGTCAAAGTGCAACTGCAAAAACTGGAGAAGCAAAATGTCTCCAGCGTGGTTATCGATCTGCGGACTAACGGCGGCGGCGCGCTGACCGAAGCGGTATCACTGTCCGGGTTGTTTATCCCCAGTGGTCCGGTGGTCCAGGTACGCGACAACAACGGGAAAGTCCGTGAAGACAGCGATACCGACGGTGTGGTCTATTATAAGGGCCCGCTGGTGGTGCTGGTTGACCGTTTCAGTGCCTCCGCATCGGAAATTTTTGCTGCCGCAATGCAGGATTATGGCCGCGCGCTGATCGTCGGTGAACCGACCTTCGGGAAAGGCACGGTGCAGCAGTATCGCTCCCTGAACCGCATCTACGACCAGATGCTGCGCCCGGAATGGCCTGCGCTGGGCTCAGTGCAGTACACCATTCAGAAGTTCTACCGTATTAACGGCGGCAGCACGCAGCGTAAAGGGGTTACCCCGGATCTGATGATGCCTACCGGTAATGAAGTAACGGAGACCGGTGAGAAATTTGAAGATAATGCGCTGCCCTGGGACAGTATCAATGCGGCAACCTATACCGTATCGGGTGATCTGAAACCGTTCGACGCTGAATTGCTGAAATTGCACCAGGCGCGGATTGCTAAAGATCCTGAGTTCCAGTACATCATGCAGGATATTGCCAAGTTTGATGCGATGAAAGATCGGCGCAATATCGTCTCGCTCAACTATGCCCAGCGTGAGAAAGAGAACCAGGAAGATGACGCCACCCGTTTAGCCCGGATTAACGATCGCTATAAACGGGCCGGGAAGCCACCGCTGAAGAAACTGGATGATCTGCCGAAAGATTACCAGGAGCCAGATCCGTATCTGGATGAGACGGTGCACATCGCCCTTGATCTTGCTCATATGGAGAAGGGCCAGCCGGCAGTTTCCCCGACACCGGTTAAATAACGTAACCTGGCTATATAAAGTCACTGGTTAAATAAAGTAACAATGGGCACAAGAAATTGTGCCCGTTTTTTTTACCTGCCTTGATATCCCGTCAGCCAAATACTACAAAATGTAAAGTTGTGTCTTTTTAGATACCTGGCGTGTCCGGCCCCTTGAAAAAGCCGCCCGTCACTCTAGGATGTGTGGCGTACGACATAAATTGTTAAACCGAGGTAAAAAGAAAATTATGATGCGAATCGGGCTTTTCCTGCTGACCAACCTTGCGGTGATGGTCGTTTTCGGGCTGGTGCTAAGCCTGACAGGTATTCAGTCGAGCAGTGTTCAGGGGCTGCTGATTATGGCCCTGTTATTTGGTTTTGGTGGTTCAGTGGTGTCCCTGCTGATGTCCAAATGGATGGCGCTGAAATCCGTGGGAGGGGAAGTTATCGAACAGCCCCGTAACGCCACGGAAAACTGGCTGATGGAGACAGTGGCGCGTCAGTCCCGCCAGGCCGGGATCGCCATGCCGCAGGTCGCGATTTATCACGCACCGGATATTAATGCCTTTGCGACCGGCGCACGCCGTGATGCCTCGCTGGTGGCGGTGAGTACCGGGCTGTTACAGAACATGAGCCAGGATGAGGCTGAGGCGGTGATCGCCCACGAAATCAGCCACATCGCCAACGGTGATATGGTGACCATGACCCTGATCCAGGGGGTGGTGAACACCTTCGTTATCTTTATTTCCCGTATTATTGCCCAGCTTGCCGCTGGTTTTCTGTCCGGTAATCGCGATGAAGGGGAAGAGAGCAACGGTAACCCGCTGATCTACTTTGCAGTGGCGACGGTGCTGGAGCTGGTATTTGGTATCCTGGCGAGCATTATCACCATGTGGTTCTCCCGCCATCGCGAATTTTATGCCGATGCCGGGTCCGCCAAACTGGTCGGGCGTGAAAAGATGATTGCCGCCCTGCAGCGCCTGAAAACCAGCTATGAGCCCCAGGAGGCCAGCAGCATGATGGCGTTTTGCATTAATGGTAAGTCCAAGTCCCTGAGTGAGTTATTTATGACCCACCCGCCGCTGGACAAACGCATTGAAGCACTGCGCAGTGGTCAGTATCTGAAATAGTGGCTCACCTGCGCTGTGAAGCCCCCGGCCCCGGGGGCTTTTTTATGGGCGGTATGGCCGTTTATTTGCTCACCACCGGGCGGGTCGCGGTCCTTAACCCGCTGACAATCACCGCCGCCACGGCAAACCCTCCCGCCAGCAACAGGCAATAATGGCTGCCCCGGGTGGTGAACAGGTTAAATAACAACGCCACCAGCGCTGCCCCTGAACTCTGGCCGAGCAGACGGGCAGTGCCCAGCATTCCGCTGGCGCCACCGCTGCGATTGCGCGGGGCGCTGGACACAATGGTGTGGTTGTTCGGTGACTGGAACAGGCCGAATCCGGCACCGCACAGCGCCATCCGCCAGATAATATCGGTGTCTGTGGGGGCGGCGGGTAGCAGCGCCAGGGCGAACAGCCCCGTTGCCATGATGGCCATCCCCGCGGACCCCAGCAGGCCGCCGTGGATCCGGCCAATCAGCATTCCGGCTACCGGGGCCATGACCATCGTCGCCAGCGGCCACGGGGTTAATAGCAGACCGGTGGCCACCTCACTGCGCCCCAGCGCCTCCTGCAAATAGAACGGCAGCGCCACCAGGGCCAGCATTTGCGCCGTGAACGAGCAAATAGAGGTACACATCGAGAGCGCAAAAATCGGAATGCGCAGTAAGTCTACCGGCAGTAACGGCACCGGCATTTTGAGCTGGCGGCGCACAAACAGCGTGCCGATGATCGCCAGGGCAATCAGCTCCGCCCCCACCACCGTGATGGACTGCCCCTGGGCAAAGCTGCTGAGCGCCGTGACCAGCAGCCCAAAGGTCAGGGCGTTCATGATTGCGCTGGGAACATCAAAGCGTGGTTTTATCCCGTTATTGGGGTTATCTGGCAGATATTTTATTGCCAGCAGGAGCGCCAGGATCCCCACCGGGATATTAATTAAAAACAGCCATTTCCAGGAGGCGACCGACAATATTCCGGCGGCAAGGGTTGGCCCCGCGGCGGAGGAGACCGCCACCACAAAGGAGTTGATACCGATCCCTTTACCGAGATGGCGCTGGGGGTAGATCAACCGGATCAGGGCCGTGTTGACACTCATCAGCGCCGCGCCCCCCAACCCCTGGAGCACGCGGGCCACGGTCAGCATCTCCAGAGAGGTAGAAAGCGCGCAGAACAGAGAGGTACAGGTGAATAGCACCAGGCCATATTGATACACCCGCCGGTAGCCAATCATGTCACCGATAAACGAGAGTGACAGTAGCGACGTGACAATAGCAATTTGATAGGCATTAACGATCCAGATGGAGCGTGCGGCGCTGGCCTGAAGATCGACCGCGATAGTCGGCAGCGCCACGTTGGCGATGGCGCCATCGAGAACCGATATCGTCAGGCCGAGGATCACTGTCAGTATGGCGAAATAGCGCTGGGGAACAGGGAGCCCGTCGGGACATTCTCGAGTCATGGTGGGTGTTGGTTTCACAGTTACATTTACCTGGTAATATTTTATTTCGTTCCAGTCCGCCAGATGTCGCAGAATTGTAACGAAAATAAAGAGACTGATTGCGAATAACGCAGTTTGCCATTTATACTAAAAACCAGTTCTGATTTTTATAAAACAATGCGATTGAGGTGATAAATGGCTGTCGCGGATTTGGATAAACAACCGGATTCGGTTTCGTCTGTCCTGAAGGTATTTGGCATCCTGCAGGCACTCGGGGATGAACGCGAAATCGGTATCACCGAATTATCACAACGCGTAATGATGTCTAAGAGTACAGTGTACCGCTTTCTTCAGACAATGAAATCATTAGGTTATGTGGCCCAGGAAGGGGAATCAGAAAAATATTCTCTGACGCTCAAACTGTTTGAGCTTGGGGCGAGGGCGCTGCAAAACGTTGATTTAATTCGTAGTGCCGATATTCAAATGCGTGAAATCTCCCGCCAGACCAGGGAAACCATCCATCTGGGGGCGCTGGATGAAGACAGTATCGTCTACATCCATAAAATTGACTCTATGTACAACCTGCGAATGTACTCCCGTATCGGGCGTCGTAACCCGCTGCACAGCACGGCCATTGGTAAAGTGCTGCTGGCGTGGCGCGATCCGGAAGAGGCGAAAGAGATTATCTCCCATATCGATTTTACCTGCAGTACGCCGCGCACCATAAAAAATGGCGTGGAGCTGGAAGGCGTACTGGAACAGGTGCGTCAACAAGGGTATGGCGAAGATAATGAAGAGCAGGAAGAAGGTCTGCGCTGTATTGCGGTGCCGGTATTCGATCGCTTCGGCGTGGTGATTGCCGGGCTGAGTATCTCTTTCCCGACCCTGCGCTTCTCTGAAGAACATCTCGATGAGTATGTGGCCATGCTGCACAGCGCAGCGCGCGCCATTTCAGCGCAAATGGGTTACCACGACTATCCGTTCTGAGGCTGTATTCCGGTGGTCTGAATAGCGTCTAAAAAAACGCCGCACGACAGTGCGGCGTTTTTGTGTCAACATTAGCCCTTATCAATAACGTCGCCGGTTTTGCGCAACAGCGGGCAATCCGTCAAACCGATGATACCGCTTTGCGTGTGCAAATATTGCACACTCATGGTGTCCCTGGCTGTCATATACTTACACTGCAGGCCAAAACCGGCGGCGTTTTGGGTACTGCCAATCAATACACCGTAGCCACTCAGTAACAACCCTACCCACAGCAGGGCGATGAGCATAGCAAGCCGAATGATAATTCGCATAGTAACTCCCTGATTATTCCTATTCTTCTCCAGGCAGTGTGACGATAATGTTAATTCCCGACAATGCGATGAGTCCTGGAATCGGCCAACTTCCTAAACAGTAACGCTTGGTTTAACTGGCTGGTGCTAGGCTTCGGCGCATCCAGATGAATACGATGGAGTAAAGAGTGAGAAGGTTCTGGTGGGTAATTGTGCTGGTGGTAGTCGTGGTGTGCTTGTTGCTCTGGATGCAAACGCTAAATCTCTTCTGTGACCAGGACGTGCAGTTTTATAGTGGTGTCTGCTGGCTTAATCAGTTTATCCCCTGGTAACCCCGCGTGTTGCGCACACTGCTGGTGAATCACGGCTGTGCTATTTTTAACCGTATCGTAAATGCAGATGCTTTTCAGAGAAAATCCCACGGGTATTTTCACCAGGGCTGGTGGTAGAATAGGGCCAGTTTTTCAAGGTGGTTATTATGAACGACGTTACTCCTGGTCTTATTAGTTTATCAGCGTTAATTATTCCATTTATTGTTCTAATTGTTGGGTTAATCGCCTGGTTCTTTGTTAACCGTATTAGTGTTCGTGCTAATACCCAGATTGCGCTGCTGGAAGCGCTGCTGGATCAACAAAAGCGCCAGACTGCTTTATTACGCCGTCTTTGTGAGGCAAATGCACCACAGGAAGAAAAATCACACGCACCTCAGGCGGCACAAGCGCCGGATGACGAGGAAGATTCAAGCCTGGTTCGGTTGGTTGCTGAGCGCTAAGCGGCGACTGAGGTTGTTAGATGATAGTGCGGTATAACCCCTGGTCTGGACAACGAACGTGGTTGCCACAAACGTCGTCTTCTTGTCCGGCAGGTATGGCATATCCGCCGGGGGAGATAACGCGCTGCTGGCGACAACAGCGCCGGGCCTGCAGTTTACCTGCACTTATATACGGTGTGCCCCCGGCGGTTTACCCGCGCAGGGGGCCGCCTGTCTGCATTAATCGTGGTTATATCGCTGACTCCCCCCTGGCCCGGTGTCGCGTTTTATCGCTCTCCCGTGCTCCCTTACGCGCCGATATGTTGCATTCAGTGGCACTTTCCGCCGCCCAGGACCAGACCATGCGGCGGACGATGCACTGGATATACCGGCAAGTCACCCGGCGGATGCGGTGCGGTAGCCCAGGAGGTTAGCAGAATATTTTATTACACCCCGGACAGGCCAATTTATCCCTTGTTATCGCAATAGGGATATTTAAGCTATCTGTGCCTATTTATATAAGTTGCTGAGGTATCAAGTTATCGCATAGTACATTTGACTGATGATGCGTTACTGTTATTAAAGATTAGTTAATAGTAGTCATGAATTTTTCTGATTAATCTTTCTTACCCATCCATCGGAATAATGTCGAAGGATTGGCATGATTTAATTTGCGCAACATGCTTAGCACTTTTCCTCATATCTACAGACAGATACCGGGTTGGCTATATTCTATTCAAATAAAATTTATCGCTGCGCTGGACTGACAGTGAATTTTGGGCTACTTTAAAAAAGTTCTCTGATTTCCGTATGTTAGAAGGTGACTTATAACATTTTGATTGATCACGGAATCACAGAAAACTGTATCAGATTACAGCTATCGGTATCGGTATGTTATAATCTGTGCGACAGATCGAATCACACTTAAAAATGGCTTGCCATTATTTTAATTGTATGTGATAACACATTGGGTTAAACGAGGTACAGTTCTGTCTATGTGTGGCATTTTCAGTAAAGAAGTTCAGAGTAAACACGTTGTCGTTGAATACCGCTTCTCTGCCGAACCTTATATTAGTGCCTCAAGCAGTAATGTCTCTGTTTTATCTAAGTTATGCCTGCGGGCAAAGAATACACTCTAAGGAATTTTCAAGATGGCAAAGATCAAAGGTCAAGTTAAGTGGTTCAACGAATCTAAAGGTTTTGGTTTCATTACTCCGGCTGACGGCAGCAAAGACGTGTTCGTACACTTCTCCGCTATCCAGGGTAACGGCTTCAAAACTCTGGCTGAAGGCCAGAACGTTGAATTCGAAATCCAGGACGGCCAGAAAGGTCCGGCTGCTGTTAACGTAACAGCTATCTGATTTCGATCAGCGCCTGGTGCTGCCATCGCGCACACCTTCGGCACATAAAAGCCTCGCCAACGTGCGGGGCTTTTTAATGGCTGCGATCCCCCTTTTCGGGCCTGAAATAACCCTGTGATTACAGGGCGATGCTGCGTTTTTATTCGCCTTATTTCAAAGTGCAACAAAAACCCCCGTTATGACGTCTCTTGTTGCAATCACGGGAAAGTATTAGCACTGTTCCCGCTCCTTCCTGAGCCGCCATCGGGTTTAATCACCGCAATCAATCATTCAGCGGGTATATGAGATATTGTGAACAGGAAAAAAGGGGAACCGGCGCAGAATAACTTTGTCCAGTGGCGCTTTGGTCTGCTGTGCGTGGCTATCTCTCTCAGTCTGGCGTTTCTGCTGGGACGAGTAGGGTGGCTGCAGGTTGTTCATCCGGACCGGCTGGTCAAAGAAGAGGATATGCGCTCGCTGCGCGACCTGCCGATCGATGTTCCCCGGGGGATGATTGAGGATCGCAATGGTGAACCGCTGGCGGTGAGTGTGCCGGTGGACGCGATTTGGGTGGACCCCAAAATCCTGCGCGAAAAGGGCGGTATATCGATTACCCCACGCTGGCAGGCTCTGGCCAATATACTGCATATGCCCCTTGACGATATTATGAATAAAGTGGCCCGTAACCAGAATGGCCGCTTTATCTACCTTGCCCGTCAGCTGGATCCTGAAAGTGCTGAATATATCGAGCGCCTGAACCTGCCTGGGGTTAATCTTAATAAAGAATCCCGGCGGTTTTATCCGGCGGGACGGGTTGCCGCCAATCTGATTGGTTTCACCAATATTGATGACCAGGGGATTGAGGGGATTGAAAAGAGCTTTAATGCCCAGTTGACCGGTAAACCCGGTGAGCGTGAAGTGCGCCGGGATCGCTTCGGGCGGGTGATTGAAAATATCACCGAGCAACCGGCTAATCCGGCCCACAACATAATGCTCAGTATTGATAAGCGGCTACAGACGGTGACTGAGGATGCCCTGAGTAATGCGGTGAGCTGGAATAAAGCCGAGTCCGGGGCGGCGGTATTGCTGGATGTGAATACCGGTGAAGTGCTGGCGATGGCCAGTTACCCCACGTATAACCCGAATAACCGCGCCGGGGCGCAGCTGAATGATTTCCGCAACCGCGCCATCAGCGATACTTTTGAGCCCGGCTCGACGGTAAAACCAATGGTTATCATGACCGCGCTCAAACAGGGCATTGTCAGGCCGGATGCGGTGCTGGATACCCGTCCCTATTTGATTGACGGCCATCAAATTCACGATGTGGGCTATTACCCGGAGCTGACCCTCACCGGGATCCTGCAAAAATCCAGTGATACCGGCGTGTCGCGCCTCTCCCTGGCGATGCCGATACAGGAGCTTATCAATACCTATCAGGGCTTTGGCTTTGGCGTGCGCACCGATACCGGGCTTACCGGGGAAAGTAGCGGCCAGCTGCCGCACCGCCAATACTGGAGTGAGCTGGATCGGGCCACCTTTTCCTTCGGCTATGGGCTAATGGTCACCCCGCTGCAACTGGCCCATGTCTATGCCACTATCGGCAGTTTTGGTATTGCCCGTCCGCTGTCGATAACCCGGGTGGATCCGCCGGTTGAAGGGAAGCGCGTCATGTCTGAAGACATTGTCCACGAAGTGGAACATATGATGGAGAGCGTGGCGTTACCGGGCGGCGGGGGAACCCGGGCGGCAGTGAAAAACTACCGCGTCGCGGTGAAAACCGGGACTGCGAAGAAGATTGGCGATGATGGCCATTATGTGGATAAATACATCGCCTACACCGCCGGTGTGGCGCCCGCCAGCCGTCCGCGTTTTGCCCTGGCGGTGGTGATTAACGACCCGGAAAATGGCAAATACTATGGCGGGGCCGTTTCTGCCCCGGTGTTCAGCCAGATTATGGGTGACGTGCTGCGGCTGGAAAATGTCCAGCCGGATGGGCTGGCTGCCGGCGCCGACAACCTGGTGGTGCTGCATAATAGCGATCCGGCGCACCCGATGTTGTAAGCCGTTTCGTCTGCGGGCAATTGGCGGTACACTGGCGGCTTTTCTGCATTCGGAGTTGTCATGTCTTATCTTTGCCCGCTATGCCACGGCCCGCTTCAGGCTGTGGCGCACCATTATGCCTGCCCGACCGGGCACCAGTTTGACCGGGCAAAAGAAGGCTACGTCAACCTGTTGCCGGTACAGCATAAACGCTCAAAAGATCCCGGCGACAGCCCCGAGATGATGGCCGCCCGGCGTGCATTTCTTGATGCCGGTTACTATCAGCCGCTGCGCGATCGGGTGGTTAATACGCTGGCGGCGGCACTGGCGTCCCTGCCCGGAGATGTGCTGGATATTGGCTGTGGGGAAGGGTACTACACCCATCAGTTTGCCCCGCTTGCGGCCCGGCACGGCGCGGAGTGCTACGGGCTGGATGTCTCAAAAACGGCGATCCGCTACGCGGCGAAACGTTACCGGGACAGCCAGTTCTGTGTCGCCTCCAGCCACCGTCTGCCGTTTGCCGATGGCGCCTTTGCGGCGGTGGTCCGCATCTATGCCCCCTGTAAAGCCCCGGAGCTGTCCCGGGTGCTGGTGCCGGGTGGGGTGGTGATTACTGTCACGCCTGGCCCACGTCATCTGGTGCAATTTAAAGGGCTGATTTACCCCCAGGTGAAGCTGCATGATGCTCAGCCTGAAGTGCTGGAGGGATTCACCCTGGCCGGGGAGCAGGCGCTGAGCTACCCAATGACGTTACCCGGTAACCAGGCAGTCGCCCTGTTGCAGATGACCCCGTTTGCCTGGCGGGCACAGCCGGAGGTATGGCAACAGCTGGCGGCGGAGCGCGCGTTTGATTGTGAAGCGGATTTTATTATTCGGCTCTGGAGAAGGGACAATCAGGCATCCGGCGAATAAGGCCGTTTTTCAACTGCGGTGGCGATGAATAGCGGTTCGCCACCGCAGAGGGATCTCTTGAGGACGGGGACGTCAGTGATTAACCGTCTCTGTGATTAACCGTAGTAATGGCCGTAGAGAATTTCGCAGCCGATGGCGATTAGCACCAGGCCACCGAGGATCTCCGCCCGTTTACCAAGCAGCGGGCCAATAAAGCGGCCGATCATCATCCCCAGTGTGGTCATGGTAAAGGTTGCGCAGCCGATAGCCAGCGCGGTAAACCAGATATTGACGTTCAGGAACGCCAGACCAACCCCGACAGCCATGGCATCAAGGCTGGTCGCAATTGCGGTGGTGGCCAGCAGCCAGAACCCGTGGCGCTGGGCTGGGGGCGCATCGTCGTCGGTATGGCCTCTTACCCCTTCAACCAGCATTCTCGCCCCGAGGAAGACCAGCAGTCCAAAGGCTATCCAGTGGTTCCACTCCATCACCAGCTTACTGGCCAGCATACCCATAACCCAGCCTACCAGTGGCGTAATGGCTTCGATACAGCCAAAAATCAGCCCGGTGCGTAATGCTTCGGAGAATTTAGGTTTGTGGAGGGCGGCCCCTTTACTGATGGAGACGGCAAATGCGTCCATCGACATACCGAGGGCCAGAAGAATAGTTGCGGATACGTTCATCGATAATACCAGACCGGGAATTCCATTAAACACATACACCGTTCCCAGTATCTACAGTGCATATGCCAATGGTCTCGCATGACTGAAAACGGTGTTCAGTCCGTATGTGCCACGCTTTTCAGCGAGTATGTTGACACATACATTTCCGCTCCAGCGGAAATTAGCTACTCCCCAACGACGGAATAGACTTTATCATGGTTTATAAGCCCACGACAATATTTTATAAATAACATTATTTATCGCTAATGAGAATTATTGTCGTTTTTAGGGTTATTTCCCAATAATTAACATGACCGGCACATTAATAACGTAAATATAGCAAAGGCTATTAATATGCCGATGTTAATTACAGGAATATAGCCTGTGGTATATTTTAACTTATTGAGTTGCAACAAGAAGTTTGTAAATGTTCTCAAGATCGTCAATATTTCTGACCCGGATGAGCACGCGCCGTTGCTCCAGCTGTATCACCAGTACGCCGTCTTCGGAGAGGTTCATCTCTTTAATTCGGTCATAAGATACCCAGGCGCCGGCGAAAAATAACCCACTGGCCTTGAATAACACCTTCGGTTGGCGTATCCAGCCAATATATATGGCTATTGCAATCAGAGTGCATAATAACCATGTGGTTAATATTGCACCGTGGCCGGTGATGTTGTTGTACAGCACAATACCCACCAGAAAGATAAAAATCGCGCTATCAATGGGGCTACGGCGCAGCAGAGGCACCCGCAGCAGGGTAGCGCCCTGACGTTTATCGAGGATTATCTCGTCATAAATGGCCCAGCCCAGCAACAACACGATGAACAGCACCAGGATACCATCAGTCAGCGTCATGAATTCTCCAGATAAAAAAACCGGGGGCAAAAGGCCCCCGGTTGTCACACTCAGATTACAGGCCCAGCAGGCCGATAGCATAACCCACGATACCGATGACGAAGAAGCCAACGATGATCCACAGGGCATTCACTTTCTTACGCAGTAACCACATGCAGGCAAAGGTCAGCAGCAGCGGTACCAGGCCCGGCATCAACTGGTCGAGGATGGTCTGCACCGTGGTGACTTTTTCAGCACCGGTCTGGTCAGTGATCCGCGACACCACTAGCGGAATGTTAACGTGGGTCCACTTGTTAACCAGGGCCCCCATAACAAAGAGGCCGAGAATAGACGCCCCTTCCGTCAGTTTCTGCAGGAAGCCACCGCCCATATCCTTAACGATATCCACCCCTTTACGGTAGCCGTATGCCACACCGTAGTAACGGGTCAGCAGGCGCACCAGGTTGAACAGGATAAAGAACAGCAGCGGGCCCAGCAGGCTACCGCTCATGGCAATCCCGGCACCCAGCGCCGCAAATACCGGGCGTACCGTCCCCCAGAAGATAGGGTCGCCAACGCCGGCCAGCGGTCCCATCAGACCGACTTTGATACCGTTGATGGCACCGTCGTCGATCTCCGCGCCATTGGCACGCTGCTCTTCCATCGCCAGGGTAACCCCGAGCACCGGTGCCGCAACGTAGGGATGGGTGTTAAAGAACTCCAGGTGACGTTTGATAGCCTGGCGGCGCGCGTCGTTATTTTCCGGATACAGACGGCGAATTGCCGGTACCATTGAGAAGCAGAAGCCCAGCGCCTGCATACGTTCAAAGTTCCATGAACCCTGAAACAGGTTAGAGCGGATAAATACCCCGCGAATATCGGCGGGCGTGAGTTTCTTTTCCGTTTGAGTAGTGGTATCAACCATTTCGCTCACCTATTAATCCAGTTCGTTATCGAGGTCGTTAGCAACAGCTGCCTGTGCAGGGGCTGACGCGGAACGGTTGTATTTCGGGCTCAGCTGAATGTACAGCACCGCCATCACCGCACCGATAACACCCAGGGCAACCAGGTTGAATTCGGTAAAGGCCGCAGTAACAAAACCCAGGTAGAAGAACGGCATCAGATAGCCGGCACGCATCATGTTGATGACCATTGCGTAACCGACGACCACGATCATGCCGCCCGCGATATTCAGGCCGGTAGTGATCACTTCCGGAATCGCATTCAGCATGCTCTGAACTTCGTTAGTCCCTACGGAGATAGCCACGATAACCGCCGGGATAGCAATACGCATCGCCTGCAGGAACAGTGAGCTGACATGCAGCCAGGAGAGGGCTGTCAGGTTACCTTTTTCTGCTGCGCTATCTGCCGCATGCTGGAAACCAACGGTGATAGTACGCACAACGATAGTCAGTACCTGGCCGGCTGCCGCCAGCGGGATTGCCAGGGCAATACCTGCACCGATGCTCTGATGGCCGGCAATAACCAGAATGGTAGAAATAATAGACGCCAGTGCGGCATCGGGCGCTACCGCGGCACCGATGTTCATCCAGCCCAGGGCTATCATTTCCAGAGTACCACCGATAATAATACCGGTTTTCATATCACCGAGAACGGCACCAATCAACGTACAGGCGATCAGGGGGCGGTGGAACTGGAACTCATCAAGTACCGATTCCATACCGGCAATACAGGCCACAATGAACACCAGCACAATTTGAAGAGTGGTTATCTCCATTGTACTTCTCCTATAAACAATTCCAGATTATGTGTGATTATCTGAGTCAGTGATAAATACGGCCCGGCCTTATTTATTCACTTTGCTAATCAAGTCCATCATTTTTAATTTTGTATCGGTGGAAACTTTCCGCACTTCCAGTTCGATACCGTGTTCATTCAGCCAGGTGAAGGCATCAATGTCTTTCTGATCCACGGACACTGCGTTATTTACCTGGGTTTTACCCTGACGGAATGCCATACCACCGATATTCACCGAGGTAATTTTCACGCCGCCTTCCACCAGACGTTCAACGTCTGTCGGATTGGTGAACAGCAACATCACACGTTCACCGGCATATTTCGGGTTGTTATAAACGCGGATCATTTTTGCGACATCAACCACGTGCGCTGTCACGCCCGGCGGCGCGACCTGGGTAAGCAGGGTTTTACGCACCGTGTCCGCCGCCACTTCATCGCTGACCACGATAATGCGGCGTACGTTGGTTTCTTTGGTCCAGCGGGTCGCTACCTGACCATGGATCAAACGGTCATCGATACGCGCCAGGCCGATCACCATATAGTCGCCAGCGCCCATTGGCCGGGCAGGTGCCGCGGCTTTAGGGGCGGCAACCGGGGCCGGTTTTTCAGCAGGTTGGGCCTTCAGGGCTTTGACCCCTTCGCGGCCGGTTTCAACCGCCAGGCTGACTAATTCATCAAAGCTGGGGTCATCATCACGCGCCATAAAGGTTTCCACCAGCATGGGGATGTTAACGCCCGCAACCACTTCATAGTGCTCTTTGTCCACCACAATACGGCTGGCGGCGTTAAACGGACTACCGCCCCAGGTATCAACCAGAAACAGCACACCTTTGCTGGTATCCAGTTTTGCTAACTGCGCGGTATATTTTTCGATCAGGGTTTCAGCATTCTCCCCTGGGACGAAGTCTATCCAGCCGACGTTCTCTTGCTCGCCTAACAGCATTTCGGCTGTTTTCAGAAGCTGTTCAGCTGCCCAACCGTGTGTGCCTATGACAATAGCAATAGTCACTTGCTACCTCCTGTTTGCCATTAACACACCTCTAATGAAGTGTGCGTATAGTGAATCAGCCACCAAAGGGACTTGAATCGATTCAAATAACAATAAATAGAATTATTCCTATAATCCGGCATTTATTTTAGATACCGAAAAAATAATTTTTGTGATGCGCTTCCGTAATTTAGCGATCCAGCCGGAAGAATTTTACAGGAATGAGAGATGTAAATAGCTTGTTTTGCAAAAACGCGTAAATCTTTGCCTAACTGAAAAACTCTCTGCTAATGTAACGCCGTGTTTCTTAATCAGGAGTAAAGGGTACTTTCCCAGTCTATGGACCGTCACCGATGGCTTTCCACATATTTGCCTCTTTCCGGGGCCACCGTTTTACCAGGCGATACCCGCCGCTACGTCTTCACATCAATACACGCTGATACCCCGCAGAAGCAGGGGCGTCACTATTGTGTCCTGAACCGGAGTGTGTCATGGAATTTTTAATGGACCCGACAGTCTGGGCCGGCCTGCTGACGCTGGTGGTGCTGGAGATTGTGCTGGGTATTGATAACCTGGTTTTTATTGCCATTCTGGCAGACAAACTTCCCCCCCGGCAGCGGGATAAAGCGCGGATCATCGGCCTGAGTCTGGCACTGATCATGCGCCTGGGGCTGTTATCGTTAATTTCCTGGATGGTCACCCTGACACAACCGCTGTTCAGTGTGGCGAGCTTTACCTTCTCGGGCCGTGACCTGATCATGCTGCTGGGGGGGCTGTTCTTGTTGTTTAAAGCCACCACCGAGTTACATGAACGGCTGGAAAACCGCCAGCATGAAGGGGTCCACGGTAAGGGGTACGCCAGCTTTTGGGTTGTGGTGCTGCAAATCGTGGTCCTGGATGCGGTGTTCTCGCTGGATGCGGTGATCACCGCGGTGGGGATGGTGAATGATCTGGCTATCATGATGGTGGCGGTGGTTATCGCCATGGCCGTGATGCTGCTGGCGTCAAAACCGCTGACCCGGTTTGTGAACCAGCACCCTACGGTGGTGGTGCTGTGCCTGAGCTTCCTGCTGATGATTGGTCTGAGCCTGGTGGCCGAAGGGTTTGGCTTCCATATTCCGAAAGGCTACCTGTATGCGGCGATTGGGTTCTCGATTCTGATTGAGCTGTTTAACCAGATAGCCCGCCATAATTTTATTAAGCACCAGTCGATCCTGCCGCTGCGCGCCCGTACGGCGGCAGCGGTGCTGAATTTGATGCAGGGGAAACGTAAAACGGCACCCTGCGCGAGCACCACAGCTGAGCCCGCATCCCTGGTTCAGGTCTCCGGCGAGGCGTTCGTGGAAGAAGAACGCTATATGATAAATGGGGTGCTGACCCTGGCGGAGCGTTCGCTGCGCAGCATTATGACCCCCCGGGGGGAGATAAGCTGGGTGGATGCCAGCCGCAGCGATACCGACATCCGCACCCAGTTACTCTCATCGCCACACAGCCTGTTCCCGGTCTGCCGGGGGGAGCTGGATGAGCTGATTGGTGTGGTCCGGGCCAAAGAGTTGCTGGTGGCGCTGGATCAGGGAGTGGATGTGGCGGCGATGGCGGCAATGACCCCGGCCATTGTGGTGCCGGAAACACTCGACCCGATTAACCTGCTTAGCGTGCTGCGCCGGGCAAAAGGGAGTTTTGTTATCGTCAATAACGAGTTCGGGGTGGTGCAGGGGCTGGTCACGCCGCTGGACGTGCTGGAGGCGATCGCCGGTGAATTTCCCGATGCCGATGAAACCCCGGAGATCATTGCCGATGGCGCTAGCTGGCTGGTGAAAGGGTCTACTGACCTGCACGCCCTGCAACAGCGGATTGGGGGTGTCTCGTTAACCGGGGATGGTGATGTCGCTACCGTGGCCGGGATGGTGATTGCTGCCAATGGTCATATTCCGCGCCAGGGGGATATTATCGATGTTGGGTCGCTGCATATTGAAGTACTGGAAGCCAATGACTACCGCGTCGATTTAGTCCGTATCACTAAAGATCCGGCGGCGGACAGCCACGACGACGAGCGCTAATCCGGCTGAGCGGGCGGATCATCCGGTTCGCCCGCACGGGGGCCGCTAATAATTTCGCGCTGTAAAATGGTGATCCCGGTGCCGCAGCGCGTCATCACACCGCGTAACAGCATAAAAAATGCCAGGCAGTGCCTGGCATGTTGGTCATTCAGGTGGCGGTGATTAGTCACACTGCACTTTGATAGCCAGGCCACCGCGGGAGGTTTCCCGGTACTTGGCGTTCATGTCTTTGCCGGTTTCGTACATTGTCTCGATAACTTTATCCAGCGATACCCGCGGTTCACTGGTCCGGCGCATGGCCATACGCGCGGCGTTAATCGCCTTTACCGAGGCGATAGCGTTACGTTCAATGCAGGGCACCTGTACCTGCCCGGCAACCGGGTCACAGGTTAATCCCAGGTTATGCTCCATACCGATTTCTGCCGCGACACAGACCTGTTCCGGGCTGGCGCCCAGCAGCTCCGCAAGGCCCGCCGCCGCCATCGAACAGGCAACACCCACTTCCCCCTGGCAGCCCACTTCGGCCCCGGAGATTGACGCATTCATCTTATACAGCGTGCCAATTGCCCCGCAGGCGAGGAAATAGCGGATATAAATATCCGGGCTGACAGATTCAATAAAATGGTCGTAGTAAGCCAGCACCGCCGGCACAATCCCGCAGGCCCCGTTTGTCGGGGCGGTGACCACCCGGCCACCGGCGGCGTTCTCTTCGTTTACCGCCAGGGCAAACATGTTCACCCAATCCACGACATTCATTGGATCCCGGGAGAGCTTATCGCTGGACACCAGCAGACGACGCAGGGCTGAGGCCCGGCGCGGTACCCGCAGTGGCCCGGGCAGTACCCCTTCGGTATTCATGCCGCGATCAATACAGGCGCGCATGGTATTCCATACCCGCTCAAAATAGTCAGCTATCTCTTTCTGGCTGTGCAGCGCCAGCTCATTTTGCATCACCAGCCCCGAGAACGAATGGCCGCTGGCTTTACAGTGCGCCAGCAGATCAAGGGCAGAATGATAGGGGTAAGGCACATCCAGTACCGTGTCGCTCTCTTTACCAAAGTGTTCTTCATCAACGATAAAACCACCGCCAATGGAGTAATAGGTTTTGGCATAGATCAGCGTATCGCCATCCCAGGCGTGGATCTGCATCCCGTTTTCGTGCAGCGGCAAATTGGTATTGTGGAAACACATGCCGCCGTCTGCCGGGAAGTCCACTTCATGGCGACCATTGGCCAGTAACAGTCGGCCGCGGGTTTGTACGTCGCGAATAAACCCCGGGATCGCATCAATATCAACGTTATCTGGCTGGTTGCCCGCCAGGCCCATAATAATGGCAATATCCGTATGGTGCCCTTTACCGGTGAGGGACAGGGAGCCGTAGACATCTACCACCACCCGGGTAACTGAATCGAGCAATCCCTTTTCCACCAGATCATCGACGAACTGTTTCCCCGCTTTCATCGGGCCGACGGTATGGGAACTGGACGGTCCGATACCGACTTTGAACATGTCGAATATGCTAATCACGTTAAAACTCCTGGCAGGCTGATGATTATTCAAAAAAATCGCCGCTAGTGTATGAGGAACCGCATCAGAAGTAGCGAATTATTCACATGAATTAAACTAATGCGTATCCACTGTATAACTAATGCTCTGCGTTATAATTCCCGCATTTTTCGCCTGTCTGGCAAAATAATCAGGAAGTGAACACTAGTATAGTCAGATGTCCTGACCAATTTGCAGCGCCAGCTCACGAATAATGCCCGCGGTCATACCCCAGACAAAATAGTGCTGATACCAGGAGAGCCACACCCGGTGTTCATCCCCCCGGCGCCAGATATCAAGGGGATGGTAGCGGCCAAGGCGCAGCGCCTCGCGAAGCGGCATTTCAAACACGTCGGCAACTTCATCTTCACTGGCGTGATAATGCAGATCCGCAGGAATAATCCCCACCACCGGGGTCACCCGGAACCCGGTGACGCTGTCCACCGGGGGCAGCACGCCGATAACCTCAACACATTCCGGGGGAATGGCGACCTCTTCCTGGGCTTCACGCAGGGCGGCGGCAATCAGGGAGGCGTCGGTGCTGTCCATGGCGCCCCCGGGGAAGGCCACCTGCCCGGCGTGTTTACGCAGCCGGTTCGAGCGCTGGGTCAGCAACAGGCCGGGCACCGGGCGGCGCACGATCGGCACCAGAACGGCGGCTTCACGCTGGTTAACTGCCGCGGCGGGCAGTGCCGGGCGCAGCATCTGGAAACGGGACAAAAAGCTATCGAGTGTCAGTATCGGGTTATCCATCGATAATCTCAGAGCAACGGTAAGATACGATTAACTTTATCAAAGGTTTCCTGATATTCAGCAGATTCCTCGCTGTCGGCAACAATCCCGCCACCGGCGGAACAGTAGAGGTAGCCTTGCTCTGCGGTCAGGGTGCGAATGGTAATACTGGTGTCCATATTGCCACAGGCGCTCAGATACCCGATGCTGCCGCACCAGGCATTACGCCGCTGAGGCTCCAGGGTATCGATAATCTCCATGGCGCGGACCTTAGGGGCTCCGGTGATCGATCCGCCAGGGAAGCTGGCGCGCAGCAGATCGGTTGCCCGTAAGGTCGCCGGTAACCGGGCAGTGATGGTGCTCACCAGATGGTGCACCGCCGGGAAGGCTTCCACCACAAACAGCTCGGGAACGCGGACGCTCCCCGGTACGGCCACCCGGCCAATATCGTTACGCAGCAGATCGACAATCATCAAATTTTCGGCGCGATCTTTCGGTGAGGCCGCCAGTTTGCGCGCCTGGTCGGCATCCCGGGCGGGATCATCGGCAATACGCGGCAGGGTGCCTTTAATTGGCCGGGTCTGGATTTGGCCATCAGTCAGCTGGATAAAACGCTCCGGGGAAAGGCTCAACAGGGCGCTGTTGTCCAGACGCACAAAGGCGCTAAACGGCGCCCGGTTTGCGGTATTGAGCTGGCAGAATGCCTGCCACTCATCCCCCTGGTAGGGGGCCTGGAAACGCTGGGCGAGGTTAACCTGGTAACAGTCACCGCTGCGTAGCCACTGCTGAATCTGGCGAAACCGCGCCCCGTATTGTTCACGATCCATATTGGCCTGCCAGGGGCCGGTCAGCGCAAAAGGCGCCCGGACGGGGGCGCGCTGCTGTTCCAGCCAGGCCAGGCGCTGCGCTACATCACCCCAACTGAGCAGGGTCACCCGCTGGTGCAGGTGATCCACCACCAGGGCCCAGTCATAGAGGCCGATGGCCATATCCGGGGTGGTAAGATCCGCCACTGCCTGGTGCGGCAAGCGCTCAAAGCGGCGGCCGAGATCATAACCGAACAGCCCGAGGGCGCCGCCGAGAAAAGGCAGATCCGCATGAGGGGCGGGATCAACACCGAGTGCGTCCAGCGCCTGCTGCACCAGGGCCAGCGGATCGTCACAAGACGTTTCGCGCTGGTGGCGGCTGACAATCTCGGTAGTGTCGCCCCGGGTGGTCAGCGTGGTGACGGGATCGGCAACGATAATATCAAACCGGTTGTGGGGATGATCGGCGTTCCCGGAGTGCAGCAGCATGGCCCAGGGCTGGTGGCTGAGTGGGGCAAACCAGCGGCTGGCGGCATCCTGGTGCCAGGGAAGGGTGACCATTGCGGGGATCTTACGGGGCATAACCAATTCCTGAAACGGTAACAAAAGCGATGTTCGCTGGCTCACAGGCCGCGGGCGTGAAATAATAGCGCCAGTAATGTAACAGGAGTCGACAATGTTTGCAGGTTTACCTGTATTAAGCCATGAGCAGCAGCAACAGGCCGTAGAGCGCATTCATGACCTGATGTCCCAGGGCATGACCAGCGGCGAAGCCATTGCCACTGTGGCAGCGGAAATCCGCGCGACCCATACCGGTGAGCGGATGGTTGCCCGCTTCGAGGATGATGACGAAGACGCGCACCAGGACGGTGAAGAGTACGACGGTTACGGCGACGACGAGGACGACGCGTAACCGAGTCGGGCGCACAACGGCGCCCGATTATCGTTTATAGTGCAGCAAATTGCGGTAATTACAGTGCGGCAATAATTTTAATCTCTACCCGGTAACGGGGGTTCATTAACCCCGCCTGCACGGTACAGCGTACCGGCGCATGACCGGCCACCACCCACGCATCCCACGCCCGGTTCATCTGCGCAAAATCGGCTTTATTGGTCAGAAAAATCGTCGCGTCCAGAATCCGCGATTTATCGCTGCCCTGTTCCGCCAGCATGGCATCAATTTGCGCCAGCGTATTGGCGGTCTGCTCATAGGCATCGGCATCGAGATTTTCCGGAACGCCAGTGTAATACAGGGTCTGATTATGGATCACCGCGTCTGACCAGCGGGCTTCCGGTTTGATACGTAAAATGGTCATTTTTTCTCCCTTATGATAAGACCTCAACGCCAAAAGACTGCCATATTGCGGCAGGCGCGTCACCTCTTCGCTGGCGAAAGGGCGGTCACCCTGACATAATCACTGGCAATTTAACCAGGGGGTAGTGTGACAGACGATTTTGCAGCAGAAGGGCAACTGGCTCAGGCCATCCCCGGTTTCCGGCCCCGGGAACCTCAGCGCCAGATGGCCGAGGCGGTCACCCGCGTACTGGCCGAGGGGCGTTCACTGGTGGTCGAAGCAGGAACCGGTACCGGTAAAACCTACGCGTATCTGGCACCCGCCCTGCGATCCGGTAAAAAAGTGATAATCTCCACCGGCTCGAAAGCGTTGCAGGATCAGTTATACAGCCGGGATTTGCCCACGGTGGCGAAAGCTCTCGGGTATAAAGGGGTACTGGCGCTGCTGAAAGGCCGCTCAAACTACCTGTGCCTGGAGCGGCTGGAGCAGCAAACCATGGCCGGGGGAGATTTGCCGGTACAAACCCTGACAGATCTGATGCAACTGCGGCGCTGGGCCAGCGAAACGGCTGACGGCGACACCAGTGGCTGTGTCAGCGTGGCAGAAGATGCCCCGGTGTGGCCGCTGGTGACCAGCACCAATGATAACTGCCTCGGCAGTGATTGCCCGCAATATAAAGACTGTTACGTGGTCAAGGCCCGTAAGGAAGCCATGGATGCCGATGTGGTGGTGGTTAACCATCATCTGTTCCTCGCCGATATGGTGGTTAAAGAGAGTGGGTTTGCGGAGCTTATCCCGGAATCCGAAGTCACCATTTTCGATGAAGCCCACCAGATCCCGGATATTGCCAGCCAGTATTTTGGCCAGTCCCTGTCCAGCCGCCAGCTGATTGACCTGGCCAAAGACATCACCATTGCTTACCGCACCAAGCTTAAAGACACCCTGCAATTGCAAAAATGCGCGGACCGTCTTGCCCAGTGCGCCCAGGATTTCCGCCTGCAACTGGGGGAGCCTGGCTACCGGGGGAACCTGCGTGACCTGCTGGCGGACAGTAATATTCAGCGGGCGTTGCTGCTGCTGGATGACGCCCTCGAACTCTGTTACGACGTGGCGAAGCTCTCCCTCGGGCGTTCAGCGCTGCTCGATGCGGCTTTTGAGCGGGCAACCCTCTACCGGGGCCGCCTGAAACGACTAAAAGAGATCAACCAGCCTGGTTACAGCTACTGGTACGAATGCACCTCCCGGCACTTCACCCTGGCGCTAACCCCACTCACCGTGGCGGAAAAATTCCAGCAGCTGATTAAAGAGCGCGCCGGAAGCTGGGTGTTTACCTCGGCGACGCTGTCAGTTAATGACGACTTGCAGCACTTTACCCACCGCCTCGGCATTGATGACGCAAAAACCATGCTGTTACCCAGCCCGTTTGACTATGCCCATCAAGCGCTATTGTGCGTGCCCCGGGGCCTGCCATTGCCTAACCAGCCCGGCGGCGCCCGCCATCTGGCGCAGATGCTGATCCCGCTTATCGAGGCCAATAACGGGCGCTGTTTTATGCTGTGCACCTCCCACGCCATGATGCGCGATCTGGCGGCGGAATTTCGCGCCCGGCTGACATTACCGGTGTTGCTCCAGGGGGAGACCGGCAAAGGACAGTTACTGCGCCAGTTTGTTGAGGCGGGAAACGCCCTGCTGGTGGCCACCAGCAGTTTCTGGGAAGGGGTCGATGTGCGGGGGGATACGCTCTCGCTGGTTATCATTGATAAGCTGCCGTTTACCTCGCCGGACGATCCGCTGCTCAAGGCCCGGATGGAAGATTGCCGGATCCGCGGGGGGGACCCGTTTGATGAGGTCCAGCTACCGGATGCGGTGATCACCTTAAAACAGGGGGTAGGGCGGTTGATCCGCGATGTGGATGATCGCGGGGTGCTGGTTATCTGCGATAACCGGCTGGTGATGCGCCCTTATGGGGCGGTGTTCCTCAATAGCTTGCCTCCGGCCCCGCGCACCCGGGATCTGCGGCGGGCGGCGGAATTTTTAGCAGCGCCGCAGGCAGAGTAACCCCTTACCCGTCATACTTATTCTCAGGGGGCGCCTTGCCGGGCGGCGAATTCTTTATGGTCCAGGGCGCACTGTGGTATGATGCGCGCCGGTTTGACTCCTGGAGACCCATCGAGGTTGATGTAACCCATGCAAATTCTGGCCATTGATACAGCCACTGAAGCCTGTTCTGTTGCGCTCTGGCAAGACGGCACCTCTTATAGCCACTTTGAGCTTTGCCCCCGCGAACACACCCAACGTATTCTGCCCATGGTGCGAGATATTCTGAACCAGGGCGCGATTTCTCTGTCTGAGGTTGACGCCCTGGCCTTTGGGCGCGGCCCCGGCAGTTTCACCGGGGTACGTATCGGTATCGGTATTGCTCAGGGGCTGGCCCTCGGGGCGGATCTGCCCATGATTGGGGTATCAACCCTGGCCACCATGGCCCAGGGGGCATTTCGTAAAACCGGCGCCACCCGGGTGCTGGCCGCGATTGATGCCCGGATGGGGGAAGTGTACTGGGCCGAATACCAGCGCGATGATCAGGGGAACTGGCACGGTGAAGCCACCGAGGCGGTGCTAAAACCTGAAGCGGTTAACGCCCGGTTAACACAGCTTGACGGCCACTGGGCTACTGTTGGTACAGGATGGCAGGCATGGCCAGAGATGGCCGCCGGCTGCGGTCTCACGTTAACCGACGGTGAGATCCAGCTACCTGATGCTCAGGACATGTTACCGCTGGCCACCGCGAAGCTGGCGCGTAACGAGACGGTTGCAGTAGATAAGGCTGAGCCTGTCTATCTGCGCAATGAAGTTGCATGGAAAAAACTGCCTGGCAGAGCCTGACCCTCAACGGGCCCAGCATGCCGGGTTAAGGAGTCAGAAATGGCGGGTCTTACAGTAGCAGTAGTGAAATCCCGTTTTTTGCTGGCCGCGCTGGTGAGCATAGTGCTCAGCGGGTGCGTAACAGTGCCGGATGCCATCAAAGGTACCAGTCCGACCCCTCAGGACGATCTGGTTCGGGTGATGAACGCGCCGCAGCTGTATGTCGGGCAGGAAGCGCGCTTTGGCGGCAAAGTGGTTGATATTCGCCCTGAACAGGGCAAAACCCGGCTGGAAATTGCCACGGTACCGCTGGACGACGGCGCGCGGCCGATTCTCGGGGCATCGTCCCGGGGCCGTATTTATGCGGATATCAATGGGTTCCTTGATCCGGTAGATTTTCGGGGCCAACTGGTGACAGTCGTAGGGCCGATAACCGGCGTAGAGGATGGGAAAGTGGGCTCGGCCACCTATAAGTATATGGTGATGCAGGCCACCGGCTATAAACGCTGGCGTGTCGTACAGCAGGTGGTGATGCCGCCGCAGCCGGACCCCTGGATGTGGGGCCCACGCCCCTGGGGCTATCGCTATGGCCCTGGTCCCTGGGGATGGTACTCACCGGGCCCCGCCCAGGTTCAATCAGTCGTAACCGAATAACGTATTGATTTAAAAATTATTATAAACAGCGGCCGGTCCGCTGTTTATTTATTTTCAGGACCAAAGAAAAAATAATTAGTGATGCGCTTCTCAACCTTCAATCAGGCTAATTAATAAACTGGTACGCTGAGTTAATATAATGTTAACAACATGTGTATTTGTTTGGGGTTGAGATGACGACGAATAATAAATACAGAGGTGAATCCTTGAAGAAGGTTTGGCTTAATCGCTACCCGGCAGATGTTCCCAGTGATATTGACCCCGATCGTTACCCCTCGTTGATCGCCTTATTTGAACAGGCCGTTCAGCGCTATGCTGATCAGCCCGCCTTCATTAACATGGGCGAGGTAATGACATTCCGTAAGCTGGAGGAGCGCAGCCGCGCGTTTGCCGCCTGGCTGCAACAGGGCCTGGGCCTGCAAAAGGGCGATCGGGTGGCGTTAATGATGCCGAACCTGCTGCAATATCCGGTGGCGCTGTTTGGCATCCTGCGGGCCGGTATGATTGTGGTGAACGTTAATCCGCTCTACACCCCCCGGGAGCTGGAGCATCAGCTTAATGACAGCGGTGCCAGCGCCATTGTGATTGTCTCTAACTTTGCCCATACCCTGGAGAAAGTGGTCAGCAATACCACGGTTAAACACGTGATCCTGACCCGCATGGGGGACCAGCTCTCCACTGCCAGGGGGACGATGGTGAATTTCGTCGTCAAATACATTAAGCGCCTGGTTCCCAAATACCATTTACCGGATGCGATATCTTTCCGCGGTGCGCTTCAGCAGGGTTACCGGATGCAGTACATCAAACCGGAGCTGCTGGGGGATGATGTGGCCTTCCTGCAATATACCGGGGGCACCACCGGGGTGGCGAAAGGGGCGATGCTCACCCACCGTAATATGCTGGCCAACCTTGAGCAGGTGAAAGCCACCTACGGGCCGCTGTTGTTTTCCGGCACAGAGCACGTGGTTACGGCGCTGCCGCTGTACCATATTTTTGCCCTGACCATGAACTGCCTGCTGTTTATTGAGCTGGGCGGCCAGAACTTGCTGATCACCAACCCCCGGGATATCCCAGGCCTGGTGAAGGAACTGGCCAAATATCCATTTACCGCCATGACCGGGGTGAACACCTTATTTAATGCCCTGCTGAATAACAGCGAATTTCGCAAACTGGACTTCTCAAAACTGCATCTGGCGGCCGGGGGCGGTATGCCGGTACAGCAGGTGGTGGCCGAGCGCTGGGAGAAGCTCACCGGGCAGTTTTTACTGGAAGGTTATGGGCTCACCGAGTGCTCACCGCTGGTGAGCGTCAACCCCCACGATATTACCTACCACAGCGGTAGCATTGGTTTGCCGGTGCCCTCCACCGAGGTCAAACTGGTGGACGACGACGATAACGAAGTCGCGCCTGGGGAGCCTGGGGAGTTGTGTGCCCGCGGCCCGCAGGTGATGCTGGGGTACTGGCAGCGCCCGGACGCCACTGACGAGATAATTAAAGACGGCTGGCTGCACACCGGGGATATTGCCACGGTAGATGGCGAAGGGTTCTTGCGGATTGTTGATCGCAAAAAAGACATGATTCTGGTGTCGGGGTTTAATGTCTACCCCAATGAAATCGAAGACGTGGTAATGCAGCATGACGGTGTGGCCGAGGTTGCCGCCGTGGGGGTACCCAGCGGGGCCAGTGGCGAAAGTGTCAAAATTTTTGTGGTGCGTAAAGACCCCTCCCTGTCTGAGGAGGCGCTGACGGCGTTCTGCCGCCGCCATCTGACCGGCTACAAAGTGCCAAAATTGATTGAATTTCGTACGGAATTGCCCAAATCGAACGTCGGTAAGATTTTACGACGAGAACTGCGTGACGAAGCGCACAAGACAGGCAACAATAAGGGCTGAGCAGTAGCACAGCCCCTAAGCGCTGGCCAGCCCGGCGCTTTTTTTTGGGCGCAAACTGAAGAGAGTATATGTTGAATTACCAGATGATCACCACGAATGAGGCGCTGGCGGCGGTATGCCAGGCGGCGCGTCAATTTCCGGTACTGACCCTGGACACTGAGTTTGTCCGCACCCGCACTTACTACCCGCAACTGGGGCTGATCCAGCTGTATGACAGCGAGCAGATCTCGCTTATCGATCCGCTGACCATCACTGACTGGTCGCCGTTTCAGGCCCTGCTGGCGGATACCCGGGTAACGAAAATCCTGCATGCCGGCAGTGAAGATCTGGAAGTGTTCGCCAACAGCTTTGGCATGATGCCGGATCCGATGATCGACACCCAGGTGCTGGCGGCATTCTGTGGCCGTCCGCTGTCCTGTGGCTTTGCTACCCTGGTGGAGGCTTACTGTGGGGTAGTGCTGGATAAAAGCGAATCCCGCACTGACTGGCTGGCCCGCCCGCTGACCGAGCGCCAGTGCGAATATGCTGCCGGGGACGTGTACTGGCTGTTACCCATTGCCCGCAAATTGATTGATGAAACCCAAACCGGGGGCTGGATGGCAGCCGCTGAAGACGAGTGCCGCCTGATGATGGCCCGCCGCAGTGACATCCTCGATCCGCAAGACGCCTGGCGTGAGATAGGCAATGCCTGGCAATTGCGTACCCGGCAGCTTGGCTGCCTGAAGCTGCTGGCCTCCTGGCGGCTGCGTAAAGCCCGGGAGCGCGATATGGCGGTGAACTTTATTGTCCGCGAAGAGCATCTGTGGCAGGTGGCCCGCTATATGCCGGGTTCTCTGGGGGAACTGAGCAGCCTCGGGCTGGCCGGTAATGAGATTCGCTTCCACGGTAAAACGCTGCTGGCGCTGGTGGCACAGGCCAACGAGCTACCGGAAGACGCGCTGCCGGAACCGCTGGCCAACCTGGTAGACATGCCCGGTTACCGTAAGGCATTTAAGGCGATTAAAGCCCTGGTAGTGCAGGTATCAGAGCAGAAAGGCGTCAGTGCCGAACTGCTGGCGTCACGCCGCCAGATCAATCAGCTGCTGAACTGGCACTGGAAGCTCAAACCCCAGTCGATGATGCCGGAGCTAATTAGCGGCTGGCGTAATAACCTGCTGGGTGAGCAATTAATTACCCTGTTGCAGGAATACTAATTGGTAATTTTCCGATTACTATAGGGTATTATTCCCTGAAGTGTATTAATTAACGATATACAATAAGACAATTCCATAATTAAACTTATTGTAAAAAAAAAGCCCCCGAATAATCGGGGGCTTTTTTAATGGCGCTTATTTTGATTCTTCGGCTTCTGGTAATGTGACGTTCAATTCCAGTATCGAGATATCGTCGCCTTTTTGATCCAACTGTACTGTCACCATCTCAGGATCGATCTGTACATATTTACAGATCACTTCCAGAATGTCGCGCTTCAGCTGAGGCAGATAGTGGGGTTCTGCATCGCTGCGGCGACGTTCAGCAACAATAATTTGTAATCTCTCTTTTGCGATATTCGCAGTGCTCTTTTTTCGTGACAGAAAAAAGTCAAGTAATGCCATAACTTATCCTCCGAACAGGCGTTTGAGGAAACTTTTCTTCTCTTCTTCGATAAAGCGGAAGGGACGTTCTTCTCCCAGCAGACGCTCGACGGTGTCGGAGTACGCCTTACCTGCATCTGATTCATGATCAAGAATAACCGGTTCACCCTGGTTCGATGCCCGCAGCACGGACTGATCTTCCGGGATCACGCCAACCAGCGGGATACGCAGAATTTCCAGCACATCTTCCATGCTCAGCATATCCCCTTTGCTGACGCGGCCGGGGTTATAACGGGTTAACAGCAGGTGTTCTTTAATCGCGTCCTGGCCGTTCTCGGCGCGGCGAGACTTCGAGGATAAGATCCCCAAAATACGGTCAGAGTCACGAACAGAAGAGACTTCCGGGTTGGTGGTAATCACCGCTTCGTCGGCAAAGTAGAGCGCCATCAGCGCACCGGTTTCGATACCGGCCGGGGAGTCACAGATAATGAAGTCGAACTTCATCTCTGCCAGCTCATCGAGCACTTTTTCAACCCCTTCACGGGTCAGCGCGTCTTTGTCACGGGTCTGAGACGCTGGCAGAATGTACAGATTTTCCGTACGTTTATCTTTAATCAGTGCCTGATTCAGTGTGGCATCGCCCTGAATGACGTTAACGAAGTCATAAACGACGCGGCGTTCGCAACCCATTATCAAATCCAGGTTACGCAAGCCGATATCGAAATCGATAACGACGGTTTTTTTCCCCTTCTGGGCCAAACCCGTAGCGATGGCCGCGCTGGACGTCGTCTTGCCCACGCCCCCTTTACCAGATGTAACAACAATAATGCGTGCCATAAGGAATTCCTTGTTAAAAGGGCTTATTAATCTAATGGTTGTACTGACAAGACACCGTCGGTGAGACACAACCGCGTCGCCTTGCCAGAAAAATCGGCCGGGATTTGTTCACTCAGCCAGTAAACCCCGGCGATGGAAACCAGTTCCGCCCCCAGGTGGGTACAAAATATTTGTGCGTCCCGGTTACCGGCGGCACCCGCGAGGGCACGCCCACGCATCATGCCGTAGATATGGATATTGCCATCAGCAATAAGTTCGGCACCTGCGCTAACATGGCTGGTGACGATTAAATCACTGCCAGGGGCGTAGATACGCTGCCCGGAACGCACCGGAGTATTAATTATACGGGTCTGCGCAGCGGCCACAGGAACTGGCTCTGGCGGAATGACCTTTTGTTCTACCGGCTCAGGCCGCTCAGGCTCTGCCCGGATGGCTTTTTCTTTACCTTCGGTAAGTAGCGGAATACCACTGCGCCCGATTTGTGTTTTAAGCGTAGCGTCTTTACAGCCACTGACACCCATAATACGTAAACCGGTTGCCTGCATGGCGCTCAGTATTTCTGGCCAGTTAAACGGCCCTTCCAGTGCTGAAATATTCACCACCACAGGGGCATTTTTCAAAAATGCCGGGGCCTGAGCTATTTTGTCTTCCAGCGCCTGCCGAATAACCTCTGGTTGTGCATTATGTAAATGAACCACTGATAAGGTGAAGCTACTGCCTTTTAGCTCGATTGGCGTGTTTGACATCCTGGCCTTACTCAATACAGTTTAATCCCGATATTCCGGGAACATATTCCGAAGTATAGAAGGCATGTTATAGTCACAGTTATATTCAGGCAATAACCATCCCGCGAAATCAGAGTAAAAACATGTTTTGTGTGATCTACAGAAGCAGTAAACGTGACCAAACTTATCTCTACGTCGAAAAAAAAGACGATTTTTCCCGTGTCCCTGAGGAACTGCTCAATAGTTTCGGCCGGCCGGTGCTGGCGATGATATTCCCCCTCGATGGCAGTAAGCGTCTGGCCAATGCCGATATCAGCGTAGTGAAAAAAGCGCTGGAGGAGCAAGGATATTATCTGCAGTTGCCGCCACCGCCAGAAAGTTTGTTAAAAATGCACATCGAACAACACAAACAGAAATAATTTACCCCGGCGGCCGTCAGGTCGCCGGGTTTCATCCCTGCCTATTGCGGGCTATCTTTTGCCCCGGGTCGATTGACTTTCCCGCCATACCTTGCAAATAGTAACAACCAGATTACATCCATCTATCAACCGCAAGGGGTCGTCTATGTACCAACATCGTCACTGGCAGGGGGCATTACTGGATTGCCAGACCGGGAAAGTGGTCTGTGTGGGCAGCAACTACGCACAACACATTAAAGAGATGGGCAGTGCCACCCCGCAGGAGCCGGTACTGTTCATTAAGCCGGAAACCGCGCTCTGCGATCTGCGCCAGCCGCTGGTACTGCCGGAAGGGCTGGGGGCGGTACACCATGAAGTGGAACTGGCTATTCTGATTGGCAATACCCTGAAACAGGCCAGTGAGGCCCATGTTGCCAGCGCCATTGCCGGTTACGGGGTGGCGATTGATTTAACCCTGCGTGAGCTACAGGGCACCCTGAAAAAGGCCGGCGCCCCCTGGGAAAAGGCCAAAGGCTTTGATAACGCCTGCCCGATATCCGGGTTTATTCCGGTAAAAGAATACACGGCGGACCCGCAAGACTCGCGGCTAACATTAACCGTCAATGGTGAGATCCGCCAGGATGGCACCACCGCAGATATGATCCATAAGATCCTGCCGTTGATCAGCTATATGAGCCGCTTTTTCACACTGCGCGCCGGTGACGTGATCCTCACCGGCACCCCGGAAGGGGTCGGGCCCCTGGTCAGTGGCGATGATGTTGCGGTTTCCCTGAACGGGCAGAGCATCACCACCCGGGTATTGTGAGCGAATGCCGCCAGAGAATGGCGGCAATGTTTGCATCCAGGGGGGACAAGTTTATAGAATAGCCGCTGACTTCTCAGACCTGATGAATACATGACCGAACAACCATTCTGGCAGACCCTCACCCTGGAACAAATGAGTGATGAACAGTGGGAATCACTTTGCGACGGGTGCGGGCAGTGCTGCCTGCATAAACTGATGGACGAAGACACGGATGAAATTTATTTCACCAACGTGGCCTGTCGCCAGTTAAACATTAAAACCTGCCAGTGCCGTAATTATGCCCGGCGTTTTGACTATGAGCCGGACTGCATCAAACTGACGCGGGAAAATTTGCTGACGTTTGAATGGCTACCGTCCACTTGCGCCTACCGGTTACTGGCTGACGGTGAAGATCTGCCGCGCTGGCACCCGCTGCGTACCGGATCTAAATCTGCCATGCACGCTGAGCGTATCTCGGTGCGTCATATCGCGGTGAGAGAATCTGAAGTGAATAACTGGCAGGATCATATCCTCAACCTGCCGGACGGCCACGAAATCTGCTAATCCTTATCCCTCGTCAGCGGTTCGCTGCTGGCCCTGCCTGACCGCCATAAAAAAATCCCCCTGCCGGAGAGTGCAGGGGGAAATGGGATCAAACAGCACAATGATCGGGTGTTATTTATCAGGCGTTATTTATCAGACCTAATAACAACACAGTTTTATTCATCATACAAATGAATTTACAGACCTGAATATACCCGTGCGGGCTGCGCGCTGTTTGTTGTTTCGTGGCATCTCACCCGCCCGCAGGCGGGTGATCAGAATTAACGGCCGAACAAGTCCCGGCGTTTCGGTTTGCAGAACTGGGCGATAATCACCACCAGCGCCACCACCAGATAAGCCGCGAAGATACCCACCAGCCACTGAGGCATTTCAAGGGTCAAAAATTCCCACTGGCGTACGGAGCAGTCACCGGTGGCGGCAAAAATTTGCGGGACCCAGCTATCAAGGGGCAGCCATGAGGGAAAGTCCGGCCGGAACGGGCAGACGTCAAACGGGGAGGGGTGGAGCTGCAACATAGTATGGTGCCAGGCAATTTCCAGCCCGCGCCATGCGCTATAAATCCACAGCGCCAGGGCAGCAAAACGCAGTGGCGTCGCCGGCGCAATGGCGCCAAGAATACCGGCCCCCATGATGCCGAACAGCGCGGCGCGTTCGTAAATACACAGAACACAAGGCTGTAGCAGCATGACATGCTGAAACCACAACGCAACCAGTTCCAGCGCAAAAGCGGTAAGTGCCAGCAGCAGCCAGGCGCCGCGGCGGCGTGAGCATTGATTCAGATATCGCAACATAGAAAGTGTCCCTGCAAAGATGCGCTAAGGCGGCAGTGTAAACCAAATGCGTTGCGCCGCCACCTGATTCGCGCAAAATTTTCGCTAATTGCCTGATTGTCATACGGGATCACGTACTTCATCCCGTATGACCGCTACCGGCCCTGGTACTACTTAGTGATCCCGTCAATCGGATGATTGATCAGCCAGCCGAGCTTATCCATCCATTCGGTGGCGGGCATCAGCGTGACTTCTACACAGAACAGCCCCACCAGAGTCAGCACAATGGTATACGGCAGCGCCATCCACACCATGCGCCCATAGGACAGGCGAATCAACGGCGCCAGTGCTGAGGTGAGCAGGAACAGGAATGCCGCCTGACCATTAGGGGTGGCAACGGAAGGCAGGTTGGTCCCGGTATTGGTGGCCACTGCCAGCATTTCGTACTGCCCAAGGGTGATGGTGCCTTGCTCCAGCGCGTGGCGCGCTTCGTTAATGTATATCGTACCGACAAACACATTATCTGAAATCGAGGACAGCAGCCCGTTGCACAGATAGAACAACGACAGTTGCGCGTGTGGTGCGGCATTGAGCACAAAGTGGATCAGCGGAGAGAACAGCTGTTGATCGACAATCACCGCCACAATGGAAAAGAACACCGCCAGCAAGGCGGTAAAAGGCAGCGCTTCGGTGAAGGCTTTACCGATGGTGTGCTCGTCCGTCACCCCACACAGCGAGGTAGCAAAGATAATGATAGTCAGGCCAATCAGCCCAGCTTCCGCCAGGTGCATCGCCAGCGCGATAATCAGCCAGACCGCAATCACCCCCTGGACCGCCAGCTTGAGGTTATCCTGGCGGGTACGCTTAGCGCTGCTGCGCTGATCATAACGCCGCAAAATCACCCGTACCCGGTTGGGCAGGGTTGCGCCGTAGCCAAATGCTTTGGTGCGCTCCAGCAACACACAGGTGATAAGCCCGCAAATAAACACCGGCACGGTGACCGGCATCATACGCAGAAAAAACTCCCCGAAGTGCCAGCCGGATGCTTTGGCGATAATCAGGTTTTGCGGCTCTCCGACCATGGTCATCACACCACCCAGCGCGGTCCCGACACCGGCGTGCATCATCAGGCTGCGTAAAAAGGCCCGGAACTGTTCAAGGATTTCTTTATTATTACGGCGAATATGGCTGTCATCGAGGATATCTTCGTCGGCGGGATCGTCCGGGTTCGATACCACCTTGTGATAAATCCCGTAAAAGCCCAGCGCTACACTGATAACCACCGCGACCACGGTCAGGGCATCAAGAAAGGCCGATAAAAACGCCGCCGCCAGGCAAAAAGAGAGCGACAGTAACGCTTTAGAGCGGATCCCCAGAAGCAATTTGGTGAAGATAAACAGCAGCAGCTGTTTCATAAAGAAGATACCGGCCACCATAAACATCAGTAGCAGCAGCACTTCAAGGTTGCTGGCGAGTTCTGCGCGGATATGCTCCGCCGAGGTCATGCCAATAAAGACCGCTTCAACGGCCAGCAGCCCGCCGGGGAGCAATGGGTAACAGGTTAACGCCATGGCGAGGGTAAAAATAAACTCCGCTACCAGTACCCAGCCCGCCAGGAAGGGGCTGACGAAATAAAAAATCAGCGGGTTTACTATCAGGAAAATAATCAGCGTCAGCTTATACCAGTCCGGCGACTGTCCGAGAAAGTTCCGGTACAGCGCGCGGCTTATTGAAATATCCATGTATGTTTACTTCTTTCGTCACAAGTTGTTAATCCAGCCCGACATCGCAGGATACGGGAGCGGAAAGGGTTAGGCAAGTGGTGGAAAATCAACCGCTCGTGGTGCCAGGGTGGCGAAAACCCAATGGCGATCTCGTTTTTGCCCGTGCTGATGCTATCTGCCTCTGAAGCATATCTGGTATGATGAGTGAATTTTTCAAAACGTCAGTTTATGGAAGCAGTCTATGGTCATTAAGGCGCAAAGCCCTGCGGGTTTCGCGGAAGAGTATATTATTGAAAGCATCTGGAATAATCGTTTCGCCCCTGGAACGATCCTGCCAGCAGAACGTGAACTTTCAGAATTGATCGGTGTAACGCGCACCACGCTGCGTGAAGTCTTGCAGCGCCTCGCCCGCGACGGCTGGTTAACCATTCAGCACGGTAAGCCGACCAAAGTGAATAACTTTTGGGAAACCTCCGGGCTTAATATTCTTGAGACGCTGGCGCGTCTCGACCATGACAGTGTGCCGCAGCTGATTGATAATCTGCTGTCCGTGCGCACCAACATTGCCACTATTTTTATCCGCACCGCGTTCCGCCAGCACCCTGACAAAGCCGCGGAAGTGCTGGCGGTGGCCAGTGAAGTCGAAGACCACGCAGATGCCTTTGCGGAGCTGGACTACAATATTTTTCGCGGTCTGGCGTTTGCGTCCGGTAACCCTATTTATGGCTTGATCCTTAACGGGATGAAGGGGCTGTACACCCGCATCGGGCGCAACTATTTTGCCAATCCCGAGGCGCGCAGCCTGGCGCTGGGGTTCTACCACCGGCTGGCGAAGTTATGCCAGGAAGGGTTATACGATCAGGTCTATGACGTGGTCCGCTGCTATGGCCGCGACAGCGGTGATATCTGGCACCGGATGCAAAAGACCCTCACCGGGGAGCTGGCGCCGCGCCAGGTCTGATACCCGGACGGCACAATCAGTATCAGCAAAACGGCCCCGAAAGGGGCCGTTTGCGTAATGGCGGGCACCACTGTATTACAGGTTATTCATCCGCGGCGGGCAGCGCTCCAGCAACTCCACGCTGCCATCTTCGTTTTGCTGCTCAAGGATAACATCAAAGCCCCACAGCCGGTGGACATGTTTCAGCACCTCCCGGCGGCCTTTATCCAGCGGTGCGCGGTTATGGGGGATATAGCGCAGGGTCAGCCCGCGGTCGCCGCGTAAATTGACATTCCAGACCTGAATATTCGGCTCCAGATTGCTCAGATTATACTGGGCGGACAGCTGATTGCGGATCTCGCGGTAACCGTCTTCGTTATGAATCGCGGAAATCTCCAGATAGTTATGGCGATCGTCATCCAGCACGGTAAAAAAGCGGAAATCACGCATTAATTTGGGCGACAAGAACTGGCTGATAAAGCTTTCGTCTTTAAAATCGCGCATTGCGAAGTGCAGCGTCTCCAGCCAGTCTTTTCCGGCAATATCCGGGAACCAGTAGCGATCCTCCTCGGTGGGGGTCTGGCAAATGCGCTTGATGTCCTGGAACATGGCAAATCCGAGGGCGTACGGGTTTATCCCGCTATACCAGGGGCTGTTATAGGGGGGCTGGTACACCACATTGGTGTGGCTGTGCAGGAACTCCAGCATAAACCGGTCGGTGACTTTGCCCTCGTCATACAGGTGGTTGAGAATGGTGTAGTGCCAGAATGTGGCCCAGCCCTCGTTCATGACCTGGGTCTGCTTCTGGGGGTAGAAATATTGGCTTACCTTACGCACAATTCGCAGGATCTCACGCTGCCACGGCTCCAGCAGCGGGGCGTTTTTCTCCATAAAATAGAGCAAGTTTTCCTGGGGCTCAGAGGGGAAGCGGTGCGCCACTTCCGCCAGTTTCTCCTCCTCACGGCGCGGCAGGGTGCGCCACAGCATATTCACCTGGCTTTGCAGATACTCCTCGCGGCTTTTCTGGCGCGCAGTCTCCTCCTGGAGGGAGATTTTTTGTGGCCGTTTGTAGCGGTCCACCCCGTAATTCATCAGGGCGTGGCAGGAGTCCAGCAGGCGTTCGACCTCATCAACCCCATAGCGCTCTTCACAGTCGGTAATATACTTGCGGGCAAACAGCAGATAATCGACGATGGAGCTGGCGTCAGTCCAGCTACGGAACAGGTAGTTATTTTTAAAAAACGAGTTATGCCCATAGCAGGCGTGGGCCATGACCAGCGCCTGCATAGTGATGGTGTTCTCTTCCATCAGGTAGGCAATACAGGGGTTGGAATTGATGACAATCTCATAGGCCAGGCCCTGCTGGCCGTGTTTGTACATCCGCTCGGTTTCGATAAATTTTTTACCGAACGACCAGTGAGGGTAATTGATTGGCATCCCAACGCTGGAGTAGGCGTCCATCATCTGCTCAGAGGTGATCACCTCAATTTGATGCGGATAGGTATCCAGCCGGTAGAGCCTGGCAACCCGGTCAATTTCTGCCAGATAGGTATCCAGCAAGTCGAACGTCCAGTCAGGTCCATCACTCAGACGTTTACTCTCCCTGATCACGGAATCAGTTTCGGTAGCCATCAGCGCGCCCTCATTGTTGTTGGCCCTCTCTTTATGGAAAGCCTCATACCAAGCATAGAACAGCTGTTATAAATCATGCCGTTTAGCAAAAAAATTTCCCCGGAGTTAGCTGCGCAAAATGATGGATTAATCACGGATTATCACTATTTTTCACTGGCAGTTAATCAGGCAAAGCACAAGGTGCTGTTTTCCCCGATATCCTGCAATAACAGCGTTTTGTGAAAGCTATCACCATAATAAACTCGTATGTTGAATAATATTTTCGTCTGAGTTATCAATTTGTAATCAGATGATTATTCTTTTGCTTAACCGGAGTGCGGCTATGCGAGTGGTGGTCTTAGGAAGTGGGGTAGTAGGGGTAACCAGTGCCTGGTATTTACGTCAGGCGGGTCACGATGTCACGGTAATCGAACGGGAAGCGGGGCCGGCGCTGGAGACCAGCGCCGCCAATGCCGGGCAAATTTCACCGGGCTATGCCGCCCCCTGGGCTGCGCCGGGCATCCCGCTGAAAGCCATCAAATGGATGTTCCAGCGCCATGCTCCGCTGGCGATAAGCCTTGACGGCAGTGGCTTCCAGCTGCGCTGGATGTGGCAGATGCTGCGTAACTGCGATACCCGGCATTATCAGGAAAACAAAAGCCGCATGGTGCGGCTGGCGGAGTACAGCCGCGACTGCCTGAAAACCTTACGGGATACTACCGGCATCCACTACGAAGGTCGCCAGGGCGGTACGCTCCAGCTATTTCGCACCGCCCAGCAGTTTGAAAACGCCTACCGGGATATCGAGGTCTTAAAAGAGGCCGGGGTGCCGTACCAGTTGCTGGCGTCTGGCGAGCTGGGCCAGGTTGAACCCGCCCTGGCCGGAGTGGCCCATAAACTGACCGGGGGCCTGCGGCTGCCCAATGATGAAACCGGAGATTGCCAGCTGTTTACCCGCAACCTGGCCCACCTGGCGGAGCAGGCCGGGGTCACCTTCCGGTTTAACACCGCGGTGAGCGAGCTTATCCATGATGGACGCCAGATTAACGGCGTGCGCTGCGGCGGGGAAGTGATCCGCGGGGATGCCTATGTGATGGCCTTTGGCTCCTGGTCCACCGGGTTGCTGAAAGGGCTGGTCAGCATCCCGGTCTATCCGCTAAAAGGCTACTCCCTGACTATCCCCATCACCGATCCTGACGGCGCGCCGGTCTCTACCGTACTGGATGAAACCTACAAAATTGCCATTACCCGCTTTGATCAGCGCATCCGGGTGGGCGGCATGGCTGAGATAGTCGGGTTTAATCGCGAGCTGCCGGCTAAACGGCGGGCCACCCTCGAAATGGTGGTACGCGATCTCTATCCCCGCGGGGGAGAGATAAGCCAGGCTACCTTCTGGACCGGTTTAAGACCGATGACCCCGGACGGCACCCCGATAGTGGGCCGCACCCCGCTGAGCAACCTGTGGCTCAATACCGGACACGGCACGCTGGGCTGGACCATGGCCTGTGGCTCTGGCCAGTTGCTCAGCGATTTAGTCTCCGGCACGACACCGGCGATCCCCTGCGATGATCTGGCGGTCGCCCGCTATCAGCCTGGTTTTTCGGCGGATCATTCCCATCGTTTACACAGTGCCCATGGCTGAGTGGAGAGCATCACCATTATGACAAGACCCGCAAAAGTCGAACTGGATCTGGGCGCATTACGTAATAATCTCCAGGTGGTACGCAAAGCCGCCCCCGCCGCCCGGGTGTGGTCGGTGGTTAAGGCCAACGCCTACGGTCACGGGCTGGCCCATGTCTGGTCCACCATGCGCGCGACTGACGGGTTCGCGATGCTCAATATTGAAGAGGCTATCCTGCTGCGCGAGGCGGGCTGGAAAGGCCCAGTCCTGATGCTGGAAGGGTTTTTCAGTGCCGATGAGCTGCCGCTGTTCGATCAATACCGGCTGACCACCAGCGTGCACAGCAACTGGCAGCTCAAAGCCCTGGCGGAGGCCAGGCTCAAGGCGCCGCTGGATATTTACCTGAAAATCAACAGTGGTATGAACCGGCTGGGGTTTGCGCCGTCGCGGGTGGCGGTGATTTACCAGCAACTGCGGCGTATTAGCAATGTCGGGGAGATTACCCTGATGGCCCACTTTGCCGATGCGGATAAGCCTGACGGCGTCGATCAGGCGATGACCCGCATTGAGCTGGCTGCCGGGGAGATTGACGCCCCGCGCTCGCTGGCTAACTCGGCGGCCACCCTGTGGCACCCCCACACCCAGCACCAGTGGGTGCGCCCGGGGATCATCCTGTACGGTGCGTCCCCCAGCGGTAACTGGCAGGATATTGCCAACACCGGCCTGAAACCGGTGATGACCTTTAATAGCGCCATTATCGGGGTACAAAACCTGATGCCGGGTGAGCGGGTGGGCTATGGCAGCCGTTTTCAGGCCCCCCGGGAGATGCGGATTGGCATTGTGGCGGCGGGCTATGCGGACGGCTACCCCCGCTGCGCACCGGACAGCACACCGGTGGCGGTCGAAGGGGTGATGAGCGGCACTGTCGGGATGGTGTCGATGGATATGCTGGCGGTGGATCTCACCCCGTGCCCCCAGGCGGGCATTGGTAGCCCGGTAGAGCTGTGGGGGAATCTCGTTAAAATTGATGCGGTGGCCCAGGCGGCCGGAACGGTAGGCTATGAGCTGATGTGCGCCAAGGCGCCCCGGGTACCGGTGGTGGTAAAACATTAGCAAAACCGCAGAGCAAAACGGCAGCGTCCAGAGGGGCGCTGGCGCGGGAAGGGATCAGATATCCTCGCTTTCCGCTACCCGGACCCCGACTTTACGCACCAGATTGTCTTCTTTCTCGGCCACGGTCCACACCATCCCCTCGAAGATTAACTGGTCACCAACCACCGGGGTCCCCCCCAGTTTCTCCATCAGCATTTCACCCAGGGTGTGCGGCAGGTTCTGGTGGCTGCTGAGATCCAGCCCGTAAATCACGGCCAGATCGCTGAGCTGGGCATCCGCTTCGAGAATAAAATCACCAAAGAAACGGTGGTCGAGCGCCACCGGCGGTGTCTGGCTGAACAGCTTGCCCAGTACCGGCAGATCCCGCTCATGGCCAATAACACAAAGCACATCGTTTTCGCGCAGCCGGGTACTGCCGCTGGGGTGCAGGAGCTCATTTCCGCGAAACAGCGCGGCGATACGGGTCTGGGCGGGCATTTGCAGGTCGCGCAACGCGGCGCCCACACACCATTTATCCGCACTGAGCTGGTAGACAAACTGCTCCCAGTTCCCTTTGCTGTTAACGTCGATTCCCACCCGGGAAATCGGGTGGCCAATGGGGGGAATAATGACTTTTGCCCGGCCCGCCGCCCAGCCCAGAGAGGTGCCCTGTAATAACAGTGACACCAGGACCACAAAAAACGCCACGTTAAAGAACAGGCGGGCGTTCTCCAGCCCGGCCATCATCGGGAACACTGCGAGGATAATCGGCACCGCGCCACGTAACCCCACCCAACTGATAAAAATACGCTCGCGGGAGGTGAAATTACGAAAGGGCAACAGACCGATCAGCACGGAAACCGGGCGGGCAAAGAAAATCATCCACAGCGACAGCAGCAGCGCCGGAACGGCAATCGGTAACAGATCCGAGGGGTTAACCAACAGGCCAAGCACCAGGAACATGCCGATCTGCGCCATCCAGGCCAGCCCGTCAAAGGTTTGTAAGATGCCGTGGCGGTTACGCACCGGGCGGTTACCCAGCAGAAAACCACACAGGTAAACCGCCAGAATACCGCTGCCGTCCAGGGCGGTGGTCACCGCAAAGACTAAAATCCCGCCGCTCAGGGCCAGCAAGGGATACAGCCCGGGGGGCAGGCTAATGCGGTTAACCATCTGCTGAATAAGCCAGCCCCCGGCCAGCCCCAGCACGATACCGAGGCCAAACTGGCGCACGATATCCCCGAGGAACGACCAGCTCAGCGAGGTTTCGTGATGCTGGATCATGGCAATCAGGGTAATGGTTAAAAAGACCGCCATCGGATCATTACTACCGGATTCGATCTCGAGGGTTGAGCTGACGCGCTCATTCAGCCCTTTACCACCCAGCAGCGAGAACACCGCAGCGGCATCCGTTGAACCGACAATCGCGCCAATCAGCATGCCTTCAATCAGATCGAGATGAAACAGCCAGGCCGCGGCCATACCGGTCAGGCCTGAGGTAATCAGCACCCCGAGCGTCGCCAGCGAAAGCGCCGGGCCGAGGGCGACCTTAAAGGAGCTTGCCTGGGTACGCATCCCGCCATCCAGCAGAATAACCGCCAGTGCCAGGTTACTGATCAGATAGGCGAAGGGATAGTTATCAAACGGGATCCCGCCAATACCATCGACCCCGGCCAGCATGCCGATGGCCAGAAAGATAAAAAGAATGGGAATACCAAGCCGGGAAGAAAAAGAACTGAGCAAAATACTAAATGTGACCAGTACAGAACCCAAAATAAATAAACTAATGATCGTCCCGGTATCCAACTTGATTTGTCTCCTGCTAAAGATGGCTCATTCGCGAAAGCCACCGCCGGCCTCCTGCCAGCGGTGAAGGGTATCTATTACACGCCATTACGCCGCAACAATCGGATGGCCAGATACCGTCAGGCTGGCAAGGTTGCCGTCGTGGTGTATAACCGCACGGGCCCCCATTGGCAACGTCAGGGTGTCGGGTTCATGGCCGAATGGTAATCCACTGATAACAGGGATATCCAGGCGCGCGCTTACTGTCTCACACATGACAGTAAAATTGTAGCCGTCATCGTAATCAGAAAGGGTATTACCGCTAAAACTACCTAAAATAATCGCCCGCTGACGGCGCAGGACACCGGCATAATGTAATTGCAGTAGTAAACGCTCAATCCGGAACGGATGTTCGTTAATATCCTCGATAACCAGAATACCGCCGTCGATATTCGGGAACCACGGGGTACCGAGCAGCGACACCAGCATAGCGAGGTTACCGCCCCACAAGGTGCCGCTGGCCTCCAGGGGCTGGCCGGCCGCGGGCCAACTGAAACTGAACTCCGGCTCATGAATGGCGCGCCAGAAGTGCCAGAGGGTAAAATCGCTGAGCTGTTCTGCGCCAAAATTGGCCGACAGCATCGGGCCGCTCCAGGTGATGGTCCCGGTGGTGGCGAGCAAGGCACACTGGATGGCGGTAAAGTCACTGTGGCCGCAGATAACCAGCGGGTGGCGGGCAACCCGCCCGGCGATGGCGGCATAATCAATGCTGTCCAGCAACCGGCTGGCGCCGTAGCCGCCGCGTACCGCCAGGGCAATATCAACGCTGTCTGGCAACTGGGCGAGGTGGTTAATATCTGCCAGTCGCTGGCTATCGTTACCGGCGAAACGCTGAAAACGACGCGCGACGACCTCCTGATTAAACACCTCGTGGCCGGCAGCGGTTAAGCGCGCAATACCGCGCGCGGCGGCGGCCTGCTGCACACAATAACCGGAGGGGGCAATCAGATGAATGGAAGACATGGATAATTCCTGCTGACTTACAAAAAGAATTAGTTATCATGCCGGTTACATTTACAGTTGTCATCCATCATTATGGAGGCCGTGGGTTTTGGGGAAGGTACAGGTTGTGAAATTCAGATGGTTTATCATTCTGGCATTATTTCTGGCGGGCTGTGCAGGGAAACATGATTATCGCGAGCCTGCCTGGGATCCGACAAAACCCACTCAGCGCGCCATGCGCTGGATGCCGATAAGCCAGCAAGCGGGGCAGGCGTGGGGGGTAAGCCCACGGTTAATCACGGCAATTATTGCTGTGGAATCAGGCGGTAACCCAACGATTGTCAGTAAATCCAACGCCATTGGGCTGATGCAGATCAAAGCCTCCACCGCCGGGAAAGATGTCTGGCGTCATATGGGATGGCGCGGCCAGCCCAGCGACAGCGAACTGAAAAATCCTGAACGCAATATCTCCACCGGCACGGCGTATCTGAGTATCCTTGAGCACGGGATCCTGGCCGGTATTAATGATCCGCAAACCATGCAATATGCGCTTATTGTTTCTTATGCCAATGGCGCCGGGGCGCTGTTGCGTACGTTCTCGTCGAATCGCCAAAGCGCTATTGAAAAAATAAATGATATGTCGCCGGATGAATTCCGGGAATATATTGTCAATAATCATCCTGCGCCCCAGGCGCCGCGTTATCTGTGGAAAGTAACCCAGGCGATGGATGCTATCTAATTTACCGTGCTATTTCGCCGCGTAGTGGGTCAGGAAAGTCGTTATCCCGCGGGCTGCTTTCCTGACCGGTAATCGTTTATTCCGCTGCGGTATTTTCTGTGGCGATACCCGGCTCAGGCTGTGCAAAAAAAACACGTAACGGTCAGAAAATCCTTAAAATAACTATTGTCATGATCCTCAAACGGGATAGATCACATTTTTGGCGTATAGTACCTATACTTAAGCCACTGCTGGATGTTTGTTGACGTCACGGGCTATTGCCCGGTGTTTTTGTGGCTGGATATAAATAAGAGGTGTTATAAATGGGTATTATCTCCTGGATCATCTTTGGTCTTATTGCGGGTATTCTTGCTAAATGGATTATGCCTGGTAAAGACGGCGGTGGCTTCTTTATGACCATTGTCCTCGGTATTGTCGGGGCGCTGGTCGGCGGCTGGTTGTCCAAAGTCCTTGGTCTGGGTGACGGGATCAGCGGATTTAACATGCACAGCTTTATTGCGGCGGTTATTGGTGCCATCGTGGTGCTGTTTATCTTCCGTATGGTTCGCAAATAATCACCAAACAGGTTGCTGAAAAACGGCCCCGCGGGGCCGTTTTTTTATGCCTGTTATTTGTGTGCCGGGGTTGCCGCCGGTAACGATGCCGGCGCATTGTCACAGGTTTTATCACTGCCACACAGCATATCCAGCATTTTCAGCGCCACGCCGTTACTCCAGCCAAAGCCATCCTGCAACGGATACTCCCCGCCGCCTCCGCCGGTTCCGGTACCAGAGACGTCATACTTTTCAACCAGTTTCTGTTGCTGGTTAAAGGTATGCTGCACGTTGGTCAGGAACCGCAGCGCCACCTCGCTGGCCAGGGGCTGCTGCTGATAATTTACCAGCCCCTGCACGGCCACCCACTGTAACGGCGCCCAGCCATTTGGCGCATCCCACTGCTGGCCGCTGTGTACCAGCGTGGTTGCCAGCCCGCCGGGTTGCAGCAGGTGGTTTTTCACGGCCTGGCCCATTTTTGCCGCCCGATCGCTGGATGCCGCCTTCACATACAGCGGGAAAAGGGCCGCGGCGGTGAGCTGCGCCCGAACCTGATGTTTTTTCAGATCGTAATCGGCGTACCAGCCTTTACTGTCATTCCACAGATATTTTTCCATGGCGTGCTGGCGGGCACTGGCCAGCTCATCGTAGTGCCGGGCGGCGGCGGTATCCCCGGTGGCTTTACTGGCGGCGGACAGGGTTTTCTCCAACTGGAACAACAGCGCATTCAGATCCACCGGCACAATGGTGGTGGTGCGGATGGTATTGAGTTTTTTAGCATCGTCCATCCAGCGGGAGCTGAAATCCCATCCCGAAGCCGCCGCGGACCGTAAGTCGCGGTAGATATCCGTTGCCGGGCGGGCGGGATCGCTTTTGGCGGTATTGATATCCTGAAGCCAGGACTCGGGGCGCGGGGTGTTTTTGTCATCCCAGTAGCGGTTGAGGATCGCGCCATCCTGCATTTTTACCACCCGGGCACCGGCCTCACCGGGTTTCAGATTATCGCTACCGGCCATCCAGTATTGGTATTCCTTTTCCAGTTGTGGGCGGTAGTGGCCGAGGGTTTTTTCATCCCCCTGGGCGAGCAGCTCGACCATTAAGGCGAAAAACGGCGGCTGGGAGCGGCTCAGATAATAGCTGCGGTTGCCGTTGGGGATATGGCCCCACTGGTCAATTTCACTGGCGAAGTTATTGACCATATTGCGCACGCTATCCATATGGCCGCTTTCGGCCAGCCCCAGCATCGTGAAATAGCTGTCCCAGTAGTACACCTCGCGAAAGCGCCCGCCGGGCACCACATAGGGGTTGGGCAGCGGAAGCAGGGAGCTCCAGGCCTCTGCCTGTGGGGTTGCGCGGGTCAATACCGGCCAGAGGTTATCAATATGCTTGCGCAGGGTTTCCCCCTTTGGCGGCACATATTTGGCGCCTTCTTTGGGCAGCGTGAAGTTCACCTCCACAAAGTGTTTCAGATCGAACCCGGATTGATTGCGCTGCATACGGTAGTCCGCGAGGATCATCAATGGATCACTGCGCGGTACCGCATCAACAAAGGTTTTCTGGTCCGGGAACAGTTGCGCAGACTGCACGGCGGTAAACAGCGGGCCAAATAGCTCGTCAGGGGACTGGGGCCACGCCTGTGGCTGAGTAATCGCGATTTCATCCGCGGCATACGCAGCCGGATACAGGGGGCTGATAACCAGCCCGACCAGGGCCAGGCGCAGGGCTGTGGCTATTATCGCCGGGCGTTTTTTTGTTATGGTGACGGTCATGACACATTCTCCCTTCTCAAGCCCAGATGCTGGACTTCAATAAAATCATGTGGAAAACATAGTCCAGGTTGGGCCATTTGGCCTGAGGGGCATCACCGTTTTGGTAAAAATGCGCGACCGGGCACGCAATATATCGGCCATCAGAACACCCTGGCGGGAGATCCTAAAGCGGGATTTGGCTGGCGCAGCATGTGGTGTTGATCAGTATGACGGTAGCGCCAGCCTACGGGTTAGTTGTGCGGTATAAGCCGGGGCATTAGTGTTTGAGATGTTCAATTTCATCACTGGACAGGCCGGTCACGGCCTTGATTTGTTCAAGGTTATACCCCTGAGCCAGCATATTGAGTGCGGCTTCTGCGAGACCTTCCTTAATGCCTTCCTTAATACCTTCTTTAATGCCTTCCTTGATGCCCTCTTTACGGCCTTTTAATTCCAGTTGCTCGGCGATAGTCATGAGTTTGCTCCTGTAGGCAGGCAATCGTTGAGCCAGCGCGTGGACAAATGCGGATGCATCGGGTGTTTTTCCAGCGATGACTACGTAGTTTATCAGCGAAATCAGTTGTTGTCCTGTCAGGGGCGCCACCAGTAAAACGGCACTGATTTTATCCAGCAGCAGGGCGAGATCGCGCTGGTGGATATGTTTTTGGATCAATGTCAGGGCGGCCATATGGCGATGGTCCATGATGGTGTCGTCCGGTATTACCGTAACATCGACCAGTGAAAAGGCGTTGCTGTACAGCGAGCGTGCTAATGCCGGATTGGCAAAGCCGTGCAGCCAGTTGGTTGAATAAGGGTAAGGGCTGCGTTTGCCGGTATAAAACAGGATAGGGATCACTAGCGGTATATGTCGATGCCCGGCTTCCAGGTGGCGCTGCATGATCGCGACGGCATAACGCATCAGGCGAAATGCCATCTGGCGATCGGGGGTTGACTGGTGCTCAACTAAAATATGGATATAACCGTCGCCGTCGCGGGTCTTAAGACTATAGAGCACATCGCTATAAAACGGACGCAAGTTATCTTCAATAAAACTTCCGGCAGCCAGCGCCAGCGTATTGAGATCACAGATATCCCGTAACGCCGGGGGCAGATGCAATGCCATAAAATCCCGCGCGGTCTCCGGGTGGCTGAGAAATTGCCGGAAGAGCGCATCATGGGGGGTAGGCGTGGTGGTGCCACGCGACTGCTGATTGTGGTGGTGTTGCGTCTCATCGCCGGGCATATTCCCTCCGTTGCCCGACATCGAAAAGCGGGCGCGGCAGCAGCATAGCCTATCGGGCTATACCAGGCTGATGAGGATCCGTGAAATAGACTGAAGTTCAGCCCCGGCGCTGTGCCGGCACTAGAGCAACAGCGCCAGGTCCATGGCGGCTTTCTGCAAATGAGGCAGGAAGCGTTCCCGCAGCTCGCTGACACTGTACTGTGAGGCGTTAACCCCGATATTCATCGCCGCCACTACGCCACGGGTACGTGCGGAATGAATCGGCACCGCCATTGAGCGCAGGCCCATCTCCAGTTGCTGATCGTTAATCGCATATCCCTGGGCGCGGACATTGTCCAGCTGGGCCCGGAGCTGTTCGGTGGTGGTGACGGTGTTTTCGGTAAAAGGCTCAAGCACGGTGCGCTGCAAGTAGGCATCCAGCGCCGGGGGGTTAAGATCACTGAGCAGTACCCAGCCCATGGAGGTGGCATAAGCCGGCAGGCGGCTGCCGCGGCCGAGATCGACTTTCATTATCCGTTTCACTGAGGCCCGGGCGATATAGAGAATATTGTCGCCATCGAGGATCGCCACAGAGCAGGACTCATTCAATTGCTTGCTCAGGTAGTCCATCGCGTTTTGGGCAGCGCGCGCAAGTTCAGAAGAGTTCAGATAAGCAAAGCCAATGGTCAGCACCCGGGGCAGCAGGCTGAAGTGGCGGCCATCCGGGGCGTGGACAAACCCCAGCGCATTCAGGGTATACAGGCAGCGGCGCACCGCCGCCCGGGGAATGCCGGTACTGTGGCTTATCTGGGCGATGGTCATGGTGTGGCGCAGCGGCGTGAACGCCTGTAAAACCTCCAGCCCCCGCGCCAGAGAGGCCATAAAATTGGGATCGCCTTTGTAGCTGTCGGCCTGCGGGCCGCTTATCTCGTGTAAGCGTTTCAGTTCTTCGTTAACACTTGCCGGTTCCTGAATCGTATAAATACCTTTTTTATTAACGCCTTATATTTTCATCCCACAAAATGACCCGCGTCGCGGGCCAAAATGCCATTTTTTAACACTCATCACAAATTGATTACAAAATTGTCTCAATGTCCGATAATCGCACGTGTGTTTGATATTCGCCCTTGAGAGTCAGTCTGCACTCTTCTAGTGTATTTGCACAAGAGGTCGTTGTGATGATGTCAGGGGGAGTGATGATTAATAAACAGCGCGAATCGCTGGATGCCGCCGTTGCCGATATACCGGACGGCGCGGTGATCATGGTGGGGGGCTTTGGCCCGGCGGGCCAGCCTTCAGAACTGCTGGATGCGCTAATCGCCCGCAAACTGAAAGGGTTAACCCTGATCAGCAATAACGCCGGTAATGGCGATTATGGTCTTGCGGCACTGCTGAAAGCCGGATGCGTACGCAAAGTGGTGTGCTCGTTCCCGCGCCAGGTGGACTCCTGGGTATTTGATGAGCTGTACCGCAAAGGGGACGTTGAGCTTGAGCTGGTTCCCCAGGGGAATCTGGCCGCGCGTATTCAGGCGGGTGGGGCGGGATTAGGGGCGATTTTCACCCCCACCGGCTACGGTACCTTGCTGGCCGAAGGCAAAGAAATCCGGGAAATTAACGGCAAACACTACGTACTGGAAATGCCGTTGCACGCCGATTACGCCCTGATCAAAGCCTTACGCGGCGATCGCTGGGGTAATCTGGTGTATGACAAAACCGGGCGTAATTTTGGGCCGATCATGGCCACCGCGGCCCGCTGCACCATTGCCCAGGTTAGCGAGATGGTGCCACTTGGGGAGCTGGATCCTGAAACGGTGGTCACACCGGGGATCTTTGTTCAGCGTCTGGTGGAAGTCACCCCCACGCGTTTACCGCTGTCTGCCTGAGGAAGCATCATGAACGTATTAACACATCAGGAACTGGCCGAGCGTATTGCCCGGGACATCCCCGAAGGGGCTTATGTCAATCTGGGGATAGGCTTACCCACCCAGATAGCGAACTATTTACCCGCCGACCGCGAGATTTTTCTCCACAGTGAAAACGGCATTCTCGGTATGGGGCCCGCCCCTGAAGCCGGGCGCGAAGATCCCGAGCTGATCAACGCCGGGAAACAACCGGTCACCTTGCTGCCCGGCGGCTGCTATTTTCACCACGGGGACTCTTTCGCCATGATGCGCGGCGGCCACCTGGATATCTGCGTGCTGGGGGCTTATCAGGTTTCTGAACGCGGGGATCTGGCCAACTGGAGCACCGGCGCACCGGGGGCAATCCCGGCGGTGGGCGGGGCGATGGATTTGGCCATCGGTGCCCGTCAGGTGTTTGTGATGACCGAACATCTGACCAAAAAAGGCCAGTGCAAAATTGTTAAGCACTGCAATTATCCATTAACCGGGATTGGCTGCATCAGCCGTATCTATAGCGATATGGCGGTGATGGATGTGACCGACCGCGGGCTGGTGGTGCGGGAAATTTTTGGTGATGTGACCCCGGAATATCTCCGGGAAGTGACCCCGGTGGCACTGACTTTTGAACTGGAGATGGCTAACGATGCCTCATGCCTTTCTGTGTGATGCCAGACGAACCCCGATAGGCCGTCTGAACGGCAGTTTATCCACGGTACGCGCCGACGATTTAGCCGCGTTACCGCTGCGCTGCCTGCTGGCCCGCTACCCACATCTGGATCTGGCCGCCATTGATGATGTTATCTACGGCTGCGCGAACCAGGCCGGGGAAGATAACCGCAACGTGGCGCGCATGGCGCTGCTGCTAGCCGGGCTGCCGGTGTCGGTACCCGGCACCACCATCAACCGCCTGTGCGGCTCCAGCCTGGACGCGGTGATCACCGCCAGCCGGGCAATTAAAAGCGGCGAAAGCGAGCTGATGATCGCCGCCGGGGTAGAAAGCATGACCCGGGCACCGTTTGTGATGGGCAAGGCACAAAGCGCCTGGAGCCGCCAGATGCAACTAGAAGACACCACCATGGGCTGGCGGTTTATCAACCCGCAAATGCGGGCGCTGTATGGGGTGGAAACCATGCCCCAGACCGCGGAAAACCTGGCCCAGAAATACCAGATTAGCCGGGAAGATCAGGACGCCTTTGCCCTGCGCAGCCAGCAGCGCACCGCCCAGGCCTGGGAGGCGGGTTTCTATGCGCCGCAGATCACGCCGGTCACCCTGGCCGGCGGGCGTAACCAGCCAGACCGCCTATTTGATAAAGACGAACATCCCCGGGCGACCACCGCAGAAGCGCTGGCCAAACTCAAACCGGTGGTGACCCCCCAGGGATCGATTACCGCAGGTAACGCCTCCGGCCTGAATGATGGCGCCTGCGCCCTGTTACTGGCCAGTGAAAATGCGCTTTCACGCCATGATTTACAGCCGATGGCGCGGATTGTTGGCGGGGCGGTGTCAGGGCTGGAGCCCACCGTCATGGGTTACGGCCCGGTGGGGGCCGTTGAGAAGGTGCTGCACCAGACCGGGCTCACCCTTGGCCAGATGGATGTTATCGAACTGAACGAAGCGTTCGCCGCCCAGGCCCTGAGCGTTACCCGGGCGCTGGGGCTGGCGGATGATGCCGCCCATGTGAACCCCAACGGCGGCGCCATCGCCCTTGGCCACCCGCTGGGGGCTTCCGGCGGCCGGCTGGTGATGAACGCGGCCTGGCAGTTGCGCCAGCAGCAGGGGCGTTACGCCCTGTGCACCATGTGCATCGGGGTGGGTCAGGGTATTGCGCTGATCATTGAGCGGGTATAAGGAGTTGCGCATGGTGGAATATATCGTTGATGGCCAGCCGGGGGCACCGGTACTGGTGTTGTCCAATTCCCTGGGCACCACCTGGTCGATGTGGAACCCGCTGATCCCGGCCCTGAGCCGCCATTTTCAGGTGCTGCGGTATAACACCCGCGGCCACGGGGGCTCCGCCTTGCCCGATACCGCGCTGACCCTCGGCCAACTGGGGCAGGATGTGGTGGATCTGCTGGATCACCTGGATATCGGCCAGGCCTGCTTTTGCGGTATTTCACTGGGTGGGCTGACCGGTATGTGGCTCAACCAGCACGCCGGGGCGCGGTTTCACGGCCTGGCGGTGGCTAACACCGCCGCCCGGATTGGCAACGAAGAGGCCTGGCGCACCCGGGCTGAACAGGTGCGCCACAGCGGGATGGCGGCCATCGTGGCGGGGACACCGGCCCGCTGGTTTACTGACCGGTTTATCCAGCAGTATCCGGAGGCGGTGACCGCGCTGCTGACCACCCTGGGCCAGAGCGATCCGGCAGGCTATGCCGCTTGTTGTGACGTGCTGGCCCGTGCGGATTTACGCCCCACGGCGGCGCTGATGACCCGGCCGATGCTGGCCATTGCCGGTGAGCAGGACCCGGTGACCACCGTTGCCGACGCGCAGTGGCTGGTGGAACAGACCCCGGATACCCGGCAGATATCCCTGCCGGCATCGCATTTATCCAGCGTGGAGTGCCCGGCAGCGTTTGCCCAGGCCCTGCTGGCATTTTTCACACAACAGGGCGTTATCGATGCTTAATATTGAAACTATTCGCTGCTGGCTGGTGGATATTCCCACCATCCGCCCGCACAAACTGTCGATGGCGACCATGGGGTGCCAAACCCTGACCATCATTGAAATGACCTGTAATGGCGGGGTTTCTGGCTGGGGAGAGGCGACCACCATCGGGGGGTTAAGTTATGGCCCGGAAAGCCCGGAAGGGATCCGCTCTGCCATTGACACTTACCTTGCCCCGCTGATTTGCGGCAAAACCTTTAGCGGGGTTGAAGCGCTCAGCAAGACCATGAATGCCAGCGTTAAGGGCAATACGTTTGCCAAATCGGCGCTGGAGACGGCATTCCTTGATGCCCAGGGCAAAGTGCTGGGGGTGCCGGTCAGCACCTTACTGGGGGGCGCGATCAACCCGCGTTTACCGGTGCTCTGGACCCTGGCCAGCGGCAATACCGCCAACGATATTGATGAAGGCAAACGCCTGCTGGCCGAAGGCCGCCATAACACCTTTAAACTGAAAATCGGTGCCGGTGAACTGGCGGATGATGTCCGCCACGCCATTGCCATTAAGCAGGCGCTGGGGGAGCAGGTCAGTGTCCGGGTCGATATCAACCAGGCCTGGGATATGACCGCCGCCGTTAAAGGTATTCGCGAGTTACAGGCCGGTGGCATTGATCTGATTGAGCAACCGCTGCCGTTATGGAACCACCGGGATCTGATTGCCCTCAGCCAGCGCTTTGATGTGCCGATGCTGGCCGATGAAAGCATCGCCACGCTGCAAGACAGTGTCGCGCTGGTGAACGGCGGCTTTACCGGTGCCTGGGCACTGAAAATCGCCAAAGCCGGTGGCCCGGCCCAGGTGCTGAAGCTAGCCCATGTGGCCCAGGGGGCGGGGATCAGCCTGTATGGCGGCACCATGCTGGAAGGCAGCCTCGGGACGGTGGCCTCGCTTCACGCCTGGTCCACCCTCAGCATGCGGTGGGGGACCGAGATGTTTGGCCCGCTGTTGCTAAAAGATGACATTATCGCCAGCCCACTGACCTTTAGCGACGGCGGTGTCGCGCTGCCAGATGGCCCGGGGCTGGGGATTGAGATTGACCACGATAAATTAAATTATTACGCCCGGTAGTGAGGATGACATTATGTTATTTAAAGTCGATATGACGGTAAATATTCCGCTGGATTACCCGGAAGAGCAGGCCGCCGCCCTGAAAGCAAAAGAGAAAGCCTATTCTCAGCAATTACAGCGTGACGGTAAATGGCGCCATATTTGGCGAGTGGCCGGGCTGTATGCCAACGTCAGCATCTTTGATGTTGCCGATAACGAAGAATTACATAATATTTTAATGGCTTTGCCATTATATCCATTTATGGATATTTCTGTAACACCATTATGCCGGCATCCGTCATCAGTAAAAGATGATGATCGGTAATAGATAAAAACTGAAAGCATTACAATACATAATTAACTCTACAAGAGGACATTTCTATGTCTGTAAATAAAAATATTGTAAGTGAGCTGAATGCATTGCTGACCATCAGTAGCGGCCTGAATGACGATGGCGGTAATACCCGGTTTAAAAATATCATGCTGAAAGTGATGCGCGATATCTGCGACACCATTGATCAGTTTGATGTGACGGATGAAGAGTTCTGGCAGGCAATTAATTATATTAATTTGTTGGGTGAGCGCAAAGAAACCGCCTTGCTGGCCGCTGGTTTGGGCATTGAACATTATCTGGATCTGCGCGCCGATGCGATTGATGCCCAGGCAGGTAATGCCCAGGGGACACCGCGCACTATCGAAGGCCCGCTGTATGTGGCTAATGCCCCCCTGAGCCAGCACAGCGCCCGGATGGATGACGGCAGCGACAACGGTGAAATCATGTGGCTGCACGGCCAGGTTACGGATATTGACGGCAACCCGGTGGCCGATGCCATTGTCGATGTCTGGCATGCCAATACCCTGGGTAACTACTCGTTCTTTGATAAATCCCAGAGCGAATATAATTTACGCCGCCGGATTAAAACCGGGGCGGATGGCCGCTATGCGGTACGCAGTATTATTCCGTCAGGCTATGGCTGCCCGCCGGATGGCCCAACCCAGGCATTGCTGAATCAATTAGGTCGCCACGGGAACCGCCCGGCCCATATTCACTTTTTTATCTCCGCACCTGGTTTTAAACATTTAACCACCCAGATAAACCTTAATGGTGATAAATATCTGTGGGACGATTTTGCGTTTGCAACCCGTGATGGATTAATTGCCGACCCGGTTAAAGTGACCGATCCGCAAATTGCCAGTCAGCGGGATATTAATCAGCCGCATACCGAAGTGAATTTTAATTTCACTCTGTGCCGCGCCAGCGATAATCAACAAGAGTTACGCAGCAATCGCCCGCGCGCACTGCAAGCCTGATTAATTATTTATTGTTAAGCCGTTTATTGCTGAGGTCATCTATGAACATGACATTCTCGTCGTCTGCCTCTGCGCTGAAAAAGAAAGTAGAGCAAGCGCTGATCATTGATAAAGACGCTGGAATATACCAGTGCAACCGGGGGATTTTTACCGATCCTGAATTATTCGAACTGGAAATGAAGCACCTGTTCGAGGGGAATTGGGTATATCTGGCCCACGAGAGCCAGATCCCGGAACCGGGTGACTATTACACCATTACCGTCGGGCGCCAGCCGGTCATGATCACCCGGGATAAAGATAACCAACTGCACGCGCTGATCAACAGCTGCTCCCACCGCGGGGCGATGTTAGCCAGCCGTAAGGCGGGGAATAAAAGCTCATTTACCTGCCCGTTTCACGGATGGACCTTCAGCAATAACGGTAAATTACTGAAAGCGAAAGATGAGAAAACCGGCGGATATCCGCCGTGCTTTAAAAAAGACGGCTCTCACGATCTTAAGGCCATGCCGCAGTTCACCTGCTATAAAGGCTTCCTGTTCGGCAGCCTGCGCGCCGACGTGCAGCCCCTCGAAGAGTACCTGGGGGACACGCTGCGGGTGCTGGATCTGATTGTCGATCAGGCTCCGGAAGGGCTGGAAGTGCTGGCCGGCGCCTCCAGCTATACCTTTGAAGGCAACTGGAAACTGGGGATGGAAAATGGCGCCGACGGCTACCACGTGAGCGTGGTGCACTGGAACTACGCCTCTACCATGTCCCGCCGCAACTATGAGGCCAATGCCACCCATGCGGTGGACGCTAACGGCTGGTCGAAAAGTAACGGTGGGGTATATGGTTTTGAAAACGGCCATATGCTGCTCTGGACCCAGGCGCTGAACCCGGAAGTTCGCCCGGTATACCGCCACCGGGAGCGGCTGATCGCCCAGTTTGGCGAACAGCGGGCGGACCTGATGGTCAACCAGACCCGCAATCTGTGCCTCTATCCCAACGTCTACATTATGGATCAGTTCTCCACCCAGATCCGCGTGGTGCGGCCGCTGGCGGTGGACAAAACGGAAGTGACCATTTTCTGTTTTGCACCCCGGGGTGAAAGCGCCGAAGAGCGCACTTTACGTATCCGCCAGTATGAGGACTTTTTCAACGTCAGCGGGATGGGCACGCCAGACGATCTGGAAGAGTTCCGCGCCTGCCAGCAGGGCTATATGGCCGGCAACTTACCGTGGAGTGACATGAGCCGCGGGGCGACCCGCTGGGTAGAAGGGGCCGACGAAAACGCCGCTATGATGGAGATCCGCCCGCAACTGAGCGGCCCGCGCTCCGAAGATGAGGCGCTTTACGTTACCCATCACCACCACTGGCAGCAGGCGATGTTAAACGCCATCGGGGAGGAGCAGCAATGAGCCAGTTACTGCAAGAGGTTGCTCAGTTTCTCTACCGGGAAGCCCGCCTGCTGGACGATCGGGACTGGGACAACTGGCTAACCTGTTACCACCCGGAGGTGGTTTACTGGATGCCGGCCTGGACGGATTATGACCAGCTCACCACCGATCCCCAGCGGGAAATTTCGCTGATTTATTACGGCTGCCGGGATGGCCTCGAAGACCGGGTATACCGGATCAAAACAGAGCGTTCGGCGGCCAGTACCCCGGAGCCCCGCACCACCCATATGCTGAGCAATATCGAAATACTTGCCCAGCACGGTGAGACGGTCTCCGTGCGTTATAACTGGTGTACATACAGCCATCGTTACCAGAAAACCGATCAGTTTTTCGGCCATACCACCCTGACATTACAGCAGGGGGATAACGGGTTTGTTATCAGTAAAAAAGTGGTGCAGCTGAACAACGACTATATCAATCAGGTGATTGATATTTATCATATTTAGAGGTGACTATGGCGTACAACGTAGCGCTTAATTTTGAGGATGGCGTCACGCGTTTCATCCTGTGTAATGAAAATGAGAAGGTGCTGGATGCGGCCTACCGGCAGAAAATTAACCTGCCAATGGATTGCTCTGATGGGGTATGCGGCACCTGTAAATGCCACTGTGAATCCGGTGATTATGACCTCGGCGATGAGTATATCGAGGAGGCGCTCTCCGAACAGGAGCAGGCGAAGGGCATGGTCCTGACCTGCCAGATGGTGCCGGAATCGGATTGCGTTATCCAGATCCCGATGGCCTCCACCCTGTGCAAAACCGGGGATCAGCAGTTTGCGGCCACCATTGAGCGGGTGGAGGCCCTGGCGGACAGCGCCATTGAGCTGGTACTGAACCTGACTGCGGCGCCGGGAATCGCTTTTTTACCCGGCCAGTATATTAATATCCAGGTCCCGGGCAGTGATGCCTGGCGGGCCTATTCATTCAGCTCCGTGCCCGGCAGCCCCCGGCTGAGCTTCCTGTTGCGCAATGTGCCGGATGGCAAGATGAGCGGCTATCTTACTAGCCAGGCGCAGCCGGGAGAGCCCCTTAAACTGGCGGGCCCGCTGGGCAGCTTTTATTTGCGTCCGGTACAGCGCCCCATCGTGATGCTGGCCGGGGGAACCGGGCTGGCACCGTTCCTCTCGATGCTGGAGCAACTGGCTGTCAGTGGTTGTGCGCATCCGGTACACCTGCTGTATGGCGTGAACCGCGATGAAGATCGGGTGAAACTGGCGCAACTGGACGATCTGGTCACCCGCCTGCCGGGGTTCAGTTATCAGGTCTGTGTGGCGGACCCGCACACCGCCACCGGCTGCCAGGGGTATGTCACGGATCACTTGCTCAGCGAGCAATTACACCACGGTGAGGTCGACATTTACCTGTGCGGGCCGCCGCCGATGGTTGAGGCGGTTATGTCCTGGCTGGAAGTGGCGCGCATTGAACCGGCCCACTTTTATTATGAAAAATTTGCCCCCCAGCGCTGAGGTAAAACATGCAGCAACGTCGTTTTGAAGATCGGGTGATGGTGATCACCGGGGCCGCTCAGGGTATCGGTAAAGCCGTGGCGGAGCGGGCTGCTGCCGAGGGCGCTACGCTGGTATTGATTGATCGCGCCCACTGGCTGGACGAGGTGGCCACCAGTCTGCGCCAGCAGGGGGCTGATGTCCTCGCCCTGAATGCGGATCTTGAACAGTGGGGGGATACCGAGGCCGCATTTGCGGAAGCCCACAACCGCTACGGGCGCATCGATATTCTGGTCAATAATGTCGGTGGCACCATCTGGGCGCGGCCTTATGCGGACTACCAGCCCCACCAGGTGGAGGCGGAGATTCGCCGCTCGCTGTTCCCGACATTATGGGGATGCCGGGCGGTGCTGCCCTATATGCTGGAACGCCGCCAGGGGGTGATTGTTAATGTCTCCTCCGTGGCGACCCGCGGGGTTAACCGGGTGCCTTACTCGGCGGCAAAAGGCGGGGTCAATGCCCTGACTCAATCTCTGGCGTTTGAATATGCTGAGTCCGGTATCCGCATTAATGCCACCGCGCCGGGTGGCACAGATGCCGCACCGCGTCTGACCCCGCGCAATACCGAAGTCCCCAGCCCGCAGGAGCAGCAGTGGTACCAGCAGGTGGTAGACCAGACCTGCGCCACCAGCCTGATGCACCGCTATGGCTCAGTGGCAGAACAGGCGGCGGCGATTTTGTTCCTCGCCAGCGATGACGCCAGTTATATTAACGGCACCGTGCTGCCGGTTGCCGGTGGGGATTTGGGGTAATTTTTGCCACCAGACAGCTCCGTAAATGGGGCTGTTTAACTATTCTTATCCATCCGTAGTTTTTCCTATGCGTTACTTGCCACGCATGGCTTCTTTATGTGCCCATTCACCTTTTTGTTGAGTGCATTTTGGAAGGTGCGAACAAGTTCCTGATATGAGATCATCATATTCATCCGGAGCGCATCCCAGAGGGACATCATGAGCCATCAACTCACCTTCGCCGATAGTG
>NZ_WBXP01000020.1 GCF_016415625.1 Shimwellia pseudoproteus
TTGAACTTTTGCTTTGTCACAGGATGTCGCTACAGGGTCAGGAGTGTGGTGATCTGATCCTAATTTCGGCTAAAAGTTCGATTTATTCAACAAAGCCAGTGCTATCCTCTACCCGCCGATATAAACCACAAATAAATATCTGCCATTAAATAAGGACTGACGATCAGGTTGATCGCTAGTGTATAAAATAGCGGGGAAACATGAGGAAAAGATTAAGAGGGAAAAAATAAAAAATAGGGATAGTGGACAAGACGTTAGCATCAGTAATCAATTAACTGACGTTTATTTATTAATAATTAATAAACGAATAACAGTTTACATGAACTTTTTTATTTTCCCGCTACAATTCAGCGGCAGCGCATTGCCCATAAATAATATGGGCATCCAGCCTTCTGGCAGTAAGCAGACTGCCGGACAAGCCCGGCAGATAATTAGAGATCAAGCACCAGCTTATTGCCCCTCGCCCGTGAGCAACAGATCAGCAGGCTTTTCTGGGCGGCCCGTTCTTCCTCACTCAGATACTGGTCACGGTGGTCCGCTTCGCCCTCCAGAATAGTAGTTTCACAGGTACCGCAAATCCCCTCACGACACAGGCATTCAACCTTGGCCGCCTTGCTGTTTTCGATGGCCTGGATAATCGTCATATCCGGCCCTACCGTCAGCGTGGTGCCGGACCGGGCCAGCGCCAGTGTAAAGGCCGCCCCGGATTTATTCTCAATGGCAAACTGTTCAACATGAATACGCTCCCGCTGAATGCCGAGCGCCGCCGCCACCTGCTGCACTTCCGTGTTCAGGGAGGCCGGACCACAACAGTAAATATGGGTGTGCGGGTCAACATCGGCCAGCAGGCGCGGGACATCAAGGCGCTGCCCCCGGGAAGAGCAGTGCTCATGGACCCTGCCAGCAAACGGCGGCTGGCCCAGGCTATCGCGAAATGCGCCGCTGTCGTCGTTGCGGTAGCAATAATGCAGGCTAAATTCCTGGCCGCGTCGGGCCAGCTCATAACCCTGAGCAATAAAGGGCGTTATCCCAATCCCCCCGGCAATCATCAGGTGCCCGGGAGCATCCGCCAGGGCGAACATATTCTGCGGAGCAGAGATAAGCAAACGATCCCCCACCGCCACCTGCTGATGCATAAACCGCGATCCGCCCCGGGAATCCGCCTCAAGACGCACGCCAATCTGGTAGCAGCGGCGATCGGCCGGATCATTCATTAACGAATACGCATTACTGTACTGCCGCTCACCTTGCGTCATCTGTACGATAATATGGCTGCCGCCGGTAAAGGGCGGCAAGGGGCCACCGTCCGGGCGAATCAAGGTAAAACAGACTATTTCAGGGGTAACACGCTCAATCTCGCTTACCACAACAGTAAGCATTTGATAATCAGCCATCACAACATCTCCATTATCATCCCGCAGTGCAGTGCGGGCTAGCCCGCCCCCGGGGGGCAGGCCAGGATAGTCACCAGTCAGTTAATGCCCCACCGGAGATCAACAATCGTCGGGACGCGGTTGCGCAAAGACCCCGGCCACCAGATTGTGGAAATGGGCAATGCCGTGCTCGCTGATACCGCTGCCGGTACTGTCGGCCATGATCCGCCCCTGGCCGCGATACCCCCGGGACTTAAGCCCTTTCTGGACACTTTCCACCAGCCGTAAATCTTCCGGGCGGAACACATCCCGGTACCAGGCGATCAGTTGCTCCTGCTCCGGGGTAAGTTCCTCATTGGCAAAGTAGATATCGTAGTGTTGCAGGGTGGTGTCCGCATCCACCGGGAATTCATAAATCACTGTCATCATGTCCGGCATCGGGGTCACGTTAAACATGGTGCACGGCCATAACCAGAAGCCGTGGAATGCCGCGTCATCGCTCGCCTCAAAGTTGAAGGACTGCTCAGAAGGCCGGGCGTAACCAAATTGCAGGGTCCAGTTGCCGTGTAGCGTATGCCAGTAGCGATCCACCTGCACCGAGTCAGCAAAGCCAGGGTGGGCCGGGCCACAGTGGTAACATTCCAGATAGTTGTCGACGATATTCTTCCAGTTCGCCGGGGTGCGGGTCACAAACCGGGCCGCCAGCTTTAACGACCCGGCATTGGGGCGCGCTTCCAGCAGCTTACTTTGCAATCCGGGGAGCTGCTGCTCCACGCTGCCCGCTGCCGGGTCCATATTGATAAAGACAAACCCGCCGTACTCTTCGACCTGCACCGGCACCAGATCGGCTTTGGTTTTATCGAAATTAGCGACATTTTCACAGTTACGGGCATGGGCGAGTTCGCCGTCCAGCTTAAACGCCCAGGCGTGATACGGGCAGGTGATGACATTACGTGCCTTACCGTCACCGCTCAGCAACTGGTGGCCCCGGTGGGGGCAAACATTATAAAACGCGCGCAGTACCCGGTCGCGGCCGCGCACCACCAAAATACTTTCGCCAATCACCTCCCGGGTGATGTAGGCATTCGGTTCGGCAACCTCACTCACGTGGCCAACACACAGCCAGCTGCGGGCAAAGATCAGTTCTTTTTCTTGCTCAAACACCTCTGGGCTGGTGTAAAACCGGGCCGGAATAGTCCAGGCATTCGCCGGATCGGCACAAAAGTTTTTCGGTAAGGTGAAGTCAGGTTTAATCGGTGTTACATGGCTCATCGTCAGTTCCTCTTTTATTATCATCCAGGCTGTTTTTGGTTTTCAGGTACAGAAAGGGTTGGTGTTGTCGGGGCCGGTTCCGCCAGCCGGGGAAGACTGTGCTCAATCAGGTGAGCGGGGATATCGGCGTAGTCTTGCTTCAGCCAGCGCACCAGTCCCCAGGTTTTGATCATCAGCACCACCAGGAAGGGCAGCGCAGTCAGTACCACGGTGGTTTTCATGGTTTCCAGTGAGGCGCCGGTAAACAGGATAGAAAGCGGGATCAGGGTAATAACCACACACCAGAACAGGCGCATACTGCGGCTGGGATCTTCCCCCTCCTGCAGCCCCCGGGTGCTGGTAGCCGCCATGGTGTAAGCCACCGCATCCATATGGGAGGCAAGGAAAATAATCATGATAAACAGGTAGCCGGCCAGGAACAGCTTACCCGCCGGTAGCGCCATCAGCAGCATCTGTACGGCACTCTCTCCGCCCTGAGTATTCAGTACCTCGGGCACGTTAATTACCCCGGTAATAAACTGGTGCATGGCGTAGCTTTCCAGCACCCCGAAGAAGAACCAGCAGCCCAGCGTGCTCCCCAGTAACAGCGCCCAGATAACCTCTTTTATCTTGCGCCCGCGGGAGACCCGGGTGACGAACATCGCCACCCCCGGGGTATAGGAGATCCACCACAGCCAGTAAAACACCGTCCAGTTACGCGTGAAGGCACCATCCCCTAACGGGTCGGTAAACAGGCTCATTTGCAGAAAGTGTTGGGTAGTCAGGCCGATGGCGTTAATGGTGTTATTGATGGTGAATTCAGTCGGGCCCATCAGCAATACCAGCAGGGCAAAGCCCACCGCCCCCCAGCCCACCAGCTTGCTGAGCTGCTGCATGCCGTTATCAATGCCGATGTATGAGCTCAGGCAAAAAATCACCGCCGCCAGCAGGATCACACAAGCCTGGACCATAAAAGTATCCGGGACGCCAGTTAACGCCGTGAAGCCCCGCGTAAAGGTAGCGGCGGTCACCACCAGCGAAATCGTCAGCGCGCCAACGGTGGCAATCAGAAAAATAAGATCCACCAGACGGCCCCACACCCCCTGAGGTTTGATGCCGAGAATAGCGGAGATAATGCCTGACAGGCTGAGCCCTTTATTTTTCCGCACGTGGAAATGGTAGGCCATGATCAGGGATGCCAGCGCATAAGTGGCCCAGGCACTCACTCCCCAGTGGAAAAAGGAGTAACTGATGCTGTACTCCAGGGCCTGGGGCGTTTTCGGGGGGATATTCAGCCCCGGGGTCTGGTAGTAATAGGCCCACTCCATCACCCCCCAGTACAGGGTGGAGGATCCCAGCCCGGCGCAGATAAACATAAACAGCCAGGAGGCGGTGCGATATTGCGGCTTGCCCTCGCCCAGGCGAATGTTGCCGTATTTACTGACGGCCAGGTATACCACCAGCGCTAACGCCGCCAGTACGATAACCTGGATAGTAGAGCCCAGCATGCGGGTGACGCCGTTAAAAATGGTATTCGCTATTACCGCAGTCTGATCGGGAAACAGGCTCAGTGACACTGCTATCGCGCCTATTGCCAGCAGACTCGCCGCAATCAGCGGCACATCTTTTTTCGACTTGCTCAACATGGGTTTTCTCCTGCAGGTGGTTTACCGGTATCGCGACCGGAACCTTTTTAGGTGTGTTGTTGTGTTACACCACGCAGGGGTCACACTTGCACATTAATGTCACTTTGTGTTCACCCTTCATTAACAAATACAAGTGTCGTGAAATCACCGGGCTAATACAATCCAGTAATCTGTGAAGGGATAAATCACGTAGCGGAAATAATGTCTTGTGAGCTGACGCAGATAATCACCGTAAGTCAGGACGGCACGCGTTTTTTTAATCCGCTGTTTTGCCGGTGATTATTTCCAGGTCATAAAAAACCACGCCCGGAGGCGTGGTGATAACCGATAAACCCTGTTAATCAATCCGCGAGAAGCCGTGCGGCAATCGCCGCCCCCACTTGCTGGGTAGAGGCCTGCCCCTGCATATCCGGGGTGCGCGGGCCGCTGGCAATCACCTGCTCGATAGCCTTCATAATGCCCTGGCTGGCCGCCTGGTAGTTGGCCTGCCCCTCACCGAGGAATTCCAGCATCATCGCCCCGGCCCAAATGGTGGCGATGGGGTTAGCGACATTTTTGCCAAAGATATCCGGCGCGGAACCGTGAACCGGTTCAAACAGGGACGGGAAGTTACGCTCCGGGTTAAGGTTGGCCGATGGCGCAATACCGATAGTACCGGCGCAGGCTGGCCCCAAATCCGAGAGGATATCGCCAAAGAGATTTGACGCCACCACCACATCAAAACGCTCCGGGTTCAGCACAAAGCGGGCGCAAAGAATATCAATGTGCTGCTTATCCCAACTGATATCCGGATAGTCACTGGCCATCGCCGCCAGACGCTCATCCCAGTAAGGCATGCTAATGGCAAGGCCGTTGGATTTGGTGGCCGAGGTGAGCCGCTTACGCGGACGGCTGCGGGCCAGTTCGAAGGCATATTTCAGAATGCGATCCACCCCCTGGCGGGTAAATACCGACTCCTGAATCACCACTTCGCGATCGGTCCCTTCGTACAGGCGCCCGCCAACCGACGAATACTCCCCTTCGGTATTTTCCCGCACCACATAAAAATCGATATCGCCGGGACGCTTACCCGCCAGCGGGCACGGCACCCCGGGGAACAAACGCACCGGGCGCAGGTTAACGTACTGCTGGAAATCCTGACGGAATTTAAGCAGCGATCCCCATAACGAAATATGGTCCGGCACCGTATCCGGCCAGCCCACGGCCCCAAAATAGATGGCATCAAAGGTGCTGAGTTGGTCAAACCAGCCGTCCGGCATCATCTTGCCGTGGTGCTGGTAGTATTCGCAGCTGGCCCATTCAATATGTTCAAAATCCAGGGATAAATCCCACTGGCTGGCCGCCGCCTGTAATACGCGGATCCCTTCCGGGATCACTTCCTGGCCAATGCCATCACCCGGGATGGCCGCAATACGGTAGGTTTTCTTCATCGGAGATCTCACTTATGGACGGTGAAAATTGACTTCCCCTCTATCCTATAATTGACTGATTTATATCCAATACCCAAACCAGTGAAACATAAAACACAGATCATGAATAATCTGCCGATACTGAGCGACCTGCGCGTCTTTATTATTGTGGCCCGCCGGGCAGGATTCGCGGCGGCTGCGGAAGAGATGGGGGTCTCACCGGCGTTTATCAGTAAACGTATTGCGCTGCTGGAAAATACCCTGAATGTGACACTTCTGCACCGCACTACCCGCCGGGTAACCATCACCGAAGACGGCGAGCGTATTTATGAATGGGCCCAGCGCATTCTGCATGATGTGGATCAGATGATGGATGAGCTGTCGGATATCCGCCAGGATCCCCAGGGCACCTTGCGGGTGGTCAGCAGCTTCGGCTTTGGTCGCCGCTTTGTGGCCCCGGCGCTCTCGGCACTCTCCCGGGAGTATCCGAACCTTGAAGTGCGTTTTGACGTCCAGGATAAGATTGTCGATCTGGTCAATGAAGGGGTGGATCTCGACATCCGGGTAGGGGATGACATCGACCCCAACCTTATTGCCCGCAAACTGGGCACCAATTACCGTATTCTGTGCGCCGCCCCGGATTTTCTGCACCGGGAAGGGGTCCCCCGCTCGCTAAACGAGTTAAGCGGTATGCCTTGTCTGGTCATTAAAGAGCGCGATCACCCGTTTGGGGTCTGGTCAATGCAGGGGCCCGATGGTGCGGAACACAGCCTGAAAGTGACCGGCGCCCTGGCCTCTAACCACGGGGAGATAGTTCACCAGTGGTGTCTGGACGGTATGGGGGTCGCACTGCGCTCCTGGTGGGATGTCAAAGACAACATTGCCGCCGGTAAGCTGGTGCACATTCTGCCGGACTACTATCAGCCGGCCAATATCTGGGCGGTGTACGTCACCCGGCTGGCCATGTCCGCCCGGGTACGGGTCAGCGTGGAGTTCTTGCGCCAGTATTTCGCACAGCATTACCAGCGCCACGAACCGCGCCCGCGCTACCCTGCCCCGGACGCGTTGCCCGGCCAGGCGGTCACCAGAGAGTAGCGGACTGGTAGAGCCAGCACCCCCAGCCCGCCAGCGCCAGCCCCGGGCCAAAGGGGATCGAGGCCGGCCGCTGGCCCATAACCCGCAAGCCCGCGACATATATCAGCCCCAGTAACGATGCCGCCAGCAAGCACCCCGGAAGCGCAGCGGCCCCCAACCAGCCCCCCAGTGCGGCGGCCAGTTTCGCATCCCCGTAGCCGAGCCCTTCCCGGCCGGTCAGTAAATAAAACCCCCAGCCGGTTCCCCAGAGCAAGATATACCCCACCGCCGCACCGGCCACTGCGCTATGCAGCGCGGGTCCGTGCCCCGCCAGCGCCAGCAATAATCCCCCCCACAGCAGCGGGAATGTCAGCCGATCCGGCAGTAGCCCGTGGCGCAGATCCACCAGCGCAGCGCAAAGCAGTATCACCCCCAGCACCCAGCCCGCGATGCATTCTACGGAAGATAGACCAGAAAATAGCCAGACCACCGGCAATGCCATCAGGCCACCACAGCACACCGCGGCCCAGAATCCTGCGCCCCTGTCTACCAGGCCCAGTGCGGCCCGCGACAGCAGCCGGAGCCACCCGGCCCGGGGCCAGTGGGCTAACGGCGGCAGGCAGCGGTAAACCTCCGCCTGGTCGTCAGCTTGCAGCACCCTGGGGATAGCCCCGGCCAGCAGATAGGCCAGCGCACCGCCCCCGGCACCGCAGGCCATTATCACCAGTTCCGTCATCGCGCCTCCCCCAGCAGCTTACACCGGGCCATGCTATGCTTAGGCCGGTTTTCGACACCAGCGCAACGGTCAGATAATGCGGCCCGCGCTGTAAAAAAACGCGTCTGGTCAGGAACAATGCAGCGGGGTGTACCACATTATGAGCAATTCAGCGTACAATTCCGCCATCCTGAGTCAGAACCACGGGTAACAGCCGCGGCTGTTGACACTGTTTTTCACATTATTGGGATTGCCTCCGGCGCTGAACGAGAGGAAAAATCGCCCGATTGGGTTGTACTATTTACGTAGCGGATGCATTTCATACCTGCAGCCATCCGCCGGTATCGGAGTTATTATGGGTAAATCTAAAGCAGTCATTTTATCTGCCATGGTGGCACTGAGTGGTTTCACATTTAGTGGTCTGAGCCATGCCGCTGGCGACGCAAGCTCTTTCGATCTTAAAGAAACCACCGAAGATTTTCGCGTATTCAAAATCGGGGATGTGGTGCCGGATCTCTATCTGACTAAGCCCTATGAAATCACCAACTGGAGCCAGCGTCATCTTCCGGTACCGGATGCAGACAGTTTCTGGACCTATATGGGCGGGGATTATGTGCAGGTGTCGCGCACGGATAAGAAAGTGTTACGTATCATGTCCGGCGATATTTTCTATCAGCACTGATTGCCAGACAGGACCGCAAATAGCTGCAGCCCCGGGCGGGGCTGCAGTCGTCATCAGGTGAGTTATACCGCGCGGAACGCAATGTCCCCGGGGATAACCTCACCCTGCCAGTAAAGCTGGGCAGCAACCTGGCCCGCTAACTGGCGATATAGCGTCGTAAATTCGCTGTCTGGCCGGCTGGCCACCGTCGGTTCACCGCGATCCAAATCTTCACGCAGTGAAATATGCAGCGGCATCTGGCCTAACAGCTGGGTGTGGTATTTCTCAGCCAGTTTCTGGGCCCCACCGGTACCAAAGATAGGCTCATGATGGCCGCAATTGCTGCAAATATGAACGCTCATATTCTCAACAATACCCAGCACCGGCACCTCTACTTTCTCGAACATCACGATCCCTTTTTTGGCATCGATCAGCGCGATATCCTGCGGTGTGGTCACCACTACCGCCCCGGTCACCGGCACGTTCTGGGCCAGGGTAAGCTGAATGTCCCCGGTCCCCGGCGGCATATCCAGCACCAGATAATCCAGGTCCGGCCACAGCGTCTCCTGCAACATCTGCATCAGGGCCTTGCTGGCCATCGGGCCGCGCCACACCATGGCGTTATCATCGGTAACCAGGTAACCGATAGAGTTGGTTGCCAGGCCATAGGCGATGATCGGCGCCATATGGGTACCGTCCGGTGAGGTGGGACGCTCATGTTCGGCGCCCAGCATCATCGGGATTGACGGGCCATAGATATCGGCGTCCAGAATCCCGACTTTCGCCCCTTCCGCCGCCAGCGCCAGCGCGAGGTTCACCGCCGTCGAGGACTTCCCTACCCCGCCTTTACCGGAACTGATGGCGATAATGTTTTTCACCCCGTTAATGCCCGGCTGGTTTTTTACCCGCTTCAGGGTGGCGATGTTGTGGCTTAGCTTCCAGTCAATGGCCGATGCGCCAGTGATGCGCAGCAGTTCCGCGCTCACTTGCTCTTTCAGCACCTCAAAACCGCTGCGCCAGGCAAAAGGCATTTGCAGTTCAATATGTAACCGCCCGTCCATCCACGCCACATGGTGCAACGCTTTCAGCGCTGTCAGATTGTGGCGCAATGTAGGATGTTGAAAATTGGCCAGGGTTCCGGCAACCATTGCACGCAAGGCTTCCGGAGATTTGGCCGGGGATTGCGAACTCATCCCGACTCCTTTTTTTGTGCTTAAAAAGCGTGTCTGCTAAGTGTACCCGAAAGGGAATAATTCCCCCACAATTAGCTTTAGGCTTACCAAAGACTGTGCTTTTCAGGTAACATCAAAAGCCCTTTTTACAACTGAAGAAATCATTGTCACTATGACTCAAGTCGCGAAAAAAATTCTGGTAACGTGCGCGCTTCCGTACGCAAACGGCTCTATCCACCTTGGCCATATGCTGGAGCATATCCAGGCTGACGTCTGGGTCCGTTATCAGCGAATGCGCGGCCACCAGGTGAATTTCATCTGCGCCGACGATGCGCACGGCACGCCAATTATGCTGAAAGCCCAGCAATTGGGGATCACGCCGGAGCAGATGATCGCGGAAATGAGTCAGGAACATCAGACGGATTTCGCTGGTTTTGACATCAGCTATGACAACTATCACTCGACCCACAGTGAAGAAAACCGCGAGCTGTCGACGCTGATCTATGGCCGTCTGAAAGAAAATGGTTTTATTAAAAACCGCACTATCTCCCAGCTGTATGACCCGGAAAAAGGCATGTTCTTGCCAGACCGTTTCGTAAAAGGCACCTGCCCGAAATGTAAAGCCCCGGATCAGTACGGTGATAACTGCGAAGTCTGCGGCGCAACTTATAGCCCGACAGAGCTTATTGAGCCGAAGTCTGTGGTGTCTGGCGCTACGCCGGTCATGCGCGAATCAGAACACTTCTTCTTTGATCTGCCGTCATTCAGCGAAATGCTCCAGGCCTGGACCCGTTCCGGGGCACTGCAGGAACAAGTGGCCAATAAAATGCAGGAGTGGTTCGACTCCGGCCTGCAACAGTGGGATATCTCCCGCGATGCGCCGTATTTTGGCTTTGAAATTCCCGATGCGCCGGGCAAATATTTTTATGTCTGGCTGGATGCGCCGATTGGCTACATGGGGTCATTCAAAAATCTGTGCGATAAGCGCGACGATCTGCACTTTGACGACTGGTGGAAGAAAGATTCTGACGCTGAGCTGTATCACTTTATCGGTAAAGATATCGTCTATTTCCACAGTCTGTTCTGGCCAGCCATGCTGGAAGGCAGCGGTTTCCGCAAGCCGACTAACTTATTCGTCCACGGTTATGTCACCGTTAACGGCGCCAAGATGTCTAAGTCCCGGGGCACCTTTATTAAGGCCAGTACCTGGCTGAAACATTTCGATGCGGATAGCCTGCGTTACTACTACACGGCCAAACTCTCCCCGCGCATTGATGATATTGACCTGAACCTGGAAGATTTTATCCAGCGGGTGAATGCCGATATCGTCAACAAAGTGGTTAACCTGGCGTCCCGTAATGCCGGTTTTATCGCGAAGCGCTTTGGTGGCGAACTGGCGGCCGACATTGCCGATCCGGCGCTGTACCAGACCTTTACCGATGCCGCAGCCACTATTGGTGAAGCCTGGGAGAGCCGTGAATTTGGCCGCGCAGTGCGTGAAATCATGGCCCTGGCAGATCTGGCAAACCGCTATGTGGATGAGCAGGCCCCCTGGGTCGTGGCGAAACAAGAAGGTCGCGATGCGGATTTGCAGTCCATCTGTTCAATGGGTATCAACCTGTTCCGGGTGCTGATGACCTATCTGAAGCCGGTTCTGCCTGGTTTAGCGACCCGTTCAGAAGCATTCCTCAATACCGAACTGACCTGGGACGGTATCAACCAACCGCTGCGCAGCCACAAGGTGAATACCTTTAAAGCACTGTATAACCGCATCGACATGAAACAGGTCGAGGCGCTGGTTGAGGCATCGAAAGAAGAAGTCAAAGCGGCCGCGGCACCGGTGACGGGCCCGCTAGCGGACGATCCTATCCAGGAAACTATTACTTTTGATGATTTCGCGAAAGTGGATATGCGGGTTGCGCTGATCGAGAATGCAGAATTTGTTGACGGCTCTGACAAGCTGCTGCGTCTGACGCTGGATCTCGGCGGTGAGAAGCGCAATGTCTTCTCCGGTATCCGTTCTGCTTACCCGGATCCCCAGGCGCTGGTTGGCCGCCTGACCGCGATGGTGGCAAACCTCGCCCCGCGTAAAATGCGTTTCGGTATCTCGGAAGGGATGGTGATGGCCGCCGGCCCTGGCGGGAAAGATATTTTCCTGCTCAGCCCGGACAGCGGCGCCCAGCCTGGCCAGCAGGTGAAATAACCGGCTGCACCCTTTGCCTCACACTATCAAGGCCCGCACTGCGGGCCTTTTTTGTTCCCCCTCCCCCCAGCACCTGCCCTGCATGCCGGTTAGCCATTTTTCGCTCCGCCAGTGAAGGTTAAAAAAGCACTGTAAAAATTGCAAAAATGTAATCTACCGCAAAACATTACCCGCCGGGTTATGGCTTTCTATAAGTAGATAAAACACGCAAGGAGGAGTTTTATGTACAGTAAAGTCTTAATGCCCGTTGATGTCTTTGAAATGGATCTGAGTGACAAGGCGGTAAAACACGCTGAGTTTCTGGCCCAGGGCGACGGTATTATCTATCTGCTGCACGTCCTGCCGCAGTCATCCAGATTGATCATGCACGGTTTTACCCGGGATTTACGCCGCTTTGAAGAGCACCTGGAAAAAGAAGCGGAAACCCGGCTTGAGCAGATGCGTGAACACTTCTCTTTCCCGCCGGAGCGCGTGATCCCGCTGGTTCGTTTCGGCAATGTGCGTGATGAGGTAAACCAGGCAGCGGAAGATCTGGATGCCGATGTTATCGTCATCGGCTCTAAAAACCCCAGTATTACCACCCACCTGCTGGGTTCTAACGCGGCCACCATTGTGCGCCACGCCAAAAAACCGGTATTCACCGTCCGCTAACCAGCCCCCCACAGCCCCTGGGGGGCTGTGGCGAGATAGTAGCAGGCCACCAGCACAGGCTTACTGATCGCTATTCACATCATCAGACAAATTTTGCTCATCCCTGGCGGACTCTTTCAGGGAATCGGCCTTTTTCTGCTCCTGATCGGCCTGTTGTTGCAGCAGATAAGATTCCGTCGTATTACCCGACGCAGAAGAGGCCGCCCGGTCCTGGTTAGCCTGCTGCTGATCCATACCGGCTTCCTTCTCCTGCACCCCGGCACTATTCAGGGTATCGGGGGATTCATCAGTACCGGCTTTATGGGCCAAAACGGCGGGCGACGCGCAGAGCGTCATCATGGCGACGAATAACGCTGTAAGTATCTTTTTCATAGACTTACCCATCATTTGTATACATAAAAAGTGAACCGATTGATCATCTCATAGGCGTAATGCGTATGGGCACTCTATCAATATACCCCTTAATCAAGTTTGGGGTAGGCGCGGGCAGAAAAAGGGGCGGTGGCGTAGCGTGGGGCAAATAAAGCAACGCCCCGGCCAGTGGCCGGGGCGTTGTGTGCAGGTGCTGCCTTACTTCTTTTTATTATGTGCGGCTAGTACGGATCAGGTAATCAAACGCGCTCAGTGACGCTTTTGCCCCTTCACCGGCAGCGATAATGATCTGTTTGTACGGTACGGTGGTGCAGTCCCCGGCGGCGAAAACACCTTTGACGCTGGTTTCACACTTAGCATCAATGATTATCTCGCCCATCTTGTTACGCTCTACCGCTTCGCCCAGCCAGCCGGTGTTCGGCAGCAGACCAATCTGTACGAAGATCCCCGCCAGCGCAATGTTATGCACATCACCGCTGACCCGATCGCGATATTCCAGCCCGGTCACCCGGGTGCCGTCGCCTTTCACTTCGGTGGTCTGGGCATTCAGCACAATATCAACATTGCCCAGGCTGCGGACTTTTTCCTGCAGCACCTGGTCCGCTTTCATTTCCGGCGCAAATTCGAGCAGGGTCACATGTTCAACGATACCGGCCAGATCGATAGCAGCTTCAACGCCGGAGTTACCGCCGCCGATCACCGCCACGCGTTTGCCTTTAAACAGCGGGCCATCGCAGTGCGGGCAATAGGTTACGCCTTTGGTACGGTATTGATCTTCGCCCGGCACGTTCATATTGCGCCATTTTGCCCCGGTGGCAATGATAACGCTGCGTGCTTTGAGCACCGCGCCGGATTCGGTTTCAATCTGGTGCAGGCCGCCTGCGGTACTGGCGGGAACAAAACGCGCCGCACTCTGGCTGTCGATAACGTCAATATCGTAATCATTAACGTGAGATTTCAGCGCCCCGGCCAGTTTTTCACCCTGGGTTTTCGGCACGGAAATGTAGTTTTCAATGTCCACGGTATCGAGGATCTGGCCGCCAAAGCGTTCGCCCATCAGACCGGTACGGATCCCTTTACGGGCAGAGTAAACCGATGCAGCAACCCCGGACGGGCCGCTACCAACGATCAGCACTTCGTAGGGCTCGCGGCTGCTCAGTTCACTGGCAGTCCGTTTTGCCGCCCCGGTATCCACCTTGCTGACTATCTCTGCCAGCGTCATGCGGCCCTGGCCAAATTCGTTGCCGTTCAGGAATACCGCCGGTACCCCCATGATATTCCGCTCGGTGATTTCGTTCTGATACACGCCACCGTCAATGGCGGTATGGCTCACCCGCGGGTTGAGGATAGCCATCAGGTTAAGGGCCTGAACAACATCCGGGCAGTTATGGCACGACAGTGAATAGTAGGTTTCAAAATGAAAATCCCCATCCAGATGACGCACCTGCTCCAGCAGATCCTGCGCCTCTTTTGACGGGTGCCCACCGGTCTGCAACAGGGCAAGAACCAGTGAGGTAAATTCGTGGCCCAGTGGCGAACCGGCAAAGCGCGGGCCGTGCTGGGAGCCTGGGTTAGTTATCAAGAATGAAGGTTTGCGAACCGCCAGCGTGTTGTCTTCACGGAAGGTGACTTTATCTGATAATTCGGCGATTTCTGCCAGAAGCTCCCTGATTTCCGCTGATTTTTGACCATCGTCCAGCGTAGCGACCAACTCAACAGGTTTGGTTAATCTCTCAAGATAGGCTTTGAGTTGGGTCTTCATAGTGGTGTCGAGCATAATATCTCCCTGGCAAAAAAAAACGGGTGACAAGCACCCGGTTAAAACATCAGGTTATCCAGATGGGCATGCAGCAAGTGGACAACGAACCAAAATCCCCGGCGACGAATGTGCCGGGGCGGTCACGGCGCTGCCATCATGTGGCATGCGGAGGGTGGATAACTTAGATTTTACCAACCAGGTCCAGTGATGGAGCCAGTGTTGCTTCGCCTTCTTTCCATTTAGCCGGGCAAACTTCACCTGGGTGAGCCGCAACATACTGCGCCGCTTTCACTTTACGCAGCAGGTCAGTCGCGTCGCGGCCGATACCTTCAGCGGTGACTTCGGTTGCCTGAATGATGCCCTGAGGGTCGACCAGGAAAGTACCGCGGTTAGCCAGACCTTCATCTTCACGCAGGATTTCAAAGTTACGGCACAGGGTACCGGTCGGGTCGCCGATCATCGCATATTTGATTTTGCCGATGGTATCGGAGCTGCCGTGCCATGCTTTATGGGTAAAGTGGGTATCGGTAGAAACGGAGTAGATGTCTACGCCCAGTTTTTCGAACTCGGCATAATGGTCAGCCAGGTCGCCCAGCTCGGTGGGGCAAACGAAGGTAAAGTCAGCCGGATAGAAGAAAAACACGCTCCAGCGGCCTTCAGTCTCTTTTTCTGTAACCTGTACGAATTCGCCGTTTTTGAATGCGTCGTTTTTGAACGGTTTAATTTTAGTATTAATCAAAGACATCTGTAACTTCCTCTATATGTTTCGTTGGGATGTAAAGTAATGGATTTATCGCATTTGCGCCAATGTGTTTGCCGTATCGAATCGATAAGCGCAGGCTAACAAACACTGCCATCTACCCGGGCAGTATTGTTACGTACCGAAACCATAACACACCACTTTCACACTCCCTGTGTAACGAATGCGTTATGCTCCGGTACGGTGCAGATGACCATTACCGGCATGCCTTTATGACCGCCGGTAATGTGATATATCCATTAATACCGTTAGTGATATGTAAGTGAAGCACACATATCATGCGGTATTACTTTACCATTCTCACCCAGTTTTTTAAGTATCACAACACCTGCCAGATATCCTGTTACACTCGAAGGCGGATATCCATCTTTAGAAATCTCATGGATGTACTTTATGAAAAAAATGTTTTTGCTCAGTCTTTTACTGCTGTCATCCGGGGCTACTGTGGCCCAGACCCTCGATCCCGCCACCCTACCGGCCCCGGTTCAGGGCATTGCCAAACAGGGCATCACTATCATTAAAAAATTTAATGCACCGGGCGGGATGACAGGTTATCTCGGCAAGTATCAGGATATGGGGGTAACCATTTACGTTACGCCGGACGGCAAACATGCGGTATCCGGCTATCTGTATGACGCGAATGGCAAAAACCTCAGCGAGCAGTTGATCAGCGATGAGCTCTACACCCCAGCGGGCCGGGAAATGTGGCAGAAGATGGCCAGCGCCCCCTGGATTGCCGATGGCAAAGCCAGCGCCCCGCACATTATTTATGTTTTTGCCGACCCCTTCTGCCCCTATTGCCATCAATTCTGGCAGCAGGCCCGCCCCTGGGTGGAGTCCGGCAAAGTGCAGATCCGCACACTGCTGGTGGGTGTGATTAAACCTGAAAGCGCCGGTTATGCCGCCGCCATCCTGGCCAGTAAAGATCCGGCCAAAGCCTGGCATGATCTTGAAAGCAGCAACGGAAAACTGAAAATCGCCCCCAGCGCGCAGGCATCCGCCGCCCAGGCTGACGCCATTAAGGGGAATACCGCACTGATGGATGCGCTGGGCGCCAGCGGCACCCCGGCTATCTACTATATGACTAAGGATCAGGTACTGCAGCAGGAAGTGGGGTTACCGGAGGCGGAAAAAATGCCGGTGATCATGGGGGATAAATAACCGTGCATACACCAACAGGCCGGGGGTGCACCCGGCCTGTGAGCAAGACTGCCTGTTGTGCTTAGTGCCCGGTAAAGGCCGATTTTTTCCCCGGCCCGCTAGCGGTGCCGGTTACACTGGCCCCGGCACTCACTTTATTGTCTTTGGCCTTACTAAAGCGGCGTGAGTACAGCGCGGTGATAATCGGCACCAGAATCGCGGTAACGATAACACTGGTCGCTACCAGCGCCGTTGCCGAGGCCGCTACCGGTTCAAACGCCGGGTTAATCTGGGCAATAATCACCGGGTTAGCCACCGCAGCCCCCGCTGCCGAAGAGGCGGCAATCCCGGCAGTACCGTTACCACCGCCTATCAGACGGTCAGCCAGAATCAGCGGAATACCGGTCACAATAATCACCCCAACCCCCAGCAGAATACCCAACAGGCCGGTATCAAGGATCACGCCGAGGTTAATAGTGTTACCCAGCGCGAAACCGAAGAACGGAATAAGCGTTGAGGTTGCCTTGCCAAAGAACTCACGCAGATCGTGGTCCAGGTTACCGAGCGCAAAACCGACCAGGAATGGCAGCACCGCGCCGATAAAGTGATGCGGTTCAAAGGTAGCCAGCCCGGCAGAACCGAGGATAACCATGGTCATCAGCGGGCCAGACTCCAGGGACATTAAAACAAACGCCCCCGCTTCTTCTTTCGAACCATATTGGTTCATCAGGCTGGCATAGAGCCCGCCGTTGGTCATATCCATCGCGGAGACAATGGCCAGGGTGGACAAGCCCGCGAACAGGCCAGCTTCAACACCGTGCTCGGGAATAAACGCCGCCGCAATCATTGCCACCACCCAGGCGGTCAGGATCTTGGTCAGCACCAGGGTGCCGGACTTACGCAATACTGTCCCGGTGGCCCGTAAATCAATAGAGGCACCGATACAAAAGAACCATACCGCCAGAATCGGTACCGTGCCAGAAATCATGCCTTTCGTGAAGGAACCAAAATAATTACCCGCGTCCGGCGCGAAGGTATTAACCATTGCGCCCAGTAATAAAGGAATCAACATCATTCCGCCGGGCATTTTTTCCATCGTCGCTTTGATTTTCATAAAAAACTCCAGAAAATGTTGCGTGGCTGAGTCACCAGAGATGCCAACAAGATTTATTTTCAATAAATTCAATAAGTTATAATTATTTAAAGGTTACAGAAAACCGTGCCACCATTAAAAACAGCAGCGTCAAATAATTAACTCAGTTATTTAATAATTTAAAAATGATTACCTGTTTTCCGCAAACCTCACGAACCATTTTAATTATCTGTTAATGATTCTGTTCCAGAACAAAACAATGATCAACATAAAACGAAACATTGTTTTATGTTTTATTGTGCAAATCACATTTTTAGTTTTCACGCGGGTTATAGCGATGAAAAAAACCGGATGACAGGCGGGAAAATACGGTGGGTAACACACAACAAAGAGGCACGGCCCGCGGAGGAAAACCGCCCGGGCCGGCGGGAAATCACAGCGCGCAAAGCTTACTGGCGGCAGCGTCCAGGGTGGCATTTTGCTTAGCAAAACACAGGCGAATCATGCGGTGTGGAAAGGGGCCGTCACAGAATACCGAAAGGGGGATTGCCGCCACGCCCACCTCTGTGGTCAGCCAGCGGCAGAAAGTGACATCATCGCTATCGGCGATGGCGGCGTAATCCGCCAGCAGAAAATAGGTCCCCTCACAGGGCAACAGTGTTAACCGGCTGCCCGCCAGGGCGCGAATAAAATGGTCGCGCTTTGCCTGGTAAAACGCCGGCAAATCGAGATAGTGCTCCGGGGCCGCCGCCAGCATATCCGCCAGCGCCAGCTGAGCCGGGGTATTGACCGCGAAAGTGAGATACTGGTGTACCTTACGCAGCTCGGCGCTGATGGCCGCCGGTGCAATGCAGTAGCCCACTTTCCAGCCGGTCATATGGTAGGTTTTACCAAACGATGACACCACCACACTGCGCTGGCGCAGCCCCGGATGGGATAACGCACTGCAATGGCCCTGAGGGGCGAAACAAATATGTTCGTAGACTTCATCACTGAGTAGGTAGATTTCACGCTCGCGGATCACCTGCCACAGGGCGGCAAAGTCCTCCGCCGGCCAGGTGGTGGCGGTGGGGTTATGCGGGGTGTTGATAATCACCAGCCGGGTGCGGTCCGATATCCGCGCCGCCAGCGCCCGGGCATCGAAGCGAAAAGCCGGTGGCTGCAACGCTATCCGCTGCACTACCCCACCCGCCAGCGCAACCGCCGGAGCGTAACTGTCATAACTGGGATCAAAGCAGATAACCTCATCACCGGGGCGCACCAGCGCCGTGATCGCGGCGAACAGCGCCTCCGTGGCCCCCGCGGTTACCGTCACCTCAGCGTCGGCATCTGGCCGGTGGTCATATAACCGGGCGGTTTTGTCGGCAATGGCCTGGCGTAACCCAGGCACCCCGGTCATTGGCGCGTACTGGTTGTGCCCCGCCGCCACATGCCAGGCCAGGCGCTCCTGAAGATACTGCGGGCCGTCAAAATCAGGGAACCCCTGAGAAAGATTGATCGCCTGGTGTTGCTGGGCCAGGGCGCTCATCTGGGTAAAAATAGTGGTACCGAGGTGGGGAAGTTTACTTTGCGGGATCAGGGGGATATCGCTCATAGCAGGTGGCCTTCACGGTGAATTAATTGTTATTTCACCACCTTAACACGGGGGAAGGCCCCTCACCACAGACGTCTATACGTCTTGAAAAAACATCATCTGCCGCGCCAGCACTCAGCAACAGCGGCCGCCATTTTTGCCGCCGTAGCGGGCATCCTGGCGCTCACGAAAAAAGTCCTCATAGGTCATTGGCGCCTGATCAGGGTGGTTAACCCGCATATGTTCCACATAATTATCGTAATCCGGCACCCCAACCATCAGCCGGGCAGTTTGCCCAAGGTAACGTCCTGCTTTCGCCAGCGTATCAAACATTATGGCTCCTCCGGTGGATGAAAGTCAGGCCGGTTTCCCGGCCTGACTGACAGATTAATGGACGCCTTTCGCCTCATCAACAATTTGCTGATAATTTTCCGGCATTGGCTGGTACGGCGTTTCCCGTGCCGTCGGCTGGTCGTTTCTCAGCGCTTTCAGTGCTGTTTTAATCGAGAACAGCCCCAGAACCACCACAACCACCATAAAGAAGATGGTCAGCCCGGCATCAAGACGGTTGTTAAACACCAGTTGCGCCAGTTGTGACTGGGTATACTGCGCCGGAATATTGCCGCTGTCGATCATCCCCTGGAACTTATTGGCCACCGCCAGGAAACCGACCCGCGCATCCGGGCTGAAGGCTTTCTGCCAGCCCGCCGTCAGGGTACAGATCAGCAGCCAGGCGGTCGGCACTAACGCCACCCAGGCATACCGCTGGCGTTTCATCTTGAACAGGACAACCGCACACAACATCAGCGCCATGGCGGCCAGCATCTGGTTGGCAATACCGAACAGCGGCCACAGGGTGTTAATACCGCCCAGTGGGTCCACCACCCCCTGATGGAGGAAGTAACCCCACGCCAGTACACAGAGCCCGGTTGCCAGCAGGTTAGCCGGTAACGAATCGGTGCGTTTCAGGCCCGGGGAAACCACACCCAGCAGATCCTGGAGCATAAAGCGCGCCGAACGGGTACCGGCATCCACCGCCGTCAGAATAAACAGCGCTTCAAACAGGATGGCAAAGTGATACCAGAAAGAGACATCCATCAGGCCGCCCAGGGCACCGTGCAGGATATAAGCCATCCCCACCGCCAGGGTCGGCGCACCGCCCGCGCGGGAGATAATGCTCTGTTCGCCGACATCGCTGGCAATCTGGTGCAGCACATCCGGGGTTATCTGGAAGCCCCAGCCACTCACCACCTGGGCCGCCGACGCCACCACATCGGCAGTGCCTGCCGGTGCCAGCACCGCCATTGGGCTGTTCATGGCGAAGTAGACGCCCGGGTCAATCACACAGGCCGCCACCAGCGCCATGATTGCCACGAAGGACTCCATCAACATACCGCCATAGCCAATCAGGCACGCCTGATTTTCGTTGGCCAGCATTTTCGGCGTCGTCCCGGAGGCTATCAGCGCGTGGAAGCCGGACACCGCGCCACAGGCGATGGTGATAAACAGGAACGGGAACAGATCCCCCGCCCACACCGGGCCAGTACCATCAATAAACCGGGTCAGCGACGGCATTTGCAGGGTCGGGCGCATGATAAGAATACCGATGGCCAGGCCAACAATGGTGCCGATTTTGAGGAAGGTAGACAAATAGTCCCGGGGGGCCAGCAGCAGCCACACCGGCAGAACCGCCGCCACAAACCCATAACCTACCAGGATCCAGGTCAGCTGCACGCCGGTATAGTCAAAATACGGCGCCCATGCCGGGTTCTCTGCGACCCAGCCACCGGAAATAATGGCAAAAACCAGCATCACCAGGCCGATGATTGACACTTCGCCAATCCGCCCCGGGCGAATATAGCGGGTGTAGACCCCCATAAACAGCGCCAGCGGAATGGTAAAGGCGACGGTGTACGTCCCCCAGGGGCTGTGGGTGAGCGCTTTCACCACGATCATCGCCAGTACCGCAAGGATAATCACCATGATCATAAAGCAGGCCACCAGGGCAATCACCCCGGCGGTGTTGCCCATCTCTTCTTTGACCAGCTCTCCCAGGGAACGGCCATCCCGGCGGGTAGAGACAAACAGCACCATAAAATCCTGCACCGCCCCGGCCAGTACCACCCCGGCCAGCAGCCAGAGCATGCCCGGCAGGTAGCCCATCTGCGCCGCCAGCACCGGCCCTACCAGTGGCCCTGCCCCGGCAATGGCGGCAAAATGGTGACCGAACAGCACTTTCTTATCGGTTGGCACATAATCGAGGCCATCATTATGGCGTACCGCCGGTGTCATGCGGGTGGCGTCAACAGACAACACCCGTTTGGCAATAAACAGCCCGTAATAGCGGTAGGCAATCAAATAGACGCATACCGAGGCCACGACAATCCATAACGCATTGATCTGTTCACCGCGGTTTAGCGCGATGTACCCGAGTGAGAATGCTCCCAGCAATGAGAGCACCACCCAGATAAGGTATTTCCCTGATTTATTCATATCTGTCGCCCATGTTTTTCCCAATAGCCTGTAATACAAAGTTACAAAGTGATCTAAAGCATTTGCCGAAAATTAACAATATCGAAACACAACAAAACGGCTTTTCAGGGGGCTTTTTGGTGAGACTTGTTACGGGGATCACTTGCTGTGCTTAGCAAAAGAAGGGAGTTACCGGCAGAGCGTGCTAAATAACTTACTGGAAAACAAGCGTTCTTGAGAGGGGGCAAATCATGCGCCGGCAGCGCGGAAAGCCACATATCGCGCCAGCATCATGCGGGTGATGCTGGCGCGGTTATTAACCCAGGATGGCGGTGGACAAGCGGCTGGTACAGCAGCGCCGGTCGCGTTCATCGTAAATGGCAATATCCCAGGTCTGGCTGTTTTTGCCCAGATGCAGCGGCGTACAAACCCCGCGCACCACACCGCCGGTCACCGCCCGGTGATGGGTGGCGCTTATCTCCGTGCCCACCACACACTGCCCCGGCTGGCTGGTGAGAAAACCGGCCATCGAGCCGAGGGTTTCGGCCAGGGCCGCAGAGGCGCCGCCGTGTAACAGACCAAACGGCTGCACCGTGCGGATATCCACCGGCATCTCCGCCTCCAGGCTGTTATCCGTCAGGCGGGTATAACGGATCCCGAGGTTTTCCACCAGGGTACCGGCGTTCATCTCGTTCAGGGCATCGAGGGTTAACGGACGTTTCCAGATCATCTCAGGCCCCCAGGGTAGAGCCGCCGTCAATCACGATATCCTGTAGCGTGATATGGCTGGCGCGGGGTGACGCGAGGAACAGTACGGTGTCGGCAATCTCCCGGGGTTTGGCGATTTTCCCCAGCGGGATCCCCAGTTTAAACTGCCCGGCGTAGCCGCGAATCCGCTGTTGCTCCGCATCCGCAGAGGCCCACATCCCGCGCTGCATATCGGTATCCGTGGAGCCAGGCGACACCAGATTACAGCGCACGCCGTGCTGTGCCAGCTCCAGCCCCACCGTCAGCGTCAGGCTTTTCAGGGCGGCTTTGGAGGCACCATACGCCGACATCCCGATGCGCGGTGTATGGGCGGCGTCAGAGGCGACGGTGACAATCGCCCCCTTGCCCTGGGCGCGAAAGCAAGCCATGGTGTTGCGGAACAGGTTAAACGCGCCGCCGACATTAATGGCGAAGGTGTCGTTCCAGTCTGCATCGCTTAAGCTGTCGGTGGCCCCCATGCGCAAAATCCCGGCGGCATTGACCAGCACATCCAGCCGCGGCTGCTCTGCCAGTTGCTGTTGGCATACTGCCGCTACCTGGCCGGCATTCGCCACATCCAGCACCACGGTGCTGAACGGGTAGTCCGCCTGCGGGAAGGCGAGATCAAACCCGGTAACCTGCGCCCCGGCTTGCTGAAAAGCCAGTGCCGTCTGGTAGCCAATCCCCTTCCCGGCCCCGGTTACCCAGACATACTGGCCGCTGAATTCCCCGCTCATGGCTGTGGCTCCCGTGACAACAGCGCCCACCAGGCATCGAGGGTCGGTGTCTTCGCCAGCATCACAAAATCAATATCGCCGTGGGCTTTGCGCCATTTAGCCGCCAGGGACATCATGCGTACCGAATCCAGCCCGTAGTCGATGAGGTTCTCGTCATTTTCCGGTTGTTCGTCTTCATCCAGCAACGGCAGGATCATGGCGCGTAACGCCTCCTGCGTGGCGGGCAACGCATCAGCCGCGGATAACAGCTCGCGGGTCAGCACCACCCGGCCACTGCGCCCGGCGGTATATTTCAGGGCCATCAGATGCTCGTCGCGGCTGAAGTCACCCAGCGCATCCGCCACCATAAACGGCTGAATGTCGCGCATAAACGCGTCGGTGGCGGTAGTCATGCAGCCGATATGGGCATACACCCCGCAAATCAGCAACTGGTCCCGGCCACTCTCTTTCAGCGCCTGCTCCAGCGGGGAGCGGATAAACGCGCTGTAACGCCACTTCACCAGCACCGTGTCGTCGGCCTCCGGGGCCAGGGCAGCAATAATGGTTTTCTGCGCCGGGTGCTGGTTGATACCTGGCCCCCACATATCGTTCAGCAGGGCGCGATCGGCATCGCTCTGGTTATCCGGCTGGGCGGTGTAATACACCGGGATCCCCTGCTGTTTGCAGAACTGGCGCAGGGCGACGATATTCGCCACCATCTGGGCAATCATTGGGTCTTCCGGGGCCCAGAAATTAATAAAGTAATCCTGCATATCGTGGATCAACAGCGCCGCCCGGGACGGGTCAAACCCCCACGTCACTTTGCCGTCAGGAATATCAGCCGCTACCGGCAGCGCATAGCCGGTCAGTTTTGGAATTGCCATTATCTTCTCCTCTATTACCGGGCCAGTTGATGGTCAGCGATGATCTGGCGCAGGCGTTTTTTATCGACTTTACCCACCGCGGTCAGCGGCAGATCCGGCACCATTTCTACCCGGTCCGGCAATTTAAATTCCGCCACGCCCAGCTCACGCAAATAACGACGGATCTCAACGGCCCGCAGCGGGCGGTGGCCGACAATAAATGCGCAGCTCTTCTCCCCCATCAGTTCGTCTTCCATTGAGACCAGCGCCGCATGCAGGATAGCCTCATGGCGCAGCAGCAAGTTTTCGACTTCTTCGGCGGCGATCTTCTCGCCCCCGCGGTTGATCTGATCTTTTTCCCGGCCAACCACGCGGATATTGCCGTCCTCACCGACGACAATCAGATCCCCGGAACCGTAAAATCCTTCGCGGTCAAAGGCCCGGGCATTGTGTTCCGGGCTGCGATAGTAACCACGGAAGGTATAGGGGCCACGGGTCATCAGCCGCCCTTCAGTGCCTGGCGGTAAAATATTACCGTCCTCATCCACCACCCGAACTTCATCATCCGGGCACATTGGCCGCCCCTGCGTGGTGAAAATCACCTCATCGCTGTCGTCCAGCCGGGTGTAGTTCACCAGCCCTTCCGCCATACCAAAGACCTGCTGTAACTGGCAGCCAATCTCCGCCGGGATCCGCCGGGCGAGCGCTTCCGATAACCGCGCCCCGCCCACCTGCAATAAGGTCAGGGTGGATAAGTTGGCCTGTACGCCGTCTCGCAGGGCCTGGAGCCACAGGCTCACCGCCGGGGGAACCAGAGCCGTATGGGTGATCTGCTGCTGTTCGATTATCGGGAAGCAGCGAGTCGGGCTGGGGTCCGCCGCCAGGACCAGAGTGCCACCGCCATAAAAGACCCCCAGCCAACCCGGGGAGCTCATGGCATAGTTATGGGCCGCCGGAATAGCACACAGGAAACGGGTCGCGGCGTTAAAGCCGCAGATTTCAACGCTGCGGCGAATACTGTAGTAGTAATCATTGTGGGTACGGGGGATCAGTTTCGGTGTCCCGGTGCTGCCGCCGGACAACTGGAAGAACGCCACTTCCCCGGGCTGGCTGGCGCCGTTCACCGGGGTCTGCTGGGGTTCATCAATCCAGCCACTCAGATCGCGTTCACCGCCGTCGTTGAGCAGCGCCACGGTGGCCAGCCCCGGCAGGCGGGATTGTAGCGCCGTAATATAGTGGTCATCCCGGAACAGGGCATGTTGACGATCCGCCACCAGCAGTACCGGCTCAATCTGGCCCGCATAGGCGTCCAGCTCGGTCCGCTGGTGGCTGAATAGCGCATTGACCGGCGCCACGCCTATCCGCAACAGCGCAAACAGGGTAATGCACAATTCCGCGTTATTACCCAACTGCACCAGGGCGGTGTCACCGGTGGTCAGCCCGCGCCGCTGGAATGCCCCGGCGAGACGGTTTACTGCCTGATGCAGTTCCCGATAGCGGTACTGGCGTTCGCCATCAATCAGTGCAACGGCATCACTGTGCTGATGCCGGTCAAGAATATCCCCGAGGGGCAAATCCACCCAGTAGCCCCGGGCCCGGTAATGCCGGGCTAAATCTTCCGGCCAGTGGTTAAATTCAATCGCCATGACGGTTGTCCTTACTTAAGCCCTAATACATTTAACATGGTGCCCAGTTTTGCCCCGGTCTCCCGCCATTCTGATTCGGGGGAAGAGTCCGGCACGATCCCGGCCCCGGCAAACAGGCGAATGTGCTCACCACGCAGGTGAGCGCTGCGAATGGTGACCGCCCATTCACCGTTGCCCTGTTCGTCACACCAGCCAACAATGCCGCCAAACAGGCCGCGATCAAACGGCTCCAGCTCGGCAATCAGTTGCATCGCCTGCTGGTGTGGGAAACCGCTCAGGGCGGGGGTCGGATGCAGCAGACAGGCCAGAGCCAGCACGCTGGCCGCACTCTCGCCTTCAATCGCCGAGGCCAGATGCCATAAGGTTGGCGTGGTGATCAGGGAGGGCTGGGCAGGTACGGCCAGACACTGCGCCAGGGGCTGTAACTGCTGGCGCATGGCGTCAATAACCAGCGCGTGTTCATGACGGTCTTTAGCGGACTGCATCAAAGCGTCCCCGATCTGCGCATCGCGCACCGGATCATCCCGATCACGACGGGCGGTCCCCGCCAGCGGCAGCGAGCTGAACACGCGGCCGGTTTTACGCACTAACAGTTCCGGGCTGGCCCCCAGCAATACGCCGCCATCCGCCAGCGGCACGTGGAAATTAAAACTGGTGGGGTTCTGGGCCATCAGGCGGCCCATGATAGTGCGGCTGTCCGGCGCCGCCGTGCAGCGAATATCAATCAGCCGGGAGAGCACCACCTTGTCAATACCCGGCTGGCGGGTGGCGCTGGCCCCCCGCGCCACCATATGCGTAAAAACATCATGACCGGGGATCTCCACCCGCAAGACCGGTGCCGGCAAGGGCCAGCCACTAGCGGCCGCAAAGCGCTGGGCCGCCTGTCGGGGAGTCATGTCCTGATAGGACGCGGGAATAAACAATTCACTGGGCTGACGGGTATCAAACGGAATCGCCCCCACCACCAGCGGATGGTCAATACCTGCGGCGCGGGCGTCACCAAACGCACGGGCCAGTTGCTGGCTAAACGGGCTACGGGGATCGGCCCCGGCCTGGGCTGGCGTCGCAATGCGCCGGAAACACCCTGATGTAATAAAACTGCGCAACGGTGAGATAAAGCCAAAACTGTCTTGTGCGGGCATTGTCGCCCCCTCTGACCGTTCTTCCTTTAAAAGTGTATCCATGCACCCTCCAACGTAAACGATAAGGTGATTAATAATAATTATCATTTGTATTTTGGAGCGTAACGTAAGTGTTACGTTGCCTGGTGTCAACCACTGCACCGCAGATTTCCCTGAATTGCCCCTTGTGCTTTACCGGCTCAGCGATGAAAATGAGACGTATTCCCAGCCAAATAAGAGAGATAACACCCGTGACTCCGCCGATGATTCTGCGTGCGGCAATGACTGCCGCCACGCTCTTTTTCTGTTCGTTTATCACGCCATCCCACGCCGATAGCGACTGGCCGCGTACCGTTACCGACATCAAAGGCAGCCACGTTCTGGCCCAGGCGCCGGTGCGTATTGTCTCTACCAGTGTCACCCTGACCGGCTCCCTGCTGGCGCTGGATGCGCCGGTGATCGCCAGCGGCGCGACCACACCCAATAACCGGGTGGCGGATAGCCAGGGGTTCCTGCGCCAGTGGGGGAAGATTGCCAAACAGCGTCATCTGACCCGGTTGTACATTGGGGAAGCCAACGCCGAGGCGATAGCCGCCCAAATGCCGGATCTTATCCTGATCAGCGCCACCGGGGGGGATTCGGCGCTGCCGCTGTATGATCAGCTCTCGGCCATCGCCCCGACCCTGGTCATTAACTATGACGACAAAAGCTGGCAGCAGTTACTGACCCAACTGGGTACCATTACCGGCCATGAAAAACAGGCCGCCGCGCGAATTGCCGAGTTCAATGCACAACTGGCGAAAGCCCGCCAGCACATCACCCTGCCCCCCCAGCCAGTGAGCGCCCTGGTTTATACCCCCGCCGCACACAGCGCCAACCTGTGGACCAGCGAGTCCGCCCAGGGCCAGATGCTGCATCAGTTAGGGTTTCAGTTAGCCAGCCTGCCGGAGACGCTCAAACCCAGTACCAGCATGGGTAAACGCCATGACATCGTGCAACTGGGAGGGGAAAATCTGGCCAGCGGCCTGAACGGCCAGTCTCTGCTGCTGTTTGCGAATAATGACCAGGACGCGACGGCCCTGAGCCACGATCCGCTGCTGGCCCATATTCCGGCGGTACAACACCACCAGGTATGGGCGCTGGGCACCGAAACGTTCCGCCTCGATTACTACAGCGCCACGCTGATTCTGGAACGGTTAACCACCCTGTTCGGCTCGTGATGACTTACCGCCAGCGGCATCCGCTGCTGGCGGTTGCTGACGTAACCCGCGTAACTGCACAAACAGCAGGGTCAGCACAATCGCCACAATAGCCAGCGCCGTGCCGGACATGCTGGCCGCCCACTGAGGGGTCACCAGGCTGGCGAGGCTCCCCAATAATACCGCCCCAATCGCATCCCCGGTGACATTCTGGGCAGTCCACAATCCGTTGATTCGCCCCAGCATCTCATCCGGGGTATGGCGCTGAATCAGGGTGTACTGCAACAGGGAGCTTATCCCGCTCAGATAACCAAACACCGCCAGCAATACCGCCCCGGCCACCCACACCGGCATCACGCTAAATAGCCCGATGGCGACAAATGCACCGATACTGCTCAACAGCAGCAGTAGCCCCGGGCGGCTGTATAGCGCCAGACGGCCACTGGTCAGGGCCCCGGTGGCGGCCCCCAGCGGCACGGCGGCATACAATAGGCCGATTTGCGCGGTGGTCATCTGCCAGCCCTGCGCCAGGGCCGGGTACAGCACCCGCACCGCCGTCGCCATAGTCAGCAGCGCGCCAGTCAGCGCAATCCCCCCCACCAGCGGATGGCGGAGCAAAAACGCAATACCGCTCCCCAGGGCACGCAGTGGATGGATGCGGGGCATCTCCGGCGGCAGTAGCGTCGGCAGCCTGAGCAGGGTTACACAGGTAATTAACGTGCCAAAAGCGGCTAAGCCATAGTTCCAGGCCGGGCCACCCCAGGCCAGCAGCAGCCCGCCGCACAGGGGGGAAATAACCGATCCCAGGCGAACGGTCAGCATGGTTATCGCCCCGGCCTGCATCAGATTCTCACGCCCTACCAGGGCCGGAGTGGCCGCCAGCAGCGCAGTCACCCCGATGGAGGCAAATAACCCGTCCCAGATCCCCAGCAGATAAATCACCACCAGGGAGGGAGCGGGCAACATGGCGTTGACCGCCAGACCAACAAAGCCCAGCCCACACGCCCCTCTGGCCAGCAGGATAAGGCGGCGGCGCTCGTAACGATCCGCCAGTACCCCGCCCATCATCAGGCCGATAAACATCGTGCTGCCGGTAAGGGTCACCGCCAGCCCCACCTGGAACGGGGAACCGGTCATCGCCTGGATTTGTACCGGGATCCCCACGCCTAACAACCCCAGCGATAAAATGGAAATAAAACGGGCAATAAACACCGCCCGGAAGGCAGGATGGGTCTTTAACAGGCTGAGATTAATCAATAAAGAATGTTGGTTCATTACATGGCCTTAGCAAAATTTTCCTTACCATCAACGTGGTCGCTCATGCTACCATAACAAACCGAAGTGATAACGATAATAAATATCATTATTAATTATCAGGATGAGTCTTATGCGCCGTTTTCAGCCAGTGCCCCGGGCAGCGATTCTGGCCGGCTTACTGGTACTACTGGTGGTGATGTCGGTGGTCAGCCTGACCACCGGCGCCCAGTCGATACCCGCCGCCATCGTCAGGGATGCCCTGTTTACTACCTGCCAGACACCCGAATGCACCATCGTTCTGGACGCCCGCGTCCCCCGAACCCTGGCGGGGATGGTGGCCGGTGCCGCCCTCGGCCTCGCGGGGGCATTAATGCAAACCCTTACCCGCAACCCGCTGGCGGACCCCGGTCTGCTGGGGGTTAACTCGGGGGCCAGTTTTGCCATTGTGCTGGGGGCCGCGTTCTGGGGCTTTACGTCACCGCTGTCAATGATGGCGATGGCCTTTGCCGGGGCACTGGTGGCCTCACTCACGGTGGCCCTTACCGGCAGCCAGGGGGGCGGGCAACTCAGCCCGGTACGCCTGACCCTGGCCGGTGTAGCCCTGGCGGCGGTGCTGGAGGGGCTGAGTAACGGTATCGCCCTGCTGAATCCCGACGTCTACGATCAGCTGCGCTTCTGGCAGGCGGGCTCCCTGGATATCCGCACCCTTATCACCCTCAAAGCCGCCCTGATCCCGATGCTGTCCGGCTGTGGGATTGCCCTGCTGGCCAGCCGGGCCCTGAACAGCCTGAGTATGGGCACCGATACCGCCACCGCCCTCGGTAACCGGGTGGTAGGTACCCAGGTCGCGGGGCTGGTAGCGGTCACTCTACTGTGTGGCAGTGCCACCGCCATTACCGGACCGATTGCGTTTATCGGCCTGATGATGCCGCATCTGGCCCGCTGGCTGGTGGGGCCGGACCACCGCTGGATCTTACCCACCACACTGCTGGCGACCCCATCACTGCTATTACTGGCAGACGTTATTGGCCGGGTGATTGTGCCCGGTGAACTGCGGGTGGCCATTGTCAGCGCCTTTATTGGCGCCCCGGTGTTGATCTATCTGGTGCGCCGTCGCCGCAGCGGGGGGTGGTCATGAAGATGCCTGTATCCCGGCTCGCCGTGGCCGTGGCCGCCCTGTGCCTTGGGGCGCTGGCGCTGGTCTGGTGGAGCCTGGCCGGGGGGACCATTGCGCTGTCCGGGCAACAACTGTATAGCGTGCTCACCGGCAGCGCACCGCGCAATCTGCAACTGATCGTGGTGGAGTGGCGCCTGCCGCGGATTCTCCTCGCCCTGTTAATTGGCGCGGCGTTAGGGGTCAGCGGCGCAATTTTCCAGTCGTTACTGCGCAACCCGCTGGGCAGCCCGGATGTGATGGGCTTTAACGCCGGAGCCTGGAGCGGGGTGCTGGTGGCAATGGTCTTTTTTGGCCAGCAGAGTACCGCAGTGGCGATGGCGGCCATGGCGGGCGGGATTATCAGCGCCCTGGTGGTCTGGTCATTCGCCTGGCGCGGCGGTATTGATACCTTCCGGCTGATTATTATCGGTATTGGGGTGCGGGCGATGCTGCTGGGGATCAATACCTGGTTGTTACTGCACGCCTCACTGGATACCGCCATATCTGCCGGACTGTGGAATGCCGGCTCCCTGAATGGCCTGACCTGGAGTAAATCATTTCCCTCTGCCCCGCTGTTGCTAATCGCACTGCTGGCGGTGGCGCTGCTGGCCCGCCGCCTGCGGATGCTGGAAATGGGGGATGACAGCGCCTGCGCCCTCGGGGTGCCTGTTGAGCGCTCGCGCCTGTTGCTGATGCTGGCGGCAGTTATCCTGACCGCCGCCGCCACCGCGCTGGCCGGGCCCATTTCATTTGTGGCCCTGGTGGCCCCGCATATTGCCCGCCGCCTGTCCGGCAGCGTGCGTTATGGTCTGGCCCAGGCGGCGCTGTGTGGCGCGGTGCTGTTGCTGGGGGCGGACCTGTGTGCCCAGCGCCTGTTTTTACCCTACCAACTGCCGGTTGGCGTGATTACCGTCAGCATCGGCGGTATCTACCTTATTGTGTTACTGATTCAGGAGTCCCGTAAACGATGAGCCAGATTGTCGAGCCCCGCTTAAGCGGCAATGCCTTAACCCTCGGCTACGGGAAACATATTGTGGCAGACGGGCTGACTGTCGCCATCCCGGAGGGCAAATTTACCGCGATTATCGGCCCCAATGGCTGCGGGAAATCCACCTTACTGCGCACCCTGAGCCGTCTGATGAAGCCCCTGGCCGGTGAGGTATTGCTGGACGGGGAAGCCATTGCCGGGTTGCCCACCAAAAGTGTGGCGCGCAAAATTGGCCTGCTGGCCCAGAATGCCCGTACCCCGGAAGATATCAGCGTGCGGGAACTGGTGATGCGCGGGCGTTACCCGCACCAGCCGCTGTTTAGCCGCTGGCGCCCGGAAGATGAACAGCAGGTCCAGAAGGCCATGCAGGCGACCGGAATCCGTGATCTGGCGGATCGCCCGGTGGATAATCTCTCCGGTGGCCAGCGCCAGCGGGTGTGGATTGCCATGGTGCTGGCCCAGCAAACCGATATTCTGCTGCTTGATGAGCCCACCACCTGGCTGGACATCAGCCACCAGATCGATCTGATGGAGCTGTTAAGCCAGCTGAACCAGGAGAAGGGCTATACCCTGGCGGCGGTACTGCACGATCTGAACCAGGCCTGCCGCTATGCCAGCCATTTGATTGCCTTGCGGGACGGGAAGATTGTTGCCGAGGGGGATCCGCGGGACATCGTCACCGCCGAATTAATTGAAGCCATCTACGGCATGCAGTGCCTGATTATTACCGACCCGGTGGCCGGTACGCCGCTGGTGGTGCCCCTGGGGCGCCATGGGCGGTAGTGGCCCGGGGTAACATCACGCCCCCCGGGCCGCCAGGTTAACAGCCCCCCAGCAGAGGCACCCCACTACCCGGGTGCCTCGGGGGTAAATCACTGGCGTTACGCCTCAGTCAGCCGTTCACCCAGCAACTCACACAACAGCGGGCCAATATGGGCCAACTGCGCCGGGGAGATAATATCCACGTGGGCACAGTCCACCGGGTAGATAGCCATCTCTCCCAGCCACGGCCCCCAGTTGTGGCGGGCGTCCATCCCCAGCGCCTGGGTCTGGCTGGCCACGAACAGTGTGGTTTTACCGCCAAACCGGTGGGTATGGGCGGTGGTCAGCAAGCGCACCGCATCCCGGTAGTTACCGGAAATCGTATTGAACAGATGCGCCGACGGCTGCCCGCGCTGGGCGGCGAGGAAGGCATCACGCTCACGCTCAATCTCCGCCAGCACCGCCGGATCCAGCTCCCCGGCGGCTTTATCCGCCCAGTTCTGGCTTTCCGGCGGCCAGGTGTCCAGCAGGCCGAGGAACGCCACCGACTCACCGGCCTGTTCCAGCCTGGCCGCCAGTGCCTGAGCCAGGGTGCCCCCCAGGGAATACCCCAGCAGATAATACGGCCCCCGGGGCTGCTGCTGGCGCAGCGTCACCAGATGGCTATCCACCACCTCATCCAGTGTCGCGCACTGCTGCATCGGGCCATCCGGGCGCGGTGACTGGATACCGGTAACCGACCAGTTGCCCGGCAAATAGCGCTGTAGCACGCTGAACTGCCAGGCGAGGCCAGAGGCCGGGTGGAAGCAGAACAACGTTGGCCCGGCGGCGCGGCGCAACGGCAATATCGCATCAAAACCGGCCTGCTGCGCATCGTCCTCGCTCTGCCCCTGTGCCAGGGTCGCGGCCAGCGCTTCTACCGTGGACGCGATAATCACCTGCCCGACGCTCACCGGCTGGTGCAGTTGCTCCCGCAGTTGCGCCGCGAGCCGCATCGCCAGCAGCGAATGGCCCCCGAGGGCGAAGAAATCATCGCTGGCGCGTTCGACCTCACAGCCAAGCAGCGCCGCAAACGCCTGCGCCACACTGGTTTCCAGACCCGGCAGTGGTGCCCGGCCCGCCGCCCGGGCCAGTACCGGCCGCGGTAATGCTTTACGATCCAGTTTACCGTTAGCGCTGAGCGGTAATTGCCCCAGCTCCACAAGGATAACCGGCACCATATGCGGCGGCAGGGCCTCTGCCAGTTGCTCCCGCAGCGCGGTGCAATCCAGCCCTTGCTGATTGGCCTCAGCCACCAGGTAGCCCACCAGCTGGCGGGCATCGCCGCTGCCGGACAGGTTATCATTGAGCACACAGGCGTTCGCCACCCCCTGGGCAACACCGGGCAACTGTAACAGCGCCCGATCAATATCCCCCAACTCAATACGCTGGCCGCGAATTTTTAGCTGATCGTCACTACGCCCGAGGTATTCCACGGCGCCGTTATCCAGCCAGCGGGCCACATCACCGGTGCGGTACATCCGCTGCCCCGGTTGCTGCGGGTCCGCCACAAAGCGGCTGGCGGTCAGATCCGCCCGGCCCAGATAACCCTGGGCCAGCTGGATACCGGTCAAATACAAGTCCCCCGCCACCCCGGGCGGCACCGGCTGCATACTGGCATCCAGAATGCGTAACCCGGTATTCCATACCGGCCAGCCGATGGGCACACTGTTGCCCTTCACCTGGGCCAGGGCCTGGCCAAAGGCCGGATACCAGCTGACATCCACTGCCGCTTCTGTCGGCCCATACAGATTGTGCAGCGGCACCCCGGTGTGCTGTTCCCACTCCCGGCACAGGGTCACGGGTAATGCTTCGCCGCTACAGAACACCCGGCGCAGGCTGCGGCACTGGGCCGCACAGGCCTCCCCCTCCAGGGCGCTGACAAATGCCGCCAGCATCGAGGGAACAAAGTGGGTGGTAGTAACCTGCCACTGGCTGAATAACTCCCGCAGCAGGCGCGGATCCCGGTGGGCATCCGGCGGCGCCATCACCAGGCGCGCCCCCACCATCAGCGGCCAGAAAAATTCCCATACTGAGACATCAAAACTGCTGGGGGTTTTCTGCAGCACCACATCCTGATCCCCCAGCGGGTAGTGGTCCTGCATCCACAGCAGGCGGTTAACAATCGCCCGCTGATCGACCATCACCCCTTTCGGGCGGCCGGTGGAACCGGAGGTAAAGATCACATAAGCCGTATGCGCCGGGCGGGAGACCCCGAGGGCGGCATCCGCTTCCTCCACGGGCAGCAACGCCGTCAGCGTCATGGTGGCCAGTGCCGGCAAATCCGCAAAGCGCGCCAGTTGGGTGTCATCGGCAATCAGTAACCGGGGACGGGCATCTTCCAGCATCATATGCAGCCGTTCATCGGGATAACCGGTATCCAGCGGCAGCCAGGCGGCGCCGCACTCCACAATGGCCTGTAGCGCGAGGGATAAAAAGACCGACCGGGGCAAGGCCACCGCGACAATATCCCCGGGCTGTACGCCCCTGGCCTGCAACTGCCGGGCCAGTGCCACAACCTGGCTGCGCATCTGGCGATAATTCAGTTGGTGGGCGGCATCCGCCAGCGCCGGTGCCGCCGGGGTCAGCCCCGCCTGGCGGTGGATAATCTCACTCAGGGTCAGGGCCGCAATATGCCGCCCGGTATCATTAACCCTCGCCAGCCGCTGCTGTTCGCCGGGGTGCAACATCCCGGCCCGATCGCAGGCTAAATCAGGCTGCTCAGCAAACTGGCGCACCAGCAATTGCAGGCGTTCCAGATGGCGCCGCAGGCTGTCAGCCGCGTAGCGATCCGGGTTAGCCAGCAACTCGACAATGCCCTGCCCCTGTTCATCCAGATACAGGGCGATTTCGAGGTCCCGCACCGGCCCCGAGGCCAGTTGATGGGTTATCCCGTCAATACCGTCAACATCCAGCCGGTAGTCAAACATTTTCAGGTTCACTACGGTGCTGTACAGCGGCGAGCCCTGGGCAGCCGCACCCCGATCGCGCTGGACCTGTTCGGCATCATAGCGCTGGTGGCGACGGCACGTTTTCATTTCGGCCGCCAGCGCATGGGCCAGCGCCGCCAGCGTTTGCCCGGGCATAATCCGCACATCATAGGGCAACACATTCAGCACCGGTCCGGTGGCACACAAGGCCGCGGAGCCAATCCGGCGCATAAAAATAAAGCCTGCGGAAAATGCCTGGCGGCCGCTCAGGCGGCCCAGCCACAGGGAGATAAGCGCCAGTAACCCATCGGCGGCCGATAGGCCATGTTGCCGCATCGTGTCGGTAACTGCGGCGAAATCGGCAGTATTCAAAGCTATTTTCTGGCGAATAATCGGCAAGGCAGAGGGCTGATCCGCCGGTGAAAGCGCCGATAGCGTTACCGGTGGGGCCATGGTTGCCACTTTCTCGCGCCAGAATGCCGCATCTTTCGCCCAGGCCGGGGAGGCACGATACTGTCGGTACTCCTGTGCGACCTCGGCGAAGGCGGTAAACGGCGAGTCAGCCAGCGGCGTATTACGGCACAACGCGGTGTAAATCTCGGCGATACGCCGGGTAATGGCGGTGAAACTAAAGCCATCGACCACCAAATGATGATAACGCTGGTACCAGAACCACTGCTGGTCCGCCACCTGAATCAGGCTGTGATGGTAGAGCGGCTCACCGCTGTCGAGGCGTAAATCGCGGTCCATATCCCGCGCCATCCAGGCCCGGGCTGCGGCCTGAGGATGCTGCTCATGGCGCAGATCCAGCACCTGCGGGGCCGTTATCTCCAGACTCGCGTCAAACCACTGCCAGACCTCACCTTGCCTGTCCTCAAAGCGCATACGCAGCGTGTCGGCCTCCATCATGCCCAGCACAATGGCCCGGGCAAAATGCGGCGCGTCCAGTTCACCGTTAAGCTCGACAAAATGCGCCACACTCCAGCTATTCGGCAGCAGGGAGAGTTTATCGGCCATCCAGATCCCGGTCTGGGCAGCCACGAGGGGAAATGCGGTTATCTGTTGCATCAGTGATGTTCTCCTCGTGCGATCCATGCCTGGGGGGCGAGGGTTTGCCAGTTATCTGCCAGCCAGGCTACACACTGGGCCTGGGCCTCCGGGGGCCGGACCATCTGCCATCCGGCAGGGATCGGGCAATGGGCAGGCCACAGGCTATATTCACGGGTCGCGTTTTCAAGGATGTAGAACTGCCCCTGGGGATCGTCAAAGGGGTTACTGTATTCCATGCCAAGCTCCTGAAAAAATTAAAGCCCTTGCTGGTGGACTGACCAGAGCGCCATCAGGCCATTCATCAGTCCGCCGCGCCAGCAGAGCGCATCATGCCCACCATCAACCTGATGGTAGATTACCGCGCGTCCAGTAGGTTGTAATAAGGGAACCAGGCGCTGATGGGCCTGGAGAATGAGCGGCTCTCGCAGGCCCGCTTCAAGATAAATCGCTAATCCGGCAGCGCTCACCCGCCCTGCGGACAACTGCGCCACCAGCCAGCCTGGCTCGCCATTGCGTTGCCGGTGCGGCCACCAGAACGAGCCTGACTGGCTCAGGGCGCAGCCAAAGACCTGTGGCCAGAACAGGGCCGCATACAGCGCGGACAACCCGCCAAAACTTTGCCCGGCTACCACGGTCGTTTGCGGGGCCGGGGACCACGCCTGGTGCTGCCGCACCAGGGGCAGTAACTCCTCCTGCACCGCCAGCCAGAATTCTGGATTACAGGGCAGCTCGGTGCTGCGGTGCGCTAAATCAATGTTATCAATCAGCAAATAGACTGCCTGCGGCAGCGCGCCGCTATTGGTTTGCTGTTGCAGTGCCGGCCACACCGGCATGCTTTCCGCCCAGAACTGACCGTCCAGCAGAATGGCCAGCGGCCGCTGTGCCGGGGCGTCATCACCGGTGGCAAAGAGCCACACCCGGCGGCAATTTCCCAGCCGCGTGCTGTGCCATTCAATATGCTGAGGGGGATGAAACGGCGTATCTGGCCTGTCCCAGCCCGGCTGAATAGGGGCATCGGGCAGTTGCAGCGCCGAGGTAGGATGCCCCCGCCCTCCCCGCCAGCTGTCCGGATTAAGCGGATCGGCTATGGCGCGGGGAAACAGCTTGCGCCAGCCCTCGCGCAGCGCCTGACGATCGGGCTCAGGCTCAAAAGCCGCCGGGGGGAAATCGTCCTCCCGTTCAGAGGGAATAAAACAATAGCTGCCGCGCCAGTGGCTGTTGAGCGTGGTTGCCCAGTGCCAATATGCGCTGTCGCCAACCCGGCGCATGGATTGCGGGCCGCTATGGGCGTGATGGTCGGTTATCCCGGTAATACACACCCATACCCGCCGGGTGGCGGAATGGCTGGCATCCCCGGCGGGATCGCGCCAGAAAAATTCAACCCGACAGGTGTCATTATCAAGCCGGGTAATACAGGGTACCCCCTGCGCCAGAGTGCTCTGCCACCAGGTACCACTTCCGGGAATACACGCCACAAACTAACCCCATGTAAAGTGTGATAATAATTATAATTGTAAAAAATTAACAGCAATAGTATTGATAATAATTTGCATTTGCAATAGAGTATGGCCCGCACCAATAACCACCGCTGAAAAATTCAGTATCTGGCCATTCCGGGGCGGCTTTTGCGCAAGCTCAGGCGGTTACCCGGTGACGTTTTGGTTATAACTATCATCGCTGCCCTCTTCCCTGTGGGACGGAGTTACAGAGGCGCAGCCGAAAGCAGGGCACACCGATAATGAAAAAAAACACTATACGCTCGCCATGTTGATTCAACTGGCGCTTTATGGCACCGCTTTGCCCACCTTCGCGGCAGAGTCCAGCGCCAGCACCGCAGCCGCCTCTCCTGAGGATAAAAAAACAGAACATCACGAGGACACCCTGGTAGTAACCGCTGCCCAGCAAAACTTACAGGCACCGGGGGTATCCACCATCACCGCTGAGGAAATTAAAAAACGCCCGCCGGCGAGGGACGTTTCAGAAATTATCCGCACCATGCCCGGTGTCAACCTGACCGGGAACTCCACCTCCGGCCAGCGCGGTAACAACCGCCAGATAGATATTCGCGGGATGGGCCCGGAAAACACCCTGATCCTCGTAGACGGGAAACCGGTAACCAGCCGCAACTCTGTGCGCCAGGGCTGGCGCGGCGAGCGCGACACCCGCGGGGACTCTAACTGGGTACCGCCGGAAATGATCGAACGTATTGAGGTTATTCGCGGCCCGGCCGCCGCCCGCTACGGTAACGGTGCCGCAGGTGGGGTAGTCAATATCATCACCAAACGCAGCAGCCAGCAGTGGCACGGCTCCTGGAATACCTATTTCAACGCCCCGGAGCACAAGTCTGAAGGCGCCACCAAACGGACTAACTTCAGCCTGACTGGCCCGCTGGGCGGCGATTTCAGCTTCCGCCTGTGGGGGGATCTGGACAAAACCCAGGCCGATGCCCGGGACATTAACGCCAATCATCGTTCCGAACGCACCGGGATCTATGCCGATACCATGCCCGCCGGCCGCGAAGGGGTTATCAATAAAAACATTAATGGCCAAATCCGCTGGGACTTCGCGCCAATGCAGTCCCTGGCCTTTGAGACGGGTTACAGCCGCCAGGGCAACCTGTATGCCGGGGATACCCAAAACACCAACACCAACGATCTGGTGAAAAAGAAATACGGCGACGAAACCAACCGGATGTACCGCCAGACCTACTCACTGACCTGGACCGGCGCCTGGGATAACGGTATCTCTACCAACACCTGGGGCCAGTACGAACACACCCGTAACTCACGGATGAACGAAGGTCTGGCCGGGGGCACCGAGGGGATATTCTCCAGCGACAGCTATAGCCAAATCGATCTCAGCGATGTGATGCTGCACAGTGAAGTAAGCCTGCCGTTCGATCTGCTGTTTAACCAGAATCTGACCCTCGGTACCGAGTGGAACCAGCAGAAAATGAAGGATAACTCGTCCAATACCCAAACCTTTATGGGCGGTAACGTAAACGGCATCAGCGGCACTAACCGCAGCCCGTACAGCCAGGCGCAGATATTCTCACTGTTTGCGGAGGATAATATTGAGCTGACGGACAGCACCATGCTGACCCCGGCCCTGCGTTTTGACCACCACAGCGTGGTCGGCACCAACTGGAGCCCGTCACTTAACCTCTCCCAGGGGTTGACCGACGACCTCACCCTGAAAATGGGCATCGCCCGGGCTTATAAAGCCCCGAGCCTGTTCCAGACCAACTCCAACTACCTGCTGTACAGTAAAGGCCAGGGCTGCTACTCCGCCGGGACCAACGGCTGCTACCTGCAGGGGAATGATGACCTGAAGGCCGAAACCAGCATCAATAAAGAAATTGGTCTGGAGTGGAAGCGTGATGGTTATCAGGCTGGCGCCACCTGGTTCCGTAACGACTACCGCGATAAGATTGAAGCCGGTTACTCCCCGGAATATTCCAACGGTACCACCAATATCTATAAGTGGGAGAACGTACCGAAGGCCGTGGTAGAGGGCCTGGAAGGCACCCTGAACCTGCCGCTGACCGATGCGGTGATGTGGACCAACAACATCACCTATATGCTGAAGAGCAAAAACAAAGAAACCGGTGACCGCCTGTCAATCATTCCGAAGTACACCCTGAACTCCATCCTGAGCTATCAGGTGCGGGAAGATCTCTCGGTCCAGAGTACCTTTACCTGGTACGGCAAGCAGAAACCGAAGAAATACAACTATAAAGGCGAGCCGACCACCGGCAGCGAAAAAGACCAGGTCAGCCCGTACAGCATCGTCGGGGCCAGCGCCACCTGGGACGCCACCAAAAACCTCAGCCTGACGGCGGGTATCGACAACCTGTTCGACAAACGCCACTGGCGCGAAGGGAACGCCCAGACCACCAGCAACGGCACTACCAATTATATGTATGGCGCCGGCGCCAATACCTATAACGAATCTGGCCGTACCTGGTATATGAGCATTAACACCCAGTTCTGATGTCATCCACGGGTCTGGCCCTGCGCCCGGCCCGTTTTTCTTCCCGTCACGCGCACGTAATGTTTTATTAACCCTATCGCTTCACCGTATAATCACCCGGTTAACATAAGGAGCAACACATGCGTTTAAGCAAAATAGCCATCATCGCCGGTATGGCATTCCTGGCCCTCGGGGGTATTGGCGGTGTCATGCTGGTGGGATACACCTTTATTCTCCACGCTGGCTAAGCGCCTGCTGGAGCCGTTCAAACCCGCGATCAACAATAATCGCTGCCAGGGCCACCAGTATCGCCCCCTGCAATACCCACGGGGTATTAAAACCGCTCAGGCCGATAATAATTGGTGAACCGAGGGTGTTTGCCCCAACGGTAGACGCAATGGATGCGGTGCCGATATTGATCATTACTGAAATACGGATCCCCGCCAGCACCACCGGCATCGCCAGGGGCAGCTCGACCCACCACAAGCGCTGAAAAGCACTCATCCCGGCCCCGCGGGCCACCTCTTTTACTGCCTCCGGCACCGATGACAGCCCGGCCAGGGTCCCCTGTAATACCGGCAACAGCCCGTAGAGGATCAGCGCCACAATCGCCGGATCCCGGCCAAACCCCATGACCGGCACCGCAATGGCCAGCACCGCCACCGGCGGAAAGGTCTGCCCGGCAGCCACCAGGGTTTCAACCAGGCCACGAAACTCACGCCCTGCCCCGCGGGTAATCACGATCCCCAGCCCGCCCCCCAGCACAACCGCCACCAGGCTGGACACCAGTACCAGGGTCATATGATCAAGAGTCAGGCTGGCAAAACTTTGCTGGTTCCATAGTGGATTGGGCTGGTCGGGAAACAGCCAGCCGAACAGCGGCCCGCTGTGCGGCAGCCCGATCAGCAGCGCAATATATAGCGCCACCAGCCAGAGTAAGGGTTCACGAAGATAGCGCATCGGCCCCCGCTTTGGTTACCACGTCTTCAAACCACAGCACCCCAAGGGGCTGACCATCACTGTCGACCACCGGCAGTTTCAGGGCCCGGGCCGCCACAAAACAAGAGAGCGCCTGACGCAATGACAGATCCCCGGCCAGAGGGTCACCGGCGCACCACTCCCCGGGGCGCACATAATGGGCCACCTGACACAGGCCCATCAGGCGGATGCCGTAATCCGAACCGGCAAAAAAATCGCGCACAAAATCACTGGCCGGCTGGGTCAGTAACTGCCCGGCGCTGCCCTGCTGAATAATCGCGCCGTTGTCCATCAACACCAGATGGTCCGCCAGGGTTAGCGCCTCATCAATATCATGGGTGACCATCACCAGGGTGCGCCGGGTCTGGCGCTGGATACGCCGCACCTCCTGCTGTAGCGCACTGCGGGTTACCGGGTCCAGGGCGCCAAATGGCTCGTCCATTAACAGCACCTGGGGATCTGCCGCCAGCGCTCTGGCGACCCCCACCCGCTGCTGCTGGCCCCCGGATAACTGGTGCGGGTAACGCTGGCGATACACCGCCGGGTTAAGCCCGAGCAGGGCCAGTAGTTCATCGACCCGCTGGTCAATCTTCGCCCCGGGCCAGTTAAGCAACCGGGGAACGGTGGCAATATTGCGCGCCACGGTCCAGTGCGGAAACAGGCCAATAGACTGGATGGCATAACCAATATGGCGGCGCAGGTATAGCGCATCCTGCTGGCGCAGCGGTTCACCGCCAAAATAGATAGACCCCCGATCATACTCGATCAGCCGGTTAATCATTTTCAGGGTGGTGGACTTCCCCGATCCCGAGGTGCCCACCAACACCGTCAGCGCCCCTTCCCGGCAACAAAAGCTGATATTCTCGACCGCGGGCTGACCGTGGAAATATTTACTCACCTGATTAAATTCAATCATATGCGCTCCTCCAGTAGCGCGAGCAACAGCGTAAATCCGGCGTCGACCACCACCGCCAGGGCCACTGTCGGGATCACCCCCAGCAGCACCAAATCCAGTGCGCTGCTCAGCAGCCCCTGAAATACCAGGGCCCCCAGCCCCCCGGCCCCGATCAGTGCCGCCACCACCGCCAGGCCGACGGTTTGTACCGCCACCACCCGCAGGCTGCGCAACAGCACCGGCAGCGCCAGCGGTATCTCCACCTGCCAGGCCAGTTGTACAGTGGACATTCCCATCCCCCGGGCGCTCTCTTTGACGGCCCCGGGGACGGATCCCAGGCCAGATACCACGCCCCGCACCAGGGGCATCAGGGCATACAGCACCAGCGCAATCAATGCCGGGGCGGTACCGATACCGCTGACCCCCCAGCGCCCCAGCCACGGGAAATAGCCGACCAGGCTGGTTAATGGGGCAATCAACAGCCCAAACAGCGCCACGGAGGGCACGGTCTGGATAATATTCAGTATCGGCAATACCCCGCGGCGGGCCCGGGGCGAACGGTGGCACAGCCAGCCCAGGGGCAGCGCAATCACCAGCGCAGGAAGCAGCGTACCGGGCAGGAAGAGCAGATGCTGCACCAGGGCATCATGAAAAACGTCCGCCCGGTTGTCATACTCGCGCAGCAGAGAGGTGGCAGCAAAGTGCCCACTGGCCAGCATCGCCAGCGGCAGGAGCCAGATAGGCAGATTAAGCAGGATGCGCCATAATGGCCGCCCGGTGAGCCGGTTCACGGTGTCGGTGGCCCCCAGCAGGCTACAGGCCAGCAGCAGCCACAGTCCGCTGCCGGGGGCTATCCGGGCAACTAAACCACTGATAGCCCCCTGGCGGGTCGCCGCCTCGCCCAGCCCCCACAGTGCGCCGCTGAACAGCAGCAGCCAGCCAAGCAGGGTCGCCACCAGTACCGGGCGGCGGGGAGCCACCAGCGCGCAGCACAGCAGCCCCACCAGCGGTACCAGTAACGGGGCCGCCAGCCACCCGTCCTCCCCGGCCAGCGCCGCCAGCATCACCGGCTGGCCGGAGACCAGCCGGTTAGGCGCCACGCTGATAAACGGCAACAGGCCAAGGGCGCCGCCCCCCAGGGCCAGCAATACCCCTAAGACCCGGTTACCGGGGATAGCCCGCCGGCGTGTGTGCTCAGGCTTCACCGGCGCTAGTGAATAAATTTGCGACTTTTCAGCCACGCCGTTGCCACACTTTTGGCGTCTTGCCCGTCAACAGCAATACGCGCATTGAGTTGTTGCAGGGTCTGTTGATCAAGGGCGGCAAATACCGGTTTAAGCCAGGTCTCAATCTGCGGGTAGTTTTTCAGTGTCGCCTGGCGGATAACCGGGGCCGGGGCATAGGCGGGCTGCACATGGCGCGGGTCGGTCAGGGTTTGTAACCCCAGTGCGGCCACCGGGCCATCTGTGCCATAGGCCATGGCCGCATTCACCCCGGAGGTCTGCTGGGCGGCCGCTTTCAGGGTAACTGAGGTATCCCCACCGGCGAGGGACAACAGCTGGTCGGGTTTAAGTTCGAAGTCATAAGCCTGCTGGAATGCCGGTAGCGTGTCCGGGCGCTGGATAAACTCCGCCGAGGCCGCCAGTTTAAATTTGCCGCCCTGCTTCAGGTAGCGGCTGAGATCCGCAAGGGAGACCAGATTATTCTGGCGGGCCACATCCTGGCGCACCGCAATGGTCCAGGTATTATTGGCCGGTGCCGGGGTCAGCCACACCAGCTGGTGCTCCTGGAGATCCCGGGCTTTGATCCGCTCATACCCCATGCGCGGATCTTTCCATACTTGATCGGTGGGATCGTTAAAAAACACCCCGCCATTACCGGTGTACTCCGGGTAGATATCAATATTGCCGGAAATCAGCGCACTGCGAACCACCGTGGTTGGCCCAAGCTGCAGGCGATTAACGGTTTTTACCCCGTGGCTTTCCAGCACCTGGATTATCATATTCCCCAACAGCGCGCCTTCGGTATCGATCTTAGAGGCGACTTTTACCGGCTCTGCGGCCTGGGCGTTTACCGCAACCAGCGCCAGCAACCCTGCCAAACCTGAAATTATCCGCTGCATTGTCCTGCCCTCGCTTTTTTATCTCCGCTTTCATGCGGTTATAAAAGCGTAGCCGAAAAGCGGGCAGACCGTTAATCATCAGCAACAGGCAAGGTTCACGGGGATAGCCGTCATCCCGGGCGGCACAACCAGGCGGGAAGAAAACAGGGCCAGCGTTGCCGGCCCTGGCGGGGTTAGCGCAGTTCGAATGACCCCTACTGGACCCGGGCGGAATCCAGACCGATAAAGACATTAAATTTACCGGGCTCAGCCACTTGCTGCATCCGGGCATTCCAGAATGTCAGGGCATGGACATCGATTGGGAAGTTCACCGTGGTGCTCTGGCCGGGTTTAAGGTTCACTTTACGGAACCCGCGCAGCATTTTCACCGGACGGCTCATACTGGCGGTCACATCCTGTAAATAGAGCTGCACCGCCGTTGCCCCCTGGCGTTTGCCGGTATTGGTGACCGTCACGCTGGCGGTCACCTGCCCTTTTTTGTCCATGGTCGGGGCCGACATGGTCACCGGCGACACGCTGAAGGTGGTATAGCTCAGCCCATAGCCAAAGGGATAGAGCGGCGCGTTGACCTCATCAAAGTAGCGCGAGGTGTATTTATCCGGTTTATCCGCATTGTAGGGGCGGCCGGTATTGAGGTGGCTGTAGTACACCGGAATCTGCCCCACTGAGCGCGGGAACGACATCGGCAGTTTACCGGACGGGTTATCATCCCCGAACAGCACATCGGCAATGGCGTTCCCCCCTTCCGTACCGGCAAACCAGGTTTCCAGCAACGCATCCGCCAGTTGGTCTTCTTTTACCAGGGTCAGCGGGCGGCCATTCATCAGCACCACCACCAGCGGTTTACCGGTTTTTTTCAGGGCGGCGAGCAGCGCCTGCTGGCTGGCCGGGATTGATATATCTGTCCGGCTGGAGGCTTCATGAGCCATCCCCTGGGATTCTCCCACTACCGCCACAATCACGTCCGACTGGCTGGCGGTTTTTACCGCGTCGTCAAGCATTGCCTGAGGGGAACGTTTATCGAGGGTGACCGCCGGTTCATACTCATTGAGGAAAGCCACGGCGCCTTTATCATCCGTGACGTTAGCCCCTTTGGCATAATGGACCGTCGCCTTATCCCCGACGACGTTTTTAATGCCCTGGAGCACGGTGACCGACTGGTCAGCAACCCCGGCGGCAGACCAGCTGCCCATAATATCGCGCTTGCTGTCCGCCAGCGGCCCTACCACCGCAATGGTGCCAGATTTACTGAGCGGCAGCGTATTGAGACGGTTTTTCAACAGCACCAGACTCTCCCGGGCGACCTGGCGGGCGGCATCCCGGTGCAGGCGGCTTTCGGCGTTGGTGTCTGCCGGGTCACTCTCTTTTGGCCCCAGATGACTGTAGGGATCGTTAAACAGCCCCATATCGTATTTCACATTGAGGACATGGCGGGTGGCATCATCCAGTTCCTGCTGGCTGACCGCGCCGCTTTTCAGCAATTCCGGTAAGTATTTGCTGTAATACTCATCGCTCATGCTCATGTTAATACCGGCATTAATCGCCACCCGCACCGCGTCTTTAGGGTCACTGGCGACCCCGTGCTTGATAAGCTCTTTAATGGCGCCGTGGTCGGAAATGGTTATCCCTTTGAAGCCCCACTGGTCGCGCAGCAGATCTTTTAACAGCCAACTGTCTGCGGTAGACGGCGTGCCGTTCACGGAGTTCAGCGCCACCATCACCCCGCCGCTGCCCGCATCCAGGGCGGCTTTGTACGGGGGCATATAGTCATTAAATAGCCGCTGGGGGCTCATATCGACGGTGTTGTATTCTTTACCGCCCTCGACGGCGCCATAGGCGGCAAAATGCTTGACGCTGGTCATCAGCGAGTAGCGGTCTGCCGGGCTTTTGCCCTGCATGGACTCCACCAGGGTGCGGCCCATAATAGCGGTCAGGTAGGTATCTTCACCAAACCCTTCTGAAACCCGGCCCCAGCGCGGATCACGGGAGACGTCCACCATCGGCGCCCAGGTCATGTTCAGGCCGTCGTCTGCGGCTTCCCGGGCGGACACTTCGCCAACCACTCGCGCGCTATCGAGGTTAAAGGTTGAGGCCAGCCCCAGGTTTATTGGGAAAATGGTCCGCTGGCCGTGTACTACATCGTAGGCAAAAAACAGCGGAATTTTCAGGCGGCTGAGCGCCATCACCTGATCCTGCATCGCCCGGATATCTTTCCGGGTAACGGTATTAAAGATAGCCCCCACCTGGCCCTCTTTGATCATCTCGCGGATTGCTTCTTTCGGGTTATCCGGGCCAACGCTTATCAGCCGTAACTGGCCAATCTTTTCGTCGTTGGTCATTTTGGTCAACAGGCTGGAAACAAACGCGTCCCGCGCTTGCGGGGTCAGCGGGTGGTGGCCAAACGGGCTTTGGGTCTCTGCCAGGGCCGGGCTAAGGGCCATACTGACCGCCACACTGACGGCTAAACGCCATTTCATGTACTGATTCTCCTGTTATCGGGGCGCAAAGGGGCACACTGAAACACACCCGGGCAGTGTGCCACAGCCTGATAATGTCAAAAAGCACGTTATGCTGCTTAGTTGCTGATGATCCAATCAATTTAATAGCATTATTTTATTTCGCAGGGCTATGCTTAGGGGCGTGCCCAATATCACCACAAGGAGTGGACAATGACAGCGAATACAACGACAGACAACAAGACGCTCATCTCTGAATTATCGCGCCTGGTGGGAAGCAGCCATGTTTTAACCGATCCGGAAAAAACCGCCCGCTACCGTAAAGGCTTTCGTTCCGGCCAGGGGGATGCCCTTGCGGTGGTCTTCCCCGGCAGCCTGCTGGAGATGTGGCGCGTGCTCAGCGCCTGTGTCGGGGCAGACAAAATTATCCTGATGCAGGCGGCCAATACCGGCCTTACCGAAGGGTCCACCCCGAACGGTAATGACTATGACCGGGATATTGTGATTATCAGTACCCTGCGCCTCGACCATTTACAGCTACTGGATCAAGGCGAGCAGATCCTTGCCTGGCCGGGCTCTACCCTCTACTCCCTGGGAAAAGCCCTGAAACCACTGGGCCGGGAGCCCCACTCGGTGATCGGCTCCTCCTGTATTGGTGCCTCGGTGATTGGCGGGATCTGTAATAACTCCGGCGGTGCGCTGGTCCACCGTGGCCCGGCCTATACCGAAATGGCCCTTTATGCCCGCATCGACGAAAACGGCAAATTGCAGCTGGTTAACCATCTGGGGATCAACCTCGGCAGCACGCCGGAACAGATCCTCGGCAAGCTGGATGACGGGCAAATTCAGCCGGAAGATGTTATCCACGATGAGCGCCAGGGATCAGATCGCCATTATGAAGCGCGGGTGCGCGATGTCGACGCCGATACCCCGGCCCGTTTCAATGCCGATCCCAGCCATCTGTTTGAAGCGTCCGGCTGTGCCGGGAAGCTGGCGGTCTTTGCGGTGCGCCTCGACACCTTCCCGGCGGAAAAACGCCAGCAGGTATTTTACATCGGCACCAACCAGCCCGAAGTACTGAGCCAGATCCGTCGCCATATTCTGGCCAATTTTAAAAACCTGCCGGTGGCCGGGGAATATATGCACCGGGATATTTACGATATCGCCGAAACCTACGGTAAAGACACCTTCCTGATGATTGATAAACTCGGCACCGATAAAATGCCGTTCTTCTTCAGCATGAAAGGCCGTACTGATGCATTACTGGCTAAAGTACCGCTGTTTAAGCCCTATTTTACCGACCGTTTTATGCAGCGGGTGGGTAAGCTATTTCCCCGCCATTTGCCGGAGCGGATGAAAACCTGGCGCGATAACTACGAACACCACCTGCTGCTGAAAATGTCCGGTGACGGGATAAGCGAAGCCCAAAGCTGGCTTACCGAGTTCTTTAAACAGGCCGAGGGGGATTTCTTCGCCTGTACCGCCACCGAAGGGGCCAAAGCGTTCCTGCACCGCTTCGCCGCCGCCGGGGCCGCCATCCGCTACCACGCGGTGCATACCGATGAAGTCGAAGATATTTTAGCGCTGGATATCGCCCTGCGGCGTAACGATGAGGACTGGTTTGAGCAGTTGCCCCCCGAGATCGACAGCAAACTGGTGTACAAACTCTATTATGGTCACTTCCTGTGCCATGTCTTCCACCAGGATTACATTGTCAAAAAAGGGGTTGATCCCCATGAGGTGAAGGAGCAAATGCTGGCGTTACTGCGGGAGCGCGGGGCTCAATATCCGGCGGAGCATAATGTTGGGCACTTATATGAGGCCCCGGAAACCCTGGTGAATTTTTACCATCAGAACGATCCGACCAACAGCATGAACCCGGGGATCGGTAAAACCAGTAAGCAAAAACATTACGCGGGCTGCTGCGACGGCCAGCCGCATTCGTAATCGTCATCGGCTTTCGGCAGTATTCCAGGCCCGGCGCACTGCCGGGCCTGTTTATTATTGGCCGGTTAGTCGCCGTTTTTGGCGATCTGGGCAGACTTCTGGTTTTTATACTGTAACGCTTCCATCGGCACTTTTGAGGCTTTGCCGGTTTCCAGCCAGGTCCGCAGGCGGCTGGCATCGGCGAAGTGGGTGTATTTACCGAAGGCATCCATCACCACCAGGGAGACCGGGCGGTTATTGATGGTCGTGCGCATCACCAGGCAATGGCCGGCGGCATTGGTAAACCCGGTTTTGGTCAACTGGATATTCCAGTTATCCCGGTAGACCAGATGGTTGGTATTGCGAAACGGCAGCGTGTAGGCCGGGTTGGCAAACGTCGCCATATCCTCGCGGGTGGTACTCAACTGGCCTATCAGCGGGTAGTTGCGGGTGGCCATCAGCAGTTTAGTCAGGTCCCGGGCGGTAGAAACGTTCTTGATAGATAACCCGGTAGGCTCCACATAGTGGGTGTGGGCCATGCCCAGCGCTTTTGCTTTGGCATTCATCGCGCGAATAAAGGCATCGTACCCGCCGGGATAGTGGTGGGCCAGGCTGGCTGCCGCGCGGTTTTCTGACGACATCAGCGCCAGCAGGATCATATTACGGCGGCTGATCTGGCTGTTTAACCGCACCCGGGAGTAGACCCCTTTCATTTCCGGCGTATGGCTGATATCTACTTTCAGCATTTCGTTAAGCGGCAACCCGGCATCGAGGGTGACCATCGCCGTCATCAGTTTGGTAATTGACGCCATCGGGCGCACCCGATCCGGGTGGCTGGCATAGAGCACTTTATTGGTTTGTAAATCGACCACCATCGCGCTACCTGAAGCAATTTGCGGCTGGCTGGTCAGTGCTGTCGCGGCGGTCGTTTGGGCAATGGCGGTATGTGGCGCAAATGGAACGGCGGCCACCAGCATAAGGCTGAATAGGGAATGGCGGATTTTTCTCGGCATGGCGACTTTTTATTAGTGATGTTTATTGTTGTACGTTCACGTACACCGCCCCGGGCCGGACAGGTCCACGAAGCTGGCGGCCTATCATACTCTGCCAGCGATAATCGTCGCCAGATCAGAATCTTTGCAAAATGCGGCAAAGCCGTACAATCGCACGGCTTTGCATCACATTCAGAACAACCGGTAGCCGTAGCCCCACAAAATCACCGTGATGGCCAGCAGACATTCCAGCACCAGTACCCCAATGGCGAGGGTGGAGCTGGAGAAGTTAATACTCTCTTCACGACTGATATTCAGGAATGTTGGAATCCCCACATACAGCAGGTAGCCGGTATAGACCAGCGCCAGGGCACCCACCAGCGCGCACAGCCAGACCAGCGGATACAGCGCCACAATCCCGCTCAGGAATAACGGCGTTGCCACATAACCGGCAAACACCATACAGCGCCCCAGCGAGGGCCGACGCGGATAATCCCTGGCCATCCACCAGATAACCCGCCCCATGACCGCCACCCCGGCCAGCATTAAGGCATAGAAGACAACCCCCAGCACAAATCCGGTGGTGATTGACAACCGCACCGTGGCACCGCCGCCAAAACTCCAGCCCAATTGTGTTGTACCAATAAACGCACAAATAACCGGGATTGCCGCCATCACCAGCACATGGTGCATATAGTGGTGGCTGACGCTTTCATTTTCACGCTTAATATCCTGTATCTCACGGGTGGGATGAGAGATAAGTCCCCAGACATGGTTCATACAAGCCTCCTGGTGGTCTCGCCAATAAAAAGCATCATCAGCAAGTATAACGCATCCCCTTTCGTTTACTTTTTGCGCACATAATTTCTTACCACTTGTGCGCAATAATCTCGTCCAGCAGGGTTTATTCCCCGCCCGGCGTTATTCCGGTGTATGCTTTAACGTGATAACGTTCACCACAAATTGGTTTTATTTCTTATGGATTTCAATTCGTTAATTGAACACTGGGGATATGCGGCCCTGATTTTTGGCTGTATGGCAGAAGGGGAAACGGTAGCAATTCTGGGTGGCGTTGCGGCACACCAGGGGCTATTACACTTCTTTCTGGTGGCGCTGTCCGTGGCCCTGGGGGGCATGATTGGTGATCAGGTGCTGTATTTGATTGGCCGGAAATTTGGCGCCCGGATACTTAATCGCTTCACCCGCTATCAAAAAAAAATAGGCCAGGCCCAGCGCCTGATTAATGGCCATCCCCGGCTGTTTGTGATTGGCACCCGGTTTATGTATGGCTTCCGTATTGTCGGGCCTATCCTGATTGGCGCCAGCCATTTGCCGCCTAAGGTATTTCTGCCGCTGAATATCCTCGGCGCCCTGCTGTGGGGGCTGATTTTTACCTCGGTGGGCTACCTGGGGGGCGAGTTAATTGCCCCGTGGCTGCATGATCTGGACCAGCATATTAAACACTGGATCTGGCTGGTGGTGGCGGTGGCCCTGGTTATCGCCCTGCGCCTGTGGCTGCGCCAGCGCCGCAAACGCCGGGACGCGGCCACCGATAACGACACCGACAACACGCCGGATAATCAATAACCCGGCCGTCGCCGGCGCTTACCGGGCGAGGATCACCCGGGCAATCTCCCCGGCGGTTTTTAACGCCCGCACCTCGCTGAACAGTGCCGTGGCGTCCGGGTAGGATTTACGCAAATAGCCGAGCCACTGCTTAATACGCGCCACGTGATACAGGCCGGTATCCCCGGCCTTTTCCAGCTGGCTGTACCGTTGCAGCAGTGCCACCACGTCTGGCCAGGGCATCGGCGCATGGTTATATTTAATCACCCGGCTGAGGTTCGGCACGTTCAGGGCCCAGCGGCCCACCATCACCGCGTCGCAGCCGGTTAGCGCCATACAATCCCGGGCTGACTGCCAGTCGCGGATTTCGCCGTTGGCAATCACCGGAATGGTCAGCCGCTGGCGGATCTCGCCGATGGCCGGCCAGTCGATGGCCTCGGCGCTGTAGCCATCCTCTTTGGTACGCCCGTGGACCACCAGCTCCGTTGCCCCGGCCTGCTGGACCGCATCGGCAATTTCAAACTTGCGCGCCCCGCTGTCCCAGCCAAGCCGGACTTTGACGGTCACCGGCAAATGTCCCGGCACCGCCTCACGCATGGCTTTTGCCCCGCGGTAAATAAGCTCAGGGTCTTTGAGCAACATCGCCCCGCCGCCGCTGCCGTTAACCAGTTTTGACGGACAACCACAATTAAGATCCACCCCCCAGGAGCCCAGCGTCACCGCCCGGAAGGCGTTTTCTGCCAGCCACTGGGGATGCTGGCCCAGTAACTGAATACGCACCGGCGTGCCCGCAGCAGTGCGGCTCTGGTTATTCAGCTCCGGGCATAACCGGGTAAACACTTTGGCGGGCAGCAGTTGGTCCACCACCCGGACAAATTCGGTGATGCACAGATCGTAATCGTTGATGTCGGTCAGGAGGTGGCGCACCAGAGGGTCGAGAACCCCTTCCATTGGTGCCAGTAATACACGCATGATCGGCCCGTGGTAAAAGCGGTGGTAAAAAAAAGAGGCGCTATAGTAGCGCCTCTGTGTGGTTTGCGAAATGGCCTTAACGGGGGGTCAGGCAATTCTCTTCTTTCCAGCCATACAGCCATTCGATACCGCGGTAGAACTCGGCCTGGGATTTACCTTTCCACAGCAGGTTACGCACCTGGCGCTCAACCCCGGCGGCATGGTAAATCCGCCCCATCTCCCGGGTGGACCAGACAATACGCGCAGTACGCGGAATACGTACTGACTCGTACAGTTCAAAGGCGCGGGCGGCGTCGAAATCACACTGCTCCAGCGCCTTACCAATGGTCACGGCATCTTCCAGCGCCATACAGGCCCCCTGGGCCATGTACTGGGCCACCGGGTGCGCGGCGTCACCCAGCAGGGTAATGCGCGCATTGCCCCACTTTTCAACCGGTTCACGATCCGCCGTGGACCAGCGCCGCCAGCTGGTTGGTTTGTCCAGCATCTGACGCGGGCGCGGGTGGATCCCCTGGAAGTAAGACATCACTTCTTCTTTGCTGCCGTCGCGCACGCCCCACTCTTCCTGCTGGCGGCTGTGGAAAGTTACCACCAGGTTGTACTGTTTGCCGCCGCGCAGCGGGTAGTGCACCAGGTGGCAATGGGGGCCAGCCCACAGCACCGGTGCGTTGATACGCAGATCGTCCGGCATATCCGCACAGTCAATCACCGCCCGGTAGACCACGTGGCCGGTGACCCGGGGGGTATCGCCAATCAGGGACTGGCGCACCACGGATTTCACCCCGTCGCAGCCCAACAGAATATCCGCGGTCCAGCTGTTGCCTTTATCGTCCCAGACCGTCACGTTGTCATCGGTCTGGCGGATATCCACCACCTGGGTGGCGGTGCGGTACTGAACATGGGGGTGCTGTAATGCCGCTTCCCACACTGTGGCGTGAATATCCACCCGGTGAATAACCGCATAAGGGCCGCCGAAATGGTCGCGAAACGCCTGCCCGGTTTCAATGCGCACCACCTGCTCCGCATTGACCGCATCCATCATCGAAATATGGTCAGTAAATACCGCGCGCTGGCGGGCGACATCCCCCACTCCGAGGCTATCAAGGGCGGAGAAGGCGTTCGGGCCAAGCTGGATCCCGGCACCGATTTCGCCAATCTCGTGGGCTTTTTCCAGCAGCATGACATCAATGCCTTTACGGGCCAGGGAGAGCGCCGTCGCCGCCCCGCCAATGCCGCCGCCAACAATGATTGCACTTTTTACTTTCGCCATTTTTATGCTCCTTTCTCAGGCAGAGATCTTGTCAATCTGGTTCTCCGGGGCGGCGGCGATAAACGCCGGTAGCCCCTGGCAGGCTTCCCATACTGCCAGGCAGCGCGGGTAGCCACTCAGATTGCAGTTCATGCGCAGAGCGTTAGCCATTTGCGGGATCAGGCAGCAATCTGCCAGGGTGGGGGAATCCCCCACGCAAAAACGCCCGCTATTACGTTTGAGTAACTGCTCTACCGCACTCATCCCCTGCTTGACCCAGTGGGCATACCAGTTGTTTTTCTGCTCATCGCTGATTTTCAGCTCATCGGTGAGGTAACGCAGTACTCGCATATTGTTTATTGGGTGAATATCGCAGGCAATCACACAGGCAATTTCCAGCACCCGATCCCGGGCATCACCGCTGGCGGGGATCAGCGCGCTATCCGGGTATGCGCGATCCAGCCAGTCAATAATCGCCAGTGACTGGCCGTGCGCGTCGCCGCGATCGCCAATCAGGGTCGGCACCAGGCCCACCGGGTTAAGCCGCCGGTAGGCAAGCTGGTTTTGCTCACCAATGCGGATGTTGACCCCTTCGGTCTGGTAGGTAATGCCTTTCAGCCCCAGGGCAATACGCACCCGGTACGACGCCGAACTGTTAAAAAAACTTAATAGCTTCATGATTGCCTCCGCCGTTACACCACTTTTACTGCTATCGGCGTCAGACCGTCGACATTCCCGGTTATCACATCCCCTTTCACCACCGGACCCACACCTTCCGGGGTGCCGGTGAAAATCAGGTCCCCCGGTTGCAGCTCAAAGAAGCCGGACAGGTAGCTGATGGTCTCGTTTACCGACCAGATCAGATGGCGGATATCGCTGCGCTGGTGATCGTCGCCGTTGACCTGTAACCAGATAGGCGCGTTATCAATGCTGGCGCTCTGGCTGGCCGGGTGCAGCGGCGCAATCGGGGCAGACAAATCAAAGGCTTTACCAATCTCCCACGGGCGGCCCATCTGGCGCATTTCCATCTGGCGATCCCGGCGGGTCATATCCAGCCCGGTGGCGTAGCCCCAGACATATTCATGGGCCTGTTCCGGGGGAATATCGCGCCCCTGTTTACCGATAGCCACCACCAGCTCAATTTCATAGTGGTAGTTGTCGGTCTGGGCCGGGTACGGCAGCTCCAGCGTGGTGCCCGCGGGCACCGGGACAATGGCATCTGCCGGTTTACAGAAAAAGAATGGTGGCTCGCGATCCGGGTCAAAACCCATCTCGCGGGCGTGAGCCGCATAGTTACGGCCGACACAATAAATACGGTGAACCGGGAACTGGGCATCACTGTCAATAACGGGGACGGTAACCGCAGGCTGTGGCTGGAATACATAGTTAGTCATTGTTTGGGCTCCCAAAATTAGTTACGTGATTCGCGAAATAAACCAAGTGCTTCCTGGACCGGACGGTCAGAGAAGCTGAACAGAACGGTCTCTTCGGTGCTGTCGAAAGAGACGGCGTGCCAGGTCGGCACGACAAAAATATCTTTTGCCCGGTAGTGGAAGGTCTGATTGCCAACCCGCACCTCACCGCACCCTTCCACCACGTGGTAGATGGTGCTGTCGGTGCTGCGGGCCGCCTGGGAACGGAAGCCTTTCGGTAACAGTTGCAGGAAGGCGCCAATGGACGGCATCGGGTAACCGCCGTTTTCCGGGTTCACATAGCGCAGTTTGTAGCCTTCCCAGGGGTCCGGCTCACCAAAGCGGCTCAGATCTTGTAACGCTTCGCGGCTGCGCTCGTAGCGGTAATTAAAGATTGGCGACGAGTTCCCTTTCTGGTGGCGCAGCGGCAGCATATTGGCGGTATAGCGCGGAACATAGTCCCCTTCCTGGCGGGTAACCGGCTGTTGATCTTCCGGGTAGTCCTCTTCAAACCCGCAGCCCAGATAGTTCACCAGCGGCAGATCAAGGCCATCCAGCCAGACCACCGGTTCATTGCCGGGGTTTCCGTGATCATGCCAGCGCCACTGCGGAGTGAGAATAAAATCCCCCGGGTGCATTTGGGTGCGTTCGCCATCAACCGCGGTAAACGCCCCGCTCCCTTCAATAATAAAGCGCAGTGCCGACTGGTTATGGCGATGGCTGGGGGCCACCTCCCCGGGCAGGATCAGTTGCAGCCCGGCATACAGGGATTTGGTAATCGATGACTCACCGCGCAATTGCGGGTTTTCCAGCACCAGCACCCGGCGTACCGCTTCTTTGGCGCCGATCAGTTTGCCGCTTTCCATTAACAGCGGGCGGATAGCGTCGTAGTGCCACAGAGCCGGAGCGCAGTTGGCATTCGGGGTCTTGGGTACCAGGCTGTGCAGGGACTCCCACAGCGGGGTCAGATTCATGTCCGAGATGCGCTGATAATACTGCTGGCGGCGATCTTGTAGGGTGTCAGGGGTAAATGTAGTGGTTTCAGACATTATTATTTTCCTCATTGTTGGCTGACTTATTCGCTCACGGAGCTGGGCCGGGTAATCGCTACACCTGCCGGGGTTCCGGCCAGGCGCTGGCGTTTTACCAGGGTCAGTAACATCAGCATCGCGGCAGCAATCAGCGCGGGGACAGCAATCACTAAGAACAGCGTGTCAAAGGCTAAATTCATCGCCATCATCAGGCCACCGCTCAGGGAGCCGACAATCGCCCCACAGCGGCCTGCGGCATTGGCCCAGCTCACTCCGGTGGCCCGGCACTGGGTGGGATAGAGCATGGCGCTCAGGGCATTGATCCCCACCTGGGAACCGCTCACCCCGACGCCGGTACCGAAAATCGCCAGCGCCATCAGCCACAGGGCATTTTCCGACAGACCAATCATCACGATACACAACGCCCCGAGCAGATAGCTGCTTGCCAGCACCCAATAGGGGTTGTAGCGATCCATCAATACGCCGATCAGTACGGCACCCAGGGTGCCCCCCACCTGGAACGCGGCGGTGATCCACGAGGCGTGCTGCAAATCAATGCCCCGCTGGTTTAGCAGTGTTGGCATCCAGCTACTCAGCAGATAGATTATCAGCAGGCTCATAAAAAAGGCGGCCCATAACATCAGGGTTATCACTGCGGATTTGCCCTGGAACAGCGCGGCGGCGCTGCTTTTGGTTTGTACCGGCTCATCGAGGTAGAACGTCACCCCCGGGTAGTCTTCCCCGGTGATGCGGCGCATGGTGCGGGCGATAATCTGTGGGTCTACCTGGCGGCGGACCTGCCAGCGCGGGGATTCCGGCAGGACAAAAAACAGCGCGATGGCGAGGGCTATCGGCAATACACCGCCCACAATCAGGATGCCGTGCCAGCCAATCACCGACACCAGCAGGGCACTGAATAAGCCCCCCGCCGCCGAGCCAAGGGTGAAGCCGCAAAACATCAGGGTGACCAGCGCGCCGCGACGGCGGGCCGGTAAATATTCAGAGGTCATGGTGATGGTGTTCGGCATTGCTCCTCCCAGCCCCAGGCCCGTCAGGAAACGCAGCACAATCAGGGTGTGCAGGTCAGGGGAGAATGCAGAGGCTAAACTCAGTACCCCAAAGAAAATGACACACCATTCAATGACCCGTTTGCGGCCGAAACGGTCAGATAACGGGCCACATAACAGGGCGCCAGCGGTAAGCCCTAACAACCCCGCACCGAACAGCGGGGCCAGATCGGCCGTGGTCAACTGCCACTGCTGGCGAATATCAGGGGCAATAAAGCCAATGGCGGCAGTATCAAAACCATCCATCATCACCACCAGAAAACAGCAGATGATGACACGCCACTGGATGGCGCTAACCGGGGCGCTGTCGATCAGCGTCTGGAGATCGCGTCGCAGGGTCATAATATGTGCCTCGATAATATAGGGTAGATGTTGTGTTTGTTTTACTTATGTTGCGATGTTGTAACTTAAGGAATGCAAAGTACAATGGTATTTCGGGCAGAGGCATAATCTGGAGGTTATGGATGGCAGACTGGACGCAGAAATTACGCTTACACCACTGGCAAATGCTGGTGGCGATTGCCGAACAGGGCAACCTGACCCAGGTGGCGCGGATGATGAATATCACCCAGCCAGCGCTATCCAAGTGGTTACTCTCGCTGGAAGAAGACGTCGGCTTTGCCCTGTTCGAGCGCCACCGTAAAGGCTTACGGCCAACGGACGGCGGCAAATTACTGCTGGAGCACGCCCGGCGGGTGATTAATGATGTCGAGCGTTCCCGCAATGAGCTGGAGCGTTTCCGGCGGGGCGGTATGGTCGGCAGCCTGAAAGTGGGCTGTTCGCCGGTGGCCACCGACTGTGTCGCCCAGGCTATCCTCAGCCTGCTGGACGAGCTGCCCGGTTTGCATTTGCACATCGCCGAAATGGTCATGACACCGCTGTTGCAGGATCTGCTAACCGGCAATCTGGATGTGGTGGTGGGCCGGGTGGGCGGTAAGGCCCTGAATTTGCCGCTGAACTACCGGGTGCTGTATACCGAACCGGTGTGCTTTGTGGCCCGTAATGACCACCCCCTCACCCACCAGCCGCAAATCAACTGGGAAGCCCTCGCCCCCTGGCGCTGGATTGTCTGGCCCGCCAGTACCCCAATTCGTATCAGTATCGACAGTGCCCTGGTGGATAACGGGGTGATGATGCCGGAAAACACCATTGAATCCGCCTCGATGAATGTCACAGTGAATATGCTGCAAAGCAGCGATATGATCTCTATCCTTTCTCTGCGCCTTGCCCAGCGCTACGCCCGCCAGGGGCAGTTATCGATCCTGCCGTTGCCGCGCATCGAACAAAAAGGCAGCGTCGGGGTGTTCTGGCGTAAAAATCACCTGGCGTCTGCGGCACTACAGCGGTTTATTTTTCACCTCCAGCAGCCGCCGGTGAGCTGAACGCCGCCCAAGTAATTGTGTCTGCTGACCGTTTATTCGCGGAATCTTTGTTATGCTCATAATTCATGATGTGATCAGTAGCACATACTTAAGTTTAATTGTATGATGAATACGTTCTTTCAAGAGTGAGCACCATGCGCAAGTTACTATTAACCCTATGGCAGTACCTTCGGGCCTTTGTCCTGATTTACGCCTGTTTATATGCGGGGATTGGCATCGCCTCCCTGCTTCCTATTACTATCCCCGGCAGCATTATCGGTATGCTGATTTTGTTCCTGTTGCTGGGGCTGCAAATCATGCCACCTGATTGGGTAATGCCCGGCTGCTATTTGCTTATTCGCTATATGGCGCTGTTATTTGTCCCTATTGGTGTTGGGGTTATGCAGTATTTTGATTTATTACGTACGCAATTTGGCCCGGTGGTTGTCTCCTGCGTAATCAGTACCTTCGTGGTACTGGTAGTGGTGAGCTGGTGTTCTCATCTGGTTCACGGTGAGAAAAAGATCATTGGTCATAAAGGGGCAGATAAAAAATGATGAGTTATATCTGGTGGTCGTTACCATTAACGCTGCTGGTATTTTTAGGGGCCCGTAAATTAGGGTCGTTAATAAAGAATCCGTTATTAAACCCGCTACTGGTTTCCCTGGTGGTGATTATTCCGATTCTGCTGCTCACCCATATCCCTTACGACCATTATTTTAAGGGCAGCAAAATACTCAACGATCTGCTGCAACCGGCGGTGGTGGCGCTGGCCTTTCCGCTGTATGAGCAGCTGCACCAGATCCGCGCCCGCTGGAAATCCATCATCGCCATCTGCTTTTTAGGTAGCCTGATTGCCATGGTTACCGGTACGGCAATTGCCCTCGCCCTGGGCGCCACACCGGAAATCGCCGCGTCGATTATGCCCAAGTCAGTGACCACACCAATTGCCATGGCGGTAAGCAGCAGCCTGGGCGGTATTCCGGCCATCAGTGCGGTGTGCGTTATCTTTGTCGGGATCCTCGGGGCGGTGTTCGGCCCGACCCTGCTGAGCATGATGCGCATCACCACCAAAGCCGCCCGGGGGTTGTCTATCGGTGCCGCCTCCCACGCCCTGGGTACCGCGCGCTGTGCGGAGATGGACTTCCAGGAAGGGGCATTTAGCTCGTTGTCACTGGTAATTTGCGGGATTATTACCTCACTGTTGGCACCTTTCCTGTTCCCGGTGGTGATGGCCGTCTTTGGCTAATGTGTGATTACTATCACAATTTATTGATATTAATTACATAACTTGCACTGGCAGACAGACGAGGATCACATATAAAGTGGGCGCAGATCCGTAAACTGCGGTTCTATTCACTTGCTATGAGGCACAGCCATGGATCCTCGTTTTTCTCCTGTCGTAACCACCCTGCCGGAAGCGCTGCGCGCGGCGCTTACCCCGCTGCTGACGGTAGCCCATTTCCCGGCGATGCTTAGCGCACCCCAGGTTGAACAGCTTAAACAGGCCAGCGGACTCAACGATAGCGAGCTGGCTTTTGCGCTGCTGCCGCTGGCCGCCGCCTGCGCACACACTGAGATTTCCCATTTTAACGTCGGGGCGATTGCCCGCGGCATCAGCGGTAATCTCTACTTTGGTGCCAATATGGAGTTCCCCGGCACCACCATGCAGCAGACGATTCATGCCGAACAGAGCGCTATCACCCACGCCTGGATGCGCGGTGAAAAAGCCCTGACCGATATCACGGTTAACTACACCCCGTGCGGCCACTGCCGCCAGTTTATGAATGAGCTGAACAGCGGCACCGGGCTGACTATCCACCTGCCAGGCCGCCAGCCGGGAACGTTAGGGCAGTATCTGCCGGACGCGTTCGGCCCGCGAGATCTGGCTATCACCACCCTACTGCTGGATGACATCAACCACGGGTTGCAGGCCGACGGCGACGCACTAACCCAGGCCGCCATTGCGGCAGCCAACCGCAGCCACGCGCCCTATAGCCACGCCCCTTCCGGGGTTGCGCTGGAGATGAAAGACGGCACCATCCTGCCGGGCAGTTATGCGGAAAATGCCGCCTATAACCCGTCACTCCCGCCATTGCAGGCAGCGCTTAATCTGGCGTGGCTTTCAGGGTACCGGCCTGACGATATTCAGCGCGCGATACTGGCAGAAAAAGCCACTGCGCTGCTGGTCCAGTGGGATGCCACCGTGGCGACGTTAAAATCCCTCAACTGCCCGGCAATTGAGCGCGTATTACCCGCCTGATCCGCCCGCCAGACAGGTTTATTAGCCTGAATGGCGAAAAAGTCCCCACCCGCTCGCACATTCCTTGCGCTGAGCCGGGTGGTAAAGTAACTTGGATTTACTTTCATTTAGGTACTGAGTCCGCAAGTTCATGTTGAAGCGTCTGTTTTTCAGTTTGCTGGTTATCATCGGCTTAGTGCTGTTGACCGCACTTGCCCTCGATCGCTGGATCAGCTGGAAAACTGCGCCCTACGTCTATGACGATTTGCAGGCCTTGCCTTATCGCCAGGTGGGCGTGGTACTGGGCACCGCTAAGTATTACCGCACCGGGGTCATTAATCAGTATTACCGCTACCGGATCCAGGGGGCCCTTAACGCCTATAACAGCGGCAAAGTGAACTATCTGCTGCTGAGCGGCGATAACGCCACCAACAGCTACAACGAGCCGGTAACCATGCGCAAGGACCTGATTGCGGCCGGTGTTGATCCGGCGGATATCGTGCTGGATTTTGCCGGGTTCCGCACCCTGGATTCAATTGTCCGCACCCGTAAAGTGTTCGACACCAACGACTTCATTATTATTACCCAGCGTTTTCACTGTGAACGGGCGCTGTTTATTGCCCTGCATATGGGTATCCAGGCCCAGTGTTATGCGGTGCCATCACCAAAAGACATGCTCTCCGTGCGAGTCAGGGAGTTCGGCGCCCGCCTCGGTGCGCTGGCCGATTTGTACCTCTTCAAGCGGGAACCGCGCTTCCTGGGTCCACTGGTGCCGATTCCCGGGATCCAGACCGTGCCCGACGATGCCCAGGGGTATCCGGCGGTTAGCCCGGATCAGCTACTGGAGCTGGAACGCAGAAAGCACCGCGGTGAATAACCGCCGCATAAACGGTGACAACAGACCGGTAACAATAGACCGGTAACAACAGCAACGACGCCCGGGTAATAACCACCGGGCGTCGTCGTTTAGCGGGACAGGTAACGCAATAAGGTTACTTTTTGCGGGCGTATTTCAGGGAGTCCAGCGCCACGGCGAAGATGATAATCGCCCCTTTGATAATGTACTGCCAGTAAGGGTTAACCCCGATATAGGTCAGCCCGTAGTTGATAACGGTAAAGATGATAACCCCGGTCACCACGCCGACCACGGTCCCGACCCCACCGCTGAATGACACCCCGCCCACCACACAGGCGGCAATGGCGTCCATCTCATACATAAAGCCGAGGTTGTTGGTGGCAGAGCCGATACGCCCGGCTTCCAGCATACCGCCGAAGGCGTAGAACACCCCGGAAAGCGCATACACCATCATCAGGTTAAGGCCGACATTCACCCCGGAAACCCGCGCGGCATCCGGGTTACCGCCAATGGCAAAAATATTTTTCCCGAAGCGGGTTTTGTTCCACAGTACCCAGACAAACGCGATGGCAAACAGCGCATAGAAAGTAATATAAGAGAGCCGGAAACTGCCCAGCGCCACAAATCCCTGGGTAAAGGTCGAGAAGTGGGCATCAAACCCGGAGATAGGCGACGCACCGACAAAATCGTAGTACAGCGAGTTGATCCCATAAACAATAATCATGGTGCCGAGGGTGGTAATAAACGGTGTCACATTGAGGTAAGCAATGATAATGCCGTTCAGCATCCCGATAACCGCCCCCACGGCGCAAACAATCAAAATCACCACCGGGATCGGCATAGTCGCCATATCCGGGAAGACTTTATTGGCGTTATCCATTGCCTGTAACAGGGTGGCGGCCACCACCGCCGCCAGACCCACCTGACGCCCGGCGGATAAGTCCGTCCCCTGGGTGACAATCAGCCCGGCGACCCCAAGGGCAATAATAATACGCACGGAGGACTGGGTAAGAATATTACTCAGGTTCAGTAAGCTTAAAAATGTCGGGTCCTGGGCAATAATAACCAACAGCAAAATAAGCAGCACGACATATAACCCGCCCTGCTTCAAATAGTGAAAAACTCTTTTTTTATCTAGCACACTCATGACGGGCCCCTGATTAAAGATGCAAAGACGCAAGGCGTAAAATATCGCTCTGCGTTGCTGTTTTAGTGTCTACTGTGCCTGCTACCAGGCCATTACTCATTACCAGAATGCGGTCAGTTATCCCCAGCAACTCAGGCATTTCAGAAGAAATAATAATGATGCCCTTGCCCTTTTTCGCCAGTTCAGCAATCAGCTGATAAATTTCAAACTTAGCGCCCACATCAATACCGCGGGTCGGTTCATCAAGCATTAATATTTCCGGCTGGGTCAGCAACCAGCGGCCAATAATCACTTTCTGCTGATTACCACCGGATAACGACCCTATTTGGGTACGGTGGCCCGGGGTTTTAACGCGCATGGCATCAATCACCCACTGGGTATCGCTTTTCATGCGCGAGTTATCCAGCAGGCCGACTTTGTTTTTATAATTACGAATATTAGAAATCAGCGAGTTAAAATTAATATCCAGGTAGGCATAAATCCCCGTGGAGCGGCGCTCTTCGGTCACCAGGGCGAAGCCATGATTAATCGCCTCATTGGCGGAGTGGTTATTAATTGATTTACCGTGCAGCTTAATGGTACCGCCCGATTTTTCCCGAATACCGAACAGGGTCTCGACAATATCAGTACGCTTTGCCCCCACCAGCCCGGCAATCCCGAGGATCTCCCCTTTATGGAGATCAAAAGAGACATCGCGGATCGACGGCTGGCGCAGGGAGGTCAGATTACGCACTTCAAGGATAACCTCCCCGGGGACGTTTTCTTTATCCGGGAAGCGCTGGTTCAGTGAACGCCCAACCATCATGGCGATGATTTTATCCATATCCAGCCCGGTGAGGGACTGGGTGGTGATCCACTGGCCGTCCCGCAGGATGGTTATCTCATCACATAGCTGGAATATTTCTTCCATTTTATGCGAGATATAAACGATGCCACAGCCGCGATCTTTAAGTTTGCGGATAATCGTGAACAGGTGATTGACTTCTTTTTCTGTCAGCGACGAGGTTGGCTCATCCATAATGACAATTTTGGCATTATAGGAGAATGCCCGGGCAATTTCGATCATCTGCATCTGGGATACCGACAGGGTACCCACTTTCGCTTTTGGATCGATATCAATATCCAGCTCGTCAAATATCGCCCGGGTATCGCGATACATTTTCGCCTGATCGACAAACATCCCTTTGGTGGGGTAACGCCCCAGCCACATATTATCCATCACCGTCCGTTGCAGGACGAGGTTAAGCTCCTGGTGGACCATTGAAATACCATTTTCCAGCGCTTCTTTAGCACTGGAAAAATCAATCTCATGCCCCTGGAATAATATTTCACCGGAATCTTTTTTATAAATACCAAACAGGCATTTAAGTAACGTAGATTTCCCTGCACCATTTTCGCCCATCAGGGCATGTATAGAATGGGGACGTACTTTTAAATTGACGTTATCAAGGGCTTTAACGCCGGGGAACGACTTATTAATTGCCGTCATTTCCAGCAGGTATTCACCCGATGTTTGTGTTGGTTCACTCACCATAAAAATACCTGGCAACGCTATAATAAGCGCCCGTCATACATTGGCAAATGGCATGTCAGACATACCGTTAACATTATCTGACAGGCGGCAGGGCGCCACCTGTCATGGTGACTACACCAGGGGTTATTTACCGGTGAATTGGCTCAGGTTGTCTTTATCGACCCCAACATAAGGAACGCGGACGATTTTCTGTTCCAGTTTCCAGGTGGTCCCTTCTGCGGCAGGTTTGCCCTGGGCCAGATTCTTCGCCAGATCAAAGGTGGCCTTCGCCTGATTGTTCGCGTCGTTAAGCACCGTACCGGCCATCGCGCCGGACTTCACCAGCGCCAGCGCTTCTGGCAGGGCATCCACCCCAAATACCGGAATAGACGATTTATTGTGGGCCTTGAGCGCTTCTACCGCCCCCATGGCCATGGCGTCGTTGTTGGCAATCACCACTTCAATCTTGTTGGCATTCGGGCCAGACAGCCAGGCATCCATCTTGTCTTTTGCCTGGGCGGTATCCCACATGGCGGTATCCAGCTGCAACTGCTGGGTCTTAATGCCTTTGGCGTTCAGCTCTTTGATAACGTAAGTAGTACGGGCTTCCGCATCCGGGTGGCCCGGTTCGCCTTTGAGCAATACGAACTGGATTTCGCCGTCTTTATTCAGATCCCATGCCGGATTAGCTTTCCAGTGTTTAGCAATTAAGTCGCCCTGGATCACACCAGATTCTTTTGAATCCGTACCGACATAATAAGCCTGCGGGTAGCTGTCCAGCGCCTGGCGGGAGGGTTCTTTATTGAAAAAAACCACCGGGACATTCTGGGCTTTCGCTTTATCAATCACGGTCCCTGCCGCCGCCGGGTCAACGAGGTTAATGGCCAGTGCTTTCACCCCTTTAGCCAGCAGGATGTCTATCTGATCATTTTGTTTGGACTGGTCGTTTTGAGAGTCATTCATCAGCAACTGGACATCAGGTGCAGTTTTTGCTTGTTTCTCAATGGCCTTGCGCACCACAGACATAAAGTTGTCGTCGTATTTGTAAATCGTTACACCAATACGCGTGTCTGCGGCATGGGCTGCGAAACCAGACAACATGCAGGACATCAGGGCGGACAGGATCAGAACCTTCTTCATGGTATCTCCGTTTTTGTAGGGTATTTTAAGTAGTCACTTTATTAACAATGCTAATAACAATAACGCCACCGGACAGATGTTATTTATTTGCTCTAAATAACGGTGTCTTTTTATGGTTATGTTCATCCCTGACAATACGGCTGATTAAGTTCCCTGATGTTGAATGAATGACTCTATTTATCTGATAAATAAAACGTCAAAGGCTAATATTGCAGTAAAAAGCCAGCCTATAGTAGTTGCTGTAATGTTAATAATCTGTGAAATCACTCACAAATTGAAACCGGTTACATTGAGCGTCAAATTAACGCCCGTTTTCCGTGATCTGGGCCACTGAATGGCGGCGAACCAGAGTCGGCATAAAGCAGTGCGACGCCCCGGCATCCAGGGTGCCAGACGCCCCCTTCAGCGCCAGTTCAGTAGCCATTTTCGCCATAGAAACAATAGGATAACGGACGGTTGTTAACTGTGGATCGGTATAGCGGGCAATGGGGATATCATCAAAACCAATCACCGAACACTGTTGCGGTATCATAATGCCGTTGTCTTTCAGGGCCATCAGCGCCCCGGCGGCCATGCTGTCGTTATAGGCAAACACCGCGGTTAAACGCTGGTTGCGGCTTAACAACTCGACCATCGCCGCCTCTCCCCCCTGTAAATCCGGGGACCCTACCCCAATCCAGCCGGGCTGGGGAAGCACCCCAGCCCCCTCCAGCGCTTGCTGCCAGCCGCTGCGCCGCTGATCGTCATCATCAATGGCGTGGCTGGAGGCCAGGTAACCAATCCGCCGGTGGCCGTGGTTTAGCAAGGTGCGGGTGGCCATCATGGCGCCGCTCACGTTATCGAGGGAAATACAGCGGTGGCTATAGCCCGGTAACAGACGGTTAATCAGTACCATCCCCGGAATTTGCGCCATAAACTCGCTGAGCTCCCGATCGCTAAGCCGTTTAGCGTGCACAATCAGCGCATTACAGCGCTGGCGCAGCAGTACCTCGATGGCATCACGCTCTTTTTCGGCCTGGTGGTAACTGTTGCCAATCAGCACATACTTATGGTGCTGCTGGGCAACGGTATCCACCGCTTTCACCAGCGCACCAAAAAAGGGATCGGAAACGTCCATCACCACCACGCCAATGGTGTCACTGACCTGGGTAGCAAGGGCCTGGGCATTGGCATTTGGCCGGTAGCCCAGATGGGCCACGGCGTCGGTCACGGTCTGGCGGGTTTGCTGGCTCACCAGCGGGCTGTTATTGAGCACCCGTGAAACCGTGGCCACAGAAACCCCGGCCTGGCGGGCAACATCACGGATAGTTATCATGGCGACCACCTGAAAAAACGGGACGGGTTGGCGAGTTCACGGCCACCTCCTGGAATTAAGAGGCGCTATTCTGGCAGCGAGCGGCGTCACACTGCGTGATGAGCATCACACAATGAAAACGGTTACATCGATTATGTTAATTTTTTGTGACTTATATCTTGCCTGAATGTTTCCGAACAACCCCGGCCGCCCGGGCAGTGAGGTAGCGCCACAACCATTCGACGGGCCCCTGGCGGAAGTAATGCAGCCAGACCACAGACACCGCGAGGTTAATCAGCCAGATAACCGGCACCAGGCCGAGGAGCTGAAAGCGCGTCAGGGTCATATAGAGGCCCATATGGTAGAACAGCGTGGTGCAAATCAGGGTTTGCAGCAGATAGTTGGTCAGCGCCATGCGGCCAACGCAGGTGATCGCCGCCACCAGTTTCAGGGGGGCCAGTTGTGGCCAGAAGCCCCAGGCCAGGGCCGCATAACCGATGGTTTGTAGCGGTGCACTCAGCTCACGGGGGATCTGGAGCCAAAATGCACACCAGTGGTAAGCCCAGCCCAGCTGCCATTGGGCGATAATCGCCGGGATGTTTATCACCATCCCCAGCAGCACCAGTTGCAGCCCGGTACGCCGGTAATGGCTAAGGCTGAACTGCCCGCGCAGCCAGCCGCTGCGCATCAGCGCCGCCCCCAGCAGCATCATGCCCGCCAGTTGCCAGCCATATTGTGCCGCCAGCGCCATCATATTGTCAGACAGCAAGTTCAGGCGGCTTTTCATCGCCACCGCGCCGCCGGTGAGCTTCCACCAGGTTTCGTATTGCAGGTTGGCTGCATCGGGAACCCAGGAGCGGCTGGTGTGTGTTCCGGCAATGGCCCCCAGCAGGATCAGCACGCCAATGCCCATCAGGTACAGCACCACACCGGTATTAAACAGCTGATGGTTGCTGTGAGCGTCGCGGATAAGCCGCCAGCAAATAATCCCCACCAGCCCATAGGCCAGCAAAATATCGCCGTCCCACAGCACAATACTGTGGAAAAAGCCCAGTAACACCAGCAGGGTTAGCCGCGCCTGGATCCAGCGCTTGCCCCGGGAGAGCAGCATATAGAGGCCGGCACCGAACAGCAGCGCAAACAGGGTGAGGAATTTAACCTGAGCAAACAGATCAAGCACCGCCCAGGTCCAGGCGTCCGGGGTGCTTACGCTACCAGACCACGCCGGATTGAGGTAGGCGGCCTTCGGTAACCCAAAGGCCGTAATATTGAGCAGCAGGATGCCGAGGATCGCTACGCCGCGAACAAAGTCGAGCGTGACATTTCTTTCCATTGGTTCCTGCCCCTATATAGCAACCAGAATACCGCAACCCAGCCCGTGCGTTAGTTATGGTGGCGCACCGCGCGCAGAAACTCCTGGCGGGTATTCTGGCTCGATTTAAACAAACCGCCCAGTGAGGTGGTGGTGGTGGCGCTGGTGGCATCACGAATACCGCGGGCCTTAACACAATAGTGGACCGCATCAATAGAAACCGCCACATTGTTGGTGCCAAGCAGGGTTTGCAAGGCCACCAGAACCTGCTGGGTTAATCGCTCCTGCACCTGGGGGCGCTGGGCAAAGAACTGCACAATGCGGTTGATTTTGGACAGCCCAATTACCGCATCTTTGGGGATATATGCTACGGTCGCTTTGCCATCAATCATCACAAAATGGTGTTCACAGGTACTGGTCAGGGTGATATCCCGCACGGTCACCATTTCATCAACTTTCATTTTATTTTCGATGACGGTAATTTTGGGGAAATTGGCATAATCCAGACCGGAGAAAATCTCATCCACATACATTTTCGCAATGCGGTGCGGCGTCTCCATCAGACTGTCATCACTCAAATCCAGATTGAGTAACTGCATAATTTCGGTCATATGACCCGAAATCAGTCGTTTACGCGTTTCGTTATCCAGTTCATTAACCGGCGGCCGCAAGGGGGTTTCCAGACCACGGGCAACCAGGGCCTCGTGAACCAGGGAGGCTTCTTTACTGAGTGATGGCATCTTTGTCTCCTGCAGGTGTGGCTTGCCTTTACCCTGCATGGGGTAAAGTTTGCGCTCATTGTGCGGCAGTAATAGCCAGGAATCCAGTATTCGCAGGATTATTATTGCAATTGGCCGTTCCGTTAATAGCACCGGCCTCACCCCTGCGAATGGTTAAGGTATGATGCAACATCATCCTGGCCGGGTGAAGTGAAACTTCCTCACCCGAATCTGAAAAATAGACAGTGCGGCAACCGACCGCAGCGGAGGAATTCCCGATGGAACTGCTGGAATCACATCACTGTTTTGGCGGCGTGCAACAGCGCTGGCGCCACCCGTCACAGACACTGAACGGCACCATGACCCTGAGTGTGTTTATCCCCCCGGTCACAGAAACACCCCCACCGGTGCTTTACTGGTTATCCGGGCTAACCTGTAACGATGAAAATTTCACCACCAAAGCCGGGGCACAGCGGGTTGCCGCCGAACTGGGGATCATGCTGGTGATGCCGGATACCAGCCCCCGCGGCGATACGGTCGCCAACGATGCCGGTTATGACCTCGGCCAGGGGGCCGGGTTTTACCTTAACGCCACCCAGGCACCCTGGGCGGCCCACTACCAGATGTACACTTACCTGCGCGACGAGTTACCTGCGCTTATCGCGCGACACTTCACCATTGGGGAACGCTGTGCCATCAGCGGCCACTCCATGGGCGGGCACGGTGCGCTTATCATGGCGCTGAAAAACCCGGGGCGCTTTTGTTCGGCTTCCGCCTTTGCCCCGATAGTCAACCCCAGCCAGGTGCCCTGGGGCCAGAAAGCCTTCAGCGCCTATCTGGGGGATGATCCAAAGGCCTGGCGCGCCTGGGATAGCTGCGCCCTGATGCAACACTACCAGGGGGAGCCTACCCCGATGCTCATTGATCAGGGGGATGGCGATAATTTCCTCGCCACCCAGCTACAACCGGCCCGGCTGGCGGAAGTGGCCCGCCAGCAGAGCTGGCCGCTGCAACTGCGTATTCAGCCGGGTTATGATCACAGCTACTTCTTTATTGCCAGCTTTATTGACGATCACCTGCGCTTTCACGCCAGCCATCTGTTTGCCTGATAATTGCCGGCAACGAATCCGGGGCCGGTGATGGCCCCGCCATATCATAAGCGATAATCCAGCGCGGCAAAATAGCGCCGGCCATCTTCATTAAAGCTGTAATCGTCGCGGTTAAGGTCTTTATCGAACAGGTTAAGTACCCCGGCGCGCAACTTCACGTTCTTCGTCATTTGCCAGGCCGCGCCGCTATTCCAGATAAAGTAGCCACCGGGGGTGGGGTTGCCGGCCGTGGTGGCGCGCTGTTCACCGCGATAGTTCGTGGAAACATAAAATGACCAGTCGTTGAGCGGTTTCCAGTCCAGGGTCCCGTTGGCAGTATGGAACGGCATGGATTGCAGCGGGCGATTATTGCCGCCGCTCAGGTTACGCCCGTCGTTATAGGTATAATTCAGGGATAAATTCCACTGGTCACCAAACGGCACTTTTAACTCGGTTTCCAGCCCGCGGATCCGCGCTTTATCGACATTAAAGTAATGGAACACCGGCTTGCCGTCTTCAAAACCGACAAAGTTGGGGTACGACGGCGCCAGGGCGGTGTTAGCGGTACGATCGATGTTGATCATGTCGTCGACATCGTTCTGGAACACGGTGATGCTGCCGGTCACCCCGTCGAAGATCCCCTCATCCCCGGCATAATAGATCCCCAGCTCAATATTTTTACTGGTTTCCGGTCGCAGATCCGGGCTGCCAACAATCTTACAGCTACCGCGGCAGGAGTTAGAGGTCCAGTCCGGGCTGAGCTGCAGCAGCGACGGGGCTTTAAATGCTGTCGACCAGCCCCCTTTTACGGTGACCGTGTCGGTGGTGTTCCACACCAGATAAGCGCGCGGGCTCCAGTGATCGCCATAGGTCTGGTGATCGTCCATCCGCACCCCGGTGGTCAGCGCCAGAGGTTCAAAAATACGCCATTCATCTTCGAGGAACAGCGCATACTGGCTGGCCGACGTATTACCGCCCCCCTGAAGGTTAACCGGATCTTTTAGCTTGTCGTGGCGCCACTCCCCGCCGAAGGTGAGCAGCTGGTTGATCTCCCCCAGCGGCAGCACGTAGCGCCCGTCAATGGTGTTACTCTCTGAGGTGATCGTGCCGGTGCTGGACGGGTTCTTGTTATCCACCTTTTCGCCGTAGAAGCGCAATTCACTGTTACCCAGCCCCCAGCGGCCATTATGGGCCAGTGAGTAATTCTGGCGCTCCAGGCGGTTTTTATCCAGCGAGTCTGACTCCCGATCCTGGCGATCAAAACCATAGCCCAGGGCGATATCCTGATCTTTCGTTGGGGTGTACATCAACTCGACATTGCCGTCGCGGCTGGTATAGCCCTCAATGCGCGGGCTGAAGCCGGTGGCAGAGGTCGCCGACTTTTGTTGATCGTCTTTTTCGCGCTTTGCCAGGCTGCCGTACAACTTCACCCCGAGCAGATCATCAATCAGCGGGCCGCCGGCATAGAACTGGCCGTTATAGCTGTCGCCGCGATCCCGGTGTTCCTGAACGGTGGTATTGGCCGTCACCGTCCCGTGCCAGGCTTTGCCCACCTTGCGGGTGATAATGTTCACCACCCCACCCAGCGCGTCTGAACCATACAGTGAAGACATCGGGCCGCGCACCACTTCAATACGTTCGATGGCATCCACCGGGATCCAGTTAAGGTCAAAATCGTTATGGCGGAATACCGCATTGCGCGAATTGACCCGTTTGCCGTCCACCAGAATCAGGGTATAGCTGCTGGACATACCGCGAATGCTGACCCCCTGGCGGTTATCCCCTTCGTTGGTCAACTGGACCCCGGGCACCTCCTGGAGGATATCTTTGAGGTTCTGGATGGGTTTGCGGGCCAGATCGTCACGGGTTATCACACTGATGCTGGCAGGGGCATCTTTCATGCTCTGGGCTGAGCCAGACGCGGTAACAACCAGGGTGTCATCTTCCCCTTTCCGGGGTTCTGATTCAGCGGCCCCAAACGCCAGCGGGGACAGTGAAATGGCTGAGACGCACAGCCCGCAGCGCAAGGTGGGATTAAGCCTTAACATTCCTTTTCTCCATGAGGAAATACAACCAAAATAAAAAAGCGTGCTCACAGTGCAATGGCAAACGCGTACTGCGTTGGTCCGCGTTGGTTTTTATTTTTATGGTGTTATTACGGTGTATGGCCGGTAGCCAGATCGGGAAGACAGAAATGCAGGCGCATTAATACAGTTTGCCGCCCCGTTACAAAGCTGCGCAAACCTTAATGGAAATGAGAATCAGTATCAATGTTATTTATGTAAAAATATTTCCAACTGCAACGGTTCGTTACGCGTATGCATATGGCGACCGGGGCGGCGAATCCGGCGTTGCGCCCCCACCAGTCCCCCCCGCCAATAAAAAAGGCGCGAATTATCGCGCCTTTTTGCTGCTATTGCGGTTTGCTTAATTACTTATTGGCTTTACCGGTAAAACGCGCCGGGAACTCCATTTCGCTGTAGCGCACAAAGCGCGTGCCTTTTACCAGTCGATAACCAAACCAGATAACCAGGAACAGCGGAATACCAATATAAGTCGCCGCCACCGCCGCCCAGTCAATACGATCGCCGAGGAACGCCTCATAGTTCTGCCCCAGGGTAATACCCAGACAGAGAATAAAGGCAAAGATCGGCCCGACCGGGAAGAATCCTGAGCGATACGGCAGATTATTAATGTCATAACCCTGAGCAATAAACCCGCGCCGGAACCGGTAGTGGCTGATGGCAATCCCCAGCCAGGCAATAAACCCGGTCATCCCGGAGGTATTCAGCAGCCACAGGTACACCGTCTGGTTACCGAACATTGAGGTCAGAAAGCACAGCGCCGCCACTACCGTGGTTGCGTACAGCGCATTACGCGGCACCCCACCACGGGACAGTTTGGCAAAAATACGCGGCGCTTTACCGTCACAGGCCAGGGTATAAAGCATACGGGTGGAGGCGTACATCCCGGAGTTACCGGCAGACAGTACCGCCGTCAGGATAACCGCATTCATTATCGCCGCCGCAGACAGCAGGCCAGCATGCTCAAATACCAGCGTGAACGGGCTAACGCTGATGTCTTTGACATCATTACGCAGCAGGCTCGGGTCGGTATAAGGGATTATCAGGCTAATCACCAGGATAGCCAGCACATAGAACAGCAGAATACGCCAGAACACCTGACGCACGGCTTTAGGAATGTTTTTTTCCGGCTCGGCAGATTCCCCGGCAGCGATACCTATCAATTCAGTACCCTGGAACGAAAAGCCGACAATCATCGCGACCCCTATCATGGCCGCGAAGCCACCGGCAAACGGCGCATCATCAATCCCCCAGTTGGCCCAGCCAGCGGGTTGCGCACCTTTAAAGATGCCGAGGATCATCGCCACACCCACGATGATAAAGATTATCACCGTAGTTACTTTAATCAGAGAGAACCAGTATTCCGCCTCACCAAAACCGCGCACTGAAATGTAATTCAGCAGGAACATAATGCCCAGGAACAGCGCACTCCAGATCCAGCCCGGTGTATGAGGGAACCAGTAATTCATTACCAGTTGCGAAGCAACCAGATCAACGGCAATGGTTACCGCCCAGTTGTACCAATAGTTCCAGCCGAGGGCAAAGCCAAAGCCTTCCTCAACGAACTTCTGTCCGTAGGTCGCAAATGAACCAGATACCGGCATACATGCCGCCAGTTCACCCAGGCTGGTCATCAAAAAATACACCATCAATCCAATGATGATGTAGGAAAGCAGCGCGCCGCCTGGTCCAGCCTGAGAAATCGTTGCACCGGATGCGACAAACAGCCCGGTGCCGATGGAGCCGCCAATGGCGATCATAGACAGATGGCGCGCTTTTAGCTCACGGCGGAGCCCAGTCGCTTCTGTTGTATTCGTCTTCGAAACCATAAAAAAATGAGGCCTGTCCAAAAAATGAGGCGCAATTCTAGCAGAAAGCTACCGTCACACCTGAAATAAAAGCGCACTTATAAGAGAGCTTCATGATTGGCTCAATATTATAAGCATGAAAACAAAACTGTGAAGTAATTCATAGACACATAGATGTTCTACTAGGGAAGGTGCGAACAAGTTCCTGATATGAGATCATCATATTCATCCGGAGCGCATCCCAGAGGGACATCATGAGCCATCAACTCACCTTCGCCGATA
>NZ_WBXP01000021.1 GCF_016415625.1 Shimwellia pseudoproteus
TGACGAAAGCAGGTATGCCTGAAAGTGTGCGTATTGCCTGAAAACACAACCCGCTACGGGGGAGACTTACCCGAAATCTGATTTATTCAACAAAGCCGGCCAGCACTTCTTTAGCAGTAAGAAAACGACGTTTATTCACAACGATGACTCCAATTAGTTGAGGGATACAGGTAATTACCCTTACAGTTAAAAGGGAATTAATAAATTAACCCGCAATGTTAAAGGTGTATTATATGAAGGTAATTAATAGTAAATTGACGGACATATGACTTTTACACACTGGAGGGATTGTACTACGCGACAATTCTTATTCTCATTGATTTTGCCCATAACCACAAGCGCGGTCACACCCGACATTGCGCCAGGTGCATAATACATCAGAGTAAATAATTATTTATTGCCTGGTAATCAATCAAAAAATAAATAACCCATTATTATAAAACAACCAATAACAACAATAACACTGGGTGTATTTATCATACTGTGCGGGGAAATAAATACTGACAAGATATTGATACGGTTAGCCAATATATTATGCCGTCATGGGGCATATCGCGTGCTGCCAACACCGTCCCTGGTGTCGGTATTTACCCTCCCCTGCGCGCCCGGAATAGGGTGCCCTATGATAATACTGTCCGGCATTATTACTCAGGCAGCGGCCCGGCGGCGCATCACAGCCCGGGGCGGGGGCTATCCCATATACCGTAAAACCGCCCGGCATTACTGGCGGTATACCATACAGTATGGCGGATATTACGGTGGCCAAGGTAATCCTGGATCAGCCGTGTATCAATGCCCATATTTGCCAGGGCGAAGCCACAAGAATGGCGCAGCATATGCGGATGGATTTCCAGCGGTAACCCGGCGCTGTCTCCGCAACTGGAAATTATCTGGTAGAACTGTTGGCGCGATAGCGGATTGCCTTTACGGGACAAAAATATCCACTCACTGTCAGCATCCGGGTAGGCCGCCCGTTCGCTTAACCGGGCATTTAGCGCCCGCACCTCCTTCGGCAACAGTGGGTGAGTGGTTGAAAAGCCTTTCTTGAGGCGATGGATGTAAATGCATTTTGCCCGTAAATCAATGTCGGAAATACGTAACCGACATATCTCGCTGGCCCGAAATCCATGAATAAAACACAGCAGTGTCAGACAATAATTTCTGGCAGCATAGGGGCCGCTGTTGGCGGCACCGAGGAGTAACTCTATTTCGTTTTGAGTCAGAAAATTTCTTTTTTTGATTTCTGTATTACTTTTCATTTTTATCATCTTCCATTTCAGGCGGCATATAGCGTTGAGTCAACCGCGCGACGCCTTTCACTCCATTAAGTTCCATTGCAACATCGAAAGCTATGCCAAAGAATACTCATCTACTCCTCTGATAGAAAATGGATGCCCACGTGATTGGTTATCAGGCTAAAAGCAAATCCAGCTGCTACCTCCCTATTCAGCACATACCCTTGATGCTAAAAATAATGAGCTACGGCGTAGCGTCACCGCACTTGAAATATAAAAAATAATAATAAAGTCACCTATCCGGCACACCCTATCATCAGCCGCTAAAAATACGGTTGACGGGGTAATACGATAAAAACAGATACAGCGACGAACGGCGTTGTGCAAATGCACATATATAATGACGTAATCGATCACTCACTTATGCTATTACACATGATGTATGCGCGCGCACTGTTATTGATGACAGTGTCTATTTGCGTTGTTGTTTTGCGCAGTTGTTGGCTATTTGGCTTACACGATCCTATTTAGAATAGTTATGATAAAAAGCGGGCTACTGTCGTGAATATGATCGACCAATGATTAAATGTCAAGCAATTTTATTAAACGAGTCGGTAACAAAAAATATCATCCGCAGTGAGTTACCCCTCTATAGTTTGCGGATTAATTAAATAATCAACACACCGGAATCACTGGCGCTTTATTAAATTTTGATGATGTCATATAAAAAATTTTAACAAGATTATCGCGTTATCCTGACTCTTGCGGCATGTTACCTATTACTGATAATAATCACACCGATAAATAAATCGTCGTTTCCTTACCATTTCACTAAATTATCATTTTTTATCGAATCAATGGCGTATCAGGCACGGTATTCTCTGGCAACCATCACCGCGACGGGCATACGCCGGAATGAAGTGCCAGCACCATGACCGCTCGAATGTGGATCGGTGGTGAGGTAAATCACACTATTTAACACCGTACTGCCCGGCTTTTTTCAGGTTAATCCCTTTATGTCTGAGATAATTACCAAAATACACCGCTCAAAATGTCCATCAGATTAATTCATTATCCCGTACACTCTTCATCGGTAACACTTATGGTTACTTCTCAACCCCTTTTTGCCGGGAGGCCCCACCTCCCGGTTTTTTTAACCCCCGCCTGCCCCAGGACTATTGCCGGAAAACCGTAACGTTGAGTTACCATATCAATTTAAATATCATCGCGAGTGCAACGCGCAACTTTCTTCCGGCGCGATAAGGCGCTCACCCCCGGCAGGAAACAGAGGGCTGACACCAAAAACCACAGGGTATGGCCGGTGTGCCAATAAATAATTGACATGCGTGACTAATGATATGACAACGAAAAATCTTTTTAGTAGCGTTACGGCCAGGTTTTATCCACCGGATCAATTACATCCTGATGATGCTATTGAAATATCCGCTGGCGTGGAGGATTTTTTGCGGGAAGCAATATTGTGGGGGGCAAATACCTTTACGGTTGCGCGGGACAGTGCATCTGTAAGCTATCCCCCGGAACTGGATAACTATGTTAGCCGCTATCATGCGCCGACCCACTACCCTGAAAAATAGGTCATTCAGTGGCGCATTATTGTCAGCAACACTGAAAGCTGCCGCGATAATTAGCCCGGGACCGGTAACCGGTGGTGTAAAGCAATATATCCATCACACATGTAGATGACAGCAATATAACCCGGTCCCGCTAACCGGCGGATTATTCGATATTTATCTTACCCAAATCCTCAAGTAACCCGGGGCCCGTTGGGGTCCAGCCAAGCTGCAAACGCGTCCAGGCGCCTGATGCGGTGAGGTCTTTATCCGCGAAGAATGCGAACCAGCCAAAGTGTGCCGGGGACTGACTGGCGGTGAGCGATACCTGTGGTAGCCCGAGCCTCTCACTCACTATTTGGGCTATCTCACGCATCGCAATCCCCTCTTGCGCCACGGCATGGTAGCGTTTGCCCTTTTCCCCCCGGGTAAGCGCCAGAACATAGAGCGTCGCCACATCCGTCACGTGGGCCGCAGGCCAGCGGTTATTCCCGGCGCCAATATACGCCACTATGCCTTTCTGGCGAGCTATCTCGATATAGGGGGTAATCAGCCCCTGACGTACCGTATCGTGAACTTGCGGCAAACGCACGAACCGCACGTCGACACCTTCATCAAGCCATTTATCGCCTTCCAGCTCAGAGAGAACCCGCGGGTTAGTGAGATCGGCACTAAAACCGTCTTCTGTGGCTGGCTGGCCGTTTCCTCTCTCCCCCATGGCGGTACCGGACGTAATAAGCAAGGGGCGGTGGCTCCCCTTCAGGGCATCACCGAGTACGCGGATCACCTGGCGGTCTTTCTCACAGTTGGCGGCAAAATGGCTGAAATCATGGTCAAACGCGGTATGGATCACCGCATCAGACTGGGCGGCACCATCACGCAATGTTTCAGGTTGATCAAGGGTCCCGCGGTAAACCCCGGCCCCCATGGCCTGGAGTGCCCGGGCACTGGTATCGGAACGGGCAAGCCCGAGCACCTGGTGGCCCGCAGCAATTAATTCAGGGACGATACGGGAACCAATAAACCCCGTTGCTCCGGTTAAAAACACACGCATAATGACCTCTCATCTGGTTGGCGCTCTCGTTCAGATGAGTGTAATCCGGGGTGTATACTATAAAAGTAGTGAATTTATCATGGTATAAAACTTAACAGGAAAATGATGACCACTGGCAACCCCCTTGGGGATTTTTTACGTCACCGCCGAATGAAATTAGATCCCGTCTCGTTCGGTTTTACCACCGGCAGGCGGCGCACGCCGGGGCTGCGCCGGGAAGAGGTGGCCCAGCTCGCCAATATAAGCCCAACCTGGTATACATGGCTGGAGCAAGGACGGGGTGGTGCCCCCTCCCGGGAGGTATTAAGCCGAATAGCCAGCGGCCTGATGCTGACCGAACCAGAGCGGGAGCACCTGTTTCTGCTGGCCTTCGGCCACCCACCGGAACGGCACTACCGGGGTACCGGCACTATCACGCCGCGTTTACAGGGCGTGCTGGATGCGCTGCCCTATAGCCCGGCGATTATAAAAACCGCCCTGTGGGACGTGATAGCCTGGAACCGTGCCGCCACCGTAATACTGGCAGACTACGAGCAACTTGCCCCCCGCCAGCGTAATGTGTTACGCCTGCTGTTCACCGATCCTCAGGCCAGGACGGTTCAGGAAGACTGGCAGCGCATCGCGCAATTTGTGGTCAATGCCTTTCGGGCCGATGTTGCCCGGATGGGCGGGTCCAGTGACGCCATGGCGCTGGTCGATGAGTTATCCCTGGCAAGCGAGGAGTTTGCCGCTTTCTGGCAAAACAATGATGTTACCCACCACAGTGAAGGGGTTAAACGGCTGCGCCACCCGGCGCTGGGGCTTATCGAGCTGGCGTTCTCCACCTTTTCGCTGGATGGCCGCCCCGATCTGCAACTGCTGATATTCAACCCGGCAACACCGGAAAGCCAACTGGCGATCCAGCACTATCTGGCAGAAACACAATCCCCGTCTTAGCCCCCGCACTGGCGCGGCGGCTGGCCATCGTTCGCCTGGGCCTCCTTTAGCCAGGCGATCAGCATATCGGCTATCGAATCAGAAAAAATACGCACCTCAGCGTCACTGTGCGGCTGGGTCGAATAGCGGGTACCAACGGCGCTTAATGTAGTGGTGAGTAATTCACTGGCGACGCGGCGGCGCGCCGGCCCCGCCTGGGGTAACACCTCTGCAATAAAGCGCGCATAAATCATATCCCCTTGGGCCCCGATCGCCTGCGCCTCCGGCGCGTCACGGTAGAGCGGCGCGGCATCATGGAGGGCCTGGCGTAGTTTTGCTTCCTCACATTCAGAGCGGATAAATACCTGCACCAGCGTGCGCAGCCGCGCCAGTGGCGGGACCGTGTTATTCCCCAGGATACCCGTCAATAGGGTTAAGGTCTGCTGCCATTCATCGTGCTGCAAGCGAAACAGAATCGCGGCTTTATTGGGGAAATACTGATACACCGACCCTATGCTCACCCCCGCCTTTTCTGCCACCCGCGCGGTAGTGAAACGCGCCACGCCCTCTTTTTCCAGAACCTGAACAGCCGCCTGGAGAATGGCCGCCACCAGCACGGCTGATCGCGCCTGTTTCGGCTGTTTTCTGGATGAAATCAGTGGGTTAATTTTTGATGACATAGGGCGCCCTTTGCTGGCCGGAATGCGAATAGTGAATACCGCTTATTGGCCGTATTCTTTAAAAAAGTGACGAATCAGTCGCATTTTAGGCATCCCATGTCGCCCATTCAACTTTTGAAGGATTTACTATGTCGAACACCCTGACATCCGCCCCGCTGGCGGCGCTATTAGATAAGCTTTTTCAGCAGGCAAACCACGCGGCGAACACCACGACTGTGATGATATCCAGTGCCGATCAAGAGCGCATGATGACCAGCAAAACGGAATACCGTGCGCTGTATGGCCAGCTTAAAAACCTCTGGTTACCGGTCACCCGTGAAACCGGCACGCTGCTCTATATGCTGGCCCGCAGCCTGCGCGCCCGGAATATTATTGAATTCGGCACCTCATTCGGCATTTCTGCGCTGCACCTTGCGGCGGCGTTGCAGGATAATGGCGGCGGCCGATTGATCACCAGTGAATTCGAGCCGCAAAAAGTGGCCAAAGCCCGTGAACATATTCAGGCGGCCGGGCTGAGTTCCCGGGTGGAAATTCGTGAAGGGGATGCTTTACAAACCCTGGCGGACAATCTTCCGCAGACCATTGATCTGGTCTTACTCGATGGCGCTAAGTCACTGTATTGCGATATTCTGGCGCTGCTGGAACCACGGTTACGCCCCGGGGCGCTGATCGTTGCCGATAATGCCGATTACGCCGCAGACTATCTGGACTATGTGCGCAATCCGCAGCATGGTTATTTATCCGTGCCCGTTGCTGAGGATGTTGAATTAACGTTTCGTCTTGGCTGAAATACCGCGCCCCCTTGCCGGGGGCCGTGAGGTAACCGGGTTACCGGATATAAAAAGGGCCGCCGGGGTGCCAGCGCGATCAGTGCTGTGCAGCAGGGCCGCCAGTGCACTGATATTCAACCGTCACATTGGTGACCTGGCAGCCCCCGGCAGTGTCGGTTTCCTGGCAGGTTTGGGTCTGGCCGCCAAATGCCTCTGCTCCGGTATAGCCCCAGGTTTTGCATTTCGCCGCCGCCTGGATTGCGCCATTGTTCAAATCGACCACCGGTTTCTCAAAGGCACCAAAGGTATATCCCATACGCACCGTTCCATCCGCTTTACTGCCGCCGATGGGGGCCATCTCTTTTTTTGTCGCGCAGCCCGCCAGGGCGAATAAGCACATTGCTAAACACGCCTTCTGTTTCATTTCCACGTTGCTTTACCTATTCAATATTCTGCCTGGCAAAGAAACTAACAAAAGAGGGTTGGGGTGTCATCATGGAGTGGGCGGGGAAATAGTTATTACTCTGATTGGTATTATCATCACAACCGCAGACCGCCTGGTGACGAAATAGCCATAACAACACAAATGTTATTGCGGGTGATATATCACCCAGTAAAGATAAACCTGTTCAGGATGAAAATGTTAAGCCCGGTATTATAGCGACGGGATGGCAATAATATCCCGGCAGGAAAACAGTGATAACACCCTGACGCATTATGTGCCGGATAAAAAAGGAATAGAGAGGATTTTACCATGGGACAGCGAGTTGCTCCTCAGTGAGCTGGAAAAACGCACTCACTGCATACGCAGGGCCATAATCAGAACCACTGAAACCTTGCCAATATCTTCTGACATTAAACCACCAGCCACTCATTTTCACGAATATGTAGGGTCAAGCTGCAGGGTCCCTTCCTGCACGCTGGTGCCGCCGGTATAGGTATTCACCCCGGTGAGCAGGAGGGTACCGGCGCCGGTTTTGCTTAAGGCGCCGTCACCGGAAATAATACTGTTCAGGGTATTATTAAAGCCATTGGTATCAACCACCCCACCTCCACTGCCGAGGATAAATGCGTCCGTGCTGATATCTGCCACCCGGCCATAACGCAAGGTACTCCGGTTATCCAGAGTCAGTGAGGTTAATAATGAATTATCGGTCATGGTCCAGATACTGTCTGGCCCGTCGATACGCAGGTTCAGTGTGCTGGCAGAGAAAGAAGGGCTGTCAGAGTAAATGGTTCTTCCGGTAAACAGGCTGCCGTTCGCCATCGACAAATCTATCAGACCGTGGTCAGACGCAATCAGGTTACCCTCTATGTTATATACACCAGAGGTAGCGACATCGTTCACATAATCCCAGGAGCGGATGATCCCACCAGAATGAGCAAGGGCGGCCGCGGCGCCGTTGGCGGTCAGCGTGATATCGCCCCCGAGATTGATAATCGCAGAGCGGGGGGCACCCGAAATCAGTGTTCCCGCCCGGGCATATAATGCCCGTAGAGGGCCACTGACCTCTACAGTGGCATTATTCAGGGAAATAGTAGCGCCCCCATCTGCAACCACCCCATAGCCTAAAGACTGAATAGTACTGTTACCATTTAGTTCCACGATAGCCCGCCCTTGACTGCCTGAGTTATATTTCCCAGCAAAAACCGCATAATAACCGGAACTTGTCACAGGAGACATTGTTTGTATATTGGCATTACCATTGACAACAACACTATTAACGGCACCAGTGCTATCTGCCGTATATACAGAGATACCGTTACCGACTCTCCCAATATTTATACTGGCATTATTATTAATCACAACTGTAGAGCCGGAACTCGGATTTAACCTTATACCATCTGCAAATGTAGAACTACTACCTGAACTGAGTGGCTGATCAGTATGGACTGTAAAATCATCCATTATTATCGACCCACCTACAAGGCCTGACAAGATACCATGAGCACCAGCACCTGTTGTCGATATAAATAAATCATGGAATTTATAATTTCCTCCATCCAGGTAAATCCCAAAGCCGCTCAGTGGATTACCAGTCCGCCCAGGATCAGTAGTAGTTACACGGACCTCATCGTAATTAGTGTAATCCTGATTATCTCCGTTGAGGTTATCGGATGTGAAATTGTTTAACGTATTCGATACTGAAAGCACGTTATCAGCCCACACCGGCAGTGATAAGCTCCCCACCATTAATGCCATAGAGATACACAATGCTACATTTGGAAGTCTGGGTGCCTTTTTCTTATTCATGGTAACCTCCTTACTGCTTTCATCATATTGCGTTCAGAACACGACGAAAAACAGCGACAGCCTGGCTCATCTAAAAATAAGTTTCACACCTCAAAAATAAGGCCACAAAACAATCAAAAAAATACTCCAACACATAACCTAACAACAGTCATGTTTATGCTGATGTGAAAACCTCTGTAACCAGTTAAGATACCGACTGGTTTTACAATAATATTTTCATCGTATTTTAATGCTGTCAATGTCAAAAAACGCTCGAATCGACAATATACAATCATACTACAGCCAGCCTCCTTAATAATCCTATAGCCCATATCATTTGTATAAAAAAGATAAGAGAAAAAGTCCATAACAATAGCAGGTAAAAAAACACAGCACGCATTAACCAGGATTATTATGACAATTAAGATAATTGATACTCATGAGCAGTACACTCCCAAAAGAAAACAGCATAAAAAATCAAAAAACATTATGGCACCAATACCTTCACAGCAGCCATCCCGGAGAGAGCGCCAGGATAAACGCTTCGCGTCTTTTTGTTTATGATGTGCTTTACCACCTATCTTTAGCCCGGTTCTGCCGGGCATTTTTCACCCCAACCTAAAAGCCAGAAATTAAAACCATCCTTCCGCTTATCAATATAGGAGAATTGATACAACCTCAGTCATGCACTGAATTAAAATAATTTCACCGAGTTACATTATTTTTATAAAACTCCTATTTCACAGGAAATAAAAAAAGGGTGGATATGTCGGAAATATCTACCCCGAATAGTAGACTAACATTATTATAAGAACGAACCCCAAAGAAATATAATCGATAGTTAATTTACTGGATGAACATTTAGAGCTGTACTGTTATTAAAGTGATAAGAAGCCACTACGCCACTGGCCCAGCAGTCCACCCAGTTTTGGGGTGAGGTTTTGGGGATAGTTTTGGGGAGGAGATTTTACCGGTGAAAAAAACGGGAACCCGAAGGCTCCCGTATTATGAAAATCAGCCGGGCTGATTACATGTTCGCGATAATCGCGTCGCCAAACTCGCTGGAACTCAGCAGTTTAGCGCCTTCCATCAGACGTTCGAAATCGTAAGTCACGGTTTTGGCCGCAATAGCGCCTTCCATGCCTTTAACGATAAGGTCTGCGGCTTCGAACCACTGCATATGGCGCAGCATCATCTCAGCGGACAGGATGATGGAGCCCGGGTTCACTTTGTTCTGGCCTGCGTATTTCGGTGCGGTACCGTGGGTGGCTTCAAACAGTGCGCATTCGTCACCGATGTTAGCACCCGGTGCAATACCGATACCGCCCACCTGGGCTGCCAGGGCGTCAGAAATGTAGTCGCCGTTCAGGTTCATACAGGCGATAACATCATATTCTGCCGGGCGCAGCAGGATCTGCTGCAGGAACGCATCGGCAATCACATCTTTAACGATGATATCTTTGCCGGTGTTCGGGTTCTTGATCTTCATCCACGGGCCGCCGTCCAGCAGCTCTGCGCCGAACTCTTCACGCGCCAGCTGATAGCCCCAATCTTTAAAGGCACCTTCGGTGAATTTCATGATGTTGCCTTTGTGTACCAGGGTCAGTGAATCGCGATCGTTGGTGATAGCGTATTCAATGGCCGCACGTACCAGGCGTTTGGTGCCCTCTTCAGAGCACGGTTTGATACCGATACCGCAATGCTCAGGGAAGCGGATTTTCTTCACGCCCATTTCTTCACGCAGGAAGTTAATCACTTTTTCCGCGTCGGCACTGTCGGCTTTCCATTCAATACCGGCATAAATATCTTCGGAGTTTTCACGGAAGATAACCATATCGGTCAGTTCAGGGTGTTTCAGCGGGCTTGGCGTGCCCTGGTAGTAACGTACCGGGCGCAGGCAAACGTACAGATCCAGTTCCTGGCGCAGCGCAACGTTCAGAGAGCGAATACCGCCGCCGACCGGGGTGGTCAGCGGGCCTTTGATAGCCACGCGATAGTCGCGGATCAGATCCAGGGTTTCCTGGGGCAGCCACACATCCGGGCCGTACAGCTCGGTCGATTTTTCACCGGTATAGATTTCCATCCAGGAAATTTTCCGCTCGCCTTTATAGGCTTTCTCAACGGCGGCATTGACAACTTTCAGCATCGGCGGCGTAACATCCACCCCAATACCGTCACCCTCGATATAAGGAATTACGGGGTTATGCGGCACGTGCAGCTTGCCGTCTTGCAGGGTGATTTTCTGACCTTCCGCCGGAACAACTACTTTGCTTTCCATTCACCTCTCCTTCGAGCGCTTCTGGTTTATTACTGATTTTTTGTTAATGATTTGTAATTAGCGTGTCAATACTACCGGATTGTTGCCCACCGCGCCAGACACGATTACCACCAATTTGCGTAATGGGCTGGACAAAGCCTTTTACCTGCACTACGCACAGATACCACCCGCCGTCGCGACCCTATCCCGGCGCTAACCCGTTAACACAAAAAGAGATCTGCGGACAAACAACCCAAGTAAATATCCCCACAGAAAACCATAAAATTTGCCCGCGCGCCACAAAACCTGGCGACAACCCCGGTTAACATTTCCTGCGATCGCGTCCTCGCCGGGCAATAACCCTTCAGTGGGTGGTTGTGTTACCCTTATTACAGGACAGTTGACCAGAAACCCGTTATGCACAGCCAGATAAAAAAGCCCCATTCGCCACACCAGAAACGTAAAGCGTCCACCCGTGGCGCTGCCCGGCCCGCGCCCAGGCGCCGCCCTACTGGCCCCACCCGGGTGGTACTGTTTAATAAACCGTTTGATGTGTTGCCGCAGTTCACTGATGAGCAAGGCCGCAGCACCCTGAAAGACTATATCCCGGTGAGTGATGTTTACGCCGCCGGGCGGCTCGATCGCGACAGCGAAGGGTTACTGGTGCTCACCAATGACGGCGAACTACAGGCGCGCTTAACCCAGCCCGGTAAGCGCACCGGCAAAATCTACTTTGTCCAGGTTGAAGGTGTTCCCGATGAGCAGGCGCTGAACGCACTGCGCACCGGCGTCACCCTCAACGATGGCCCCACCCTGCCCGCCGGTATCGAACAGGTGGCAGAGCCTGCCTGGTTATGGCCACGCCAGCCCCCCGATCCGGGAACGTAAATCAATTCCCACCAGTTGGCTGAAGATTACCCTCTATGAGGGCCGTAATCGTCAGGTCCGCAGGATGACAGCCCACGTGGGTTTCCCTACCCTGCGGCTTATCCGCTATGCCCTTGGGGACTGGGATCTTACCGGTCTGGCCAACGGCGAATGGCGTGAGGTCTCTGAAAAATGAAAATACTGGCCGTTATTACCCCCCTGTTGTGTGCCGTCAGCGTGCCAGTTATGGCCGCCAGCTTTGACTGCACCCGGGCCCGGCAGCCCGACGAGCTGGCCATTTGCCATGATCGCACCCTCAACGATAAAGATGTCGAAATGGCCACCACCTACCGGCTGTTAAAAGGGCTGTTCGCCATGGGGGCCAGGGGGAGCATGCAGGATCAGCAGCAACAGTGGCTGGCCCAGCGCCGCCAGTGCGGCAGCGATGTTCAGTGCCTACACCAGCGTTATGACCAGCGCCTGCAACAGCTCACTGCAATTTACGACAACATTAACAAGCCGCTATAGCCCGGAGGACGTATGTTTAAACCTCATGTCACCGTCGCCTGTGTAGTCCAGGCCGGGGGGAAATTTCTGGTGGTTGAAGAGACCGTTAACGGGAAAGCCACCTGGAACCAGCCTGCCGGACACCTCGAGGCGGACGAAACCCTGATTGATGCCGCCAGTCGCGAGCTGTGGGAGGAAACCGGGATCCGCGCGGTTCCCCAGCAGTTTATCCGCATGCACCAGTGGATCGCCCCGGACAGCACCCCTTTTTTACGCTTCCTGTTTGCCATTGATCTTGACCACCAGCTGCCCACCACACCGCACGACAGCGATATTGATCGCTGCCTGTGGCTGGCGCCGCGCACCACCCTTGAAGCCGACAACCTGCGCTCTCCGCTGGTGGCTGAAAGTATTAAATGTTACCTGGGATCGCCGCGTTACCCGCTGGAAGTCCTGGGGGCATTTAACTGGCCTTTTACAAAGGGTGCCTAACGTGACGTCACGTGCTAGAATATGCCGCCCTGAAGTTCAATGTCGTGAGTATCTCCATGTCTGATAACAGCCAAAAAAAAGTAATCGTCGGAATGTCCGGCGGTGTTGACTCCTCTGTTTCTGCCTACCTGTTGCAACAACAGGGTTATAAGGTCGAGGGCCTGTTCATGAAGAACTGGGAAGAGGACGATGGCGAGGAATACTGCACCGCGGCGGCTGACTTAGCCGATGCCCAGGCGGTTTGCGATAAGCTGGGCATTGAACTGCACACCGTCAACTTTGCCGCAGAATACTGGGACAATGTGTTTGAATTGTTCCTGGCAGAATACAAAGCCGGCCGGACACCAAACCCGGATATTCTGTGCAATAAAGAGATAAAATTTAAAGCCTTCCTGGAATTTGCCGCGGAAGACCTGGGGGCGGACTATATCGCCACCGGTCACTACGTGCGCCGCCAGGATACAGAGGGCACTACCCGCTTACTGCGCGGCCTGGACAGTAATAAAGATCAAAGTTACTTCCTGTATACCCTCAGCCACGAGCAAGTCGCCCAGAGCCTGTTCCCGGTGGGTGAGCTGGAAAAACCCGAGGTGCGCCGCATTGCCGAACAGCTGGATCTGGCTACCGCGAAGAAAAAAGACTCTACCGGGATCTGCTTTATTGGTGAGCGTAAATTCCGCGAGTTCCTGGGCCGCTACCTGCCCGCGCAGCCGGGCAAAATCGTCACCGTTGACGGGGACGACATCGGCCAGCACCAGGGGTTGATGTACCACACCCTCGGCCAGCGTAAAGGTCTGGGGATCGGCGGCACCAAAGACGGTAGCGAAGATCCGTGGTACGTGGTCGATAAAGACCTTGAAAACAATATCCTGGTGGTTGCTCAGGGGCACGAACATCCGCGCCTGATGTCGGTGGGCCTGGTGGCCCAGCAGCTGCATTGGGTTTCCCGTGAGCCGCTGACCCAGCCACTGCGCTGCACCGTGAAGACCCGTTACCGCCAGGAAGATATCCCCTGTAGCGTGACGCCGCTTGATGACCAACGTATTGAAGTACGTTTTGATTCCCCGGTTGCCGCGGTGACACCCGGCCAGTCCGCTGTCTTTTATGACGGTGAAGTGTGCCTCGGGGGAGGTATTATCGAGCAGCGTCTCCCGCTGCCCTGCTGATACGCACCGCACACAAAACAGGAGTTTTCGTGGCAAAAAATTATTACGACATCACCCTGGCGCTGGCGGGTATCTGCCAGTCCGCCAGACTGGTTCAGCAGCTGGCGCATCAGGGACACTGCGACACGGATGCCCTGCACACCATGCTGAACAGCGTTATTGATTTAAACCCAGCCTCGACCCTCGGGGTGTATGGTGGCCGCGAAGCACATTTACGCACCGGGCTGGAGACCCTGCTCGGCGTACTGAACGCCGGCCAGCGCCAGGGGATCAACGCCGAATTAACCCGCTATACCCTAAGCCTGATGGTGCTGGAGCGTAAGCTCTCCGCCAGTAAAGGCGCGCTCGATACCCTGGGCCAGCGTATTGCCGGCCTGCAGCGCCAGCTGGACCATTTTGATCTGGAGTCCGACACGCTGCTCAACGCCATGGCGGGTATTTATGTTGATGTCATAAGCCCGCTCGGGCCGCGCATCCAGGTTACCGGCTCGCCTGCGGTCCTGCAAAGCCCACAGGTACAGGCGAAAGTCCGGGCGACATTGCTCGCCGGGATCCGTTCCGCCGTCTTGTGGCATCAGTCAGGCGGTGGCCGCCTGCAACTTATGTTTTCCCGTGGCCGCCTGACATCCCAGGCCAAACAAATTCTTGCACACTGTTAACCTCTCAGGAGTCTTGACTTATGGAATTATCCTCACTGACCGCCGTTTCCCCTATTGATGGACGCTACGGCGATAAAGTCAGCGCGCTGCGCGACATTTTCAGCGAGTTCGGTTTGCTGAAATTTCGCGTGCAGGTAGAAGTACGCTGGCTGCAAAAACTGGCCGCGCACGCAGCGATCAGGGAAGTTCCTGCTTTTGATCGGGACGCAATCGGTTTCCTTGATCAAATCGTCGCGCAATTCAGTGTCGAAGATGCCGCCAGGATCAAAACCATCGAACGCACCACCAACCACGACGTGAAAGCCGTGGAGTATTTCCTGAAAGAAAAAGTGGCCCAGATCCCGGCTCTGCACGCGGTGTCCGAATTTATTCACTTCGCCTGCACCTCAGAGGACATCAACAACCTGTCCCATGCCCTGATGCTGCAAACTGCCCGTCAGCAGGTTATCCTGCCGCAGTGGCGCACGATTATCGACGCCATCAAAGATCTGGCCAACCAGTACCGCGATATTCCGTTACTCTCCCGCACCCACGGTCAGCCGGCAACGCCGTCCACCATGGGTAAAGAGATGGCCAATGTGGCTTACCGCATGGAGCGCCAGTACCGCCAGTTGGAAAACGTCGAGATCCTCGGCAAAATCAACGGTGCGGTCGGCAACTACAACGCCCACATGGTCGCCTACCCGGAAGTGGACTGGCATGCATTCAGTGAGTCCTTTGTGACCTCTCTGGGGATCAGCTGGAACCCGTACACCACCCAGATCGAGCCCCACGACTATATTGCCGAACTGTTTGACTGTGTGGCCCGCTTTAACACCATCCTGATTGATTTCGACCGTGACGTATGGGGCTATATTGCGCTGGGTCACTTCAAACAGAAGACCGTGGCCGGTGAAATTGGCTCCTCCACCATGCCCCATAAAGTTAACCCGATTGACTTCGAAAACTCCGAAGGCAACCTCGGGCTGTCCAATGCGGTACTGCAACATCTGGCCAGCAAACTGCCGGTATCCCGCTGGCAGCGTGATCTGACTGACTCCACCGTACTGCGTAACCTCGGGGTGGGGGTTGGTTATGCGCTGATCGCCTACCAGTCGACCCTGAAAGGTGTCGGCAAACTGGAGGTAAACCGCGATCATCTGCTGGATGAACTGGATCATAACTGGGAAGTACTGGCCGAGCCTATCCAGACCGTGATGCGCCGTTACGGTATCGAGAAGCCTTACGAGAAGCTCAAAGAGCTGACCCGCGGCAAACGGGTAGACGCACAGGGCATGAAAGACTTCATTGATAGCCTTGAACTGCCGGACGCAGAGAAAACCCGTCTCAAAGCCATGACCCCGGCAAACTATCTGGGCAGTGCTATTCAGCTGGTTGATGCGCTGAAATAACCGCCACTGGCTGGCCACCGTCTGGTGGTCAGCCGCGGATGCCCTTTTTTTATCGTTTACCGATTGTTTATCCCTCTGCCACAATAATTCGCGTTAAACTTAGGAAATTATTGAATCAGGAGGATCTACCATGCGCGTATTAGTTGTAGAAGATAATGCTCTGCTGCGCCATCACCTGCAGGTACAACTACGTGAGCTCGGCCATCAGGTTGACGCCGCAGAAGATGCGAAAGAAGCCGATTATTTTCTCAATGAGCATGTGCCCGACGTCGCTATTGTCGATCTTGGCCTGCCTGATGAAGACGGGATGTCGATGATCCGCCGCTGGCGGAGTCACAGTATTACCCTGCCTATTCTGGTGCTTACCGCCCGGGAAGGCTGGCAGGATAAAGTCGAAGTGCTGGGTTCCGGTGCCGATGATTATGTGACAAAACCGTTTCATCTCGAAGAAGTGGTCGCCCGGATGCAGGCCTTACTGCGCCGCAGCAGTGGCTTGGCCTCTCAGGTGATAACCATGCCGCCTTTCCAGATTGATCTCTCCCGCCGGGAGCTGTCAATTAACGACGTGCCCATCAAACTGACCGCCTTTGAATATACCATCATCGAAACGCTGATCCGTAACACCGGTAAAGTGGTCAGCAAAGATTCGCTGATGCTGCAACTCTATCCCGATGCGGAGTTACGGGAAAGCCACACCATTGATGTCTTAATGGGTCGGCTGCGTAAAAAAATTCAGGCTCAATTCCCCAATGATGTGATAACCACCGTACGCGGCCAGGGATATCGTTTCGATTTACAGCCATGAATCGTCTGTTCCGTCATATTTTCCCTCTCTCGCTGCGGGTGCGCTTTTTACTGGCAACCGCCGCGGTGGTTATGGTGCTGTCGCTGGCCTATGGCGTGGTGGCGCTGCTGGGCTACAGCGCCAGTTTTGACAAGACCACGTTTCGCTTATTGCGCGGCGAGAGCAATCTGTTTTACACCCTTGCCCGCTGGCAGGATGGCAAAATCACCCTCGATGTTCCCGAACATCTTGACCTGCAAAGCCCTACCCTGACCTTTATTTATGATGAACACGGCACGCTGCTGTGGTCACAGCGCCAGGTCCCGTGGCTGGAAAAACAGATCAAACCGGAATGGCTGAAGTCCAACGGCTTTCATGAGCTGGAAGCCAGCTATGCGTCGTCGCGTATTTTGATCGGCAATAACAGCGATTTTCAGCGCAAACTCCGCGATATTCAGGACGATGACGGCGACGATGACGACGACGATGAGCTCACCCACTCCATTGCGGTAAACCGTTATCCGGCCACCAAAATGATGCCCGCCCTTATCCTGGTGGTGGTGGATAAAATTCCCATCGAAATCAAACGCTCTTACATGGTGTGGAGCTGGTTTATCTATGTGTTGCTCGCCAACTTGCTTTTAGTGGTGCCGCTGTTGTGGCTGGCCGCCTGGTGGAGCCTGCGCCCGATTGAGGCCCTGGCCCGGGAGGTACGAGAGCTGGAAGAACATAACCGCGACAGCCTCAACCCTCAGACCACCCGCGAGCTGACCAGCCTGGTACGCAACCTTAACCGGCTACTAAAAAGCGAGCGCGAGCGTTATGACAAATACCGCACCACCCTGACGGATCTCACCCACAGCCTGAAAACCCCGCTGGCGGTACTGCAAAGTACCCTGCGTGCGCTGCGCACCGATAAACTGACCGTTCAGCAGGCGGAGCCCGCCATGCTGGAGCAGATCAGCCGTATCTCTCAGCAGATAGGCTATTACCTGCACCGGGCCAGTATGCGCAGCGGCAGCGCGCTGCTCAGCCGGGAGCTGCATCCGGTGGCCCCGTTACTGGATAAGCTCACCTCGGCCCTGAACAAGGTGTACCAGAATAAAGGGGTGTCCATTACCCTGGATATTTCGCCGGAAATCACCTTTATGGGTGAACAAAATGACTTTATGGAAGTGCTGGGCAATGTGCTGGATAACGCCTGCAAATATTGCCTTGAATTTGTGGAGATTTCCGCCCGCCAGCATGAAGAGACCCTGCATTTAATTGTCGAAGATGATGGCCCGGGGATCCCGGAAGGTAAACGCAGCCTGGTATTTGATCGCGGCCAGCGGGCTGATACCCTGCGCCCGGGGCAAGGGGTGGGGTTATCCGTCGCCCGGGAGATAGTCGAACAGTATGACGGGTATATTCTGCCCAGTGACAGCGCCCTCGGCGGGGCCAGAATGGAGATAATTTTTGGCCGCCAGAATGCCCCCGGTGAAGATAATTAGCGGAAAAGCCTGCAGCGATCATGCAGAAAAAAACCGATCCGTTATAATCCCGGACAGGTACTCAGCCGGATGACAACATGGATTATCACGTAGATCTCAATCAAGCCGACTTTATCCAGCGTTACTGGCAAAAACGGCCAGTGGTGCTAAAGCGCGGCTTTAAGCAGTTTATTGACCCTATCTCTCCTGATGAGCTGGCGGGGCTGGCCATGGAAAGTGAGGTGGACAGCCGACTGGTCAGCCATCTTGACGGGAAATGGGAGGTCAAACACGGCCCCTTTGAAAGCTATGACCACATGGGGGAAACCAACTGGTCATTGCTGGTACAGGCGGTGAATCACTGGCACGAGCCGACCACCGGTCTGATGCACGCCTTTCGCTTTTTACCGGACTGGCGTACCGATGATCTGATGATCTCCTTCTCGGTGCCCGGCGGTGGCGTAGGGCCGCACCTGGATCAGTACGATGTGTTTATCATTCAGGGTACCGGCCGCCGTCGCTGGCGGGTGGGTGAAAAGCTGGCGCTTAAACAGCACTGCCCGCACCCGGATCTGCTGCAAGTCGATCCCTTCGAGGCAATCATCGACGAAGAGATGGAGCCCGGCGATATTTTGTATATTCCGCCAGGCTTCCCCCATGAAGGCTACGCGCTGGAAAACTCGCTTAACTATTCGGTCGGCTTCCGGGCACCCAACACCCGGGAACTGATCAGCGGATTTGCGGATTACGTTTTACAGCATGAGCTGGGGAACCAGTATTACAGCGATGCCGATCTCCCGGCGCGGACGCACCCGGCGGATATTCTGCCCGCCGAGCTGGAAAAGAACCGCGCCATGATGCTGGAACTGATCAGCCAGCCGGCGCAGTTTACTCAGTGGTTTGGTGAATTTATCTCCCAGTCGCGCCATGAGCTGGATATTTCCCCGCCGGAACCGCCCTATCAGCCCGATGAGATTTACGACGCCCTGAAACAGGGAGAGACCCTGATCCGGCTGGGTGGATTACGGGTGCTGCGCATCGGTAACGATATTTTCGTTAACGGTGAGCGCATCGACAGCCCCCATCGCCCGGCCCTGAGTGCCCTGGCCGAGCACATCAACCTCCATGAGGCAGATTTTGGCGATGCTATGGAAGATCCCAGTTTCCTCGCCATGCTGGCGGCCCTGGTAAACAGCGGGTACTGGTATTTTGCCGGCTAACCGCTTACCCGGAAATGTGACCAACGACAACGGGCCCCGCAGGGCCCGTTTATTTTTCCGGCGTTGCGATGACCGTTCAACGCTGCGCCGTCAGTTCGGCAATACGCACGATCACCTGTACCGCCTTCGCCATCCCTTCGAGGGTAATAAACTCATGTTTACCGTGGAAGTTATAGCCGCCGGTAAACAAATTCGGGCACGGCAGACCTTTAAAGGACAACTGCGCCCCATCGGTACCGCCGCGGATAGGCTTCATATCCGGCTCAATACCGCAGTCCAGCATTGACTGGCGCGCAATATCAATAATATGCGGATGGGCCATCACCTTATCGCGCATATTGTAATAACTGTCGTCGATCACCAGCTCAATATAACAATCCGGGTGCAGCCCTTTGCCGACCTTTTTGGCAATCTCCATCATGCGCCGCTTGCGGGTTTCAAACCCATCCCGCTCGAAGTCGCGAATGATGTAATGCATCTCCGCCCGGTCGACGCTGCCTTTGATGGCGGTCAGATGATAAAAACCCTGATAACCATCGGTTTTTTCGGGGGATTCGTCGGCGGGAACCTCGGCATGAATACGCGCCGCCAGAGAGAGCGCATTCACCATCACCCCTTTGGCTGTCCCCGGGTGAACATTGTTACCCACAATTTTGACCGTCACCGAGGCGGCATTGAAGTTTTCATACTCCAGCTCACCCACGCCGCCGCCATCCACGGTGTACGCCCATTCTGCCCCGAATGCCTCGACATCAAACCAGCTCGCCCCTTTGCCCACTTCTTCATCCGGGGTAAACGCCACGCGGATATCCCCGTGGGGAATATTCTGCTGTTTCAGGGTTGCCAGCGCGGTCATTATCTCGGCAATGCCGGACTTATCATCCGCCCCCAGCAGGGTTTTACCGTCGGTAGTGATCAGCGTCTGGCCCAGCAACTGGTGCAGGACCGGGAACATCACCGGTGACAGCACCTCATCGCCAATCCCCAGCGCAATGTCGCCGCCGCGGTAGTTTTCCACAATCTGTGGTTGTACGTGCTTGCCGCTAAAATCCGGTGCCGTATCAACGTGAGAAATAAAACCGATAACCGGCACCTTGCCGTCCACATTGGCGGGCAACGTCCCCATTACCGTTCCGTGTTCGCTGAGGGTCACATGGGTGAGTCCCATCTCTTCCATCTGGGTTTTCAGCAGGTTGAGTAACTTCCACTGCCCCTCCGTACTGGGGACCTGCTTAACACCAGGTCTGGACTGGGTGTCCAGCGAGACGTACTGTAAAAAACGCTCAAGTAATTTATCCATTTTGTCACCCTCTTCTGACGAACCAATATTATCAATAAGCCGGTCATGACAAATATTGCGTCAAGTCACTTTTAACCCGGCAAGGTCAAAAATAGTGCCCTCCCAACAATGCGTTGCTGTTTTTTCAGCCAATTTTACCCCCACCCGCGTTCGCGCCGGCAACCCGGTGCGGCACAACAGGCAACCTGGCGGCAACCCCCGGGATTTATTGCGCTAACAAAGACTATAGTCGCAAACCGCCGGCGGGATTTAATCTCGTGATTAGTGCCTCAGAGCATTGGCGATTCAGGTGGTTTGCCGTAGAATGCCAGCCCTTACTTAACCGAGTGTCAAACCCAAAGGTGGTTAACCACAAACCCCGCATCCGGCTAATAACAGGATGCGTTATTAATGGGACAGCGTAAAAAATTGAATAGACCAACACGTCCGCTCACTCCGCTAGTTGAACTGGCGAGCATTCGTAAAAGCTTTGACAGCAAAACCGTTATTCCCGACCTTTCCCTGACCATTAATCATGGTGAATTTCTGACGTTACTGGGGCCATCCGGCTGCGGTAAAACCACCGTTTTGCGCTTACTTGCCGGGCTGGAAAATGCCGATGGCGGCACTATTCACCTTGAAAATCAGGATATCACCCATATTCCGGCGGAAAATCGCCACGTGAATACGGTGTTCCAGAGCTATGCCCTGTTCCCGCATATGACGGTATTTGACAATGTCGCCTTTGGGTTGCGGATGCAAAAAAGACCGGCCCACGAAATCCAGGACAGGGTAACGGACGCGCTGAAAATGGTTCAGCTGGATGATTTTGCCCAGCGTAAACCGCATCAGCTTTCGGGTGGTCAGCAACAGCGTGTCGCCATTGCCCGGGCCGTGGTCAATAAACCCCGCTTGCTGTTACTCGATGAGTCCCTCTCCGCGCTGGATTATAAGCTGCGTAAGCAGATGCAGAACGAACTAAAAGCCCTGCAGCGCAAACTGGGGATCACCTTTGTGTTTGTGACCCATGATCAAGAAGAGGCCCTGACCATGTCGGACCGGATTGTAGTAATGCGCGATGGCCGCATTGAGCAAGACGGTACCCCTCGTGAGATCTATGAAGAGCCTAAAAACCTGTTTGTGGCGAGTTTTATTGGCGAAATCAATATCTTTGACGCCGTCGTCCTTGAGCGGGTTGACGAGCAGCGGGTGCGGGCGAATGTCGAAGGCCGCGAATGCTTTATTTACGTCAATTTCCCGGTGTACCCGGGGCAGAAACTGCACGTCCTGCTGCGCCCGGAAGATTTGCGGGTTGAAGAAGTTAACCACCAGAACGACGTGGAAGAGCTGGTGGGCTATGTGCGGGAGCGTAACTACAAAGGGATGACCCTCGAATCCACCGTGGAGCTGGAAAGCGGCAAGATAGTGATGGTCAGCGAGTTCTTTAACGAGGACGATCCCGATTTTGACCACTCTCTGGATCAGAAGATGGCGGTAAGCTGGGTTGAAAGCTGGGAGGTCGTACTGGCAGATGAAAACCTCGCGTAAATTTCAGAATAGCGTTATCGCGCTCATTGTCGGCTGGCTGGTGCTGTTCGTCTTTTTACCGAACGTATTGATAATTGGTACCAGCTTTCTGACCCGGGACGATGCCAATTTTGTGAAATTGGTTTTCACCTGGGACAACTATACGCGTCTGTTTGATCCGCTCTATCTGGACGTTCTGCTGCATTCGCTGAATATGGCGGCCATCGCCACCCTTACCTGCCTGATTATCGGCTATCCGTTTGCCTGGTTTCTGGCGCGGTTACCCCATAATATCCGGCCGCTGCTGCTGTTTTTGCTGATAGTCCCGTTCTGGACCAACTCACTGATCCGGATTTACGGGCTGAAGCTGTTCCTCAGCACCCGGGGCTATCTCAATGAGTTCCTGCTGTGGACCGGTATTATCGATACCCCGATCCGCATTATGTATACCCCCTCGGCGGTGATCATTGGCCTGGTGTACATTCTGCTGCCGTTTATGGTGATGCCGCTGTACTCCAGTATTGAGAAGCTCGACAAACCCCTGCTGGAGGCGGCGAAAGATCTCGGTGCCGGTAAGCTCCAGACCTTTACCCGCATTATTCTGCCGCTGACCATGCCGGGGATCATCGCCGGTTGCCTGCTGGTGGTGCTGCCGGCCATGGGGCTGTTTTATATCTCGGACCTGATGGGTGGCGCTAAAAACCTGATGGTGGGCAATGTGATTAAGAGCCAGTTCCTCAATATTCGCGACTGGCCTTTCGGCGCCGCCACCAGCATTACCCTCACCCTGGTGATGGGCCTGATGCTGCTGGTCTACTGGCGCGCGGCACGTTTACTGAATAAGAAGGTGGAACTGGAATGATCGGACGCCTGCTGCGCGGCGGATTTATGTCCGCCATTTACGCCTTTTTATATATCCCGATCATTATTTTGATCGTTAACTCCTTTAACCAGTCGCGTTTTGGGATCAACTGGCAGGGGTTTACCACCAACTGGTACACCCTGCTGATGAATAACGACAGCCTGTTGCAGGCCGCCCGCCACTCACTGACTATGGCGGTCACCTCGGCAACCTTTGCCACGCTGATAGGCTCGCTGACTGCGGTGGCGCTGTACCGCTACCATTTTCGCGGCAAGCCCTTTGTCAGCGGGATGCTGTTTGTGGTGATGATGTCCCCGGATATCGTGATGGCCATCTCCCTGCTGGTGCTGTTTATGCTGCTGGGGGTCTCTCTGGGGTTCTGGTCATTGCTGTTCTCACACATTACGTTTTGTCTGCCCTTCGTGGTGGTGAGCGTCTATTCGCGCCTGAAAGGCTTCGATGTACGAATGCTGGAAGCCGCCAAAGATCTCGGCGCCAGCGAAGTGGTTATCCTGCGTAAGATTCTGCTGCCGCTGGCAATGCCTGCGGTGGCGGCGGGCTGGTTATTGAGTTTTACCCTGTCAATGGATGATGTGGTGGTTTCTTCCTTTGTTACCGGGCCGGCTTATGAGATCCTGCCGCTCAAAATTTATTCCATGGTTAAGGTTGGGGTTTCGCCAGAGGTCAACTCACTGGCCACCATCCTGCTGGTACTCTCGCTGGTTCTGGTGATTATCAGCCAGCTTATACTACGTGATAAAAGTAAAATTCAGGGGACGTTAAAATGAGAAAATGGTCGCGCCACCTGCTGGCAGCCGGTGCACTGATGCTGGGAATCAATAGCGTACAGGCCGCTGACAACAATACGCTCTACTTCTACAACTGGACGGAGTACGTGCCGCCAGGGCTGCTGGAGCAATTTACCAAAGAGACCGGCATTAAAGTTATCTATTCGACCTACGAGTCGAATGAAACCATGTATGCCAAGCTGAAGACCTATAAAGAAGGCGCCTACGATCTGGTGGTCCCCTCCACCTACTATGTGGCAAAAATGCGCAAAGAAGGGATGCTGCAAAAGATCGACAAAAGCCAGCTGAGCAATTTCCATAACCTCGATCCGCAAATGCTGAATAAGCCTTTCGATCCCAATAATGACTATTCGATCCCGTATATCTGGGGGGCGACCGCCATCGGGGTTAATACGGACGCCATCGATCCCAAAACCATTACCAGCTGGGCGGATCTGTGGAAGCCGCAGTATAAAAACAGCGTGCTGCTCACCGATGACGCCCGGGAAGTGTTCCAGATTGCGCTGCGTAAGCTGGGCTACTCCGGTAATACCACCAATCCCAAAGAGATTGAAGCCGCCTATCATGAGCTCCAGAAGCTGATGCCGAACGTCGCCGCGTTTAACTCCGACAACCCGGCCAACCCGTTTATGGAAGGGGAAGTTAACCTCGGGATGATCTGGAACGGCTCCGCCTTTGTGGCCCGCCAGGCCGGCACGCCGATGCAGATAATCTGGCCTAAAGAGGGGGGGATTTTCTGGATGGACAGTCTGGCAATCCCGGCGAATGCCAAAAACCGTGAAGGCGCCCTGAAGCTTATCAACTTCCTGCTGCGCCCGGACGTGGCCAAACAAGTTGCCGAAACCATTGGTTACCCGACACCGAACCTGGCCGCCCGCAAACTGCTCAGTAAAGATGTCGCCAATGATAAGTCCCTGTACCCGGATGACGCAGTGCTGAAAAACGGTGAATGGCAAAATGACGTTGGCAGCACCAGCGCGCTCTATGAATCCTACTACCAGAAGCTGAAAGCGGGCCGCTGAGCCCCTTTCACCGCAACAGCGGCGCCCGGTAAATAACCGGGCCATCGCCCTGCTGAAAGCCTGCTATTTACTGCCGATTTTGGCCTTTGCCTGGAGCCTGTTTATACCGCGACCGGTTGACACGCTGGGCTGGGCGGTGGCGCTGCGTGAACCGCGCCTGCTGCTGGCCCCAGGGGGACGCTGACGGCTAAATAGCCCCGGGGCTATTTAGCGCATCAATCAGCTTACTGACATACTCCGGCACCACGACGCTGGCCAGGCCATAGTGTTTTTCTTCAAATTCACTGCCCACCTGGCTGGGTTCGAGGTTGAGCTCAACGGTATGTGCGCCCTGCAATTTTGCCTCATGGACAAACCCGGCAGCCGGGTACACATGGCCGGAGGTGCCGATGGCGATAAAAATATCCGCTTGCGCTATCGCCTGATAAATCTCATCCATCCCCAGCGGCATTTCGCCGAACCACACCACATGGGGGCGCAGCGCGGCCGGGAACTGGCAGCAGTGACAGCGATCTTCAGGCTGAACATCCCCCTGCCACTCCAGCACCTGACCACTCCAGCTACAGCGCACTTTAAGCAGCTCGCCGTGCATATGAATGATATTTTTATTGCCCGCCCGCTCGTGGAGGTTATCAATATTCTGGGTCACCAGCAGAAAGTTCCCCTCCAGCGCGTGCTCCAGTTCGGCCAGCGCATAATGGGCGGCATTCGGTTTGATCTCAGGCTGCTGAAGTTGTGCCCGGCGGGCATTATAAAACGCCTGCACCAGTGCCGGGTCCCGCTCAAAGCCTTCCGGCGTCGCGACATCCTCAACCCGGTGCTCCTCCCACAGGCCGTCTGCGGCCCGGAAAGTGCGGATCCCGGACTCTGCCGAAATCCCCGCCCCGGTTAACACCACTACTCTGGGTTTTTGCATCACACTTAACCCCTGCTCATCCCGGAAAAAAGTACGCTGGCGCAAACGCGCCCGCAATCGCCGTTTGTTCTTACGGAAACGACATAACCGATGAAGCCCTCGCGATGGCATACCATCCCCATTATTACTACGCGAACGTGACAGACGCGAAAATGATTAACGCGCAAGATGCAAAAATGCGGCACCGCGCATACCGCCAGCGTCCCCATAACGGGCTTGCTCGATACGCGGTACTTTTGCTACCGGCAATAAATATGCCGGTAACCGGCCCGGCAGGCCCTCAATCAAAGTAGCAAATTGTGACAGCCCGCCACCAATCACCACCAGATGGGCATCCACCATGGTGAGCCAGTTGGCAAGACAAATAGCCAGCACCTCAAGGTAACTATCCACATGCTGCTGTGCCTGAGGTTCCCCCTGATGATAGCGGGCAATAATTTGTGGCGCGCTCAGCCGCTCACCATAGCTATGGTGATAGAGCCAGGCGAACCCTGGCCCTGATAAAAACGTCTCAATACAGCCCTGCTGGCCGCAGCCACAGCGCCGTAATGGGGTATCCCAGCCCAGCAATTGCAGGGCATCCACCGGCAGGCGCATATGGCCAAATTCACCGCTGATAAAATGCTGCCCGGTCAGCGGCTGGCCATTAATAATAATACCGCCACCGACACCGGTGCCGAGGATAATCCCCAGCACCACCGGATACTGGCAAAATTCATCATCCCAGGCTTCCGAAAGGGCGAAGCAGTTAGCGTCGTTGTCCATCCGCACGTCCCGGGCCAGCCTGGCGCTGAGATCCGCCTGTACCGGCTGCCCGCTGGCAGCGGGCAGATTAGCCGCATACAGGGTGCCATGTTCGGTTACCGGGATCCCGGGGATCCCTATCCCTACGGTGCCGCAGCCGCCAAAGCGCTGGTCCGCATCGCGCACCAGGCCCACCACGGCATCAATAAAATGGTCATAGCTGTCGTGTGGGGTCGGCATGCGCGTTTCCCACAGCAACTCACGCTCCGCGTTATATACCCCGAGGGCGATTTTGCTGCCCCCGATATCCAGACCGTAGTGCATTATCTCTCCTGGATTACTGGCCACTTAACACCCGGGCAGGATCGATATTGCTGGCCCGGCGCGCCGGGTACCAGCTGGCTAACAGACTGAGCACCAGCGCCGTTCCCAGCACATACACCACATCCATGCCGTGCAGTTCTGACGGCAGGAAATCAATAAAGTAAATATCGCCGGACAGGAAACGATGGCCGATCAGCGTTTCAATCAGATTAATGATTGCCGTCAGCTTCCAGGAGGCCAGCACGCCAATAATCACCCCGATAACGCTCCCCAGCAGCCCCGCCATCAGGCCATACCAGATAAAAATCGCCCGGATCAGGCCATCTTTGGCCCCCAGGGTACGCAGTACCGCAATATCACTGCTTTTATCTTTTACCGCCATCACCAGGGTCGAGACGATATTAAAACAGGCCACGCCAATCACCAGCACCATCGCCAGATACATAATGGCGCGGATCATCTGGATATCCCGGTACATATAACCGTAGGTGGTCATCCAGCTTTTGATATAGACATACGCATTGGTCACTTCCCCGGCGTCACGCACCAGTTTATTGGCGTTAAAGACGTTGTTCATCTTCATGGCAATACCGGTGACACTCTGGGGCATATCGAGATACTGGCGGGCATCGTCAATCGGCACCATAGCAAAGCTGTGATCCAGCTGGCCGCTAAGCTGCAAGATCCCCGTGACATGCAGGCGCACGCGTTTGGGCTGCAACAGCTTTTGCTGGGCATCCGAATTGTTCGGGATCATGATTGAGATCCAGTCACCCTGCTTAACATGCAGGGCGTCTGCTACCCCTTTGCCGATAATAATCTGCTGGCTGCCGGCCTTAAAATCCTGCCAGGCGTTGTTCTGGACAAACGACGGTAACGCACTGAGGTGCGCTTCCTGGGCGGGTTCCACCCCTTTGACCTGAATCGCCCGCAGGTTTACCCCGCTCTCCACCAGGCCAGTAAAATTAATATAGGGCGCGGCGGCTTCAATACCGGGCACTTTTTCTATGCGCTTCAGGGCCCCCTGCCAGTCCTGCCAGGGTTGATCCACCGGCTCGATTTCACCGTGGGGCACCACCGCCAGAATGCGGTTATTCAGCTCACGCTCAAAACCGTTCATGGCGCTCAGCCCGACAATCAGCACCGCAACGCCGAGGGCTATCCCAAAGGTGGATATCACCGAAATCAGCGACACCATGCCGCTACGCCGCCGTCCCCGGCTAAAGCGCAGCCCAATAAGCAACGAAAGCGCAGACGCCATTACCTGGCCCCCATCAAGGTCAGTTCGTTATTCAAACGGCCATCGCGCATCTCCAGCTGGCGCGACATTCGCCGGGCCAGAGACAAGTCGTGGGTCACCACCAGGAACGCGGTGCCCTGCTGGCGGTTTAACTCCCCCAGCAGCTCGAAAATACTGTCCGCGTTACGGGCATCAAGGTTACCGGTGGGCTCATCCGCCAGCACCAGGCGCGGGTTATTGACCAGCGCACGGGCAATGGCCACCCGCTGGCGTTCACCGCCGGAAAGCTCCGAAGGACGATGTTTGCTGCGATGATCCAGCCCCACTGCCGCCAGCATATCCATGGCGGTCTTTTCCATCTGCGGCCCTTTCTGGCGGCCAATCATCAGCGGCATGGCCACGTTTTCAAGGGCGGAAAAATCCGGCAGCAGATGGTGGAACTGGTAAATAAACCCCAGCTCGCGGTTGCGCAGGTCCGCCTTGGCGGATGACGACATCTGGCTCAGGGATTTACCGTTAAAAATAACATCGCCGCTGGTCGGGGTATCCAGCCCGCCCAGCAGGTGTAATAAGGTGCTTTTCCCGGAGCCGGAGCTGCCGACGATTGCCATCATCTCTCCGCTGTTAATCGTAAAGCTGACGTCATGCAACACATCGGTCTGCACACTCCCTTCCTGGTAGCGTTTGCACAGATTGTCACACTGTAACAGGACCGAATTACTCATAACGTAAAGCCTCAGCGGGTTGGGTGGCGGCAGCGCGCCAGGAAGGATACAGGGTCGACAACAACGCCAGCGCCATCGCCACCAGCGCAATAGTAATGACCTGTACAGGTTCAATAGCCACCGGCAGCGCCGCACCGTCAAGAAACGCGCCAATAACCGGCATTAAATTATTCAACTGGCTGGCCAGCAGTGCACCCAGCCCGGCCCCCAGCAGCGCCCCGATAATACCGGCACTGGCGCCCTGGACCATAAATACCGCCATGATCTGGCGGCGCGTTAATCCCTGGGTTTGCAGGATTGCCACTTCCCCCTGCTTCTCCATCACCATCAGGCCCAGGGAGGTAATAATATTAAACGCCGCCACAGCCACTATCAGGCTCAGCAGCAGGCCCATCATGTTCTTCTCCATCCGGACCGCCTGGAACAGCTCCCCTTTGCGTTCGCGCCAGTCTTTCCATTCCAGCCCGCCGGGCAGCGGCTGCTGGCTGAGGGTATCCACCTGCAGGGGCTGAGTAAGCCACAACCGCCAGCCGGTAATATTGCCCTGGGGGTAGCGCATCAGGCGCGAGGCGTCCTGGATATTGACCAGCATCTGGTACTGATCCACTTCGCTATTGGCGGCAAAGGTGCCAATCACGGTAAACAAGCGCTGGCTGGGGATGCGGCCCATCGGGGTAAATTGGCTGGCAGAAGGCACCATCACGCGGATGGTGTCACCGCGTCTCACCCCTAACTGGCCCGCCAGTTGTTCACCGAGGATGACATTGTATTTCCCGGCCTCCAGCAGCTGCTGTTTCACATTCACCAGATACGGGGTGAGCGGGTCCTGCTGTTGCGGATCAATGCCGAGCATCACGCCCACGGACACGTTACGGGCACTCTGCAGCACCACATCGCCGGTGGTCAGCGGCGCCATGCGCGACACCCCCTGGAGCGTCAGGGAGTTTTCAGGGACCTTTTCCGGGCTCAGCGAGCCCTGAGGGGTTGTGATCAGTGCCTGGGGCATCAGCCCGAGGATGTTGTTTTGCAGTTCCCGCTCAAAACCGTTCATCACGGACAATACCGTGACCAGCGCCATCACCCCGAGGGTTATCCCGATGGTAGACAGCCAGGAGACAAAACGGCCAAAACGATCTGCTGCTCGCCCGCGCATGTAACGCAGGCCGATAAATAACGCGACAGGTTGATGCATGAAAATCCGTCTTATGCGGTTTTACAAATTGATCCCGGAGTATATAAGCGCCGGGCAATCAAGTAAATGAATTATAACGGCTTTTGTCATTCGCCATTGGCAATAAAACAGAACACAATCAAGCGGATGGCGTAAATTCGCTTAAAATAGCGCCGCCCATAGCGCCAGAAAAAGCGCACAGAATTAAGCCCCGGGGCCGCAAAACCACCGCCAGAACCAGCATAACGCGCAGAGCCTTTGTTTTCGTTAGGAAAAATCTCGTCGCTTTTTCTTGTGGTTGCTTATGTAAAATGATCAAGGATAATAAAGAGATACCACCTGGATTCACGGCGCGATGCCAACGGCCCGCCCAATACCTTGAAGGGATCCCGACAGACACATGTCCGAACACATTCGTTACGACCTGCCCACCAAAGCAGGAGACTTACGCCAGCTTGGTGAGCTTATCGGTGCGGCTTGCGCCACAGAAGTGGCGGAAATCAGTGAGCGCCACCCGGGCCCGGTGTTACTTATTGCCCCGGATATGCAGAACGCACTGCGCCTTGGTGATGAGATCCAGGAGTTCACCGACAGTATGGTGATCAATCTGGCCGACTGGGAAACCCTGCCCTATGACGGCTTTTCCCCGCACCAGGAAATTATCTCTTCACGGTTATCGACCCTCTACCAGTTGCCGGAGATGCAGCGCGGCGTGTTGATTGTCGCGGTCAGTACCCTGATGCAGCGGGTCTGCCCGCACAGCTTCCTGCACGGCCACGCCCTGGTGATGAAAAAAGGCCAGCGCCTGTCCCGGGACACGCTACGCGCCCAGCTGGAGCAGGCCGGCTACCGCAGCGTGGACCAGGTAATGGAACACGGGGAGTTTGCCACCCGCGGGGCGTTGCTGGATCTGTTCCCCATGGGGAGCGAGCATCCCTTCCGGCTGGATTTCTTTGACGATGAGCTCGACAGCCTGCGTATTTTTGATGTTGACAGCCAGCGCACCCTCGAAGAAGTCACCGCCATCAATCTGCTGCCCGCCCACGAATTTCCGACAGACAAAAACGCCATTGAACTGTTTCGCAGCCAGTGGCGCGACCAGTTTGATGTCAAACGGGACGCCGAACATATTTACCAGCAGGTCAGTAAAGGTACCCTCCCCGCCGGGATCGAGTACTGGCAGCCGCTGTTCTTCAGCGAGCCGTTAACCTCGCTCTTTCAGCATCTGCCGGCCAACACCCTGGTGGTGAACACCGGCGATCTGGAGGGCAGTGCCCAGCGCTTCTGGCAGGAGATCCAGACCCGGTTTGATAACCGGAAAGTGGATCCAATGCGCCCGCTGCTGGCCCCCCCGGCCCTGTGGCTACGGGTGGACGAGTTATTTAGCGCACTTAAAAACTGGCCGCGCATTCAGCTAAAAACCGGCCATCTTGAGGCCAAAGCCGGGGTCACCAATCTTGGCTACCAGGCGCTGCCGGACCTGTCTGTCCAGGCCCAGCAAAAATCCCCGCTCGATAACCTACGCCGCTTCCTGGAAAGCTTCACCGGCCCGGTTATCTTCTCTGTTGAGAGCGAAGGCCGCCGGGAGACCCTGGCGGATCTGCTGGCGCGCCTGAAACTGGCCCCCAGCCGGATTCAGCGCCTCGACGCCACCGGGGATAGCGGGCGTTTTGTGCTGATTGGCGCCAGTGAGCACGGCTTTATCGACAGTTTACGTAACCGGGCACTGATTTGCGAAAGCGACTTGCTGGGCGAGCGGGTTGCCAGACGGCGCCAGGATGCCCGGCGCACCATTAACCCCGATACGCTGATCCGCAACCTGGCGGAGCTGCATCCGGGCCAGCCGGTGGTTCACCTTGAACACGGTGTGGGCCGCTATGGCGGCATGACCACCCTCGAAGCCGGCGGTATTACCGGGGAATACCTGATCCTGATGTACGCCGGTGACGCCAAACTGTACGTGCCGGTATCCTCGCTGCACCTGATCAGTCGCTATGCCGGCGGCGCCGATGAAAACGCCCCGCTGCACAAGCTGGGCAGCGATGCCTGGAGCCGGGCGCGCCAGAAAGCGGCAGAAAAAGTGCGCGATGTCGCCGCCGAACTGCTGGATATCTATGCCCTGCGGGCGGCCAAAGCGGGCTTTGCCTTTAAACACGATCGCGAGCAGTACCAGCTGTTTTGCGACAGCTTCCCCTTTGAGACCACGCCGGATCAGGCCCAGGCGATTAATGCGGTACTCAGTGATATGTGCCAGCCGCTGGCAATGGATCGCCTTGTGTGCGGGGATGTGGGCTTCGGTAAGACCGAAGTTGCCATGCGCGCCGCCTTCCTGGCGGTGGAAAACCATAAACAGGTCGCGGTGCTGGTGCCGACCACGCTGCTGGCCCAGCAGCATTATGATAACTTCCGCGACCGTTTCGCTAACTGGCCGGTACGCATCGAGATGCTGTCGCGTTTTCGCAGTGCCAAAGATCAGGTTCAGGTGCTCGAAGAGACCCGCGAGGGCAAGGTCGATATTCTGATTGGCACCCATAAATTGCTGCAAAGTGATGTGAAATGGCACGATCTTGGGCTGTTGATTGTCGATGAAGAGCACCGCTTCGGGGTGCGCCACAAAGAACGCATCAAGGCCATGCGCGCCGATGTGGACATTCTGACCCTTACCGCCACACCGATTCCGCGCACCCTGAATATGGCCATGAGCGGGATGCGCGACCTGTCGATTATCGCCACCCCACCGGCACGTCGCCTGGCGGTAAAAACCTTTGTTCGCCAATATGATGAGCTGGTGGTCAAAGAGGCTATCCTGCGTGAAGTGCTGCGCGGCGGCCAGGTCTATTACCTGTATAACGACGTCGAGAATATCCAGAAAGCGGCGGATCGTCTGGCGGCGCTGGTGCCTGAAGCGCGGGTCGCCATCGGCCACGGCCAGATGCGTGAACGGGAGCTGGAACGCGTGATGAATGATTTCCATCATCAGCGTTTTAATGTGCTGGTTTGTACCACCATTATTGAAACCGGTATCGACATCCCTACCGCCAACACCATTATTATTGAGCGGGCTGACCACTTTGGCCTCGCGCAGTTACACCAGTTGCGTGGCCGGGTGGGCCGCTCGCATCATCAGGCCTACGCCTGGCTGTTGACCCCGCATCCCAAAGCCATGTCCCAGGATGCCCATAAGCGGCTTGAAGCTATCGCCTCGCTGGAGGATTTAGGGGCCGGTTTCGCGCTGGCAACCCACGACCTGGAGATCCGCGGCGCCGGTGAACTGCTGGGTGAAGGCCAGAGCGGCCAGATGGAGACCGTGGGCTTCTCGCTGTATATGGAGCTGCTGGAGAACGCCGTCGACGCCCTGAAAGAAGGCCGGGAGCCCTCTCTGGAGGATCTCACCAGCAACCAGACCGAGGTTGAGCTGCGTATGCCGGCACTGCTGCCGGAGGCCTATATCCCCGACGTTAATACCCGGCTGTCGCTCTACAAGCGGATAGCCAGCGCCCGTAATGGCGACGAGCTGGACGAGATCAAAACGGAACTGATAGATCGCTTCGGCCTGCTCCCGGATCCCGCCCGCACCCTGCTGGAGGTGGCGGCACTGCGCCAGCAGGCCCGTCGCTTAGGGATCCGTAAAATCGAAGGCCACGATAAAGGCGGCGTGATTGAATTTTCGGAGAAAAACCACGTTGATCCGGTATGGTTGATCGGCCTGTTACAAAAGCAGCCCCAGCACTTCCGGCTGGATGGCCCCACCCGTCTGCGTTTTATTGACGATCTGGCAGATCGCAACGTGCGGATGGCGTGGGTGCGCCGTTTTATGACCCAGATGGCCGACAACGCCGTGGCCTGAGGTTTCCCCTCTGCCCACCCGGGCAGAGGGGGCTTTCCAGATAGCATTCAGCTATTTACAAAAAATTTCATTTGGCCTGGGTTTCCCGACAAGGGCGATATCATAATCACCGGTTAACAATTTCTTACTGAAATAACAACGCAGGTGATAATATGCGACTTTCTGCCGCCCTTGCCCTGGGGCTCCTTGCACTGACAAGTGTCTGCGCTCAGGCCAATAGCTATGATTTACCGCCCCCCGGTAGCCGTCTGGTGGGGCAAAATCAGATTCACGTGGTGCAAAACGACGGTGGCTCCCTGGAGGCCATTGCCAAAAAATACGATGTTGGCTTTCTCGCCCTGCTTCAGGCCAATCGGGGTATCGACCCTTATGTGCCCCAGCCCGGGGCGGTGTTAACTATTCCCACCCAGGTCCTGCTGCCGGATGCGCCCCGGGAAGGCATCGTTATCAATCTGGCGGAGCTGCGGCTCTACTACTATCCAGCCAACCAGAATAAGGTGGTTATTTTCCCGATTGGTATTGGCCAACTGGGGGGCGATACTCTTACCCCCACCATGCAAACCCGGGTGTCCGAAAAGCGGGCCAACCCCACCTGGACACCCACGGCAAATATCCGCGCCCGTTATCTGGCCCAGGGTATCGAGCTACCGGCAGTGGTCCCCGCCGGGCCGGATAACCCGATGGGCCATCACGCCATTCGCCTGGCGGCCTATGGCGGTGTCTACCTGCTGCACGGCACAAATGCCGACTTTGGCATCGGTATGCGGGTGAGTTCAGGCTGCATCCGCCTGCGGGATAACGATATCAAGTGGCTGTTTGAACAGCTCCCGGTCGGCACCCCGGTGGCGATTATCAATACCCCGATCAAGGCGTCTATTGAACCGGATGGCCACCATATGGTTGAGGTACACCAGCCTCTGTCAGAACATATTGATGATGATCCGCAACGGCTGCCCATTGTGCTGGACGCCGCCATGACGGCATTCCGGGATAACCCGGCAACCGATGCCCGACAACTGGAGCAAGTGATTAATCTGCGTCAGGGAATGCCGGTGAATATCACCCGGCCTTTCCCGCCTGCACCGGCGCAGATTTAGGGCAAAAAAAACCGCCACTGGGTAGGTGGCGGTAAAAATCAAGTTATGCGCTCTGGTGGCATTTCAGAGCTTTTCGGGCATATCAAAGGACTAACACAGGGTAATAACCGTTCGTCATGGGTAGTGACGAACGGGACAACATTGCTACAAAATATTGCTACAAAATATTGCTACAACACATTGCTTATCAAAAAAGTGCGTACAGCAGTATTACTTATAGATAACCGCGGTACCGTGCAGCTGATTCGGGCCGCTAACAGAAGTAATACGGAATGATTTGGCGCCCATTTCATCCGCTTTGGCAGACAGCTCATCCTGTAAGGAGGCTAAGTTAGAACCCGCGGATACGGAAACGTGGCCGAACTCCTGCTGTCCGGTTGGGGTAGTCTGAACCTCAACAGCAGCAAGACTTGCAAAAGAGACAGAGCCTAAAACGGCAGCGGCGATGAGAGCAGTGATCTTTTTCATAGGAACCTCGGCAGATGATAGTGGTGCTTTTTTTATTAACTTAACGATCGATAGGTAAATATTAAATGTGATCCCAATCACAGTCAACATCATTTTTTAACGAACATTAACTTATTTTTAAACTGCTTATTTTTCAGTCTCATAGGATTTTGCGCGTTTTGCGAAACTGTGGCTGGTGTTTGCGAAGCTATTATTTTTATAATGACTACTCAGAAAACCAACCGAGGTTCAACGGCAATGACAACGACAGCGACAACAGAAAGTTGCCCTAAAAAAAGCCGTGGTCGCCCGAAAGTGTTCGACAGGGATGCAGCGCTTGATAAGGCCATGACATTATTTTGGCAACACGGCTACGAAGCGACATCGATGGCTCACCTGGTGGAAGCCACCGGCGCCAAAGCACCGACGTTGTACGCCGAATTTACCAACAAGGAAGGTCTGTTTCGTGCAGTACTGGACCGCTACATTGCCGAGTTTGCCTCCCGCAATGAAGCCGAATTACTCTGCCCGGAGAAAAACGTTATCCAGGCGCTGGCGGATTACTTCAGCGCCGTCGCCCACTGCTTTACCAGTAAGGACACCCCCTCCGGCTGTTTTATTATTTGCACCTCTTCGGCGCTGGCCGCCTCTAATGACGATATCGCCAACACCATCAAAGAACGCCACGCCCAGCAGGCGCTGGCCATCAGGCAGTTCCTTGACTTACACCAGAACCGGGGTGAGATCCCGGATAATTGCTGCCTGCAAACCCTGACAGAGTATCTGTGTTGTATCCTCCAGGGGATGTCGGTCAGCGCCCGCGACGGCGCCAGCTATGAAGATCTGATGAAAATTACCGCCACCACGCTGCGCCTGTGGCCTGACTTGATCAAATAATCACCTCGGGGCGGGCTATCCCGCCCCTGTCCGCTAACTTCGCCGTTATCTGCCCCACATTTTTACTTGTCGTTACAGCCCCTGGATTACCAGTGTGCTACAACCGGATCTCTTTTTTTAACGGATGTCTGTTATGCTACTTGCCTTTGTTGGCCTCGGCGCCGTGGTAGAAACCGCCTGGCTGCCTGCGGTCACTGATTTATTGTCCCGGGGCGGCCAACCGCCACTGGGTTTCGATTGTGATCCTGCCCGACAACTGCCCGGCATTATCCGGCTGCCGGCCCTCTCTGCACTGCTGGCTGCGCCCATTGATGTCCTGATTATTACCACCGCCTCACTCAGCCATTTAGCGGTTCTCGAGGCCGCCCTGGCAAGCCAGATACCGCGCATTCTGGTGGAAAAGCCCGTCGTCGCCTCCCTCGAACAAATGACCGCCCTGCACCGCCTGCTGCGCCAGGAGCCCAATCCAGATCGGGTGCTGGCCTTTGACCACTGGATGTCCCGTACCGGCATTGCTGAGCTATTACGCGGCACGCTCCCCCTCCACTGGCAGGGGCCGGCCTGCCCGCCACTCGGCTATCAGACCGGGGATATCATCGCTATTGACGGTTATCTGGAGGAGCCCAGCGGCATCAACGCGGCCGGGGAGCCGGTGGCGCTGAATTTTGCCACCGGGGAGCCAGACAGCAGGCAGTTTCGCCACCCGGACGGGGTTATCATGGATACCGGCCCCCATGTGCTGGCGATGCTGCGCGAGAATCTGGCCTTACTCGGGTTACCTGTCGGCCTTCAGTTCCAGCAGACAACCGCCGCTGATCGGCTGGGTCATCCGCTGATGCCCGGTGATTTCAGCAGCGCGGAAGGCTCAGCAACCATCACCGGACAGGTGGGCGAAATCCCCTTTACTCTGCGGCTCAATAAATACGCCGGGCCCGGCATCAGCCGCAAAGGGATGCGTATCCAGTTACGCCAGGGGAGTGTGATTTCGCTGGATCGCGGGGCGGATCACGAACGCCTGATCCTCAAACACGGCGGGCAGCGCCTGGAATGGCGGCAGCCTGGCGCCCTGTATCCTCACTGTGTACAGCAGGTGTTGTTTAACACCCCGGCGCACCCGGGGGAATACACCCGGCGCCGCATTGAGGAAGTGCGTGCTCTGCTGATGCTGCACCAGCAGCTGCGCGGGCCCCATTAAAAAAACCCGTCAGCCGCGGCTGACGGGTAAGCGAGTATGAACATCGGTTTTAGTGTTTCTGATTCAGTACCAGCTGACCGTTGCTGTCCAGCGGGATACGCTGGCCGGGGTCATAATCCATACGGATCTTGCCCTGTTGCTTAGCAATCCGGTACGTGACGTTGTAACCTATTTGTTTTTGGGTTTTATCGTAGACTGTTTTACAACGCTTTTGGGTGGTTGTATAGGTATCACCGTCCTGCATAGAGCCCTGAATCTGGTTACCGGCGTAGCCGCCCCCCAGGGCGCCGACCACGGTAGCCACATCCCGCCCGCGGCCGCCACCAAACTGGTGGCCAATCACCCCACCGGCGACAGCACCCAGTGCAGACCCCAGCAGGCGATTTTCATCCTGCACCGCGCGCCGGTGTTTGATGACCACATCGCGGCAGCTCTCCCGGGGGGTGGAGACGGTTTCATGGATTGGAATGGCCGATACCACCTCAGCATACTCTGGCGTGCGATTAAGCACCGTCAACCCGGCCGTGGCCGCAATGCCCAGCGCCGCCACCATACCGACCCCAACCCCCGCTAACATGGATTTATTCATCGTTTGTCTCCTGATGATACCTATGTAACCATTTTGTTACAAAACCGTCAGCGGGGCACCAGGACAACGGATGAAAACGGAAGGAAAACAACGGAAAGGCTGGATTTCAGAACACTCTTAACCGGCGGGAAGAAGCCGCCACGGTAACCGTGCGCTACCGTGGCGGAAAAGATTAATGCAGTTTGAGCCGCGGGCGGATAACCCGGTTGATCCGTCCCACCAGCATCATCAGGCCGGTCTTAAAGTAACCGTGCAGTGCAATCTGGTGCATCCGGTAAAGGGAGATATAAACGAACCGGGCAATGCGCCCTTCGATCATCATCGACCCGCGCATCAGGTTCCCCATCAGGCTGCCCACGGTGGAGTAGTTTGACAGGGATACCAGGGAGCCATGATCTTTATAGAGGTAATTTTTTAGTGGCTTATCTTTCATCTGGGCCAGGATATTGTTCATGGCGCAGGTGGCCATCTGATGGGCCGCCTGGGCGCGCGGCGGCACAAAGCCCCCTTCCGGGCGCGGGCAGGACGCACAGTCACCGATGGCAAAAATATCGGCATCGCGGGTGGTTTGCAGCGTCGGCTCTACCACCAGCTGGTTGACGCGGTTCGTTTCCAGCCCGCCGATGTCTTTCAGGAAATCAGGGGCTTTAATCCCCGCCGCCCAGACAATCAGATCCGCAGAGATAAACGCCCCGCTTTTGGTATTCAGCCCGTTAGCTTCCGCACTGGTCACCATGGTCTGGGTCAGCACGTTAACCCCCAGTTTTGTCAGCTCCTGGTGCGCGGCAGCGGAGATCCGCGGCGGCAGCGCAGGCAGAATACGTTCGCCGGCTTCCACCAGCGTCACATTCAGCGCGTCATTGCTCAGGCCCTTATAGCCGTAGCTGTGCAGTTGTTTCACGGCATTATGCAATTCTGCGGACAGCTCTACCCCGGTAGCGCCGCCCCCGACAATGGCGATATTCACCCGGCCGTTAGCACCGAGGTTAGTCGAATATTTAAGGAACAGGTTGAGCATCTCCTGATGGAAGCGCTGGGCCTGTTGCGGACTGTCGAGGAAGATACAGTGTTCTTTGACGCCCGGGGTATTAAAATCGTTAGAGGTGCTGCCCAGCGCCATGACCAGCGTGTCGTAAGGGACTTTACGCTCCGGCATCAGCAGCTCGCCTTTTTCATCACGTAGCTCCGTCAGCGTTACGGTTTTGGCGTCGCGATTAATATCGCTCACTGAACCGAGCTGGAACTGAAAGCCGTGGTTGCGGGCATGAGCCAGATAGCTCAGCGCGTCAACGCCTTCATCCAGTGAACCGGTGGCAACTTCGTGAAGCAACGGCTTCCACAGGTGGCTGTGGTTACGATCAATCAGGGTGATTTTCGCTTTTTTGCTGCGGCCCAATTTATGACCCAGCTGCGTTGCCAGCTCCAGTCCGCCCGCGCCCCCACCAACAATGACAATTTTTTTCATTGGCATAACCCCTTAAAATAACTAACCAATTGTTAATTAAAAGCTATAAACATAACGCTTAGTTAACAATGAGTTACTGCTATTTCATCCTTTTCTTGACGGTGATCATAACACGCCGGGTGAATTGGTCATACCAAATTTGATGAGCATCAAAGTTTTGCGCACAAAAGATAAACAAAAGGCCGGTATTTAACCGGCCCGTTGTTTTGGTGTTAGCTGACTGTAACTATTCAGCCAAGGGTTTTGAAGGCTTTGATACGCTGCAGATGCGGGGCAATATTCTTGAATTTATGGGTTTGTTCGTCATCCCAGACAATTTCGTAATAGTGATGCAGCAGCCCGGCTGAACGCTGGCTATCCAGGATGCCATCGTTGCGGGAGAGGATAGCCATACAGCGGTCACGATTTTTTTCCCGGAAGTTTTCCACGCACTTGGTGGCAATATCGACATATTCCTCCGGGCGATCGATTTTCCCTTCCATATTTTCCGCCGGAAATAAGTTAGGGTTAAAAATCACCTGGCGGATATCGCAGAGAAATCCCACCCGTTCGGCCCAGAAGCCCCCTAAACCGACCCCGCAAATCAGCGGACGCTCGTCCGCATTGAGTTGCAGCATTTTGTCGACCTCTTTGAGCAAATGCTGCATATCATGTTTAGGGTGCAACGTGCTGTAGCTAATCAGACGGACATCAGGATCAATGAACTGCAACTGCAGCACTTTTTCATGGTTACCCGGACTGTTCGAATCGAAACCGTGCAAATAGATAATCATTACATCCTCTCACCACATATTGTGAAATTAGTGGCCCGCTTTATGGGCTTCCCAGCGCTCATGCAGCGCGGTCAGTTGTGTATGAGCCGCTTTCCAGCGTGCCGATCCCCGGAGCTCGTCACGGGTCAGCGAACCGGTATGATACAAAGTTGTTACACGTTGTGCTTTGACCGGAGACAGGTTATCCAACACGCTTACCGCGCCTTTACGATTATTACAGACCAGGATCATATCGCAACCGGCATCCAGCGCCGCCTGGCCCCGCTCAGCATAGCTGCCCATAATCGCCGCCCCTTCCATCGACAAATCATCGGAGAAAATCACCCCGTTGAACCCCAGCTCACCGCGCAATACCTGCTGTAGCCAGTACGGCGAGCCGCTGGCCGGGCGCGGATCGACCTGTTGGTAAATAACGTGGGCGGGCATTACCGCATCCAGTAAATTATCCCCGATCAGCGCGCTGAACACCGCCATATCCCGGCCACGAATAATGTCCGCCGGGCGGGTATCCCGCGGGGTTTCTTTGTGGGAGTCAGCCTGTACCGCACCGTGCCCCGGGAAATGCTTCCCGGTGGTTTTCATCCCGGCGGTATGCATCCCGTTGATCACCGCTCTGGCCATATGCAGTGCTTCCTGGGGATCGTTATGATAGGCACGCTCGCCAATGGCGGCACTGATATGGCCAATGTCCAGCACCGGGGCGAAACTGATATCAATATCCATCGCTATCATTTCACTGGCCATCAGCCAGCCACATTCCCGGGCCAGTTCAGCCCCCTGCTCCATCCCCAGCAATGCCGCAAATGACTGGGCAGCCGGTAACCGGGTAAATCCCTCCCGGAAGCGCTGTACCCGCCCGCCTTCCTGATCCACGGCCACCACCAGGTGGTTACGGGATGCGCTGCGGATCTGGCGGACCAGTTCGCGTAATTGTGCGGGATCATGATAATTGCGGGTAAACAGGATAAGCCCCCCCACCAGCGGGTGCTGTAAAATTTCTCGTTCTTCGTTGTCCAGCTCATAGCCAGCCACATCTAACATTACCGGGCCCACACCATACCTCTCTTGATCAAATCAGCGCCGCAGTGCAGACCATTGTGCATCTGCCAGCGCAGTAAAAACGGGATCGCCAGTTTGCTGCCAGCGTTGTTCATACCAGGATGCCATCAGTATTGCGGTCCAGGGTCGCCAACAGTTTACCTGGCGCGCCAACTGCTGGCAGTTAATTCCTGACAGCCGGGCATAATCCGCAATTAATGCCTGGCGGTCAGATTCACTCGCCACCCCGACAGCCGCCAGCTCAAGGGCAATATCGCCATCACCGGCATATTCCCAGTCAATCAGGCGCATACCGCCAGGCTGGCAGATAATATTACCGCTATGGACATCCATATGCAGGGGCGCCAGGCGCAAAGGCCCCGGCATCCGCTGCTGCCGTAACTGTTTTAGCAACCTCAGCCAGCGGGGGGTTCTGCGCGCAGGCGCCGCATTTTGCCAACAGGACTGCAATACCGGCAATAGATCAATCCGCCACCCCAGCAGCGGCATCCCGTGCAGCCGGTGGAGCACATCCGCCAGTTGCGGGATGGCGGTTATCGCCGGTTTGACCTCACCGGGCAGCCATTCGGTGACCAGCCAGTGTGTCGAGCACCCCAGCACCCGTGGCCCTATCTCGCGCCCGGCGCGGCGTAATGCCCGCTGCTGGCGCGCCAGTGAAACGCCAGGCAGTGCGGGACGCGCCACCAAAGGGCCTGACGGGCTCTCGATGCGCAGTACGCCGCCGCTCAGCCCCGGTTGCCCGGAAACAGAACCGGCGGCCTGGGCCGCCGGTAAAATCCGTTTCAGCAGAAACGCTAATTGCTGGTTAGTGGGTTTGCTGTACCGCATTTTTCCCTGACCAGACAATCTCCCCGGTCCCCACGGTTATCAATTGCATCTGCAACTGAGGCGCGGTCACATTACCGGTGGCGTTCGAATACAGCATGTACTGGGCCCCCACTTTACGGGCAATCCCCATCGCTTTACTGCGCGAGCCGAGGCTGTCATTGGCCGAAAGCCCCAGGGACTGTTTTGCCACCGACAACTGCTGAGGCGACACCAGGGTAAATTTGCCGTTATTGGTCAACGCCGCGTGCAGCGCGTTCGTCGCATCGCTGGTTTTCAGGGTGCCATTAGTGCGGTTGTTGACGCTATCAACCAGCAGCACACTGCCGCGGGTGACCCCGCCTGCCTGTAACATCTGGTTGACCATCGGCGCGGCGGCGCTGCCCCAGTCGTAATGACGAACCCGTGCAGCAGGCGCTGATGTGCCAGTCGACCCACTGCTGTGATGCGTGGTGGTGGTACCGTTTTCTTCGTGAGTAATCGGCCCTGGCTGGTTGGGAACCACAACCCCCGTTGGCGCCGTCACTACCGGCAGCTTAGGCTGTTGCGGCTGCTGCGGTTGTTGTGGTTGCTGCTGATGCGGTTGCTCCGGCTTATTTTGAGCCTGATCAACCGGCGCCGGTGACTGACCGTGCATCGCACAACCGGTCATGATCATCGCTGCCAGAACAGGCAGCAGATAGCGAGAGATTCCTCTCATTAATTTTTACCCCTCAGAGATAAAGATAAAGTCGCACTTTAGACGCACCCGCCGCGTCTGTCAGTGCCGTTATCGTGGCACTTGCATGGGCGGCAACCACTACCGAGGTTGCTTTTGCCAGCGGATGCATTTCCAGCCCTGAATTGTCATACCAGTAAAAACGATAATTAATGGTAATCGGCTGGTTAGTTTCATTGTAGAGTTCAGAAGTAGCGACGTGCTGCACCCCGGAAGTAGTCACCTCCGGGTTACTTGCCGTGATCCCGGCGGCCAGTACTGATGTTTCCATCACCAGTGTTTGTTGTTTATTGACCGGTATTTCTGGTCGGGACTGACAACCGGCAATCCCCAGCACACTGAGCAGCACAGCGATAAGTCCCGTTCGCATATTAATGTCCTTTATGTGCCAGCAATGGGCCAAGCGGTCGGCCACCCAGCAGGTGCATATGAATATGATACACCTCCTGACCACCGTGACGATTACAGTTCACCACCAGGCGATAGCCATCTTCAGCAATCCCCTCTTCCCTGGCTATTTTTGCCGCCACAGTCATCATGCGCCCCAGCGCCAGTTCGTGCTCAGGGGTTGTATCATTAACTGTAGGGATAAGGATATTAGGAATAATCAGAATATGCGTTGGCGCCTGGGGAGAAATGTCCCGAAAGGCCGTAACAAGCTCATCCTGATAGACAATGTCCGCCGGAATTTCGCGACGAATAATTTTACTGAAAATCGTTTCTTCGGCCATGGAGGTTTCCTTCAACTGAATAGCCCAGCGCCAGGCTGGCCCTGACTGCGCACCCATCCCACCACCGGCAATCGGTCACTGGCGGTATCGGCAGGTAATATATTGAAGTTTGAGTATATCACCGTCGCGCAGTGCGACAAATCCACCCCGCGACAGTTCCCTCCAGCCAGCGCCTCCCCGAGGGGTTAGGCGCCTTTTTTTAGCACAAAAAAAAAGGAGGCCGTAGCCTCCTTTTCGTTCTCCCCGCGTTATCCGTTAGTGATTGCGGATATAGTCGTCCATTTCGGTTTTCAGGTTATCGGACTTGGTCCCGAAGATAGCCTGCACACCAGAACCGGCAACCACAACCCCGGCTGCGCCCAGTTTTTTCAGCCCGGGCTGATCCACTTTAGCCACATCCGCCACGCTAACGCGCAGACGGGTAATACAGGCATCGAGGTTGGTAATGTTCTCTTTACCGCCGAAAGCCGCAATCAGAGCCGGTGCCATTTCACTGGTCGCCGTCGCTTTGCTGTCTTCGGTTGCGTCTTCACGGCCCGGTGTTTTCAGGTTCAGTGCTTTGATCATCACACGGAACACGGTGTAGTACACCAGCGCGTAGCAGATACCGACAATCGGGAACAGCCACAGTTTGCTGCTGTTACCACTCAGTACCACAAAGTCAATCAGACCGTGAGAGAAGCTGGTACCGTCACGCATTCCGAGCAGGATACAAATCGGGAATGCCAGACCGGCCAGAATCGCGTGGATGATGTACAGGATAGGCGCCACGAACATGAAAGAGAACTCGATAGGCTCGGTAATACCGGTCAGGAACGAGGTCAGCGCAGCGGAAATCATGATACCGCCCACTTTCGCGCGGTTCTCTGGTTTCGCAGAGTGCCAGATGGCGATAGCGGCAGCCGGCAGGCCGTACATTTTGAACAGGAAGCCACCAGACAGTTTACCCGCAGTCGGGTCGCCCGCCATATAGCGCGGAATATCACCGTGGAAGACCTGGCCCGCCGCGTTAGTGAACTCACCAATCTGCATCTGGAAAGGTACGTTCCAGATATGGTGCAGACCAAATGGCACCAGGCAACGTTCAATAAAGCCATAGATACCGAACGCCACCACCGGGTTCTGGTACGCCGCCCACTGAGAGAACGTCTGGATAGCGGAACCAATCGGTGGCCAGATGAAGGACAGGATAACACCGGTGAAGATGGCCGCCAGACCAGAAATGATCGGCACAAAACGTTTACCGGCAAAGAAGCCCAGATATTCAGGCAGCTTGATACGGTAGAAACGGTTGAACATATAGGCCGCAATGGCACCAGAGATAATCCCGCCAAGCACCCCGGTATCCGCCAGATGTTTCGCGGCGATCTCTTCGGCTGGCAGGTGGAGCACCAGTGGCGCAACCACGGCCATGGTTTTGACCATGATCCCGTAGGCCACCACGGATGCCAGAGCAGAAACCCCGTCGTTATTGGTAAAACCAAGCGCTACACCGATCGCAAAGATCAGCGGCATATTGGCAAAAACGGACCCGCCCGCTTCGGCCATAACGTGGGACACAACTTCTGGCAACCAACTGAAGTTAGCTGAACCGACACCAAGCAGAATACCTGCAATGGGCAGTACAGACACGGGTAACATCAGCGATTTACCGACCTTTTGCAGGTTAGCAAATGCGTTCTTAAACATAATTGAGAGTGCTCCTGAGTATTTGTGCTTTATCGCTCGGGCCCCGGGGAGGCAGGCCCTGTATCAGGCATCTAAGTACCTTTATTTATTACGAAGACTAAAATAAATCAGAGTTTTTTTGTTTGACCACTATCACGTTTCATAAAGCCGTAACCTAAAAAAACGAAGTAATTCACATATTTCACATTAATATCCGGCAATCAGGCCCATAACGCCGCGTTCCGGGCGCCAGACTTTACCCGCACTGGCGTTTAATTTCGAGCTGAAAAAAATAGCCGGTTCAGTAATCGGATTAATCCAACCCGTTGATATTAAATAGCAATGAGAAGTTGCGGGTGGTGGCCTGGGCCAGGGCCTCAAGGGAGACGCCTTTTAACACCGCCAGATACTCTGCAACATCACGTACCATTGCCGGTTGGTTCTCTTTACCGCGATGGGGCACCGGCGCCAGATAAGGCGAGTCTGTCTCGATAAGCAGGCGATCCAGTGGCACATAGCGGGCGGCATCACGCAGTTGCTCCGCATTACGGAACGTGACAATTCCCGAAAAAGAGATCATGAATCCCATATCCAGCAACGTGCCGGCAGTCTCTCTATCTTCCGTGAAACAGTGTAGTACCCCACCACAATCTGTCACTTGTTCTTCTTTCAGAATAGCGAGGGTATCGGCACGGGCATCCCGGGTATGCACAATCACCGGTTTTTTCAGTTCGCGGCCAACGCGGATATGATCGCGAAACGAGATCTGCTGGCGGGTTTTGGTCTCCGGGGTGTAGAAATAGTCCAGCCCGGTCTCCCCCAGGGCCACCACCCCCGGCTCCGCCGCCAGGCGCAGTAAATCCTCTGGGTCATAGGGCTCATCCCGGTTAAGGGGGTGTACCCCACAGGAGAACGCCACATTGTCGCGCTCGCCAACCAGTTGGCGCATTGCCCGGTAACCGGGCAGCGTGGTGGCGACCGCCAGGCAAAATTTCACATCACGGGCCGCCGCTTTGGCCAGTACGTCATCAACATTGTGGTGCAGGGACTGGTAATCCAGTCCGTCCAGATGGCAGTGGGAATCAACTAGAAACATAGTGGCTCTTTCAATAGTGGCGCGTTAAAAATAGGCGGCGGGGAGCGTCGCACCGGGTCGCATCCACTGTTCCCAGCGTAATAGCAACTCCGTTAGCATCAGCTCCCGGTTAAGGCCGGGAACATCACGCAACTGTTCGCGGCACTGGAATAAATGATGCAATACCGCCTGAATCACTGACTCAGGCATCATTGAGCATAGCTGCTGGATAAGGTCCCGGGCATCCGCATTGGTGAGCCAGGAGACCGCCCCGCGCTGCATTTTGAGCGCGTCCAGCAGTAAGGTACTGATCCAGTGAAGGGACTCGACAACATGATCGTCATTCAATTGCCCGGCAAGCAGCAGTAAATCTTGCTGTTGCAGAGCATCCTGGACCTTTACCCACAGCCCGGCGCGCCGTTTCCAGTTTTCCGGCTGCAACAGGGTTAACGCCGCCCCCGGCGCCCCCATACTCAGACGCAGCGCCGTCTGCAATTGCAGAGGATCTTGGGGGTTCTCCCGGGCCAGCCAGGCCTGCGCGTAATGTTCATCCGGGGGGGAGAGATACCAGTACAGGCAGCGGCTGCGCAGGGTTATCAGTAAACGGGCCGGTTCCCGGCAGCCGAGGAAGAACCAGCAGTTCTCCGGCGGTTCCTCAAGGGTTTTCAGCAGCGCATTGGCGGCGGACTCGGTCAGGCACTCCGCATCCGGGATCCAGACAATACGGGCCCCGCCCCGGCCAGAACGGCTGTAAAGCTTCTCCGTCACGTGGCGAATCGGATCAACCCCCAGGGATGATTTACCTTTCTCCACCACCACCTGGTGGTAATCCGGATGGGTTCCGGCCTGCATCAACTGGCAGCCCCGGCAGTGTCCGCAGCTTTTATGACCGTCAGGTTGCTCACACATTAGCCAGCGGCAGATGGCGTAGATCAACGCATCATCCCCCATCCCCGGTAATGCATGCATCAGCAGCGCATGGTGCGCCCGCCCGGCTTGATACTGGCCAATCAACTGTTCAAATGCCGGGCGCAGCCACGGATACCAGCGCATCAGGCTTGCCCCTGCACCCAGTCCACCAGCAACTGACGAATATTCTGGCTAACCTGCTCAAGAGGCTGCGTCGCGTCAATGGTCTGAATGCGCGTGTCCGCCGCGGCCAGGGCCTGGTAGCGTGCCCGGGTACGGTTAAAGAAATCCAGAGACTCTTGCTCAATACGGTCCAGTTCACCCCGTGCCCGGGCGCGACGCAGCCCCACTTCCGGGGTAACGTCCAGATAGATAGTCAGGTCGGGATAAAAATCGCCCAGCACCGTGTCGCGTAACGTGGCCAGCATATGGGGATCGATCTGACGGCCACCGCCCTGGTAGGCCTGGGTGGACAGATCGTGACGATCGCCCACCACCCAGGCACCGCGCGCGAGAGCGGGCTTGATCACCGTCTCCACCAGTTGCACCCGGGCGGCATAAAACATCAGCACTTCGGCGTGATCAGTTATCACTTCATCACCGGTGGATTTAATGTCGAGGATAAGGCTGCGTAACTTCTCCGCCAGCACGGTCCCGCCCGGTTCACGGGTTTCAACAATATCGGTAATCCCCTGCGCCCGCAGAGTGTCAATCACCAGACTGCGGGCACTGGTTTTCCCTGAGCCTTCTAGCCCTTCGATGACGATAAATTTACTGCGCATCTTTGTCCTTAAGAACCTGAATGTAACTGCGAACAGCCTTGTTGTGGTCGTTCAGATTGGTGCTGAAAGTATGCCCCCCTTTGCCGTCCGCCACAAAGTAAAGCCAGTTACTTTTTGCCGGATGGGCCGCCGCATCCAGTGATGCCGGGCTCGGGATCGCAATGGCGCCGGGAGGCAGGCCATCGATCACGTAGGTATTGTAAGGCGTTGGGGTTTCCAGATCTTTACGGGTGATATTCCCGCGATAGTGCTCACCCATACCGTAGATAACCGTCGGATCAGTTTGCAGCCGCATCCCTATCCGCAGGCGGTTAATAAAGACCGAGGAAACCAGATCCCGCTCGCCGGCAACGGCAGTTTCTTTTTCGATAATCGAGGCCATGGTCACCAACTGCTGCTGATCTTTATAGGGCAGATTATCCATGCGGTCTTTCCACACCGCATCAACCGCTTTTACCATCCGCTGATGGGCCCGTTTCATCAGGGCAACATCGGTGGTGTTGGCGGTATACAGCCAGGTATCCGGATAGAACCACCCTTCCACCTGCTCCGGGCCGGTAAGGCCAAGGGCGCTAGCCAGGGTACGGTAGCTATCGTCTTTCAGCGTGTGTTTGATGTAGGGCGCGGCGCGCAGCTGTTCCAGCCAGTCGCTGACCCGCATCCCCTCAACCAGACGTAGCGGGAACTGCGCCTCTTTGCCACTGGCCAGCAGCGTCATCATGGCCCGCACCGACATGTCCGGGGTCAAACGATAAGTGCCTGCTTTAAAGTGGGACAGTCCGGGTTCAATTTTCAATAGCCACTGGAATACCCGCGGGCGGTTAATGATTTTTTCGTTATACAGCTGCTCGCCCAGCGCCAGTCGTCCGGTACCGGGTTTCAGGGTGAAAATCGTCTCGTCGCGAATTAACAGCGGACTGTCCGCCAGGCGGTGCACCTTCCACATCCCCACCCCGGCAGCCAGCCCAAGCGCCACCAGAATCAGCAGGAAGAAATAAAGCATCTTTTTCATGAAATCGTCTTACTCACAAAGCGGGGCCAAAAAATCATACAGTTGCCGGTCAGTATAATGGTGCTCGCCAATGCGTTTTACCGGAATAATCGGCATTAGCGCATTACAGATAAATACTTCATCCGCCTGGGCCAGCGTGGCGGCCGGTTCGCGTACTTCCTCAACCGTCCAGCCGCCGTACCGCAGGCGGGCAATAATATGCTGGCGCATGGTGCCATCCACCCCGGCCAGCGCCAGGTCCGGGGTATATACCCTGTGGTTTTTACGCCAGAATAAATTAGCCGCACAGCATTCCACCAGCATACCGTCACTGTCAAGAACCAGCGCCTCTGGCGCGTGTATCTGCTCAAGATGCGAACGAATCAGCACCTGCTCCAGGCGGTTAAGGTGTTTTATCCCCGCCAGGGCCGGGTTACAGCCCATACGGATCGGGCTGAGTACCAGCGTAATCCCCTGCTGCTGCCACTGAGCATAGTGGCCTGGCACACCCGACACCGAGAGTATCCGCCGCGGCATATCGCACCCGTGCGCGCTGTAACCCCGGCCACCGCTTCCCCGGGTGATAACCACTTTCAGGGTGCCGGTGCCCTGATCCCGGGCCAGGGTCTGCATTTCATCCGCCAGGATAACGCTGTCCGGCTGCGGGATCCCCAGACGCTGGCAGCCCGCCAGCAAGCGAGCCAGGTGGCGTTCAATAAACCGCACCTGGCCATGAAGGATCCGTGCGGTGGTAAAGCAGCCATCGCCGAACTGCAGGCCACGATCACTGGCGGGAACCGTCTCCTGCCACGCACCATTAATCAGATACATCAGGACTCCTGTGGTCGGGAAAATGACATGTCGGGCCCGGTAAGTATGACGGAACCTGTATTGCAGGAACAAGGGGGGATAAAACAGAAAAGGCCCGCAGCGCGGGCCTTAAAGAGACCGGCAATCAGACCTTTTTAAAGATCAAAGAGCCGTTAGTGCCACCGAAACCAAAGGAGTTACACAGGGTATATTCCATGCCGGACACCTGGCGCGCTTCGTGCGGGACGAAGTCCAGGTCACAACCCTCAGACGGGTTATCCAGGTTAATGGTCGGCGGTACAGCCTGGTCGCGCAACGCCAAAATAGAGTAAATAGACTCTACTGCACCCGCAGCGCCCAGCAGATGGCCGGTCATTGATTTGGTGGAGCTGACCAGCACACGGCTTGCCGCATCACCAAATACGGATTTAACTGCCTGCGCTTCGGCTTTGTCGCCTGCCGGGGTAGAGGTCCCGTGAGCGTTAACATAACCGACCTGACCCGGCGTAATACCGGCATCACGCAGTGCATTCGTCATCGCCAGTGCAGCACCTTTGCCGTCTTCCGGCGGTAACGTCATGTGGTAAGCGTCACTGCTCATCCCGAAGCCAACAACTTCAGCATAAATTTTCGCGCCGCGTTTTTTGGCGTGTTCGTACTCTTCCAGTACCAGCATACCGGCACCGTCACCGAGGACGAAGCCATCACGATCTTTATCCCACGGGCGGCTTGCTGCCTGCGGATTGTCGTTACGGGTAGAGAGTGCGCGAGCTGCGCCAAAACCACCGACACCTAACTCAGTGCTGGCTTTTTCCGCACCACCTGCCACCATGGCATCGGCATCACCGTAAGCGATAATACGCGCCGCATGACCGATGTTGTGTACGCCTGAAGTACAGGCTGTCGCCACGGAGATGCTCGGACCACGCAGACCAAACATGATAGTCAGATGACCTGCCACCATATTGACGATAGTAGACGGAACGAAGAAGGGACTGATTTTACGCGGACCGCCTCTCATCAGCGCGCCGTGGTTTTCTTCAATTAACCCCAGGCCACCAATGCCGGAACCAATTGCAGCACCAATGCGATGTGCGTTTTCTTCAGTAATTTCCAGGCCAGAATCCTGCATGGCCTGTACGCCAGCGACAATTCCATATTGAATGAAGGCATCCATTTTGCGCTGTTCTTTGCGCGAAATGATGTCATCACAGTTAAAATCCTTTACTAAGCCAGCAAATTTCGTTGCAAAGGCGCTAGTATCGAAATGGTCGATCAGGCTGATGCCACTCTGACCGGCAAGGAGAGTTTTCCAGTTGGACTCTACGGTATTGCCGACAGGAGACAACATGCCCAGTCCGGTCACAACTACACGACGCTTAGACACGTTTGTCCTCCAGGGAGGGATAAATAGACACTAGTGGGGCAAATTAAAAAAACTCAGGCGGTCGAATGACCGCCTGGAGATGTTCACTTACGCCTGGTGGCCGTTGATGTAATCAATGGCAGCCTGAACGGTGGTGATTTTCTCAGCTTCTTCGTCCGGAATCTCAGTATCAAACTCTTCTTCCAGAGCCATTACCAGCTCAACGGTGTCAAGAGAATCAGCGCCCAGATCTTCAACGAAGGAAGCATTGTTGGTAACTTCTTCCTGCTTAACGCCCAGCTGTTCGCCAATGATTTTCTTAACGCGCTCTTCGATAGTGCTCATACTCTTAAATTTCCTATCAAAACTCGCTTTCGCGATGGTTTTCGTAGTGTATAAAATGTTGAAAAAGTTGCAACTAAATCCCGGCAGTTCTTACCACGATTTTACGCTATTTTGAGACTAATCGCCCCGATAACGCAAATAAAATTCTTCCGATTCCCAATAAAAGCCGAATTAAGTCGCTAAAAATCATCAACATTGCTTATTTTCTGCACGAAAATAGCCTGATAATGATTCACCCGACACTAGCCCGACGGGGAGGCGAAAGACATCGTGATTAGACCATATACATTCCGCCGTTGACGTGCAGCGTTTCACCAGTGATGTAACTTGCGTCGTCAGAAGCTAAAAATGCAACCGCATTGGCGATTTCCTGCGCCTCGCCGAGGCGATTAGCAGGAACCTGCGCCAGAATACCCGCACGCTGATCATCAGACAGCGCACGCGTCATGTCCGTTTCAATAAAACCCGGAGCAACAACGTTTACAGTAATCCCGCGGGACGCAACTTCACGTGCCAGAGACTTACTGAAACCGATCAGGCCCGCTTTCGCCGCAGCGTAGTTTGCCTGACCAGCATTCCCCATGGTGCCAACCACAGAACCAATGGTGATAATCCGGCCATGACGCTTCTTCATCATAGCTCGCATTACTGCTTTTGACAGACGGAAAACCGATGACAGATTGGTTTCCAGAATGTCGTTCCACTCGTCGTCCTTCATGCGCATCAGCAAATTATCGCGAGTGATACCGGCATTATTTACCAGAATATCAACTTCGCCAAACTCTGCGCGAATATTTTCCAGAACGGATTCAATGGATGCCGGTTCGGTCACATTCAGCAGCAGACCTTTGCCATTTGCGCCCAGATAATCACTGATAGCCTGGGCGCCATTTTCACTGGTCGCCGTACCGATAACTTTTGCGCCACGGGCCGCAAGGGTCTGCGCAATCGCCCGTCCGATACCGCGGCTTGCGCCGGTTACCAGTGCAATTTTCCCTTCAAAATTCATGGTGTTCCTCGTTTTATTGCTCAAGCGCCGCAGACAGGCTTGCCGGCTCGTTAATTGCCGTTGCTGTCATGGTGTCAACAATACGTTTGGTCAGGCCAGTCAGCACTTTACCCGGGCCCGCTTCCAGTAGCTGGGTCACGCCCTGCCCGGCCATAAATTCAACACATTTGGTCCACTGGACCGGGCTATACAGCTGGCGAACCAGCGCATCGCGGATAGCGTCCGGGGCGGTTTCACATTTAACGTCAACGTTATTTACCACCGGAATCTGCGGGGCGCTGAAGGTCATTTTTTGCAGTTCAGCCGCCAGTTTTTCAGCCGCTGGCTTCATCAGCGCACAGTGGGACGGCACGCTCACCGGCAGCGGCAGCGCACGTTTGGCCCCGGCGGCTTTACAGGCAGCACCGGCACGCTCTACCGCGTCTTTATTGCCGGCGATAACCACCTGGCCCGGAGAGTTAAAGTTCACCGGAGAAACCACCTGCCCATCGGCTGCGTCTTCACAGGCTTTGGCAATCGCGGCATCATCAAGGCCGATAATGGCATACATCGCGCCAGTGCCCGCAGGCACGGCATCCTGCATAAATTTGCCGCGCAGTTCAACCAGGCGCACCGCGTCCGCGAAATTCATCACCCCGGCGCACACCAGCGCAGAGTATTCACCCAGGCTATGGCCCGCCATCATGGCCGGTGTTTTACCGCCACGCTGCTGCCAGACACGCCAGATAGCCACAGACGCCGCCAGCAGCGCCGGCTGCGTGTGCCAGGTTTTATTCAGTTCTTCTGCCGGCCCCTGTTGAGACAGCGCCCACAGATCGTAACCCAGCGCGTCAGATGCTTCACGGAAAGTCGCTTCCACTACCGGGTTTTCAGCAGCCAGATCCGCCAGCATGCCGACACTCTGAGAGCCCTGCCCCGGGAAAACAAATGCAAATTGCGTCATGTTTTAGTCTCTGTTAATCAAAAACGGACCAGCGCCGAACCCCAGGTGAATCCACCACCGAAGGCTTCCAGCAGAATCAGCTGGCCACGCTGAATGCGGCCATCGCGAACCGCTTCATCCAGTGCCGCAGGCACCGAGGCCGCAGAGGTATTACCGTGACGATCAAGCGTAACCACCACTTTTTCCATCGGCATACCCAGCTTTTTCGCGGTGGCGCTAATAATACGTAAATTCGCCTGATGAGGGACCAGCCAGTCCAGTGCGCTGCGCTCCATGTTATTGGCGGCCAGCGTCTCATCAACGATATGTGCCAGCTCAGTCACTGCCACTTTAAAGACTTCATTCCCCGCCATCGTCAGATAAGTGGGGTTTTCCGGGTTCACCCGATCTTTGTTCGGCAGCGTCAGCAGTGAACCGTAGCGGCCATCGGCATGCAGATGCGTGGAGATAATACCGGGCTCTTCAGACGCCCCCAGTACTACGGCACCCGCGCCATCACCAAACAGGATCAGGGTGCCTCTATCTTCCGGGTCCAGGGTCCGCGCCAGTACGTCAGCGCCGATCACCAGCGCGTTTTTCACCGCACCGGATTTAATATATTGATCGGCCACGCTCAGTGCATAGGTAAAGCCCGCACAGGCGGCCGCGATATCAAATGCCGGGCAACCGGTAATTTCCAGCATGGCCTGAATCTGGCAAGCCGCGCTGGGGAACGCGTGGGTGGCTGAGGTGGTGGCGACAATGATCAGGCCAATAGACGATTTATCCACCCCGGCCATATCGAGGGCACGCAGTGCCGCCTGATATCCCATGGTTGAGACGTTATCTTGCGGGCCCGCAATCCGGCGTTCACGAATGCCTGTCCGGGTAACGATCCACTCGTCGGTGGTCTCTACCATTTTTTCAAGGTCGGCGTTAGTCCGTACCATCTCGGGCAGATAGCTGCCCGTACCAATAATCTTCGTATACATGTACGCTCAGTCACTCCTGGGTAATACAGATTCCAGACGCGCAGCTATCCTGACCGGAACTTGCCGTCGCACTGCCTGCACTGCCTGTTCAATCGCGACCGCAAAAGCTCGCTGATTCGCCGCACCGTGGCTCTTGACCACAGTGCCGCGCAATCCTAACAGACAGGCGCCATTATACTGGTCGGGGTTGAGGTGACCGAATCGCCTGGTCAGTCGCTTTTGTAACCAACGCGTCAACAATAGTAGCCACCACGCCCTTTTTTTCCCCTCCCCCTGTGACTTCAGGAGCGAAAGGAACATCCTGACAACACCTTCCATTGTTTTTAACGTGACGTTACCGACAAACCCATCACATACCAGCACATCGGTTTTCCCGGTCAACAGTTCGTTGGCCTCAAGGTAGCCAATATAATTTATAGAAGGCATTGTTTTAAGCAATGCGGCTGCATCGCGGATGCTGTCCAGTCCCTTTGTTTCTTCCTCGCCAATATTCAGTAGCGCAACGCGGGGATGGTCAATGCCGACCACTTCCTCCGCCAGCACCGAGCCCATAATGGCAAATTGTGCCAGCATCGTGCTGTCGCACTCCACGTTGGCTCCCAGGTCGAGGACAACCGTTTTTCCTTTCTGCTGGTGCGGCAGTACCGTCACCAGCGCCGGGCGGACAATACCGTCAATCGGCTTTAACAGCCGCCTGGCCAGCCCCATCAATGCACCGGTATTCCCTGCACTGACACAGGCTTCAGCCCGCCCTTCTTTGACCAGCTCCAGCGCGATCCGCATCGATGTTCCGCGACTGTTGCGGATAGCATGAGACGGCCGGGCATCACTTGCAATAACTGACTCGGCGGGAACAACCTGTAACCGTGACCGCTGTTCAAAATCAGCTCTGGCAAGTAATGGTGTGATGGCGTCGGGGTCGCCGACTAACAGAAGGCTTAACTGGGAATCAGAATCCAGCGCCTGCAATGCAGCAGGCACTGTCACGGTGGGACCAAAATCCCCACCCATGGCATCTAACGCAAGGGTTAGACGTGTCAAGATATCGCCCAAGTATGCATTATCCCCGGCAAGCCGGGGACAAGACACTAAGCGTAATCACGCAACCGCGTGATTACTTAGCGATAACTTTACGGCCGCGGTAGAAACCGTCAGCAGTAATGTGGTGACGCAGATGGGATTCACCAGAAGTCTTGTCTACAGACAGGCTGGTTACTGCAGTCAGGGCGTCATGAGAACGACGCATGCCACGTTTGGAACGAGTTGGTTTATTCTGTTGTACGGCCATGGACCTTACTCCTCAATTACTTTTGCTTTAAACTGGCTAATACGGCAAATGGGTTTGGTTTTTTTGCCTCATCTGGCAGTTCACCAAAGACCATGTCCGCCTCGGACACTTCACAGTGTTCAGAATCATGCACCGGAACCACTGGTAAGGAGAGAATGATTTCATCCTCAACCATTGCCAGAAGATCGATTTCACCGAACTCGTTAACCTCGATCGGCTCATACGCTTCCGGGAGTGCCTCAGCCTGCTTGTCATTGGCAATCGGACTGAAACAATACTGCGTATAGACCTGGTGCGGAAACGGTTTCCCGCAGCGCTCACAGCGCAACGTTACCGCCACCTTTGCATCACCGTTAATCACGGCAAGGCGCTGGTTGTCGATAGCGAAGTTCATGGAGCACTCCACATCACTGTCTACGCTGACAACAGATTCGGCCACGCGCTCAACCTGAGCCTGGGTATAAATACCCTGGTAATCAAGGCGTTTTTGAGCGGTACGAACCGGATCAAGTGTCAGGGGTAATTTTACTTTTTGCATAGGGCGCGCATATTAACGTTGTAGCGGGATATAGTCAAAGAAAAAGGCGGTACCGCACGCCTTTTGCCAATTATTCGCACACATTGCGGTGCACAGTTTAAAATGCCTGATACCAATACGCTATATGTGGCTGTAAAAATATGAAACCGATAATCCTGGCGTCCACCTCGCCTTTTCGCCGCACCCTGCTGGAAAAGCTGGGGCTCCCCTTCCAGTGCGCCGCCCCGGAGGTGGATGAAACGCCCCGCCCCGGTGAAGACGCACGCCATCTGGTGCAGCGCCTGGCTCAGGCGAAAGCGCAGGCCCTGAGCCATCAGTTCCCGGCACATCTGATTATTGGCAGTGATCAAGTTTGTGTTATCGATAATAACATTACCGGCAAACCCCACAGCGAGGAAAACGCCATCGCGCAATTAAGTAAGGCGCGCGGAAAAATAGTCACTTTTTATACCGGGCTGGCGCTTTTTAATTCAGAAAATGGTCAATTACAATGCGAAGTAGAACCCTTTGATGTGCATTTTCGCCATCTGACCGACGAAGAAATCATCAATTATATTCGCAAAGAACAACCGCTACAGTGCGCCGGCAGTTTTAAAAGTGAGGGGCTGGGTATTACCTTGTTTAACCGGCTGGACGGGCGCGACCCAAACACCCTGGTCGGGTTACCGCTTATCGCCCTGTGCGCCATGTTGCGCAAAGCGCACTGCAACCCACTGCTGGGCTGATATTTTACGCGCCTGTTCCCAGCGGCGACAAAAAAGGCGGCGCCGGGCGCCGCCTTAATCATGTTGCTGTCTCAGCACTGCCGCCCGGGTTTACGCCCCTTTGGCTGACTTACGTAACGTCTGGAGGCAGCGTTTGAGTTTGTCGTCCAGCGGCGCTTCAATGCGCAGCGTCTCGCCGGTTTGCGGATGCTGGAAGCGTAACGCGGCCGCGTGCAGGAATAAACGATCTAACCCGGTTCCGGCCTCGCTCAGTTGCTTATCAAACTCACGCTCCCCGTAGCGATCATCAAACGCAATCGGGTGCCCGGCATGCAGCGTGTGCACGCGGATCTGGTGGGTCCGCCCGGTTACCGGGCTACAGCGCATCAGGGTGGCGAACGCATAGCGCTCCTCAACCTTAAAACGGGTCTCTGAGGGTTTCCCTTCGCTGCTGACCCGGACAATACGCTCACCGCTCTGGAGAATATTTTTCAGCAGCGGCGCCTGTACCACTTTAATGTGGGACGGCCACTGCCCGCGCACCAGGGCGAGATAATCTTTTTGCATCCCCTTCTCGCGCAGCTGTTCATGTAATGACCGCAGCGCCGAGCGCTTTTTCGCCACCAGCAGTACGCCGGAGGTATCGCGGTCCAGACGGTGAACCAGCTCCAGGAAGCGTGCTTCCGGGCGCAGGGCCCGCAGCCCTTCAATCACCCCAAAACTCAGCCCACTGCCGCCGTGTACCGCAGTCCCGGAGGGTTTGTTCAGCACCAGAATGTAGTCATCCTCATAGAGAATCACGTCATTGAGCGCCGCCACCTTCTGCAGATGCGGCGATACCGCCTGATCATCACGCTCGGCCACGCGCACTGGCGGAATGCGCACTTCATCCCCGTCCTGCAATTTATATTCGGGTTTGATGCGTTTTTTGTTAACCCGCACTTCTCCCTTACGAAGAATGCGGTAAATCATACTCTTGGGCACCCCCTTTAACTGGGTGCGCAAAAAGTTGTCGATGCGTTGCCCCGCTTCATCGGCGGAAATAGCAACAAAAGTTACGGATTGCGTCTCTGTTTTCATGGGCGGCGATTCTAAATTTACCTGCTCAATAGCGCTACTTCTTTTTATATGCTTATATTGTTGTTCACAGGGTTTTACTACAGCGGAACTGTACATTTTGTGTGTTATTCACTCACACAAGATCGGGCAGTGAAAAAACTGTGCAAAACCGTGTGATAAATGGCAAAAGTGAACTTGCTATAACAAGGTATGCAGTGGAATAATGTGTCAGTTTTCCGCGTTACCGCTTGTTAATCACAAGGAAATTTGCGGAATTGCCAATTTTGCCTGTCTATTCAGCTACGCAGCAATGGCGTAAGACGTTATGAATTTCAGGCAGTTAGCGGGCTGCGGGTTGCAGCCTAACCGGTAAATGGAATCTTATCTGGTGAAATAACACCCAGAATATTCCGAGGACTTAATAGCACTGTTTTTCCGTTTGAATTACAGGCTGCCGATACTTTGCGCCTCCATGCAAGCGACAACCGTGAGGTTGACGACTTTGCGAATAGTCACGAGGCCATCGGTCAATTCCCGGTCAGCGTCATCTTGCCCGCAGCTTTGTCGTCAATGTAAGAATAATGAGTAAGTTACGATGAAAAGAATGTTAATTAACGCAACTCAGCAGGAAGAGTTGCGTGTCGCCCTTGTTGATGGGCAACGCCTGTATGATCTGGATATTGAAAGCCCGGGTCATGAACAGAAAAAAGCGAACATCTACAAAGGCAAAATTACCCGTATTGAACCCAGCCTTGAGGCCGCATTCGTAGATTACGGTGCTGAGCGTCACGGTTTCCTCCCGCTAAAAGAGATTGCCCGCGAATACTTCCCGTCTAACTATTCTTCCCACGGTCGTCCCAATATTAAAGACGTGCTGCGTGAAGGCCAGGAAGTCATCGTCCAGATCGATAAAGAAGAACGCGGCAACAAAGGCGCGGCATTAACAACCTTTATCAGTCTGGCAGGCAGCTATCTGGTGCTGATGCCAAACAACCCGCGTGCTGGCGGTATCTCACGCCGCATTGAAGGTGATGACCGTACCGAATTAAAAGAGGCGCTGGCGTCTCTGGAAGTGCCGGACGGTATGGGCCTGATTGTCCGCACCGCCGGTGTGGGTAAATCCGCAGAAGCACTGCAGTGGGATTTAAGCTTCCGCTTAAAACACTGGGAAGCTATCCAGAAAGCCGCCGAAAGCCGCCCGGCCCCGTTCCTGATCCATCAGGAAAGTAACGTTATCGTGCGCGCCTTTCGCGACTACCTGCGCCAGGACATCGGTGAAATTCTTATCGATAATCCGAAGATCCTCGAACTGGCCCGCCAGCATATCGCGGCGCTGGGTCGCCCGGACTTCAGCAGCAAAATCAAACTGTACACCGGTGAAATCCCGCTGTTCAGCCACTACCAAATCGAATCCCAGATTGAATCCGCCTTCCAGCGCGAAGTGCGTCTGCCGTCCGGTGGCTCTATTGTTATCGACAGCACCGAAGCACTGACCGCTATTGATATCAACTCCGCCCGGGCTACCCGCGGTGGCGATATCGAAGAAACTGCATTCAATACCAACCTTGAAGCGGCAGATGAAATTGCCCGCCAGCTGCGTCTGCGTGACCTTGGCGGTCTGATTGTTATCGACTTCATTGATATGACCCCGGTTCGTCACCAGCGCGCGGTTGAAAACCGCCTGCGTGAAGCGGTACGCCAGGATCGCGCCCGTATTCAGATTAGCCATATCTCGCGCTTTGGTCTGCTGGAGATGTCCCGCCAGCGCCTGAGCCCGTCCCTTGGCGAATCCAGCCATCACGTCTGCCCACGCTGTAGCGGCACCGGCACCGTCCGCGATAACGAGTCCCTGTCGTTATCTATTCTGCGCCTGATCGAAGAAGAAGCGCTGAAAGAAAACACCAATGAAGTGCATGCCATTGTCCCGGTGCCGATTGCCTCTTACCTGCTGAACGAAAAACGTGAAGCGGTAAGCGCCATTGAACAGCGCCAGGGCGGTGTTCGCTGCATCATCGTGCCGAACGATCAGATGGAAACCCCGCACTACCACGTGCTGCGGGTACGCAAAGGCGAAGAGATCAAAGCCCTGAGCTATAAACTGCCGCAGATCCACGAAGAGGCAATGGCCCAGGAAATCGACGAACCTCAGGCCGAACGTAAATTACCGGAAGAGCCTGCACTGGCCGCCTTTATTATGCCAGAAGCGCCGCCGATGCCGGACGACGCCGCCGCCAAACCGGCAGCCGCGAAAGCAGCCGCCCCTACCGCCGCCGCCGCCCCGGCACAGCCAGTAGCACCGGGCTTGTTCAGCCGCTTCTTTGCCGCGCTGAAACGCCTGTTTGCCGGCAGTGAACCTGCGGTTGTGGAAACACCGGTAGAAGAAGTTAAAGCCCCGCCGGCTGAACCTCGCCAGCCGGAGCGCCGCGATCGCAACAACAACCGTCGCGACCGCAACAACAACCGCCGCGATCGTAATGACCGCAGCAACCGTGAAGATCGCGATAACCGTGATTCCCGGGATAACCGCGATAACCGTTCAGAACGTCAGGACACCCGCGAGCCCCGTGAAAATCGTGAATCCCGCGAAGAAAATCGCCGTAACCGCCGTCAGTCCCAGCAGCAGAATGGTGATACCCAGCAGCAGAATCGCCAGACCGTAACAGCGGACGATCAGGAAAAACCGCGTGAGCAGCAGCCGCGCCGCGAACGCAATCGCCGCCGCAGTGATGAAAAACGTCAGGCTCAGCAGGAAGTCAAAGCCCTGCAGCGTGATGATGCTGCCGCACCGCAGAACACCGCACCACAGGAAGCCGCTGTTGCGGAAGAACGTGTGCAGGTGATGCCGCGCCGTAAGCCGCGCCAGCTGACGCAAAAAATCCGCTTTGCCAGTGAAGCACAACCTGCCGGCGCAGCTGAGCAGAACCTGCCGCAGAACGCGCCTCAGGAAGTTCGCGCCCTGCCAACGGTGAAACCGGTTGACCCTTCCGTCCTCCCGGCGGTGGTTGTGGCCAGTGAGGAACACGCGGACAACGCGGATAGCCGTGGCGATAACGCCGGTATGCCGCGCCGTTCACGCCGTTCTCCGCGCCATCTGCGGGTTAGCGGCCAGCGCCGTCGTCGTTACCGTGACGAACGTTATCCGACCCACTCCCCGATGCCGTTAAGTGTCGCCTGTGCGTCTCCTGAGCTGGCCTCGGGTAAAGCCTGGATCCACTACCCGATCACCACCGGGCATCAGGAACAGGATATTGTCGAAACGGTTAACGAGCAGCCCATCGTCCTGCCAGCCAGCCACAGTGTTGATAGTGCGGCGGCGGTAGAAACCCGTCATCCTGAGGTGATCTCAGCCCCGGCAGAACAACAGCCGCAGCTGATTGCCAGTGAAGAGGTTGCCACGGCTGAAGAGGTTGCCCGCCAGGCAACCGACGCACAGCCAGCGCCAGCCGCTGAACCTGCGGTAACGGAACCAGTAGTAACGGAGCCCGTTGTATCTGAACCCGCAGCCGCTGAGCCTGTTGTGGCTGAGCCCGTAGTAACTGAACCCGTAGTAACTGAACCTGCCGTGGCTGAACCCGCAGCGGTTGAACCGGCCACCGTTGAGCCTATCGCGGCTGAACCGGTTGTGGCTGAGCCTGCCGCCGTAGCGCCGGTTAGCGCGGATGTGGTTGTTGCCGATACTGCTGAACCGGAACGGGCACAGCCAGCCCCCCAGGCAGCGGCAAGCACAGCGCCTGCAGTGGCCCCGGCTGACACCCGCGACACCGCACCGGCAGCCAGCGTTGCGGCACCGGTGGTTGGCGCCCGCGAGCTGCACGGCCTGGCCAGTGCACCGATGACGAAAGCACCGGCACCGCAGTATGTCCCTGAGGCCCCGCGCCACAGTGACTGGGTACGCCCGGCGTTTGATTTTGACGGTAAAGGCAGTGCCGGTGGCCATAGCGCTACCCGCCAGGCCAGCGCCCCGGCAGGAAAACCGCAGTAAGGTTATCCTGCCCGTCATCGCAAAAACCGGTCTGTTTACAGGCCGGTTTTTTTTTGCCTCAATAGCCGTGCCGACATCCCGCTACGGCATACAGACACAGCCAGAGCAGCCAGCAACCCAGGATTAAGTACAGACACCGTAAGGGATAACACCAGGAGAAGCAGCCCGGGCGCGAGGACGGCAAAGCGAGGTAACGGGAGGGCAAAGCGAGGTAACGGGAGGGCAAAGCGAGGTAACGGGAGAGCGATAAAACAACCAGCGCCAGACGGCAGAGGTGACTTAACAACGGCAACCCGGGGGCAATAAAACAAGCAGGGCCAGCCATAGCCAGCCCTGAAACGTAGATTACAGCGTACGGCGGGCGAACTCTTTCACCCGGAACCCTAACAGCGCCAGGGTAGCAAAGTAAGCCGCCACACCGGCAATCACCACCCCCAGCAAACGCAGCACGCGCCATAGCATGCCCCCCGTCGCCCAGTCAGGCATCACCTGCATCACACCCAGCAATACCGCGGCCATCACCAGCACGGCAACAATCAACCGCACCAGGAAACTGCGCCAGCCGGGCTGAGGCTGGAAAATATCCTGCTTACGCAACTGCCAGTACAGCAGACCGGCATTCAGGCACGCCGCCAGGCCGATAGACAGTGATAAACCGGCATGTTTCAGCGGGCCGATAAACGCCAGGTTCATTAACTGGGTCATGATCAGCGTCACAATCGCGATTTTCACCGGAGTTTTAATGTCCTGACGGGAATAGAACCCCGGGGCCAGCACTTTCACCACAATCAGCCCCATTAATCCCACCGAATAAGCAATCAAGGCTCGCTGGGTCATGGCGGCGTCAAACGCGGTGAATTTCCCGTACTGGAACAGGGAGATAGCCAGCGGCCCGGACAGGATCCCCAGCGCCACCGCACTGGGCAACGCCAGCAGGCAGCAGAGGCGCAGCCCCCAGTCCATCAGGCGGTTGTACTCATCATGGTTGCCGCTGGCGAAACTTTTTGACAGCGACGGCAGCAGAATAGTCCCCAGCGCCACGCCCAGCACCCCGGAAGGAAACTCCATCAGGCGATCGGCGTAGTACATCCAGGAGACCGAACCGGACACCAGGAAAGAAGCGAAAATGGTGTTAATAATTAACGAGATCTGGCTAACAGAAACCCCGAGGATCGCCGGCCCCATCTGTTTAACCACCCGCATGGCCCCGGCATCTTTAAAGTTGATGCGCGGCAATACCAGCATGCCGATTTTTTTCAGATGCGGCAGCTGATAAAACAACTGCAACACCCCACCGACGGTCACCGCCCAGGCCAGCGCCATCACCGGCGGGTGAAAATACGGCGCGCCAAACAGCGCAAAACCGATCATGCTGATATTCAAAAACGTCGGCGCAAATGCCGGTACCGAGAAACGGTTCCAGGTATTAAGGATCGCCCCGGCCAGAGAGGCCAGTGAAATCAGTAAAATATACGGAAAGGTCACCCGCAATAACTGGGTGGTCAGCTGGAATTTATCGGCGGTATCGGCAAACCCCGGTGCCGTTACCATGATAACCCAGGGGGCGGCCAGCATCCCCAGCACCGTAACAATGGCCAGCGCCAGGGTCAGTAAGCCAGAAACATAGGAGACAAATACCCGGGTAGCCTCTTCCCCTTGCTTACTTTTGTATTCGGCGAGGATCGGAACAAATGCCTGAGAAAATGCCCCCTCAGCAAAAATACGCCGCAGTAAATTAGGCAGCTTAAACGCAACAAAAAAGGCATCTGTGGCCATTCCGGCCCCAAAAATCCTTGCCACAATGGCATCACGGGCAAAACCGAGCACCCGCGAAAACATCGTCATCGAGCTGACCGCAGCCAGCGATTTCAGTAAGTTCATTATCGTTATATCCATAACACAGACGCCTGCAATGCAGGCGTCTGGTCTATTTCGCGAAGCGCTTAGTCTACCCAACCGCAGCAGAAATTCTACTGTCAGTTGTTACAGGACATTATTCACTCATGGCTTCGCGCCATAATCGCTCCACCAGACTTTGGGCCAGGATGGCCTGCTCCCCCGAGGTTTGCGGGGCGGTCTGGTTGGTTACGCAATCAATAAAGTGATGAGCACAGCCCTCAAACCCACGCTGGGCAAGGGTTGTCTGCCAGCTGGCTACCGGCTGCTGCGTGATAATCCCGCCTTGTTCGCACTGCCAGTCGCGCATATCGGTCACGTTATAGACCGCACCGTCCGTGACCAGTTGCACCGTTTCCCGCTGGCTCCCGGCGCGCCGGTGCATCACGGTGGTTATCTGCCGGTGGTCACAGGCGAAATGGTGCTCGGCAAACAGCATTTCACCCTCATCATTGGTTTGCAGCGTACCGCTTTGTAAATGGGCCGGTTCGCCGCCCAGCCACAGGGCGGTATCAATCACATGCAGATAATCATCCAGCAACGTAAAGCGCAGATCCTGCGGCCCCACGCTGTCGGTACGGTGTTTATCCATGCGCAGCGACGCGGCCCCGTCCATCTGGGTTTTCAGTGTCTGGTAAAGCGGTGCAAAACGGCGGTTAAACCCGACCATCAGCGCCAGTTTACGTCGGCTGGCCATCTCCACCAGCCGCACCGCGTCACTCAGGCTTTCCGCCAGGGGCTTATCCACACAGACATGCACCCCGGCCTGTAACAGCTCGCTGACCACCGCATAATGGCTGGCGGTACTGGTATGGACGAATACCGCATCACACTGGGCCGCCAGGCTGGGTAAATCCCCCACGCACGGGATTCGATAGCCGGCACACACCGCCTGGGCCTTTTGCTGGTTCAGTGACCAGGCCCCCACCACCTGCCAGTTACGGGCGTTCGCCACCACAGGCAACCAGGCTTTTTGTGCAATATTTCCTAATCCAACCACCCCGACCCGCAATACGCCCATCCGTTATCCCTCTTGCCGCGCCAGTAATTGCGCCAGTTGTTGTTTCAGTTCCGCCACCTCATCTTCCAGTTGGGCCACCCGTCCGGCAAGGGTGCCATCCTCTGCCGGGGCGTCATTCAGCGCCGCTGGCAAGGTGGTGTCCGGCTCGCCGCAGAACAGATGCTGGTAGCGGCTTTCCCGCTTGCCGGCCTCCCGGGGTAAGCGCACCACATACGGCCCATCTTCCCGGCAGGCCAGGCCGCTGAGTGTCGCTTCAACATCGGCCATATCACTAAAATCACACATCCGGGCGGCCCGGGTCCGTAGCTCGCCGGGGGTTTGCGGCCCGCGCAACAGCAGCGTGGTAACGATAGCCACCTCAGCCTCAGATAATTTCAGATCACCAAATTCTGAGTTACAAAAGCGCTGCTCGTATTTTGTTACCCGGTTACCAAAACCACTGACGGTGCGCAGATAGTGACGTTTAACCAGCGCATCAAGCACGTTCTGCACCTGTTGTTCTGATAAATTCATCACCGGCTCGCGGTTGGTCTTCTGGTTACACGCGGTGACCACGGCATTCAGGGAAAGGGGATATTGATCCGGCGTGGTGACTTGTTTCTCCATCACACAGCCGATGATCCGGGCTTCTACATCCGTTAACTGGTACTTCATTATGTCTCCTTGAGCTTAACGACCCGCTATCCAGCCCGGGGTGGTCAGCGCTGTCAACACGTGATCACGCCAGACACCGTCAATCAACAGGTAGTCTTTGGCATAGCCTTCTTTTTCAAACCCCAGCCGGGCCAGCAAATCACCACTGCGCTGATTGTGCGGCATATAGTTAGCCATGATGCGGTGGATATGCTGGGTGCGTTGCATATAGCGAATAGCGGACTGTAATGCCTCAAACATCATCCCCTGCCCCTGGTGCTTTTCACTCAGCGAATACCCGAGGTAGCAGGCATGAAACGAGCCGCGCACCACATTAGAAAAGTTAGCCCCCCCAATGATGGTTTTTTCTTCCGGGTCCAGTAAAGCGAAATAAAAGGCACTGCCCTGTTTATGTAATTCATTAATGAGTGATAACCGCGCCTGCCAGCCAGAGGGATAACAGTGGCTTTCATCGCGCACCGGTTCCCAGGGTTTAAGAAACTGGCGGTTCTCACTGTAGTAATCGGCCAGGCGCCATGCGTCCCTGTCGTGGATCAGACGCACCACTAACCGGTCAGTGACCAGACGAACTTTTGGTACGTTATTACGATAGCCGAACATCTTAACTCTACTCCTTATGGGCTGTCCCGCTGACAGGCCCGTACCTCAGGTTTTGTATAGTATTCAATATACCAGGCACAATGGCTTTCAGGAAAACATGATGGCAGTAATTATTATCTGATCACCCTTTTCGATTAATCCTGTCAATCAAGCCGACTTTTCGATGAAAAAATCTTGTCAGTTGCCCTGCATGAAAATACCGCATATCAGGGTAATATAGGTGTTTCCCTCCTTTTTATATTCAGGAACCAGCATGGCCCCGGTATCACAGGCGAGAAGCCTGGGTAAATATTTTCTATTACTCGACAATATGCTCGTGGTACTCGGCTTTTTTGTGGTGTTTCCGCTGATCTCTATCCGTTTTGTTGACCAGATGGGCTGGGCCGCCCTGATGGTGGGGATTGCGCTCGGCCTGCGCCAGCTGGTGCAGCAGGGGCTGGGGATTTTTGGCGGCGCCATTGCTGACCGCTTCGGCGCCCGGCCAATGATCGTCACCGGCATGCTGTTGCGCGCGGCGGGGTTCGCCACAATGGCGATTGCTCATGAACCCTGGCTGTTGTGGCTCTCCTGCGTGCTTTCCGGCCTCGGGGGGACGCTATTTGATCCTCCCCGGGCCGCGCTGGTGGTTAAGCTGGTTCGCCCCCATGAACGCGGGCGGTTCTTCTCGCTGCTGATGATGCAGGACAGCGCCGGAGCGGTGATTGGCGCTCTGCTGGGCAGCTGGCTGCTTAATTATGACTTCCGCCTGGTGTGCGGCACCGGTGCGGTGTTGTTTATGATCTGCGCCGGGGTTAACGCCTGGCTGCTGCCGGCCTATAAGCTGTCCACCATCCGCACCCCGCTGCGGGAAGGGATGGGCCGGGTACTCAGTGACCGCCGTTTTGTCACCTATGTCCTAACCCTGGCCGGTTATTACATGCTGGCGGTCCAGGTGATGCTGATGCTGCCTATCATGGTGAACGAAATCGCCGGTTCACCGGCGATGGTGAAATGGATGTACGCCATTGAGGCCACCCTATCACTGACCTTGCTGTACCCCATCGCCCGCTGGAGTGAAAAACATTTTCGTCTTGAGCAACGGCTAATGGCCGGTTTGCTTATCATGTCATTAAGTATGTTACCGATTGGCCTGACCAGCACTATCCAGCAATTATTCACCCTGATTTGTCTGTTTTATATTGGGTCAATTATTGCCGAACCCGCCCGGGAAACCCTGGGAGCGTCGCTGGCGGACGCCCGCGCCCGGGGCAGTTATATGGGCTTCAGCCGCCTGGGGCTGGCCATTGGCGGGGCGCTGGGGTACGCCGGTGGCGGCTGGCTGTATGACACCGGAAAAACGCTGCAACAGCCGGAGCTTCCCTGGGCCATGCTGTCTGCCATTGGCCTGCTCACCCTGCTGGCGCTGGGGTGGCAGTTCTCCGCCCGTCGCCAGCCAGGGAAGATCCCTGAACCAGGGAATTAATGCGCTTTTCTATTGTCTGACAACGGCAGGAGATGCTGAAGGGGATGTTCAGCATCGTGCTTTTTCGTCCCTGTAATATAAGATAAATTTGCCAGAAATAACGGATGCCCGGAGTAAACATGACGCGTTTTTTTATCGCCGCAGTATTAATGATCAGTGGTCTGCTGGTGGGTTGTAACCAACTGACCCAATACACCGTTAGCGAACAGGAGATAAACCAGGCGCTGGCAAAACAGAACAATTTCTCACGCGATATTGGGGTTCCCGGGCTGGCCAATGCCCATATCACCCTGCGCAATCTGACCAGCCAGATAGGCCGCAGCGAGCCCGATAAAATCACCCTGACCGGCAATGCCGATCTGGATATGACCTCGCTGTTTGGTAATCAAAAAGCGCAAATCGCCTTAACCATGCGGGCACACCCGGTATTTAATAAAGAACAAGGGGCGGTCTACCTGCAGGAGATGGAAGTCACCAACGCGGACGTGAAACCGGAAAAAATGCAGGCGGTGTTACAGACTATCACCCCATATCTGAACCAGGCGCTGCGTAATTACTTTAACCAGCAACCGGCCTATGTGCTGAGTGACGATCGCAGTAAAGGCGAGGCACTGGCGAAGAAATACGCTCAGGGGCTGGAAGTGAAACCCGGTCAAATCATCATTCCGTTTGTAAACTAACCCTCACGCGGGGGCCATTCCCCCGCGTTTTTCAGCGCATTTTCCCCAGAAAGGCGTGCAAAGGAAAACGTTTACGCTTATCCTTAGTGCCCGGCAAAAAACAGCCATAACTGTCTCTCTTACGCCGGAGCTCACCCGATGACCGTTTTCTCCCAGGTTCTAAAAATCCGCCGCCCAGATGACTGGCATATTCACCTGCGCGATGGCGAGATGTTAAACGCCGTTGTGCCCTGGACCAGTGCCCATTATGGCCGCGCTATTGTCATGCCCAATCTGGTGCCCCCGGTCACGACTGTGGAGGCTGCCATTGCCTACCGCCAGCGTATCCTTGACGCGGTCCCTGCCGGGCACCAGTTCGAACCACTGATGACCTGTTACCTGACCGACACACTGAACCCCGATGAGCTGGAACGCGGCGCACAACAGGGGGTCTTCACGGCGGCCAAACTGTATCCGGCCAACGCCACGACGAACTCCAGCCACGGCGTGACCAGCATTGATGCCATTATGCCGGTGCTGGAGCGGATGGAAAAAATCGGTATGCCGCTGCTGGTACACGGTGAAGTGACCCACGCCGAGGTCGATATTTTTGACCGCGAAGCGCGCTTTATTGACAGCGTCATGGAACCCCTGCGCCAGCGCCTGCCTGGTCTGAAGGTGGTATTCGAACATATCACCACCCGGGAAGCAGCCCAGTACGTCCGTGACGGTAACGCACTGATCGGCGCCACCATTACCCCACAGCACCTGATGTTCAACCGTAACCATATGCTGGCGGGCGGTATCCGCCCTCACCTGTACTGCCTGCCCATCCTGAAACGCAATATCCACCAGCAGGCATTGCGCGAGCTGGTGGCCAGCGGTTGCGATCGGGTCTTCCTCGGTACCGACTCTGCCCCCCACGGAAGGCTGCGTAAAGAGGCCAGCTGCGGCTGCGCCGGCTGCTTTAATGCCCCGACCGCACTGGGGGCGTATGCCACCGTCTTTGAGGAGATGGACGCCCTGAAACATCTGGAAGGCTTCACCTCAGTTAACGGCCCGCGTTTCTACGGCCTGCCGCTCAATGACGGTGTTATTACCCTACAGCGCGTGGCAGTCACCGTCCCGGCAGAGATCCCCGCCGGCGACGATAGCGTGGTGCCTTTCCTGGCCGGTGAGAGTATTGCCTGGTCCGTTGCCGACGCCTGATCCCGCCCGGTACCACAGAGTGCTTGCTAACATCCGGAGATAACTGTATAAATATACAGTTATCTTTTTCCGGAGGTCATCATGCGTATTGAGGTCACTATTGCCAGAACCACTACCCTGCCCCCCGGGGCGGTAGATGCGCTGAGCCAGGAGCTCACCCGCCGTATCAGCCATCAGTATCCAGACGCCGAGAACCATGTCCATGTGCGCTATGCCGGCAGCAATAACCTGTCAGTAACCGGTGGCGGCAAAGAAGACAAAGCGCGTATCAGCGAAATCCTGCAAGAAACCTGGGAAAGCGCCGACGACTGGTTTTTTCAGTCCTGATCCGCGCAGCACACTGAACGAACGGTGTTTTGCTCCGTATCATAACCAGCTATCACTCTGGAATTACGTTCGTTCTTTTTTTGCCGGGCACGCCGCCCGGCCTTTTTCATTTAACCCGCATTATTTTTATCATTCCGCGCTTTTTAATATTTCTTTTTTCCCGAAATGATTCACAATTAAACAAGTAAAAAGAATCAGTGCGCATTTTATGCACAGCGCTGCGCCCCATTCCCCCGGGGATAGTTCATTTGTCAATCAGAATAATAATTAATCAGCGGCCATTCCCCAGACTATTTCTTTCCCGCGTACCGGCATTCTCTGATATAATTACGTTGCTTCTGAAGAAAATGCATTAAACCTCGCTGTCGTTGTCATTAACACGTATTAAGGGGCTTTGTTGAATAAATCAGATTTCGGGTAAGTCTCCCCCGTAGCGGGTTGTGTTTTCAGGCAATACGCACACTTTCAGGCATACCTGCTTTCGTCA
>NZ_WBXP01000022.1 GCF_016415625.1 Shimwellia pseudoproteus
ACGCTTAAAAAATGAAGCGGCACTGGCATCACTTTGTGGTGTAAATCCGTTACCAGCATCATCAGGAAAAACAGTCAGGCACAGATTAAACCGTGGCGGTTCACGTGAAGCAAATAATGCACTATGGACAATAGCTCTTGTGCGTATGCGTAGCGATCCACGAACAAAAATATATGTAAACAGACGAACCCGTGAAGGGCTGTCGACTAAAGAGATCCTGAGATGTCTAAAACGATACATCGTCCGTGAGCTCTATCCATTGATTTTATCGGATTTAGCCTATGCTAATCGCACGTTCTTGACATAGGAGCGTCAATGCGGTGGCCGAATCGTTCTTCAGTTCGCTGAAAAAAGAACGCATCAGGAAGAGAATATACAAAACCCGGGATCTGGCCCGGGCGGATATCTTCGATTACATTGAAGTGTTCTACAACCGGGCCCGGCGCCACAGTCATCTCGGCGGCGTCAGTCCGGAGGCCTTCGAACAGGCCTCATCGTGAGGACAGAATTTGTCTACGGGCGTGGGGTCAGTCCAATATGAGGCTCACAGCGAACAGATAGAGCATCAACGAAGAAGTGAAATACGGCCAGAATGTCGAACTCTGGCCGTATTCTTATTATTTAACAATTGATGATCACCTGTGTAAGCTTTTAATAAACTTCTTTACTGACTAAACGCCTGCTGAATTTCCTGGCGCAGTATCGTAAACGCATAAGGATCAAAGCGGTTGGCTACCAGCCGGCTGGAGTCAGTGAGAACCTCAAAGGTATCCTCAGACTTCATGTCATTGTTATAGGAAAACAGGATGCTACCCGGATTAAATATATGAAAATAAGTAACGCCTAACTCAAAAGCAGGTTGGGAGGAGTAAAGCTCAAACTGCTGTGCTTTATTGTTATAGGCAACCATATAAATATTATAATTCTCTTTCTTAAAGAATTCTGCCAGTAACTCAATGGTGTTGCGGGCATTTTGTGCTATCCCATTAGCATTGGGTCCCTGAGCGTTGTGTTCCCTTAACTCGGCCAAAGCATATTGAGCACCGCAAAATATGCTTGCCAAAAATTTCTTACGTTTCATCATATTGCCTCTGGTTAAATCCCTTCTGGGACTGTAAAGAGTTCCGTCAACAATGATCCAGTCATCGTTAACCCATTTTGTAACTTGTTGAGGAGTAACACTCATACTTTTAGCAAAAGCAGATTTATTCCCGTCAAAGAAAAGATCGATATGTTCAGAAAGCTTCATAACTAACCTGTTTGACTGTTTCAACCACAACACCATAATCATTTTTTGATTATACATCAACTAAAATTGATTATGTCTTTCGTTCAGTTCCGGAACTGGGGGCGGATCTGCGAGAAGATGAGAGAGATTGATGCAGGACAGGTACTAATTAAGGAGGATTGTTGCAATATCTGGATTATTGTCTTTTGAGAAGATAAAGGTGACGATTACCACTCAAAGTGGAAAAATGATCCTGCCGGCGAATCAGCCACGAAGTGGTACTCATCATTTTAACCCTGAACGACCGTCCTGACCGCTGACATCGTTTCCGGTCACTAAAGTTTGCTTTGTGCCACAGCAGACATTGATAACATTGAGATATGCCAATTTATGGGGAACAGGCCAGCATAGCTTGTAAGAATCAAGCTACTATCGATAAACAAAAATTTCGAAAGCTATAAGCATCTGGCATTCACTGTTTACATATACTATAGGTTGAATTGTAGGTTTGAATTAAATATGAATAAATATCTATGTTAATCAACAATAAAGCACCAATGCATCACCGTTTATTTAACGTTAGCGCAGCATACCCATCCATCAAGCTTATTAGCCCATTCCTGCATCATCACTTTTCGTTCATCAAGATAAGTCGCATGGTTATAAGTGCGGCGAACGTTGTTGGTATCAGCATGAGCAAGCTGAACTTCGATAGCGTCAGGTCGATAGCCCATCTCGTTTAAGCGGGTACTTCCTGTGGTTCGTGTTGCATGTGGGCTATAAGTACCACTCCAGCCGATGCTTTTAAGTAGTTGGCGCAGAGAGTTCGATGTCATTGGACCTAGCGGATTATCCCTGCCCGGGAAAAGGTGCTGCCGATGCCCGGTTAATCCCTGTAGTGTTCTGAGCATTTTGACTGCCTGTAAGGGTAGGGGAATAACGTGTTCTCTGCGGGCTTTCATTCGCGCTGCCGGAATGGTCCAGAGGGCATTATCTAGATCGATTTCTGCCCACTCCGCTTCAGTGGCTTCTGCTGGACGAGCCAGTGTCCACCACATCAGCCACATGCAATAGTTAACCTGGTATGACCCGCGACTATTGTCAAAACAGCCTAATAACTTTCCAATTTGCTGAGGATTCAATGCCTGTTTGTGTTGTGTCTTATTGGCCGGAAGGGCCTTGCGCACAGGCCATACGGGATCGCTATCAGCTCTAAGTGTCGCGACTGCCAACTCAAAAACAGATGAAATGGTGCGACGGGCTTCAGCAGCAACTGTCGGTGCACCTCGCTTAGCGGTTTCCTGGAGAATTTTAAGAATGTGGTATGGAGTGATCTCCCTGACTGGGAGCTTACCTATCGCGGGGAAAACCACACGTTCAAGCATATCCAGTCGCCGGGTTTTGGTGATTTCGGCCCAGTCTTTCATCTGCAACCACTCTTTGGCGATTAGCTCAAAGGTGTTGGATGCGTCATTGACCTTGCGGATCTTATCTAACTGGCGAGCCAGTGTCGGGCTAACACCATCTGCGACTTGCTTACGTGCTTGCTCGCATTTCTCGCGGGCTTCAGCAAGTTTGACCGTCGGGTATTCACCCAACGCAAACATGCTGGATTTACCATTGAGTTTAAACCGATAGCGCCATGCCTTTTTGCCATTGGGTTTCACTTCCAGGTAGAGACCGTTGAAGTCATTGAGACGATAGAGTTTTTCTTTCGGCTTGGCAGTGCGGCATTGCGTATCAGTGAGCATAACAGGGCCTTGTCTATTTCTTATACCGTTATTGTACTCACCTTAAATGATAATGGGAACAGATTATACTCATCTATGTACTCATTTTAGACTGCGCTTTCATGAGATTGTATGAGACAACATGGAATGAAAAATCCACGCAATTGCGTGGATTTTATAGGTTTTTTAGATGTTCATGAGAAGTTATGACATCTCATGAGACAATAAATTTTATTTAGACGTTAAACAGGAAGTTCATTACATCGCCATCTTTCACGATGTAGTCTTTCCCTTCTGCGCGCATTTTGCCCGCTTCTTTGGCGCCTTGCTCACCCTTGTAGGTGATAAAGTCTTCAAACGCGATAGTCTGGGCGCGGATAAAGCCTTTCTCAAAGTCGGTGTGGATTTTACCGGCCGCCTGCGGAGCCGTCGCCCCGACCGGGATGGTCCAGGCGCGAACTTCCTTCACCCCGGCGGTGAAATAGGTTTGCAGGTTCAGCAGAGAGTAACCGGCGCGGATCACGCGGTTCAGGCCCGGCTCTTCAATGCCCAGCTCAGCCATAAACTCATCGCGCTCTTCGTCATCCAGCTCGGCAATATCGGCTTCTACCGCAGCACATACCGGCACCACCACAGAACCTTCTTGCGCGGCGATTTCGCGTACCTGATCGAGATACGGGTTATTTTCGAAACCGTCTTCGTTAACGTTGGCGATATACATGGTCGGCTTCAGGGTCAGGAAGCTCAGGTAGCGGATAGCCGCTTTATCTTCTTCGCTCAGATCCAGCGCCCGCAGCATACCGGCATTTTCCAGCTGCGGCAGGCATTTTTCCAGGGCCGCCAGCTCGGCTTTAGCGTCTTTGTCGCCGCCTTTGGCTTTCTTCTGCACCCGGTGGATTGCGCGCTCGCAGGTGTCCAGGTCAGACAGGGCCAGTTCGGTATTGATGACATCAATATCTTCCGCCGGGTTTACGCGGCCGGACACGTGAATGATATTGTCATTCTCGAAGCAGCGCACCACGTGGCCAATGGCTTCAGTTTCACGGATATTGGTCAGGAACTGGTTACCCAGGCCTTCACCTTTGGAAGCCCCTTTTACCAGGCCCGCGATATCCACGAACTCCATGGTGGTAGGCAGAATACGCTGCGGTTTTACGATCTCCGCAAGTTTGTCCAGACGCGGGTCAGGCATGGGGACGACGCCGGTGTTTGGTTCAATGGTGCAGAACGGGAAGTTTGCTGCTTCGATCCCCGCTTTGGTAAGCGCATTGAAGAGGGTGGATTTACCAACGTTCGGCAGGCCGACGATACCGCATTTGAATCCCATGGTTTAGATCACCTTAATTACATGATAATCAGAGGGTTAAATGAAACCCGCTGATGAAAAGAAAAATATCTGCTTATTATACACAGAAACGGTGTTTTCCGGGGGATAAATCCGCCCGGACGGTGGTTATTGCGCTTTAAAGGCGTGTAACCGGTTCGTGGCTTTGGTCAGGCCGTCCTGCAGCCATATTTCGCTACAGCGCGCCGCTTCGTCAATGGCTTCATCGATCAGCTTCTGCTCACTTAATGGCGGTTTACCGAGCACAAAACCAACAACCTTGTTTTTATCGCCCGGATGGCCGATACCGACCCTCAAACGGTGGAAATTCGGATTGTTGCCCAGCTTGCTGATAATGTCCTTCAGACCATTATGGCCGCCGTGGCCACCGCCCAGTTTAAACTTGGCGACGCCCGGGGGCAGATCCAGCTCATCGTGGGCCACCAGAATCTCGTCCGGGGCAATCCGGTAAAACGTCGCCATCGCCGCCACCGCTTTCCCGCTGAGGTTCATAAAGGTGGTGGGCACCAGTAAGCGGACGTCTTCCCCCGCCAGGGTAATACGGGCGGTATAGCCAAAGAATTTAGGCTCTTCCTTCAGTGGCTGGCGGGCGCGCTCAGCCAGCAGGTCGACATACCATGCGCCCGCATTATGGCGGGTAGCGGCATATTCTGCGCCGGGGTTGGCCAGGCCGACAATCAATTTAATGGTCACGTGACTTTCCTGAAAAGAGATAGCAAAAACGAAAAAACGGCGCCTAGTTTACTGTGCTGGCGGGGTAATGACAAAGCGCTTCGCGACGGGGAGATAATTGTGATCCTGAACGATTTGAATTTGATGTTATTCAACGCATTATTTGTAAAGTTTTGTTGCCCAAATGTGACCGTTTGCGCAAAATATGAAACATCAGTGCGCTATACTTATTCACACAAGGAAAGGGGATATTCCCCGCCATGCAGACGTACCGGAGGTGACATATGAAACGCAAAAACGCTTCGTTACTGGGTAATGTCCTAATGGGACTGGGGTTGGTGGTGATGGTAGTCGGGATTGGCTACTCCATACTCAATCAGCTTCCCCAGATCAATCTTCCACAGTATTTTGAGCATGGCGCATTACTGAGTATCTTCATTGGTGCCATCCTCTGGTTAGCCGGCGCACGTGTCGGTGGCCGCGAACGGGTAGCCGATCGGTACTGGTGGGTACGCCATTATGATAAACGCTGTCGCCGGAATGCCCGCCACGGGTAACATGACCGGCTGATAGCGGCACTGAGGCAAAAGGGCGACGTGATGTCGCCCTTTGTATTACCGATCAGTCTATATCCCGCATGGCATCTTGCACATCGGTGAAGAAGGCCAGCTTGCCGGGGATTGGCTGCACTCTGCCCCGGGCGAGGGTGCGCAGCGGCTGAAATTGCAGGTTACTGATCCGCAGTTCGCAGCCTTCCGGTAGCCGGGCAATAAACCGCTGCAGGGCATCCAGCCCACCGGCATCCAGCAGCGGCACCATATCCCACTGCAGCAGAATCACCCGCTGCCCCTGCTGGCGCAGCGCCAGTTCGCTGAAAATTTTCTCTGCCGCGGCAAAAAACAGCGGGCCGGTCACCCGCAGCGCCAGCACCCCGGCGGGCTGTTCTCCGCCCAGTTCCACCAGTTTGGTCATGCTGGCAATCCGGCGCATAAACAACAGCGAGGCCAGCACAATCCCGACGCTAATAGCGATAACCATATCGAACAGGACCGTCAGGGACATACAGATCAACATCACCATAATGTCGTCCCGAGGGGCTCTGCGCAGCAGGTTGATCACCTTGTGTGCCTCACTCATGTTCCAGGCCACCATCAGTAGCAGGGCCGCCATGGCAGACAGCGGCAGCCAGGAGAGCAGCGGGGCCAGCGCCAGCAGCGCGAGGATAACCAGCAGTGAGTGGATAATTGCCGCCACCGGCGATGTGGCCCCGGCGCGTACGTTAGCCGCCGAACGGGCAATGGCCCCGGTGGCGGTAATCCCGCCGAAGAACGGCGCAATAATATTGCCGATACCCTGGCCCAGCAGCTCGCCATTGGCGTTATGTTTGGTGCTGGTCATTCCGTCCAGCACCACGGCGCACAGCAGGGACTCAATGGCGCCCAGCACCGCCATGGAGAAGGCCGCCGGTAACAGCAGGCGGATGGTTTCCCAGCTCAGCGTAAAATCAGACCCCGGGATTTTCCAGGGTAGCATCAGCTGGGGCAACAGCTGGGGAATACCGTTACCCTGGCTGCCGTCCGCCAGCACATAATGGAAGCGTGAACCGATAGTGGCGACCTGGGCGCCACACTGGCTGGCAATCACCATCACGACACAACCTGCCAGCACCGCAGGCAGATGCCCGGGGAGCTTCAGGCCCAGCCGTGGCCACAGGATCAGCACCCCGAGGGTGACCACACCGACCAGGGCATCCCCCCATTGCAGGGTGGGCATCGCCATCACCAGGGCGGCAACCTTCGCCGGGTAACTTTCTGGCATATGGGGGATGGTCAGGCCGAAAAAGTCCTTCAGCTGCATGGTGGCAATGGTTATCCCGATACCGGAAGTAAAGCCGAGGGTTACCGATAACGGAATATATTCAATTAAGCGCCCAAAACGCGCCAGGGCAAATAGAATCAGGAAGATCCCCGACAGGAACGTGGCAATCAGCAGCCCGGCCAGCCCGAATTGCTGGGCAACCGGATAGAGGATGACCACAAAGGCCGCCGTGGGGCCGGAAACGCTAAACCGCGAGCCGCCGCACACCGCAGTAATAATCCCGGCCACCGCCGAGGTATAAAGCCCATACTGGGGAGCCACGCCGCTACCAATGGCCAGCGCCATGGCGAGGGGGATGGCAATAATACCTACAGTAAGCCCGGCGATGATGTCGCGAATAAACCGTGATGATGTGTATTTCTCTCGCCAGCAGGCATCAATAATGGCGCGAAACGGCAATACCGTAAAAAGGGCGCGTTGTTTCATGAATCCTTCCATGAGCAATCAAATGCGAAATAAAAAAGTTATAGCAGAGCCAGCCTGAAGCGGCGGCGGACGTGACGCGAATAAACGAAAAAAACCGCCGTAGCGGGTTTTTTATTGGTTCAGCAATTAATGCTCGAACATGGCAGAGATAGATTCTTCGTTGCTGATACGACGAATCGCTTCTGCCAGCATGCCGGACAGGGTCAGAGTACGTACTTTACCCAGGGCTTTGATTTCCGGTGACAGCGGAATGGTGTCACACACGATGAATTCATCAATAACGGAATTACGGATGTTTTCGATAGCGTTGCCGGAGAAGATCGGGTGGGTGGCGTAGGCAAATACGCGTTTCGCACCGCGTTCTTTCAATGCTTCAGCCGCTTTGCACAGGGTGCCACCGGTATCGATCATGTCATCAACCATGACGCAGTCACGGTCGGCAACATCACCAATGATGTGCATCACCTGGGAAACGTTAGCGCGCGGGCGACGTTTGTCGATGATGGCCATATCGGTATCGTTCAGCAGTTTGGCAATGGCGCGGGCGCGCACAACACCGCCGATATCCGGGGAAACAACAATCGGGTTATCGAAGTTTTTCTGCAGCATATCTTCCAGCAGAATCGGGCTACCGAAGGCGTTATCAACCGGAACGTCAAAGAAACCCTGGATCTGCTCGGCGTGCAGGTCAACAGTCAGAACACGGTCAACGCCAACACTGGACAGGAAATCGGCAACCACTTTGGCAGTGATTGGCACACGGGCGGAACGCACACGGCGGTCCTGGCGTGCATAACCAAAGTAAGGAATAACAGCGGTGATACGACCTGCGGATGCGCGGCGCAGAGCGTCAACCATAACAACCAGTTCCATCAGGTTGTCGTTAGTAGGAGCACAGGTGGACTGGATGATGAAAATATCACCACCGCGTACGTTTTCATTGATTTGTACGCTGACTTCGCCGTCGCTAAAGCGACCTACGGCGGCGTCGCCGAGAGAAGTGTACAGGCGGTTGGCAATACGTTGTGCTAGTTCCGGTGTGGCGTTACCAGCAAAAAGCTTCATATCAGGCACGAGAAGAACCTCAGGCATGCGTCCAGTGGTGGATGATGACCAGCGCATAACGCGCGGGGGAGTGGCGCACCATCCAGGCGGTGTATTTAAATTGAGCGCGATGCAACGTCTGAAACAAGGTGACGTTGTCACCAACACTCAGCTTGCCCGGAAATAACCCGGTGTAGCGCAGAGATATTAGCACCTCGCGCCACGAACCCGTGGAGCCATTCCGGGGCTTGCTCAAGCACCTGTCTGGCAGCGGACTCAGTGTCAAATTCAGCAAACACACAAGCCCCTGTCCCGGTCAGGCGCGACGGCGCGTATTCTAACAGCCAGGAAAGGAGTGCATCAACCTCGCGGAAACGTTTTCTCGCGATATCCTCGCAATCATTGCCAAATTCACATTTTAGCAACTTTTCTATTGACCTGACTGGTGTATTTCTGCGCAGTTCCGGGTCCCCGAAGATGACCGGGGTGGGAATGCTGACCCCAGGGTGGGCGACCAGGTACCATTTTTCCGCCGGTTCGGCGGGGGTTAATTGTTCACCCACCCCCTCGGCAAAGGCCGCGTGCCCCCGGACAAACACCGGGACATCCGCACCCAATTGTAGCCCAAAGGCCGCCAGTTGCTCAGCGGAGAAGCCGGTACGCCACAGGTGGTTCAGTACCACCAGTACCGTGGCGGCATTGGATGAACCGCCGCCGAGGCCGCCCCCCATGGGCAGGCGTTTTTCGACACCGAGATCGGCCCCGGCCCCGGGGGGCAGGGTTCCTGCCTGGCGGGCTTGTGCCATCAGTAGCCGGGCGGCGCGCATGATAAGGTTATCTCCGGTGGCCACACCCGCGACCGGGGTGGTCAGCCGAAGTTCTCCGTCATGACGCGGCGTGATAAGCAGGGTGTCGCCGTAATCCAGGAACTGGAACAGGGTCTGCAAATTGTGGTAGCCGTCAGGACGACGGCCAGTGATATATAAAAACAGGTTAAGTTTAGCCGGAGACGGCCAGCGTGATGTCATGGCTTATTTCACTATCCAGTTATCCATCCGCAGTTTAATGCGCTGGCTGCCCTCGGTCAGCTCCATATTGGTGGGCAGCGCGGGGGTGGCGTCATTATAGCTACTGTAGTTCACTTTCCAGTGGCGGCCATCGCCAGTGGTGTAGTTCAGGGTTTGCAGGCGGTATTTATCATCGAGGGTATAATCCGTGGCTTTACCCGGCAGGCCCAGCATCCAGGCGCGCAGGCTGTCGATAGGAATTGCCATACCGGTCAGCTTAGCGATCATTTCTTCAGCATTATCCGAGGTGTAGCTCTTGCCTTTATTGTCAATTAATTGCACGGAGCCTGGCTGCGCGGTCAGCGACATTTCGGTGCTGCCCAGCGGATTGGTCAGCAGCAGACGGTAGTGATCCTGGCCGGTTTGCTGCCAGAAGAAACGGGCATAGACCCGCTGGTCATCAGACAGGTAGGCAAACGCCCCCCGGGTCTGATACTGGGAGAGCTGCGTTACCGCGGTCTGGTGCTGTTTCCATTGCGGATCGGTGGGGCTTTTCCCCGGGCCCTGTGGCGGGGTAACGGCACAGGCCGCCAGCAACAGGCTGGCAAGCGGAAGTAAACGCAGTGGGCGCAAACGGGACATAAACATAGTGCAGCACATCCTTGGTTTTTTTCTTGGTAATAAGTGATCATGCTAGCCGTCACCGGGAAACGCGTCTACGTCAAGTTGTCAGAAATCATTAAATTAACTATTACTCCTAAAGGAGCGGTTCTCTTTTATTAATCTGTCGCATCCTGTATGATACAGCCAGAAATCCTTAGCAACGCCGGTACTATTTCCGTCCAAATGACCCTGTTAGCATTAGGTATTAACCATAAAACCGCACCAGTGTCGCTGCGAGAACGCGTAACGTTTTCGCCGGATACCCTCGACCAGGCGCTGGCAAGTCTGCTCGCCCAGCCGATGGTGCAGGGCGGTGTGGTGCTGTCTACCTGCAACCGCACAGAGCTATATCTGAGTGTCGAAGAACAGGAAAATCTCCAGGAACAGCTGATTCAGTGGTTGTGTCAATACCACAACCTGAATGAGGCCGAACTGCGCGCCAGCGTTTACTGGCACCGTAACCACGATGCGGTGAGTCATTTAATGCGGGTTGCCAGCGGCCTTGATTCGATGATCCTCGGGGAACCGCAGATTCTGGGTCAGGTAAAAAAAGCCTTTGCCGATTCCCATTCCGGCCACACCAGCGCCAGCGAACTGGAACGTATGTTTCAGAAGTCGTTCTCGGTGGCGAAGCGGGTGCGCACCGAAACCGACATCGGCGCCAGCGCCGTCTCGGTGGCGTTTGCCGCCTGTACCCTGGCCCGGCAGATTTTTGAATCCCTGTCTGGGGTCACGGTGTTGCTGGTGGGCGCCGGGGAGACCATTGAACTGGTGGCCCGCCATTTGCGTGAGCACCGGGTGAAAAAGATGATCATCGCCAACCGCACCCGTGAGCGCGCCCAGCGCCTGGCGGATGAGGTCAATGCGGAGGTGATCGAGTTAGCGGATATTGCGACACGCTTGCAGGACGCGGATATCGTCATCAGCTCCACGGCCAGCCCGCTGCCGATTATTGGTAAAGGGATGGTGGAGAGCGCGATGAAAGCGCGCCGCAATCAGCCGATGCTGCTGGTGGATATCGCCGTTCCCCGCGATGTGGAGCCGGAAGTCGGCAAACTGGCCAACGCCTATTTATATGGTGTGGACGATTTGCAGGCCATCATTCAGCACAATATGGCCCAGCGCCAGGCGGCGGCGGTACAGGCCGAAAGTATCGTTGAGCAGGAAAGCAGCGAGTTTATGTCCTGGCTGCGGGCCCAAAGCGCCAGCGATACCATCCGTGATTTCCGCAGTCAGGCCCAGGCGGCGAGCGACGAGCTCAGTGCCAAAGCGCTGGCGGCGCTGCAACAAGGGGCCGATGCGCAGGACGTTATCGAAGATCTGGCCCGTAAACTGACAAACCGCCTTATCCACACCCCCACAAAAGCACTTCAGCAGGCTGCCCGTAACGGGGACGAAGAACGCCTGCAAATTCTGCGTGACAGCCTCGGGCTGGATTAGCACATACCCATTCTTATTATTAAAAGGTCAAATCACTGCCCATGAAGCCTTCTATCGTCGCAAAACTGGAAGCCTTATACGAACGCCATCAGGAAGTTCAGGCCCTGCTGGGGGATGCGCAAACCATCGCCGATCAGGACCGCTTCCGCGCGCTGTCAAAAGAGTATGCCCAGCTTAGTGATGTTGCGCGCTGCTTCCTGCAGTGGCAGCAAAACCAACAAGACATCGAAACCGCCGAGAGCTTGCTCGACGATCCGGAAATGAAAGAGATGGCCCAGGAAGAGTTGCGCGATGCGAAACAGCAGCGTGAAGCCCTGGAGCAGCAATTGCAGGTGCTGCTGTTGCCAAAAGATCCTGACGACGAACGTAATGCGTTTGTCGAAATCCGCGCCGGGACCGGCGGGGACGAAGCCGCCCTGTTTGCCGGCGACCTGTTCCGGATGTACAGCCGCTATGCGGAAGCCCGCCGCTGGCGTGTCGAAGTCATGAGCGCCAGCGATGGTGAACACGGCGGTTATAAAGAAGTGATCGCCAAAATCAGCGGTGACGGGGTTTATGGCCGGCTGAAATTTGAATCCGGTGGCCACCGGGTGCAGCGTGTCCCGGCCACCGAATCCCAGGGGCGTATCCATACCTCCGCCTGTACCGTGGCGGTGATGCCGGAGCTGCCGGAAGCTGAACTCCCGGATATTAACCCGGCGGATCTGCGAATTGATACCTTCCGTTCTTCCGGGGCCGGAGGCCAGCACGTTAACACCACCGATTCAGCCATCCGTATTACCCACTTGCCGACCGGGATTGTGGTGGAGTGCCAGGATGAACGTTCCCAGCACAAGAACAAGGCGAAAGCGATGTCGGTGCTGGGGGCGCGTATCCGCGCCGCAGAACTGGCCAAGCGCCAGCAAGAAGAGGCCTCTACCCGCCGTAACCTGCTGGGCAGCGGCGATCGCAGCGATCGTAACCGCACCTATAACTTCCCTCAGGGGCGCGTCACTGACCACCGGATCAACCTCACGCTGTACCGGCTGGATGAAGCGATGGAAGGCAAACTGGATATGCTGATCGAGCCTATTGTCCAGGAATTCCAGGCGGACCAGCTGGCCGCGTTGTCTGAGCAGGAATAATGACCTTTCAGCAGTGGTTACAGCAGGCGGTGCAGCAGCTGAGCGCCAGTGACAGCCCGCGGCGGGATGCCGAAATCCTGCTGGGGCTGGTCACCGGAAAGAGCCGGACCTTTATTATGGCGTTCGACGAAACCTGCCTTAGCGCTCCCCAGCAGCAGCAACTGAGCGAACTGCTGGCCCGCCGGGCCAGGGGGGAGCCGGTGGCCCATATTACCGGCACCCGGGAGTTCTGGTCGTTACCGCTGTTGGTGTCGCCCGCTACCCTTATCCCGCGGCCGGACACGGAATGTCTGGTGGAGCAGGCGCTGGCCCGCTTACCCGCACAGCCGTGTCATATTCTTGACCTCGGCACCGGTACCGGCGCCATTGCGCTGGCCCTGGCCTGCGAACGCCCGGACTGCCAGGTGACGGCCTGTGATCTGATCCCGGAGGCGGTGGCCCTGGCCCAGCGAAACGCCGGGCAACTGGGGATCACCAATATTACCATCCGCCAAAGCGACTGGTTCAGTGCCCTGGCCGGCGAGCAGTTCGCGTTGATTGTCAGCAATCCGCCCTATATTGACGATAGGGACCCGCACCTCGCCCAGGGGGATGTGCGTTTTGAGCCCCTCAGCGCCCTGGTGGCTGCCGATAACGGCCTGCGGGATCTGGCGCTGCTGGTGCGTGACGCCCGGGATTATTTGTTGCCCGGGGGATGGCTGGTGCTGGAGCACGGCTGGCAACAAGGGGAAGCGGTACGCGGCCTGTTTACGGCGGCGGGGTACCGGCAGGTAGAGACGTGCCGCGATTATGGCGGCAACGAGCGGCTGACGCTGGGATTATTGCCTGGCTGACAGCGCGCGGCCGTGGTTATCTCCGGTCCGGGGCTGACGATGCAGTTGTTTAGCGTTATCATTTACACCGTTTTTTGGGTTTTATTACGCCGGGCCAGTGCCCGGCAGGCTGCCACAATGCGCACAGGCGCGCTGCGGCAGCGCGGGTGGTGCATAACATCATCATTAAACTCACCACCACATCACATCATCACCGGGGAAAGTATGAAGTCGTTGGCCGATTTCGAATTCAACAAAGCGCCGCTTTGCGAAGGAATGATCTTAATTGCGCGGAATATCCGTGAGGATTTCCCGGAGCGGGACGTGCGGGAACAGTTAGACAAACTGGTTGCCCTGGCCCGGGAGGAGATCTGTGCAGGGCTGCAGCACGATTTACAACTGGAGAAACTGCTGGCGCTGTTTTACGGCGAGTGGGGCTTCAGTGATGTCAGTGGGGTCTATAAATTATCTGATGCCCTGTGGCTGGATAAAGTGTTAACCAGCCGCGCAGGCAGTGCGGCGTCGCTGGGGGCGATTCTGCTGTGGATTGCTGAACAGCTTGATATCCCGTTAATGCCGGTTATTTTCCCTACCCAGCTATTACTGCGGGCAGACTGGATGGACGGCGAAATGTGGCTGATCAATCCGTTTAACGGCGAAAGCCTTGACGAGCACACCCTTGAAGTGTGGCTGAAAGGGAACATTGGCCCGGCAGCCTAACTGTTTAGCGAAGATCTTGAAGAGTCCGAAAATGCCGAAGTGATCCGCAAGTTACTGGACACCCTGAAATCTTCCCTGATGGAAGAGCATCAGCTGGAGCTGGCATTACGGGCCAATGAAGTCTTGTTGCAGTTTAATCCTGAAGATCCCTATGAGATCCGCGACCGCGGGCTGATTTATGCCCAGCTGGATTGTGAGCACGTGGCGCTGAGTGACTTCAACTATTTTGTTGAGCACTGCCCGGAAGATCCGATTAGCGAGATGATTAAAGCGCAGATGAATACCATCGCCGGTAAGCACGTCACCCTCCATTGAGTGGGCCGCGCTCCCGTTAATGGCGAATTTAGTATAAAATCGTCCCGCTCTGGCCATTGTGTGTGACCGATTGTGTGGCACGCGGTTTACCATTAATCCATTACGTTTCAGTAGGCTGTGCTGGTCCCTGGCCACCCCGATGGGGAAGGCGCACCGCATAGCCTGATAAGGCGAAAATATGAAGCAGAAAGTAGTTAGCATTGGAGAGATCAAGGTTGCCAACGACCTGCCGTTCGTTTTGTTTGGCGGTATGAACGTGCTGGAATCCCGTGACCTGGCGATGCGTGTTTGTGAGCATTACGTGAACGTGACCAGCAAACTGGGAATTCCGTACGTGTTCAAAGCGTCCTTCGATAAGGCTAACCGTTCCTCCATTCACTCTTACCGTGGCCCGGGCCTGGAAGAGGGGATGAAAATTTTCCAGGAACTGAAACAGGCGTTTGGCGTGAAGATCATTACCGATGTTCACACCGCAGAGCAGGCTCAGCCAGTGGCAGACGTGGTGGACGTGATCCAGTTGCCTGCGTTCCTGGCGCGCCAGACTGACCTGGTGGAAGCGATGGCGAAAACCGGCGCGGTCATCAATGTGAAGAAACCCCAGTTTGTTAGCCCAGGCCAGATGGGCAATATCGTCGATAAATTCCAGGAGGGCGGTAATGACCAGGTTATCCTGTGCGATCGCGGCAGTAACTTCGGTTATGACAATCTGGTTGTTGATATGCTGGGCTTCGGGGTGATGAAAAATGCCACCGGCAACAGCCCGGTTATTTTTGATGTGACCCACTCCCTGCAGTGCCGTGACCCGTTTGGTGCCGCCTCCGGCGGCCGCCGTGCTCAGGTGAGTGAACTGGCCCGTGCCGGGATGGCTGTCGGCATTGCCGGCCTGTTTATTGAGGCCCACCCGGACCCGGAACACGCCCGCTGTGATGGCCCGTCCGCGTTACCGCTGGATAAACTGGAGCCGTTCCTGAAGCAGATGAAAGCGATTGATGATTTGGTTAAAAGCTTCCCGGAGCTGGACACCAGTAAGTAATTCCCCTTCGCGGTCATACGCCAATAAAAATACCGACGCCACGGCGTCGGTATTTTTTTGCGCGACAGTATCAGGCAAAAATAGTCATTAGGTAGGCGGCAAACAGCGCCAGATGCGCAGAGCCGTTCAGCACGTTGGTGCGCCCGGTAGAGAACGAGATATGGCACAGTACCAGGGCGGTTAGCATGACCACCGTCTCCGGCATGCCGAGGCCAAATACCAGCTCATTACCGGTCAGGATAGCAATCAGCGTCACCGCGGGCACGGTCAGCGAAATGGTCGCCAGCACGGAGCCGAAGAACAGGTTCATGGCGCGCTGCACCTGGTTTTGCATCACGGCCTTGATAGCCCCTAAACCTTCCGGGGAGAGGATCAACAGGGCCACCAGGAAGCCGGTAAACGCCGCCGGGGCATTTAATGTCGTCAGCAGTGACTCCAGCGGATTGGCGTTCATTTTGGTGACTGAGATAACCGCCACCAGGTGGACAATAAGCCAGGCGGCGTGCCACTTACTGCTGTGGGCCGAAGGCTTACCGTGATGCGGATCGTCGTCGTCACCCTCATCTTCGTGTTCGTAAACAAACAGGCTCTGGTGGGTTTTGGTCTGGATCAGCAAAAATACCCCATACATCGCTGCCGAGATCAGCGCCACTATCAGGGCCTGGCCCATGGTCAGATTACCGCCGGGCAGGGCGCTCGGGAAAACCAGCACGATAACCGCCAGCGGGAAGATGGCCATCAAATATTGTTTGATACCAAACAGATTGACATGCTGGGTGGCAAATTTGTGGCCGCCCAGCAGGAGCGCGAACCCGACCAGGCCGCCGGTAACTATCATAATGATCGAGTAGAGGGTGTCGCGCATCAGCGCGGGGGCCGCCTCACCGGTGGCCATCAGGGCTGAAATCAGGCTGACTTCAAGGATCACGACCGACAAGCTGAGGATCAGTGAACCGTAGGGCTCTCCCAGCCGGTGGGCAAGAACATCTGCATGGCGCACCACGCTGAAGGCGCTGCTGAGGATAGCCACCAGCGCCAGTAAGTTAATGCCGATAATCCCCGGAAGTGACTGCGTCGAGCCCCAGAATGCCAGCACTCCCAGGGCAACCACCGGGAAGAGCAGTGAAGTTTCCTTATGGCGGGTTTTTACCGCCTCGGGTGCATGCGTTGTCATTGTTGTACTCCAGTATGCAGGTGTAAAATAAAGCGCGTTAATAACTTATTGATAGCACACTAAAATAACAAAAAGTCATTCATTGTAATAATTATTTTACGTACTTTTACCGCATGATTAGTCCCACCGGTGGCGCTTATTTGCCGGTAAGCTCGCTATTCGGCGGATAACGCGTCTCAACAATAAGTGTATTCCTGATTGAGGCCGCGGTTAAATATTCAGGTATCTTTTATCTGTCCCCCCCCGATAAATAGAACAACATCGGCAAAAGTTATTAAACGGTTAATCACGGGTAGCGTAGCCGGTGATGCAGGGTTAGCCAGCGGTGAGCGGCCTCCCGGCCCCCGGGCTGGCATCGGCGCCGGTGGGAAAATATTCTGTTTTAGTTATTGCGCTGTTATTTCTTTATTTTCATGCCAGGATTAATCGTGGCCGTAATTAATCACGTGCTGGCGCCTTGCCAGCGCAGGCAGAATTTAATAAGGTCAGCATTGGTTTATTTTATCCAGCGACGGAGAAATATAAGGCAGGGAACGGTTGGGCCCAGGAGGTAGCAGTCAGTGTTAACCCGAGATTTTTTAATAACCGCAGATTGTAAAAGTGCATTTGGCGATATTGAAGCCTCCCTATTGTGGAGCCCGGAACAGCGGGCCGCCTCCCTGGCGGCAACCCTTGCCTGTCGGCCAGATGGCGGGCCGGTATGGATCTTCGGTTACGGTTCGCTGATGTGGAACCCGGCCATCGTCTATGATGATGTTTGCTGTGGCACCCTGGAGGGCTGGCACCGGGCATTTTGTTTGCGCCTGACGGCGGGCCGCGGTACTGCCTGCCAGCCCGGGCGCATGCTGGCGCTGAAGCAGGGCGGGCGGACGACGGGCCTGGCATACCGTATTCCTGAGGGCGAGGTGGAACAAGAGCTTACCCTGTTATGGAAGCGGGAAATGATCACCGGCTGTTATTTGCCAACCTGGTGCCCGCTGGAACTGGATGACGGCCGCAAGATCCACGCGCTGGTGTTTATTATGGACCCCCGCCACCCCCAGTATGAAGCGGATACCCGGCCACAAATTATTGCCCCGCTGATTGCAAAAGCCAGCGGCCCGCTGGGCACCAATGCGCAGTATCTGTTTTCCCTTGAAGATCAGCTAAAAAAACTGGGGATGACCGATGATTGCCTGGAGTCGCTGGTGGGGGAAGTGCGGGCGTGCCTGGTGCCCGGTGAGTCCAGCCGTTGGCCCCATCGCGCGGGATAATAGCGTGCTGCGGTGCGCAAGGAAGGGTGCGTAGAGCCGGAGGCGAAAAAAAGGGGGCGATTTGCCCCCAGAGGGTTCAGCGAACCCCGCTACACAACTATCCACACTTATTATTACACTGTCGCTAACTGCCCGCTGATGCGGGCTATTATTTTGAGTTTGTTTTCTACTGGCTATTACGCCGCCACATAACTTATCGAATGTTCCAGTGACTGGCTGTGGCTGTCAATCAGCACGCGCCAGATGCCGCTGTAGGGGATAGCCAGATAGGCATTGTCCTGATTTTCCACACTGAAGATATCTGCGTTACTGCTGCCGTCACTCATCAGATGAATATGGCAGTTCTCTGAGCACCGCACCACCACCGTATCGCCACCAAATAATTTCAGACTTGCTTTTACTACCGCCATGTTACTACCCCACATTTGCTTGCACTAACGATGCTTCCCTGCGCCCCTGTCGCTCCAAAAAGTGATACTGTTCACAAATCACACGTAATGTATAAAACCAGAGCGGCGCCCTGCGGATGATGATTTTGATCAAATAAATCCCCACCGCGTCAGTTTTTGTCATAAAGCCCTGGTAAACGATTGCGTAGCGGAGGATTTGGCCAGTTGGCGGCATAATTATTAGCGTAATATCGTGTTACAGGCGGGAATATAAGCGCTAACAGGCTGGCGCGACTGAAGCGAGCCAGCCCATTGATTCAGAAGGTCAGCACTTTATCGGCGGCCAGGGTCCACTGGGCCAGTTCGATCAGGGTGCCAATAGCGACACCGTCAATCAGCGGTAACCCGGTGATCCCCCGGCCATCGGTACAGGTTTTGCACAGTTTAACCGGGATATTCTGGGCGGTGAGGATCTCCAGCATTTGCTGAATATTGTAGCCTTCAGCCGGTTTTTGCCCGCGCAGGCCGGCGGTAACGGCGTCAGACATCAGAAACAGCTGGAGCTGCGGCCTGGGCTCTTGTTCACTCAGGGCGATGGCCAGACGCAGGCTATTAAATAATGATTCGCTGCCATAGGCGGCGCCATTCGCGATAATCACAATTTTTTGCATCATAAAGTTCCTTATTAACCGGGCAGCCATACAGCATACACACAAAATCTCACCGGATCTTAATCTGGATCGCCAGAGACGGCGGTTCTCGCTATCCTGGTGGGGCACGGGGGAATGGCAACAACATGATCAGCATTATCTGGTTTTTAGCGGGTGTCGTCGTCGGCCAGCCGAATGGGTTATACTGTGATTAATCGATTCAAATCAAAGGATGCTGCGTTCCCATAACGTTCCCACGAGATGCTATTACGCCGTTTGCTGTGCCGTATGTTGCTGACCTTCTGCCTGTGCTGCTGCGCAGCGTTGCGGGTGGGTGCCGTTCAGACCTTTGTCCAGCAGGCGGCACATCCGCTGGACAGTGACGGCGACACGCTGCCGGACCTGGGGATTGTCGATAATAGCGCCTCCTATGAACAGCAACTGGCCACCATGCTGAAAAGCTTTGGTGAAGCGAGCATGAATGACAACGGCCTTGATACCGGGGAACAGGCGCGGGCCTTTGCCCTTGAGCAACTGAAAGAGGTTATCCAGCGGCAGGTGCTCAGCCAGACCAGCGATTTACTCTCCCCCTGGGGTAATGCCACCCTGAACCTTGCGGTGAATGACGACGGTAAATTTACCGGCAGTAATGCCGCGTTTTTTGCCCCGCTGGTTGACGATAACCGTTATCTGACCTGGAGCCAGTTGGGGATCAGCCAGCAGGATCGGGGGTCGGTTGCCAACTGGGGGATCGGCCAGCGCTGGGTGCGCGGCAACTGGCTACTGGGCTATAACACCTTTTACGATCATCAGTTTGCCGACAGCCTTAACCGGGCCGGTATCGGCGCTGAGGCCTGGGGCGAGTATTTGCGCTTCTCGGCGAACTATTATCAGCCGCTGTCTGGCTGGTCCAGTAAAGGGGATGTCCAGCAACAGCGTATGGCTCAGGGCTACGATATTAGCGCCAGGGCCTGGCTGCCGTTCTACCGCTATATCAATACCAGCCTGAGTCTTGAGCAGTATTTTGGCAACCGGGTTGATCTGTTCAATAACGGTGTCGGATCAAAAGATCCGGTGGCGGTCAATGTAGGGCTTAGCTACACCCCGGTACCGCTGGTGACGCTAACTGCGCAGCACAAATATGGTGAGAACGGTAACAGCCAGGATAACCTGGCGCTGAAGCTTAATTACCGGTTCGGGGTGCCGCTGGATAAACAGCTGTCCGCCACGGAAGTGGCCGCGACCCGCTCGCTGCGGGGGAGCCGTTATGATGGTGTCGAACGTATTGATGTGCCGGTACTGGCTTATCGCCAGAAAAAATCCCTGTCGGTCTTCCTGGCGACACCGCCCTGGGATGTACAGCCGGGTGAGTCTGTGGTGCTGAAGCTCCAGGTTGCGGCCCCGGCGGGGATCCGCACGATTACCTGGCAGGGGGATACCCAGCCGCTGAGCCTGACGCCGGGCAAAGATAACACGAGCCCGGATGGCTGGACTATCATTATGCCCCAGTGGAATGACAACCCCGGGGCCACAAATAGCTGGCAGATTTCCGCCACCGTGGAAGATAAAAATGGCCGCCGGGTTACCAGTAACTGGATAACCCTGCAGGTACATGCCCCGGTCACCCACTGGCCTGCCAGCGGTGACCGTTTCCGCTTCCCGTCAGAACCGTTAAAAAATTCGCTCCTGGTGAACCCAGACGGCAGCCTCAACCCGTGATTTAAGTTTCATCTTCTTCAGCAGGTGCTTGACGTGAACCTTCACGGTGCTTTCGGTGATATCCAGCCGCCGGGCAATCATTTTGTTAGGCAGCCCCTGGGCAATCAGCTTGAGAATGTCCTTTTCCCGGGGGGTCAGCAGGTTGACTTCCCGTTCTGAGGTGGTGCGGTTAGCGCGCAGGCTGGCGGCCAGCACCGGGGTTAAGGTTTCGCTCAGTACCATTTCACCGGCCGCTGCCTGATGCAGGGCTTTTAGCAGTTCTTCCGGCTCCATATCTTTCAGCAAGTAGCCGTCGGCGCCGCGCTTCAGCGCTGAAACAACATCCTCTTCATGGTTGGAGACGCTGAACACCACAATCCGCCCGGAGAGGGGCTTTTCCCGCAGGCGATCCAGCGTTTCCAGACCATTCATTCCGGGCATATTCAGGTCCAGCAGAATTAAATCCGGATCCAGACTTTCGGCCAGTTCAACACCCTGCAAGCCGTTACCGGCCTCGCCGATAACGCACAGCTCGGGGGCCATGCTGATCAGCTGCTTAACACCGGCGCGCAGCATGGGATGGTCGTCAATCAGCAGAATGGTGGCTGCTTCCTGGTTGCTCATTGGTATGCTCCTGTATTAGGAAGATTGTCCATCGGGGGTAAAGGTCACCGACACATCGGTTCCCCCTTCCGGGCGCGGCCGGATCTGGCAATTCCCTTTAAGGGTATGTGCCCGGTCACGCATAATAATTAAGCCATAATGGTTGCGGCGCTCGCCGTTTTCCGGAATACCACAGCCATTATCGGTGATACTCAGGGTGACCTGTTTGCCCTCCAGCACGGCGCGAATCACCACTTCACTGGCCCCGGCGTGTTTGAGGATATTATTCAGTGCTTCCCGGGCGATTTGCACCAGATGGATAGCCTGATTGGACGGCACCAGACGCGGCGGCAACTGGTAATCGAGGGTAACCGGGAACCCGAGCTTATCGCTGAACTCTTCACTACAGGCTTCAAGGGCCAGGCGTAGCCCAGGTTCACTGAGCTGTAACCGGAAGGTAGTCAACAGCTCGCGCAGCTGGCGCCAGGAGCTATTCAATTCACTGCGTATTTGCCCCAGCAGCTCCCGGCTGGCCTCCGGCATATTTTCCCCCTGCATTTGCAGGCAACTGACCTGCATCTTCATACAAGAGAGGGACTGGGCGATAGAGTCATGGAGCTCCCGGGCAATGGCGGAGCGCTCTTCCATCACCATCAGTTGCTGCTGGCGCTCTGAATGGCGTTCCAGAGCCAGGGCCGAGGTGAGCTGCTCCATCAGGGTATCGACCAGCAATTGCTGATCCGGGTTAAGCACTTCGCCTTCCGGAAGCTGCGCCAGCACCAGGCCATACTGATTCTGGCTGTCCGTTAAGCGCCATTTACACGGGGTGGCATTGTGCAGCGTAACCGGCTGGCTGCGCGGGCAGAGCTGGCAGCCCCGATCGCGGCAATCGGTGCCGGGTTGCAGTGAAAACTCCTGATAATGGTCTTCATCTTCATGTTCATAGACCCGCATTTCGAGGTTGCACAGCGGGGTAAATTTTTGCAGTTCATTGAGCACCGGGGTAATCCGCTGGCAGAAATCCGCCTGTGAGTGGATCTGGCGATTGGCCCAGTAAAGGAACGAAAGCACCCGGTTTTTGTGCTCCAGCCGGGCGGTCTTCTCCGCCACTCTGGCCTCCAGTTGGGCGTAGCTTTCCGCCAGCTCCCCGGACATGCTGTTCAGGGCGTCCCCCAGGGTGGCCATCTCATTGCGTCCGCTAATCTGCACCCGCTGGGTGAAGTCCCGGTGGCCGACGGCGGTGGCCATATTCATTAACTGTCGCCAGGGCTGTAGCAGCCGCTTTAGCAGCCACACCACGGTAAACAAAAACAGCAGCCCCATCAGTAACGCCATCACCAGCTGTAACAGAACCACCCGCTGCATACGCAATTCGGTTTGTTGATCAAAGGCGGTCACCAGCTTATCGATCTGCGCTACATAGTGCGCCACCTGGACTTGCACCTGCTGCTGGTTGTGGGCTGCTTTCAGGGCGGGCTCCAGTTCCTGCTCCCAGCAATCTTTCAGGGATTGCAGCCGGGCCCGTTGCTCATCATCACTGGCGGCCCGGGTCAGCTCTTCGCTGTTGGTGGTTTGGGTCATCTCGGCAAGTAGCGGGGCACTGTCGCGAGTCAGGGGGACGGCCGCCAGCAGCCGGTAACTTTGCATCCGCAGGGAGCCGGCTTTATTGATAGCGTGGGCACTGCCGAGGATCCCTCTGCTTAACCAACTGGCGGTACTCAGGGCCGATACGCCCAGAACGGCAACAAACAGCACAATCAGCACTAACTGGTTAGCCAGACTAAGGGGGGAGAGCAGAAGCTTCAACATGTGGACCAGGGACTCCGTCAGGAATAGTGGGCTTGCGGTTATTTTCACCTCTCCCCGGGAGTATACCCATACCCCCAAGGGATTACTCCTTAATTGACCAGGGGTAGGTATCACTGGCCGGACCCGGGGTATACCAACTCAGGCATGTGATAATTCACGCTTTTTTATATTACAGGGGCTACTCACTTGGGATGATAGTAATAATTTAGCCATCACTGAACCTGAATAACCATTGATATACATCAACTTATCTTCACCGACACTGCCTATCGTGGCGTCTTCACCGACACTGCCTATCGTGGCGGTGTATTCCATTATAAATTTGAGGTGTATATGAGTCAGTCCTCTGTTTCAGAACCAGCCTCGGGCCATGTCATTACTGACTGGCGCCCAGAAGATCCCGATTTTTGGCTAACCAAAGGCCACCGTATTGCCAGCCGGAATTTGTGGATCTCGGTGCCCTGTTTGCTGCTGGCCTTTTGTGTCTGGCTGCTGTTTAGCACGGTTTCTATCAGCCTGAATAAAGTCGGTTTTAATTTTACGACCGATCAGCTGTTTATGCTCACCGCGTTACCTTCTGTCTCCGGCGCATTATTGCGCGTCCCTTACTCTTTTATGGTTCCGCTGGTTGGCGGGCGCCGCTGGACAGCATTTAGCACCGGGATCCTGATAATTCCCTGCATCTGGCTGGGGCTGGCAATTCGCGATACCTCAACATCCTATAATACGTTCATTATTATCGCGCTGCTGTGCGGTTTTGCGGGTGCTAACTTTGCATCCAGTATGGCAAATATCAGTTTCTTCTTCCCGAAAGCGAAGCAGGGCGGCGCCCTGGGGATCAACGGCGGCCTGGGGAATATGGGGGTCAGCGTGATGCAGCTGGTGGCGCCTTTTGCCATCTCTGTCGGGATGTTTGCGTTTTTTGGCCCCGGTGATGGTACCGTGCAACCGGATGGCTCCCACTTGTTCCTGGAAAATGCCGCCTGGGTGTGGGTACCGCCGCTGGTTATTTTTACCCTGGCAGCCTGGTTTGGCATGAACGACCTCGCGGCATCTAAAGCCTCTTTGCGGGAACAGCTGCCGGTGCTGAAGCGTGGCCACCTGTGGGGGCTCAGCTTGTTGTATCTGGCTACCTTTGGATCGTTTATCGGTTTTTCTGCCGGTTTCGCCATGTTGTCAAAAACCCAGTTCCCGCAGGTTAATATTCTGCATTTCGCGTTCTTTGGGCCATTTGTGGGTGCCCTGGCGCGTTCTGCGGGGGGGGCGATTTCTGACCGGCTGGGCGGGGTGCGCGTGACGCTGGTGAACTTTATTTTGATGGCAGTCTTCAGCGCCGCGCTGTTTATGACCTTGCCGTCTGCCGGGGTCGACGGCAACTTTATCGCCTTCTTCGGGGTGTTCTTGCTGCTGTTCCTGACCTCCGGGCTGGGGAGCGGTTCGACCTTCCAGATGATTTCGGTTATCTTCCGCAAGTTGACCATTGACCGTATTAAAGCGCAGGGCGGGGATGATGCGCTGGCCCAGCGTGAAGCGGCCACTGAAACCGCTGCCGCGCTGGGGTTTATCTCTGCCATTGGGGCCATCGGCGGGTTCTTTATTCCGAAAGCGTTCGGGACCTCGCTGGAGATGACTGGTTCCCCGGCGGGGGCCATGAAGGTCTTCCTGGTGTTCTACATTGTTTGTGTCGTGATTACCTGGCTGGTGTACGGGCGCAAGACCCAAAAATAATATCCATGACGTTACCTTTTGATGACTTTTTTGCGCGGCTCCGGCCGCGCTTTTTTTTGCTGTGATTTACCTCTCATAATAGTTACAACATACTTAGGATTGGTTTTAACGCCCCCCAGCTAAACATCCTGCAAAAACAGCGGCCTACCACTTAATACTCATCTGGCAAACTACGAGGGTCAAAAAACAAACTCGTCAGTAAAAAAATAAATAAAATCATAGTGATAACGTTTGTTTCTATCTACCAATTTAGTGGTATTTGTTCGTTTTGTGTCCGCAGTAAAGCCGCTGGCGGTTGATCGTCGTCAATTCTGCTGCGAGTTCAGAGGATTACTTTGCTGCTAACTCGAGCAATGTCGACTTTATACAGAGAGCCATAGGCTCCACATCAGGAGAGTCCCGATGAGCAAGTTTCTTGACCGGTTTCGCTACTTCAAACAGAAGGGAGAAACCTTTGCCGATGGACACGGACAGACTTTCGATACCAACCGTGACTGGGAAGATGGATATCGTCAGCGCTGGCAGCATGACAAGGTAGTTCGCTCTACCCACGGGGTTAACTGCACCGGGTCATGTTCGTGGAAAATCTACGTTAAAAACGGTCTGGTGACCTGGGAAACACAGCAAACCGATTATCCGCGTACCCGTCCTGATTTGCCAAACCATGAACCTCGCGGTTGTCCGCGCGGTGCCAGCTACTCCTGGTATCTCTACAGCGCTAACCGCCTGAAATACCCATTGATGCGTAAACGGCTGCTGAAACTGTGGCGTGAAGCCAAAGCCCAGCACAGCGATCCGGTTGATGCCTGGGCCTCTATCATTAATGACAGCGCCAAAGCGAAAAGCTTCAAACAGGCCCGCGGTCGCGGTGGACTGGTACGTTCCTCCTGGCAGGAAGTGAATGAACTGATCGCCGCAGCAAACGTCTTCACCGCCAAAACCTATGGCCCGGACCGTATCGCGGGCTTCTCGCCGATCCCCGCCATGTCGATGGTGTCCTATGCTTCTGGTGCCCGCTACCTGTCCCTGATTGGCGGGACTTGCCTGAGCTTCTACGACTGGTACTGCGATTTACCGCCTGCATCCCCCATGACCTGGGGTGAGCAGACCGACGTGCCAGAGTCCGCAGACTGGTATAACTCAAACTACATCATTGCCTGGGGTTCCAACGTCCCGCTGACCCGTACCCCGGATGCGCACTTCTTTACTGAAGTACGCTACAAAGGCACTAAAACCGTGGCTATCACGCCGGATTACGCAGAGATTTCTAAGCTCTGTGACCAGTGGCTGGCCCCGAAACAGGGGACTGACAGCGCCATGGCGCTGGCCATGGGCCACGTGATGCTGCGTGAATTCCACCTCGATAACCCCAGCCAGTACTTTACTGACTATGTACGTCGCTATACCGATATGCCGATGCTGGTGATGCTGGAGCCCCGTGCTGAAGGCCACTACGCCGCAGGCCGTATGCTGCGTGCCAGTGATCTGGTGGGCACCCTTGGCCAGGAAAATAACCCGGAATGGAAAACCGTGGCGGTGGACGACCACAACGGGGAGCTGATAGCACCTCAGGGCTCAATCGGTTTCCGCTGGGGGGAGAAGGGCAAATGGAATCTGGAGCAGCGTAACGGGACATCCGGTGAGGAGACTGAACTGCGCCTTAGCTTGCTGGGCAGCCATGATGAGGTGGTGAATGTTGGTTTCCCGTATTTTGGCGGCGAACAGACAGAAAACTTCCCCTCCGTGGCGCTGGACGATGTGCTGCTGCATAAGCTGCCGGTAAAACGTCTGACCCTGGCCGACGGCAGCGACGTACTGGTCGCCTCGGTATATGACCTGACGCTGGCCAACTATGGGCTGGATCGCGGCCTGGATGACAGCAACTGTGCCCGCAACTATGACGATGTCAAAGCGTATACCCCTGCCTGGGCCGAAAAAATCACCGGGGTTGCCCGCCAGGATATTGCGCGTATAGCCCGTGAGTTCGCCCAGAATGCGGATAAAACCCACGGCCGTTCGATGATCATTGTCGGTGCCGGTTTGAACCACTGGTATCACACGGATTCCAACTACCGCGGGCTTATCAACATGCTGATCTTCTGTGGGTGTGTTGGCCAGAGCGGCGGCGGCTGGGCCCACTATGTTGGCCAGGAGAAACTGCGCCCGCAGACGGGCTGGTTACCGCTGGCATTTGGTCTTGACTGGCAGCGCCCGCCGCGCCATATGAACAGTACCTCTTATTTCTATAACCACTCCAGCCAGTGGCGCTATGAAAGCGTAACCGCCCAGGAGCTGTTGTCCCCGCTGGCAGATAAATCCCGTTACAGCGGTAATCTGATTGATTTTAACGTCCGGGCTGAGCGTATGGGCTGGCTGCCTTCGGCACCACAGCTTAATACTAACCCGCTGACCATTGCCGAACGCGCCCGCGCCGCGGGGATGGCGCCAGCGGATTACACCGTACAGGCGCTGAAAAGCGGCGAAATCCGTTTTGCGGCAGAGGATCCGGACAGCGGTAATAACCACCCGCGTAACCTGTTTATCTGGCGTTCTAACCTGCTGGGGTCCTCCGGTAAGGGCCATGAGTTTATGCTCAAATATTTACTGGGCACCGAGCACGGTATCCAGGGGATGGATTTGGGCAAGCAGGGTGCCAACAAGCCTGAAGAAGTGGAATGGCAGGATCAGGGAGTAGAAGGTAAGTTGGATCTGGTGGTCACTCTCGACTTCCGCTTATCCAGCACCTGTCTGTATTCCGATATCGTGCTGCCGACGGCCACCTGGTATGAGAAAGAAGATCTCAACACCTCGGATATGCATCCGTTTATTCATCCGTTCAGTGCCGCGGTTGACCCCTGCTGGGAGTCTAAAAGCGACTGGGAGATTTACAAAGGGATCGCGAAGTCCTTCTCGGAGGTCTGCGTGGGTCACCTTGGGGTCGAAACCGATGTGGTCACCCTGCCGATTCAGCATGACTCTGCCGCCGAACTGGCCCAGCCGCTGGATGTGAAAGACTGGAAAAAAGGCGAGTGTGACCTGATCCCGGGTAAAACGGCACCGCATATTATTCCGGTAGAGCGTGATTATCCGGCCACCTGGGAGCGCTTTACGTCAGTAGGGCCGCTGCTGGAGAAACTCGGTAACGGCGGTAAAGGCATCGGCTGGCAGACCCAGAGCGAAGTGGAACTGCTGCGCAAACTGAACCGTACCAAACAGGATGGCCCGGCCAAAGGCCAGCCGCTGCTGGATACTGCCATTGATGCCGCGGAAATGATCCTCACGCTGGCCCCGGAAACCAACGGCCAGGTGGCGGTGAAAGCCTGGTCGGCACTGAGTGCGGTTACCGGGCGCGAGCACACCCACCTGGCAATCAACAAAGAAGACGAGAAGATCCGCTTCCGGGATATCCAGGTCCAGCCGCGTAAAATCATCTCCAGCCCCACCTGGTCTGGCCTGGAAGATGAACATGTTTCGTATAACGCCGGTTACACCAACGTCCACGAGCTGATCCCGTGGCGGACCCTGTCAGGCCGCCAGCAGATCTATCAGGATCACCAGTGGATGCGCGATTTTGGCGAAAGCATGCTGGTGTACCGTCCGCCGATCGATACCCGTTCCGTGAAAGCGGTGATGGGGCAGAAATCCAACGGTAACCCGGAGAAGGCGCTGAACTTCCTGACACCACACCAGAAATGGGGCATTCACTCGACCTACAGTGATAACCAGCTGATGCTGACCCTGGGGCGCGGTGGTCCGGTGGTGTGGCTGAGTGAAGATGATGCCCGGGATCTCGGGGTGACCGATAACGACTGGATCGAGGTGTTTAACACCAACGGTTCCCTGACGGCCCGGGCCATTGTCAGCCAGCGCGTGCCGGCGGGGATGACCATGATGTATCACGCCCAGGAACGTATCGTAAACCTGCCTGGATCTGAAATTACCGGCCAGCGCGGCGGGATCCATAACTCGGTGACCCGTATTACGCCGAAGCCGACCCATATGATTGGCGGATATGCCCATCTGGCATACAGCTTCAATTACTACGGCACCGTCGGCTCCAACCGTGATGAATTTGTTGTGGTTCGTAAGATGAAAAATATCAACTGGTTAGATGACGAAGGTAATGATCAGGTACAGGAGAGCGTAAAATGAAAATCCGTTCACAAGTCGGCATGGTGCTGAACCTGGATAAATGCATTGGCTGCCATACCTGTTCAGTAACCTGTAAAAATGTCTGGACCAGCCGTGAAGGCGTGGAATATGCCTGGTTCAATAATGTAGAAACCCGTCCGGGTATCGGTTACCCGGATAACTGGGAAGATCAGCAAAAATGGAAGGGCGGCTGGATCCGTAAGATTAACGGTAAATTACAGCCGCGCATGGGCGGCCGCGCCATGCTGCTGGGTAAAATCTTCGCTAACCCGCATCTGCCGGGAATCGATGACTATTACGAGCCTTTTACGTTTGATTACCAGCGTCTGCACAGCGCCCCGGAAGGGAAAGTCCAGCCGATTGCCCGCCCGCGCTCGCTGATCACCGGCCAGCGGATGAATAAGATCGAAGCCGGTCCTAACTGGGAAGATGATCTGGGGGGCGAATTCAGCAAGCGCAGCGCGGATCAGAACTTTGCCAACCTGCAGAAAGCCATGTATGGCCAGTTCGAAAACACCTTTATGATGTATTTGCCGCGCCTGTGTGAGCACTGCCTCAACCCGGCCTGTGCGGCAACCTGCCCGAGTGGCGCCATCTATAAGCGTGAAGAAGACGGCATTGTGCTGATCGATCAGGACAAATGCCGTGGCTGGCGGATGTGCGTTACCGGCTGCCCTTACAAAAAGATCTACTTCAACTGGAAGAGCGGCAAATCTGAAAAATGTATTTTCTGTTACCCGCGTATCGAAGCCGGGATGCCGACAATATGTTCTGAAACCTGTGTGGGCCGTATCCGCTATTTGGGCGTGCTGCTGTACGATGCGGACGCCATCGAGCGTGCTGCGAGTACCGAAAATGAGCAAGACCTCTACCAGCGCCAGCTGGAGGTATTCCTCAATCCTAACGATCCTGAGGTGATTCGCCAGGCCCGGGAGCAGGGGATCTCCGATAAAGTGCTGGACGCTGCCCGCCAGTCGCCGGTGTACAAAATGGCGATGGAATGGAAGCTGGCCCTGCCGCTACATCCGGAGTATCGCACCCTGCCGATGGTATGGTACGTGCCGCCGCTGTCACCGATCCAGTCCGCCGCAGACAGCGGTGAGCTGCCCCATACCGGTATTCTCCCGGACGTCGAAAGCCTGCGTATTCCGGTGCAGTATCTGGCGAACTTGCTGACCGCCGGTGATACCGCGCCGGTACTGCTGGCGCTGAAACGGATGCTGGCCATGCGCCACTTTAAACGCGCTGAAACCGTGGACGGTGTTGAAGATACCCGGGCGCTGGAGCAGGTTGGCTTGACGGCGGCCCAGGCGGAAGAGATGTACCGTTATCTGGCGATTGCTAACTACGAAGATCGCTTTGTGGTACCAACCAGCCATCGCGAAGAAGCCCGGGATGCTTTCCCGGATCGTAATGGGTGTGGGTTCAGCTTTGGTGACGGTTGCCACGGTAGCGACAGCAAATTCAATTTGTTCAACAGCCGCCGGATCGATGCCATTGATGTCAGTGTGAAAACGGAGCCGCGTGAATGAAAGAGCTGATAGTGATCTCCCGGCTGCTGGAGTATCCGGCGGCAGACCTGGTGGAGAACCGCCAGGAAATCACCGCAGTCATCGGCCAGTCTTCGCGGCTGGCAGTGGCTGATATCGCCCAGTTACAGACATTTCTGGACGGGTTGTTAACCCGGGATCTGCTGGATATTCAGGCGGATTATAGCGAGCTTTTCGATCGCGGCCGGGCTACGTCGTTGCTGCTGTTTGAACATGTCCACGGTGAATCCCGGGATCGCGGCCAGGCGATGGTCGATTTGCTGGACCAGTATCGCCGGGCCGGTCTGGAGCTGGACACCCTTGAGCTGCCGGACCATTTACCGGTTTATCTGGAGTATCTGGCCCAGTTGCCGGAGCAAGACGCCCGCAGTGGCTTACAGGATATTGCGCCGATTCTTGCCTTGCTCAGCGCCCGGTTGCACCAGCGGGAAAGCCAGTATGCCGTGCTGCTGGACATTTTACTGAGTCTGGCGGACAGCAAGCTGGACAGCGAACAGGTTCAGCAGCAAATTGCCGACGAAGCCCGCGATGACACCCCGGCTGCGCTGGATGCGGTGTGGGAAGAGGAACAAGTGAAGTTCTTCGCCGAGCAGGGGTGTGGCGACTCCCCGGTGAGTGCCCATCAGCGGCGCTTTGCGGGTGCGGTAGCACCACAGTATTTGAATCTGACTGATGGAGGGCAGCGCTGATGCAATTCCTGAATGTGTTCTTCTTTACTATTTATCCTTACCTGGCCGGCGCCGTGTTTCTTATCGGTAGCTGGATCCGTTATGACTATGGTCAGTACACCTGGCGCGCGGCGTCCAGCCAGATGCTCGATCGTCGCGGCATGAATATGGCGTCGAACCTGTTTCACCTCGGTATTCTCGGGGTGTTCGCCGGGCATTTCCTCGGCATGCTGACCCCGCACTGGGTGTACGAGTCCTTCTTGCCGTTACCGGTAAAACAGATGATGGCGATGGTTGGCGGTGGTCTGGCCGGGTTGATGACCCTGGTCGGCGGCCTGATGTTGCTGAAACGCCGGCTGTTTAACCCGCGTATTCGCGCCACCACCACCACGGCGGATATCCTGATCCTTTCGCTGCTGATGATTCAGTGTCTGCTGGGGTTAGGGACTATCCCGTTCTCTTCCCAGCATATGGACGGCAGCGAGATGATGAAGCTGGTGGGATGGGCGCAGGCCGTCGTGACGTTCCACGGCGGGGCCGCTGAGCATCTGGACGGGGTGGCCTTTATCTACCGCGTTCATCTGGTGCTGGGGATGACCCTGTTCCTGCTGTTTCCATTTACCCGTCTGGTGCACATCTGGAGCGTACCGGTCGAGTATTTGACCCGCAAGTATCAGGTGGTACGCGCCCGTCGCTAATCTGATATTACTGTGGTTTAAGCGCCTGTTTCGCCAGGCGCTTTTTTTATATCTGTTATTTGGGGGGATATGGGCAGAGTGGGGAGGAATAGCAGCGGAAATGGTGGTGGGGGAAGGATTACTCGTCGCGTGGCGACTCGCCCTGCGGGCCGTTGCTAAAGCAACGTTCTCTCGCTACCGCTCGAGTCGAACCGCTATGCTTAGCGCGCCGGCGTCTGTTGGCGCAGTCAGGTTGGTTCACGGCCAGCGCGCAGAAACCGCAGCGTACTGGTGTACGTGAGGATTTCGAGCACTGCCCGGGGGACAAACTGGCAAGTAAAACAGCCGGAAGTGAAGCATATGTCGAAGGATCTCATCCGTCCCGCTCAGGAGAATATAGAGCTATGAAGATTGATTTTAATGCGGAGTTACTAAAAGAAATGGTGGTGGGGGAAGGATTCGAACCTTCGAAGTCTGAGACGGCAGATTTACAGTCTGCTCCCTTTGGCCGCTCGGGAACCCCACCACTGGGGATTGCTAATTGTAGAGGTCTTGCGCGCTAAACAGGAACATAATCTTCATCCTGCCAGCCATATCGCTACCGCGATATGAAAAATGGTGGTGGGGGAAGGATTCGAACCTTCGAAGTCTGAGACGGCAGATTTACAGTCTGCTCCCTTTGGCCACTCGGGAACCCCACCACTGGCCGCTTCCTTTATCTCCGGAAGCGGGGCGCATCATATCAAATGAAACGCCCCTGTAAAGTGCTGTATTGAGGAAAATGAGTTGTTTGCGTACTTTTTACCCTTAACGCTGTAAAGCTAAACAATTCATTGCCCTGCTGATTACAAAATAATCGTCCGGTTACCGTAAACAAATACCCGCTGCGCCAGTACCTTATACAGCGCGTGGCTCAGAACATTTTTTTCCACGTCCCGGCCCGCACGCATCATATCGTCAGCGGTAAAGGTATGATCGACATTAATCACGTCCTGCATAATGATCGGGCCTTCATCGAGATTATCATTCACATAATGCGCGGTGGCGCCGATAATTTTTACCCCGCGCTCGTAAGCCTGATGATAGGGGCGGGCGCCAATAAAGGCCGGCAGAAACGAATGGTGAATATTGATTATCTTATTCGGGAAGTGGGCAACAAATTCAGGCGTCAGGACGCGCATATATTTTGCCAGTACCACGTAGTCCGGCTCCCAGGCATCGATGGCTTCCATCATCTGCTTGTCGTGGGCTTCGCGGGTTAACCCGTCATGGCTGACCAGCTGGAACGGAATACCAAACTGTTCTACCAGCGGGCGCAGGGTATCGTGATTACCGATCACCGCCGCAATATCGACGTCCAGCCCACCGTAGTTTGCCTTCATCAACAGATCGCCCAGGCAGTGGGCCTCTTTAGTAACCAGAATAACAATCCGGCGTCTGCCCGCCGGGTTAAGCTCCCGGACCGAACCTTCCGGTAAAGCACTGTCCAGATCCGCCAGCAGCGTACTGTCGTTAAAAATCCCCTCGAGTTCGGTACGCATAAAGAAGCGTCCGGTGCGGTGATCAACAAACTCATTATTCTGAATAATGTTGAGCTCATGCTTGTAGCAAATATTGGTGATCCTGGCGATCAGCCCTTTTTGGTCCGGACAAATAGTACGGAGCACTTTTCGTTGTTGCGCGTGCATTACTGCGATAATCCTGTTGTGTGTTGTTTTGACATTACGATGGTTTATTGACCACAGCACTTTTTGAATTTTTTCCCTGAACCGCAAGGGCAGGGGTCGTTACGGCCAAACTGCGGACGAACGCCGTCAATATAGTACCAGCGTTCATTTTCTTTTAAGAATCGTGAACGCTCAATAATGGCACCGGGTGTGCCATTCTCGGTAAACCGGGCGACGAAACTGACAAACCCTTCATCGGGATGGCTGCCGTTTTGCTGGTCATACACCGTCAGGCCGAGCCATTGCGTTGCGCCAAAACCGTTTTCAAGTTCGGCTTTCAGCCCCTGAGCCTGGCACTGCGGGTGCCAGGTTGCCACTAAATAGTCGGCATTATGGGCCACAAACGCACTGTAACGGGAGCGCATCAGCGCCGCCGGAGTGGGGGCCGTTTGTTGCTCAGCTAAGTAAGGTTGGCAACATAGGCTATACTCCAAACCGCTGCCGCAGGGACAAGGTTGTGTCACTGTTCTTCCTTTGCTCATTCTGGTTGAAACAATCATAAACCAGCATGGTAACTGAGTACCGTTATCCTGTCACGGCGGCAAAAAAAACAGAAAAATCGTGTCAGCAATAGGATGATTTGCTTTGCAAATGTGGAATAGATGTATCGCTTTGCTTTAACCTATTGTCAACGTTTATTTTATTTCACATCAGGCAAATTCTGACGGGCGTAAGTCTGCGTTTCATGCCACTATTTAGTTAGCGTCAGTCAGGGGAGAAAGCATGTCAGCGCCATTGTCCGGAAAACAAATCCTCATTGTGGAAGATGAACCGGTATTTTGTTCATTACTGGACGGCTGGCTGAAATCGCTTGGCGCAGAAACCCAGGTTGCCGGAGACGGTATCGAAGCCATTGAGCGGATCGAGGCCTGTGCCCTTGATTTACTGATTTGTGACCTCGCGATGCCCCGTATGGGGGGATTGAAACTGGTGGAGCATTTGCGCAGCCAGGGCGACCAAACCCCAGTACTGATTATTTCCGCCACGGAAAATATGTCTGATATTGCCAGTGCGCTGCGCCTTGGGGTGCAGGATGTCTTGCTAAAGCCAATCAAAGATTTTGACCGGCTGCGCGAAACGGTACTGGCCTGTCTCTATCCGGCAATTTTCAACTCCCGGGTGGAGGAAGAGGATCGGTTATTTCAGGACTGGGACGCGCTGGTGAATAATCCGGCGGCGGCAGTACAGCTGTTGAAAGAACTTCAGCCCCCGGTCCAGCAGACTATTCCCCGGTGCCGGGTCAATTACCGCCAGCTCATTGTTGGCGATAAACCGGGGCTGGTGCTGGATATTGCGCCATTATCTGATAACGATCTGGCATTTTATTGTCTTGATGTCTCGCGCGCCGGTGAAAATGGCGTTTTAGCCGCATTATTGCTGCGCGCATTATTTAACCATCTTCTCCAGGATCATCTTTCCCGCCAGAATCAGCGTTTGCCGGAAATGGGAGCGATACTGCGCCAGGTTAACCAGTTATTGCGCCAGGCAAATCTCAAAGGACAATTTCCTTTACTGGTGGGCTATTATCACAGTACATTGAATAATCTTATATTAGTGTCCGCAGGGCTTAACGCCACGCTAAACACTGGAGAACATCAAATCCAGTTAAGCAATGGCGTGCCGCTGGGGACCATGAATAGCACGCACTTTAATCAGATCAGCCAGCGCTGCACTGCCTGGCAGTGCCAGGTGTGGGGTTCCGGTGGCCGTTTGCGGCTGATGCTGTCTGCGGATTGAACGGTTAGCCGGGAGCGGTGTATTGTTTTTCATCCTTAGTCATGGCGATGATAATATTTAACCAGTTTTATTTCGTATTTGTCTTAAATTTCCAACTTGATGAGAATACAGCCCAATAGATCTATTTTGAGCTGATATACTCTGGTTCGTTTTTTTTAATGACGAAGGGCTAAAAGCCTGGACAGTCCTGGAGAGTATTCAATGGCTGTAACTAAAGCTAAAGTAACAAAAGCAGTTATCCCGGTCGCAGGACTGGGGACCCGTATGCTGCCCGCAACCAAAGCAATTCCGAAAGAAATGCTGCCTTTGGTTGATAAACCATTAATTCAGTATGTTGTGAATGAATGTATTGCTGCCGGCATCACTGAAATTGTCCTGGTTACTCACTCCTCCAAAAATTCTATCGAAAACCACTTCGACACCAGTTTCGAGCTGGAAGCCATGCTGGAAAAACGTGTGAAACGTCAGCTGCTGGCAGAAGTGCAGGCGATTTGTCCTCCGGGCGTCACCATTATGCAGGTGCGTCAGGGGCTGGCTAAAGGCCTTGGCCATGCGGTAATGTGCGCGCACCCGGTGGTGGGTGATGAGCCGGTTGCCGTGGTACTGCCGGATGTGATCCTCGATGAATACGAATCCGATCTGAGCAGAGAAAACCTCGCCGAGATGATCGCGCGTTTTGAAACTGACGGCCACAGCCAGATCCTGGTTGAGCCGGTAGAAGACGTGACGGCGTACGGGGTTGTTGACTGCAAAGGGGCAACCCTGAACCCAGGCGACAGCGCGCCAATGGTGGGGATTGTTGAAAAACCCAAAGCCAGCGAAGCTCCATCCAACTTGTCCGTTGTTGGCCGTTACGTATTAAGCGCCGATATTTGGCCGCTGCTGTCGAAAACCCCTCCGGGTGCTGGCGATGAAATCCAGCTGACCGATGCTATCGCCATGCTGATGGAACGTGATCCGGTTGACGCTTACCACCTGAAAGGTAAGAGCCATGACTGCGGCAACAAACTCGGCTATATGCAGGCGTTTGTTGAATATGGCGTTCGCCACAAAACCCTGGGAACAGATTTTAAAGCCTGGCTAGAAGAAACCGTTGGCAGCAAAAAATAATTATCAGGTTAACCGCAGGAATATGTGATGAAAGTAACCGTATTTGGGATTGGCTATGTAGGGCTTGTTCAGGCAGCAGTACTTGCTGAAGTCGGTCACGATGTGATGTGTATCGACGTTGACGAGAAGAAAGTAGAGAACCTGAAAAAAGGGATCATCCCTATTTACGAACCTGGTCTGACGCCGCTGGTCACCAAAAATTACGAAGAAGGCCGTTTGCATTTCAGTACCGATGCGAAAAGCGGTGTTGCCCACGGGCAGATGCAGTTTATTGCAGTAGGCACGCCGCCGGATGAAGACGGTTCTGCTGACCTGAAATATGTCACCGCCGTGGCACGTACCATTGCGCAGTATATGACAGACCACAAAGTGGTCCTGGATAAATCAACCGTGCCAGTCGGAACGGCGGATAAAGTGCGTACCGTTATGCTGGAAACCCTGAAACAGCGCGATCTGGATATCCCGTTTGATGTGGTGTCCAACCCGGAATTCCTGAAAGAAGGTGCCGCGGTTGCTGACTGCATGCGTCCGGAGCGTATTGTGGTGGGTACCGATAGCGATGCGATTATCGATCTGCTGCGCGAACTGTATGAGCCTTTCAACCGTAACCATGATCGGATGATCATGATGGACATTCGTAGTGCTGAACTGACCAAGTATGCGGCAAACTGCATGCTGGCCACCAAAATCAGCTTTATGAATGAGATTTCCAACCTGGCCGAACGCCTGGGGGCGGATATTGAAAAAGTGCGCCAGGGTATCGGTTCTGATTCCCGTATCGGCTATCACTTTATCTATCCTGGTTGCGGCTATGGCGGCTCCTGCTTCCCGAAGGATGTCCAGGCACTGATCCGCACGGCGGAACATATTGGTTATGCACCGCGCCTGCTGCAGGCCGTGGAAGACGTTAACGAATCTCAGAAACATAAACTGCCTGAGTTTATCGTTCGTCAGTTCGGTGAAAATCTGGAAGGCAAAGTTTTCGCGCTGTGGGGCCTGTCTTTCAAACCGAACACCGACGATATGCGTGCCGCATCCAGTCGCGTTCTGTTGGAAGAACTGTGGAAACGCGGGGCCAAAGTACAGGCCTTTGATCCGGAAGCCATGAACGAAGCACAGCGCATTTACGGCCATCGTGATGACCTGATGCTGATGGGTACCAAAGAAGCGGCGTTGCACAATGCCGATGCGCTGGTTATCTGTACTGAATGGCAAAGCTTCAAAGCGCCTGACTTTGATGAAATTAAAAACGCGTTGCATAACCCGGTTATTTTCGACGGTCGTAACCTGTACGATCCGGAGCGCCTGGAAAAACGCGGCTTTACCTACTATGCCATTGGTCGCGGTGCGTCCATCGCACTGGCATAAGCCAGCGCAGTATCAGTCAGCGTAGTCCCGCTGGTTACCGGCGTTACGGCGTTTATTGTCCTCCCGGTCAGTAAATGCGGTTAAATGCCGGTAACCAGATTTTCAATTATCCCTTTCCGCTATGCTTCTCCCCATTCGTTCTTTTCTCTCCCTTCAGGCGACATGCCGTAAATAGAGCCCGGCGGTTTACCCCTGATGCCAGGAAAATGTCGTAGTCATCATAGTGATGATTAATTATTATTCATCTTTTTACCTGCCGGTGATAGTGGGCTGATAAACCAGACCGTTTTTACCAGGGCGCAGGGCCAATTATGGTCATCGGTTTATTTTACGGCCAGTCGATTCTGCCGCCGGGCTCTGGCAACGGCCAGGGTATATGTCGCGTAAGAAACCCCCCCAAAGGATTGTGTAGCGGTCTGCGGCTAATTAGCAGTCTGGGTTAATTGTTTGTAGCTATGGCAATTTGTGTCTGAGATTTACTTAGTTTGACGATATTACCGGGGGAGGGTATTTAGCAGCAGGGCGTGCGTTGGACTGCGCGGATAAATAGTTTTTCCATTTGTGCGGTGGGTCAGTAAACGTCACAGAAACAAACTCCCGGGCTTGCTGCGGATACCCTGAATATGTTTTGTACTGCCGGGGTGGTGGTTAATGGTAAAACCCACCGTTGCCTCTGTCGGGATAGCCCAGGTCGGTTGTTATCACTGGATGTTTTAAGCTATTGAGTGGTGACTTGATTTTGGCTGGCGGAGAGGGGTATTTGTTACCGTAAGGCGATGTTTAATGATCGGTATTAGTCATTTGTTGTCTTATGCATTCGGCATTTATTGATAAAGTTCCCGTGAAAATTGTATGAGGGTAAAAAAAATCCCGCCATGGCGGGATTTTTCATTGTTGCTGAATTATTCAGCGATCAGGAAGTCATCCAGAGATTTACCCTGCTCGTCGATGGCTTTCTTAATAACTGCCGGAGTACGGCCCTGGCCAGTCCAGGTGCGGGCTTCACCGTTTTCATCGATGTAGCTATATTTAGCCGGGCGCGCTGCGCGTTTGGCTTTGGTACCGGTTTTCGCTGCGGACATTGAATTCAGCAGTTCATTCGGATCAATACCGTCGGCAATCAGCATTTCGCGATATTGCTGCAGTTTACGGGTGCGTTCTTCAATTTCCGCTGCAGCTGCGCTTTCTTCTTCACGACGTTCGTTTACGACAACTTCTAATTTTTCCAGCATCTCTTCCAGTGTTTCCAGAGTGCATTCCCTTGACTGGGCACGAAGAGTACGGATGTTGTTCAGAATTTTCAGTGCTTCGCTCATTTTAGTAATCTCAAATTTATATCGGGAGTGAGTAGTGTGTTTTCTAATAATAGAGCCTTAAATTTAGTTCTGCAATAGATCTCAATGTAAGGAATTCAAAATTACACAATATTTGCGCTAATGTTTAGCGGTCATTAACTTCTTTTTTCCGTTATTGTTCCGGGTGGGAAGTTTGCATTATGTCACTTTTTCACAGGTCACACAGCATGCGGGTATACCCATTTAGGTTAACCTAACGGCCCATGTATTAGCTTTTGGTGCCCCTTTTTTTATTAAGGAATAATAACGAAGGCCCGGCAACATTGATTAATGCCGGAAAAAATAGCCGCCCCAACGCGAGCTGGATAAGTGCCGATGGCGTGCCGCTGTGTTATCCGGGTGTTAATTAGCCGCGGTGGAACATCCGCGCCGGGATTGCCAATCCCGGCGATATCCCCGCATCCTGTGATACAATCCGCCCATCTATTCTTATGTTTGAGGGTGTTGGGTTAATGGCTCAGCTTTATTTTTATTATTCTGCGATGAATGCTGGTAAATCAACTGCCTTACTGCAGTCGTCATACAATTATCATGAGCGCGGCATGCACACGCTAGTATATACCGCTGAAATTGATGACAGATATGGTGCCGGGAAGGTAACTTCGCGCATCGGGCTTTCATCCCCGGCCAAATTGTATAACCCGTCAAGTTCGCTGTTTGCTGAAATTCAGGCTGAGCATCATAAACAGCCCATCCATTGCGTACTGGTAGACGAGAGCCAGTTTCTGACCCGTGATCAAGTGTATGACCTTTCTGAAGTCGTCGATGAGCTGGATATCCCGGTACTCTGTTATGGCCTGCGTACTGACTTCAGGGGAGAGTTATTCACCGGTAGCCAGTATCTACTGGCCTGGTCAGATAAACTGGTGGAGCTTAAGACCGTGTGCTTCTGTGGCCGTAAAGCCAGTATGGTGCTGCGCCTGGATCATAGCGGGCGTCCTTATAATGAAGGGGAGCAGGTGGTGATCGGCGGTAATGAGCGTTATGTCTCGGTGTGCCGCAAGCATTATAAGCAAGCGCAAAAAGTAGGGTCCTTACCCCAGGTACAGCAGCACCCTGACGATTAAGCGCCTGTAAGCCGCGCTGAGGGGCCGTTGTTATTCTGCCGGGGGTAAATGCGAGTAAGCCACAATAACGGTGTGGGTGCGGTATAGCGCCCGCAGATACGCGGTTATAATAGACTCCGGGCTGGAATTGCCCCGCACGCCGTGCAGGATAGATTTATCCGCGCAAGCGACATCCCCGCTGCACCCCGACAGCAATAAAAAAACCCGCCGGAGCGGGTTTTTTGTTAGTGCGTTACGCGGTTATCACCGTGGTGATATTACGCGTTCTTTTTCGCTTTTTTCTCAGCTTTCGGCGCCGGTGCGGCTTTCGCCACTTCCGCCGCTTCACCTTCTACATAATCACGGCCGTAGAACGTATCCAGCAGGATTTTTTTCAGCTCAGCGATCAGCGGGTAACGCGGGTTAGCACCAGTACACTGGTCATCGAAGGCATCTTCAGCCAGCTTATCAACGTTCGCCAGGAAATCAGCTTCCTGTACGCCCGCTTCGCGGATGGACTTAGGAATGCCCAGGTCCGCTTTCATGCCTTCCAGCCACACCAGCAGTTTTTCGATTTTCGCTGCAGTGCGGTCGCCTTCGGCAGTCAGGCGCAGATGGTCTGCGATTTCTGCATAACGGCGGCGCGCCTGCGGACGATCGTACTGGCTGAACGCCGTCTGTTTGGTCGGGTTATCGTTCGCGTTGTAGCGGATAACGTTGCAAATCAGCAGGGCGTTTGCCAGACCGTGCGGAATGTGGAACTGGGAACCCAGTTTGTGAGCCATAGAGTGGCACACACCCAGGAAGGCGTTAGCAAACGCAATACCGGCGATGGTGGCCGCACTGTGTACACGTTCACGGGCAACCGGGTTTTTAGACCCTTCGTGGTAAGACGCCGGCAGGTTTTCTTTCAGCAGTTTCAGTGCTTCCAGTGCCTGACCGTCAGAGAACTCACTGGCCAGTACCGATACGTAAGCTTCCAGGGCGTGGGTTACCGCATCCAGACCACCGAAGGCACACAGGGATTTCGGCATGTCCATCACCAGGTTGGCATCAACAATAGCCATATCCGGGGTCAGGGCATAGTCAGCCAGCGGGTATTTCTGGCCGGTAGCGTCGTCGGTGACGACCGCAAACGGCGTGACTTCTGAACCGGTACCGGACGTGGTAGTGATAGCAATCATTTTTGCTTTCACGCCCATTTTCGGGAACTTGTAGATACGTTTACGGATATCCATAAAGCGCAGCGCCAGTTCTTCGAAGTGCGTTTCCGGGTGTTCGTACATTACCCACATGATTTTGGCTGCATCCATCGGGGAGCCGCCGCCCAGTGCGATAATCGCATCAGGTTTGAAGGAGTGGCACAGTTCGGCACCTTTGCGCACGATAGTCAGTGTCGGGTCTGCTTCTACTTCGAAGAAAACGTCAACTTCAACACCGGCTTCTTTCAGCACAGAGGTTATCTGGTCTGCATAACCGTTATTGAACAGGAAACGGTCAGTGACGATCAGCGCACGTTTGCAACCATCAGTAATCACTTCATCCAGCGCGATTGGCAAAGAGCCACGACGGAAGTAGATAGATTTCGGAAGTTTATGCCACAACATGTTTTCAGCTCGCTTAGCAACGGTTTTCTTGTTGATCAGGTGCTTAGGACCAACGTTTTCAGAGATGGAGTTACCACCCCATGAACCACAACCCAGAGTCAGGGAAGGCGCGAGCTTAAAGTTATAGAGGTCACCGATACCACCCTGAGAGGCCGGGGTGTTGATCAGGATACGGGCCGTTTTCATCATCTGACCGAAGTAGTTGACGCGTTCCAGCTGGTTATCCTGGTCGGTATACAGGCAGGAGGTATGACCGATACCGCCCATGGCGACCAGTTTCTCGGCTTTATCTACCGCATCTTCAAAATCTTTCGCGCGGTACATTGCCAGCGTCGGAGACAATTTTTCGTGAGCAAACGGCTCAGACTCATCAACAACAGACACTTCACCAATCAGAATTTTGGTGCTGGCAGGCACGGTCAGGCCGGCCATTTCGGCAATTTTAACCGCCGGCTGACCAACGATAGCCGCATTCAGACCGCCATTTTTCAGGATGATATCCTGAACGGCTTTCAGCTCTTTACCCTGCAGCATGTAGCCGCCGTGGGTCGCGAAACGTTCGCGTACTGCATCATAGACGGAGTCAACCACCACAACGGACTGTTCAGAAGCACAGATAACGCCGTTATCGAAGGTTTTGGACATCAGGATTTTCCCCGGGCTGCTTGGCTAGGGCGAAAAATAAGGTGGCCTGGCTGATGCGTCGGGCCAGGCAGAGCAGGGCGATCCCTGCTTTAATTGTGCTTATTTGTCGCGCGTAGCCTTCTCTCATTCCCCATATCAGGCCGCCCTGTCTGATAAGCCATTCCGCTGTCCATTCTGGTGATAAGCAAAACGGATGGCTGGCGCGGCTAAAATCCGGTGATTGCTATTACACGGCGTATTTTTATCCGGTACAGCCAGCGGCAATAGCCCGCGTTAATTTTGGCCGATCCTATTGCCCCTGTCGGAAAACACCGCGCATCCCTATGCTCTCTCGCCACTTGTTCAGTGGTATTCGCTGCATTAGTATTGATTGTTAATTTTTTGTTCTGTCATGACCCGTCAGTGGCGCGATACAGGATTGGGCTGGCAAATTTTTTTATCACGATGATTCTTCTGTTTTTTATTTTTTTCAGGCGGCCAGGGAAAACCACCCGGTGCGGTGATTATTTATCATAAAGGTGGATGAATTAACAAATTTGCAATTTATATTGGCGCGTCTTCGGGGGTTTTGATATTTTCCGGCAGAACAACCCTCTGCCGTAGGGCTGTCCGGCAGTTAATTTTCGCGTGAAAAAATGACCGGGTTTCAGGGGGCGTTGCCGAGGTAATTAATAAGGAAGGAAAACCAGACGATGGCGATGAAATGCTCCTGCGCTATCGTCATACCATCACAATAAACTGGCACCAGCCAGCAATAATAAAGACTGGAGTAACAACACAATGACCATCATCACAAAAAAAAATCTCCTGCGGGCGGCGGTGTGCGCGGCGCTGTTTGCTAATGTCAGTGTTATGGCGGCGCAGGTTCCTGCCGGGGTTACGCTGGCAGAAAAGCAGAGCATCGTGCGTAATAATGGATCTGAGCCACAATCCCTTGACCCGCATAAAATTGAAGGGGTGCCGGAGTCTAACGTTAACCGCGATCTCTTCGAAGGGTTAGTGATTACCAGTGTGGAAGACGGGCACCCGATCCCGGGGGTTGCCGAGTCCTGGGAGAATAAAGATTTCACGGTATGGACCTTCCATTTACGTAAAGACGCCAAATGGTCCAACGGCGAGCCGGTTACTGCGCAGGACTTTGTCTACAGCTGGCAGCGCCTGGTTGATCCGAAAACCGCATCCCCTTATGCCAGCTACTCGCAGTACGGCCATATTGTTAACGTTAATGACATTATTGATGGTAAAAAAGCGCCGTCGGAACTGGGGGTTAAGGCCCTTGACGACCATACCCTGCAGGTCACCCTCAGCGAGCCGGTACCGTACTTCTATAAACTGCTGGTGAACCCGGCCATGTCCCCGGTCTATAAACCCGCTATTGAGAAATTTGGTGAGAAGTGGACCCAGCCCGCCAATATTGTTACCAACGGGGCGTATAAATTAAAAGACTGGGTGGTGAACGAACGGATTGTGATGGAGCGTAATCCGCTGTATTGGGATAATGCCCATACGGTCATCAACCAGGTGACTTTCCTGCCTATCGCTTCTGAAGTGACCGATGTTAACCGCTACCGCAGCGGTGAAATCGACATGACCTATAACAATATGCCCATCGAGTTATTTCAGAAGCTGAAAAAAGACATTCCCCATGAAGTGCATGTTGATCCTTACCTCTGTACTTATTATTTCGAAATCAACAACCAGAAAGCACCGTTTACCGATGTACGGGTACGTACCGCCCTGAAACTTGGCCTCGACCGCGATATCATCGCGAATAAGGTAAAAGCGCAGGGGGATTTGCCGGCTTATGGCTTTACCCCGCCTTATACCGACGGGGTTAAACTGACCGAACCGGAATGGTTTGGCTGGAGCCAGCAAAAACGCAACGAAGAGGCGAAGAAACTGCTGGCGGAAGCGGGATATACCGCAGATAAGCCGCTGAGCTTTAATCTGCTGTATAACACCTCCGATCTGCATAAAAAACTGGCCATTGCCACGGCGTCCATCTGGAAGAAAAACCTCGGGGTTAACGTTAAGCTGGAAAATCAGGAGTGGAAAACCTTCCTTGATACCCGCCATCAGGGCAATTATGAGGTATCCCGGGCCGCGTGGTGTGCTGATTATAACGGACCGTCATCATTCCTGAATATGATGCTTTCCGGTAACTCACTCAACACACCACATTATAAAAGTGCGGCATTTGACCGTATTATGGCCGATACACTGAAAGTGACGGATGAATCTCAGCGTGCGGCTCTCTATAATAAAGCCGAACAACAGCTGGATAAAGACTCGGTAATAGTACCGGCATATTACTATGTTAATGCCCGTCTGGTGAAACCCTGGGTTGGCGGATACTCCGGCAAAGATCCGATGGATAATATTTATACAAAAAACCTGTACATTATTAAGCATTAATGGCAAAGCGCGGGACGGCGAAGCAGCCGTCCCGCTGTGTCTTAGTTAACCAGTATTTTAAAGGCACACGCCAGAAGGTATGAGCAATGTTAAAATTCATTCTACGTCGTTGTCTGGAAGCAATTCCAACGCTGTTTATTTTGATCACCATTTCCTTCTTTATGATGCGCCTGGCCCCCGGCAGCCCTTTTACCGGGGAGCGTAATTTACCGCCAGAGGTGATGGCGAATATTGAAGCAAAATATCACCTGAACGATCCCATCATGACCCAGTATTTCAGTTATCTGAAGCAACTGGCCCACGGTGATTTTGGCCCTTCCTTTAAGTACAAAGACTTCAGCGTTAACGATCTGGTGGCCTCGGCATTTCCGGTCTCTGCCAAATTGGGGGCGGCTGCCTTTTTGCTGGCGGTTATCCTCGGGGTGAGTGCCGGGGTGATTGCCGCCCTTAAGCAAAACACCAAATGGGACTATTCGGTGATGGGGATTGCCATGACCGGGGTAGTGATCCCGAGCTTTGTGGTGGCGCCGCTGCTGGTGCTGATTTTCTCGATTACGCTCAGATGGCTACCCGGCGGGGGCTGGAACGGCGGGGCGCTGAAATTTATGGTGCTGCCGATGGTGGCGCTCTCCCTGGCGTATATCGCCAGCATTGCCAGGATCACCCGGGGGTCAATGATAGAGGTGCTGCACGCTAACTTTATCCGTACCGCCCGGGCAAAAGGGCTGCCAATGCGGCGCATTATCTGGCGCCACGCCCTGAAGCCGGCTTTATTGCCGGTACTCTCCTATATGGGGCCGGCCTTTGTCGGGATCATTACCGGATCGATGGTGATCGAAACGATTTACGGGCTGCCGGGCATCGGCCAGCTGTTTGTGAACGGCGCCCTGAACCGCGACTACTCCCTGGTGCTCAGCCTGACCATCCTGGTGGGGGCGCTGACCATTCTGTTTAATGCCGTGGTCGACGTGCTCTATGCCGTGATCGACCCGAAAATCCGTTACTGAGGCTGAACTCGCCATGATGTTAAGTAAAAAAAATAGCGCGGCGCTGGAGAGCTTCAGCGACCAGCTTGAAGTGGAAGGGCGTAGCCTGTGGCAAGACGCCCGCCGGCGCTTTATTCATAACCACGCGGCGGTAGCCAGCCTGGTGGTACTGGGGATCATCGCCTTATTTGTGATTTTCGCCCCGATGCTGTCCGGGTTTAGCTACTTTGATACTGACTGGGGCATGATGTCCAGCGCCCCGGATATGGCCTCCGGCCACTACTTTGGTACTGACTCGTCGGGCCGGGACCTGCTGGTGCGGGTGGCCATCGGCGGGCGTATCTCGTTAATGGTCGGCATTGCCGCCGCCCTGGTGGCGGTGGTGGTCGGCACGCTGTACGGGGCGTTATCCGGCTATCTCGGTGGCAAGGTGGATTCGGTGATGATGCGCCTGCTGGAAATCCTCAACTCCTTCCCGTTTATGTTTTTCGTCATCCTGCTGGTTACCCTGTTTGGCCAGAACATTTTGCTTATCTTCGTCGCCATCGGCATGGTGTCGTGGCTGGATATGGCGCGTATCGTCCGCGGGCAAACCCTGAGCCTGAAGCGCAAAGAGTTTATTGAGGCCGCCCAGGTCGGCGGGGTCTCTACCGGCAGTATTGTGATGCGCCATATCGTGCCGAACGTGCTGGGGGTGGTGGTGGTCTACGCCTCACTGCTGGTGCCCAGTATGATCCTGTTTGAATCCTTCCTCAGTTTTCTTGGCCTCGGAACCCAGGAGCCGCTCAGTAGCTGGGGGGCGCTGTTAAGCGATGGGGCGAACTCGATGGAGGTCTCCCCCTGGCTGCTGATGTTCCCGGCGTCATTTCTGGTGGTAACGCTGTTTTGTTTTAACTTTATCGGCGATGGCTTACGTGACGCCCTCGATCCGAAAGATCGCTAAGGGGCCATAATGATAAGCACAACGCAAAATTCGCCACTGCTGGATGTCAATGATCTGCGGGTGACCTTTAGCACCCCGGATGGTGATGTCACCGCCGTCAATAACCTGACGTTCAGCCTGCGGGCCGGGGAAACCCTCGGCATTGTGGGGGAGTCCGGTTCCGGCAAATCCCAGACCGCATTTGCGCTGATGGGGCTGCTGGCGGCCAATGGCCGCATTGATGGCTCGGCCCGCTTTAACGGCAGTGAAATTCTGAATTTGCCGGAGCGGCAACTGAACCGCCTGCGCGCCGAACAGATCTCGATGATTTTTCAGGACCCGATGACCTCGCTCAACCCCTATTTACGGGTGGGCGAGCAACTGATGGAAGTCCTGATGCTGCATAAGAAGATGAGCAAAGCCGAGGCTTTTGAGGCATCGGTGCAGATGCTGGATGCCGTCAAAATGCCGGAAGCGCGCAAAAGAATGCGCATGTACCCCCATGAGTTCTCCGGGGGGATGCGCCAGCGCGTGATGATAGCCATGGCGCTGCTGTGCCGCCCGAAACTGCTGATTGCCGATGAGCCGACAACCGCACTGGATGTTACGGTACAGGCGCAGATCATGACCCTGCTCAATGAGCTGAAACGGGAGTTTAATACCGCGATTATCATGATAACCCACGACCTTGGCGTGGTGGCCGGCATCTGTGACAAAGTGCTGGTGATGTATGCCGGGCGCACCATGGAGTACGGGACGGCGCGGGATATTTTCTACCGGCCAACCCATCCTTACGCCATCGGTTTGCTGAATGCGGTGCCGCGTCTGGATGGTGAAGGGGAGTCCCTGACCACCATCGCCGGTAACCCGCCAAACCTGTTGCAATTGCCCGCGGGATGCCCGTTCCAGCCGCGCTGCCGGTATGCAATGGAACAATGTCGTTATGCGCTGCCCCTGGCTGACATTGGGGAGGGCCGCCTGCGTGCCTGCTTTAAAACCCCGGAGGAAGTCCTATGAGCGTGACTGCACAACCTAAAAACGTGCTGCTGGAGGTGTCGGATTTAAAAGTGCACTTCGACATTCGCGACGGCAGGCAATGGTTCTGGCAGCCAGCGAAAACCCTGAAAGCCGTGGATGGTGTCACGCTGCGCCTTTACGAGGGGGAGACCCTGGGAGTGGTGGGGGAGTCCGGCTGCGGAAAATCGACCTTCGCCCGGGCGCTGATAGGCCTGGTGAAAGCGACTTCCGGCAAAGTGGCCTGGCTGGGCCAGGATTTACTGGGGATGAACCCGGAACAGTGGCGGGCGGTACGCAGTGATATTCAGATGATTTTTCAGGATCCGCTCGCCTCACTGAACCCGCGCATGACAATTGGTGACATTATTGCTGAGCCATTGCGCACCTATCATCCAAAAATGTCGCGCCAGGAGGTGCAGGATAAGGTCAAAGCCATGATGATGAAGGTCGGCCTGCTGCCCAATCTGGTGAACCGTTACCCACACGAGTTTTCCGGTGGCCAGTGCCAGCGTATTGGCATTGCCCGGGCGCTGATCCTCGAACCCAAGTTGATTATCTGTGATGAACCGGTTTCGGCACTGGATGTTTCTATCCAGGCCCAGGTGGTTAACTTGCTGCAGCAGTTGCAGCGGGAGATGGGATTATCGCTGATCTTTATTGCCCATGACCTGGCGGTAGTGAAACACATTTCCGATCGGGTGCTGGTGATGTATCTGGGGCATGCGGTTGAGCTGGGAACCTACGATGAGGTTTACCAGAATCCGCTGCATCCGTATACCCGGGCATTAATGTCGGCAGTTCCGCTTCCCGATCCCGATCGGGAGAAAAATAAAACCATCCAGTTGCTGGAGGGGGAGCTGCCGTCGCCGATTAATCCGCCTTCTGGCTGCGTGTTTCGTACCCGTTGCCCCCAGGCAGGCCCGGAATGTTCCCAAACCCGGCCCCTGCTGGAAGGAAACTTCCGTCATGCGGTTTCATGTCTTAAGGTGGACCCGTTATAATCCCGGGGCCGGTTTCCGGCCTTCAGTTCCCCTGCAATCGCGAGGCACTGTGACACACCGGTGACGATACCGGGTGTCAATTGATACAAGGGTCAGGAGCACGCTTCTGGCCCTTGTACGTTATTATTGGCTCGTTATTTGTGAGGTTTATGTGCCCGCGATTACCCGGTCGCTTCGCCAGCGCTCTTTTGATCTATTGCTTGACCAGTCCAGCCCGTACAACCGTCACTTTGAAATTCTGTTCGGTGTTTTTGACGTTCTCAGTGTATTGACCATCTTTTTTGAGACCGGTCTTTCGTCCGCGCCCGGCACTGTCATTGCCCGCAGCCATATTTTTGAGTGGCTTGAGCTCTTTTTTACCCTGGTCTTCAGCATTGAGTATGTGTTGCGTGCGATCAGCACCCCCAACCCGCTGCGTTATATTTTCAGCTTTTGGGGGATTATTGATCTTGCCACCACCATCCCACTGTATGTGTTCTGGCTGTGGCCGAATATTGGCGGGGAATATGTGGTTATCTGGCGGGCAATGCGCGCGATCCGCGCCCTGCGAATATTGAAACTATTGCGCCTGATGCCCACCCTGAACAGCTTCTGGCAGGCGGTAGTTGAAGCGCGCCACCAGCTGTTTTTATTCTATTTCTTTATTGGGATAGTCATGGTGGTGGCCGGAGCGCTGATGTACGGCATCGAAGGGCCGGTTCACGGGTTTACCACCCTCGGGGTGTCGGTTTACTGGGCCATCGTGACGGTCACCACGGTCGGTTATGGCGATATTACCCCCCATACCACCGCCGGGCGGATTGTCGCGTCTATCTTGATCTTAATCGGTTACTCGGTGATTGCGATTCCTACCGGACTGATAACGTCCCAGGTCACCAAAGACATGGAAAACCGCCGCCACTCCCGGAGCTGTATCCATTGCCATCACACTGGGCACGACAGCAATGCCCGGTTCTGTAAGTGCTGTGGGCACCGGCTACCGATGAGTTAGGTGAGAGCAGCATAATGAAAGGCGCCAGCGCACTGGTGGCGCTGGCCGGTCATCGCGGGATTATTCACGCCACAGGATGTGGCAGATTTTATGGTCTTTGTCGCGGCACAGCAGTACCCGGGCGAAAATGTCATTCAGCTCGCCGCCGTCGGTTTCCGCCAGCCCAATAACCACTTCCGCGAAGAAGTCCGGGTTGAGATCGAAATCAACGTGTTCTGCCCAGTCTTCTGCCGGATCAAACAGCTCGGCGCCGCCGCGCTCTTCAAACTGTAAATTGAACAGAATAATGTCCGCAGGATCGAGGTTATCCGGCGCCAGCTCAAGGAAAATATCGTAGGCCTGCTCAAGGGTCTCGTCTTCAGTCAGGCGGTTATTCAGATCCATATCCATGTTGGTTACCACATCGTAAAGGTATAATGCGCACGTTTTACAGCAACGGACTGAAGAAGTAAAACAGCCGTTCAGCAATTCGCTGCCACAGGGGACGTTTTACCCACAACCGGGCATTTACCAGCCGGGAGCGGGAGATATAATCGTCCTGTACTGCCCCCAGATCGGCGCCGAAACCGGCATCATCAATCACCAGGGTTATCTCAAAATTAAGCCATAAACTGCGCATATCGAGGTTGACCGTCCCCACCAGGCTCAGTTGGCTATCCACCAGCACGCTCTTGGTGTGCAGCAGCCCGCCCTCGAACTGATAAATTTTCACCCCGGCGGCCAGCAGCTCGGTGAAAAATGCCCGGCTGGCCCAGCCCACCAGTACCGAGTCATTCTTGCGCGGCACAATAATACTGACATCGACCCCCCGCTGAGCCGCGGTACAAATGGCGTGCAGCAGATCGTCGCTGGGCACAAAGTAGGGGGTGGTCATCACCAGTGACTCCCTGGCGGCGTACACCGAGGTCAGCAGCGCCTGGTGAATCAGATCTTCCGGGAAGCCAGGGCCGGAGGCAATAGTCTGGATAGTGTGGCCACTGGCCTCTTCAAAAGGCATGATATTGGCATCCGGCGGGGGCGGCAGAATGCGCTTACCGGTTTCTATCTCCCAGTCACAGGAGTAGACCACCCCCATCGAGGTCGCCACCGGGCCTTCCATGCGGGCCATCACGTCCACCCACTGGCCAACACCGGCATCCTGCTTAAAGAAGCGCGGATCGACGAGGTTCATGCTGCCGGTGTAGGCAATATAATTGTCGATCATCACCATTTTGCGGTGCTGACGCAGATCCATACGGTGCAGGAAGACACGCATCAGATTTACTTTTAGTGCTTCGACCACTTCAATACCGGCATTGCGCATGATATTGGCCCAGGGGCTGCGAAAAAACGTCACGCTCCCGGCGGAGTCAAGCATCAGGCGGCAGTGTACCCCCCGGCGCGCGGCGGCCATCAGCGATTCCGCGACTTGATCCGCCAGGCCACCCGGCTGCCAGATATAAAACACCATCTCGATATTGTGCCTGGCCAGCTGGATATCCCGGATCAGGGCGTGCATGACATCATCAGAGTCAGTCAGTAATTGCAGCTGATTGCCCTTTACGCCGCCGATCCCCTGGCGCCGCTCACAGAGCTGGAACAGCGACTCGGCCACCTCGCTGCTTTCGGTGGCAAAAATACGGTTGTAGGCTTTGAGATCGTGCAGCCACTTTGCGGTGGAGGGCCACATGGCACGGGCCCGTTCGGCCCGGCGTTTCCCCAGATGCAGCTCACCGAAGGATAAATAGGCGATGATCCCCACCAGCGGCAGAATATAAATAATTAATAACCAGGCCATGGCTGAAGGGACCGCGCGCCTTTTCATCAGAATTCGCAGGGTCACACCGGCAATAATCAGCCAGTAGCCAAGGATGACCAGCCAACTCACCACCGTGTAGAAGGTCGTCATAGATCAAAAATCCTTTAGAAATCTTTTGTTAAGAGTGTACGCACAAGTTTGCCTGCTGAAAACTAAAACTCCTGCAAAATGGCTGGCGGCCGTGAATGATGGGTTTATAATAACCGGCCTGTTTTAATCACGAGCGGTAAAATGAGACACAGTCGAAATGAGGTTGGACGCTGGCGGATGCAGCGTCAGGCTCAGCGCCGTAAGTCACGCTGGCTGGAAGCACAATCGCGCCGTAATATGCGCATTCATGCAATCCGCAAATGTCTGGCAAGTCAGAAGCGCAATTCATTATTGTTCGCCATTTACGATCTCTGACGCCACTGAAGGGCGCCGTAAGGTGCCCTTTGGCCCGGTGAGAATTGCGTCACTATTGATCGTATCGCTATTTAAGATAACCGATCACCATTTGATGTAACGCGTCAACAATGGCGCTGCCGTCCTGCGCATGGTTACGCATATGGATCATTTTGCTGGCGTCAATCAGGCTGAGCATTGCCGCGGCAGCAACAGGGATATTGAGCGCCGGGTTTATTTCACCGGTTTGCTGGCCTTTTTCCAGCGCCGCGCTGAGTAAATCGTGCATCCCTTTGCTTTGCTTATCCAGCAGGGCAGCAACCTGCTGATTACGGCTCGCTTCGGCAAATAAATCAAAATACAGCGGGTAACCGCCGTCCAGGCTGCGTTGAAAAATAGCCTGGGTATAGGCTTTAATGGCGGAAATTACATCAGATGTATCAAGGGCCGCGGTAAAGGTCGCCACGGCATGCTCCAGCACCAGGTTGATGATATCGCCGAGGATCTCTTCTTTACTGGCGAAATAGTGGTACAGGTGCCCGGGGCTGATTTTTGCCCTGGCACAAATATGCGAGATTGATGTCCCCTGGAAACCTCGGGCCGAGAAGCATTCCATGGCCACCATCAGCAGCGCCTCTTTTTTCATGCTGTGTTTTTCCGGATCCCGGTTTCTCATTGCTATCCCCGATATAAACAGAGTGCTCATTCTAATTTAATTGACAGAGAATGACAGCACCTTAAAATTAGAGCGTTCATTCTAATAATGGGGTTTACCATGCAGCACCGTCGATTAGGTCATAACGGCCCCAGGGTCTCCGCTCTGGGGCTGGGATGTAACCGGATGTCATTGAAGCAACCCCGTAATGATGCTGAGAGTATCGCCACTATTCAGGCGTCAATCGATGCGGGCATTAACCTGCTCAACACCGCGGATTTTTACGGTTCTGGCCACAATGAAAGCCTGATTGGGAAGGCTTTCAAAGGGCGCCGTGACGATGTCTTTATCAGTGTGAAATGCGGGGCGATGTTTGATCCGCAGATGACATTCCTCGGCATTGATGGCCGGCCGGAGGCGATAAAAAACTTCGCCGCCTACAGTTTGCAGCGTCTGGGGGTTGAGGCGATTGATTTATACCAGCCGTGCCGCAAAGATCCCCAGGTGCCGTATGCGGAGACGATTGGCGCTATTAAGGATTTAATCACTGAAGGGAAAGTCCGCTATCTGGGGGTCTCGGAAGTGGGGGCACAGGATTTGCGTATTGCCCACGATATCCACCCGGTGACCGCCATTGAAATCGAATACTCCCTGGCCTGCCGCTTCAGTGAACGGGAGATTCTGCCCACCGCGCGGCCGCTGGGCATTGGGATTATCCCTTACCGGGTGCTGGCCGACGGTATCTTAAGCGCCACCGCCCAGCCAATACCGGCAAGTGCGGCGCATCAGATGGCGGCACCCCGCTTACAGGGGGACAATTATTACCACAATATGGCGGTGGCGGCCCAGCTGGATCAACTGGCCGGAGCGAAAGGCGTGAGCCCGGCACAGCTGGCGATTGCCTGGATACTGGCCCAGGGGGATGACCTGGTGCCGTTAGTGGGGATGACATCGACAGGGCGGCTGGCCGAAAACCTCGCAATCCTCGACATTTCATTTACCGCGGACGAGCTGGCGTTTCTGGATAATGCCTTTGCCCCGGATAACATTATCGGCGATCGTTATGCCCCGGCGGTAATGCCTTTTGTTGCCCGCTGAGGAGCGATCGCAGTAATGCGGGCACCGCAGAGGGTGCCCGGGATCATGGGGGCAGACAAGAATAATCCGCTAATCAGCCCGCCGTTTTTTGGCTAAAATACTTGCTTGAATGGCTTAACCTGCACCGATTTGTAAACTCCGGCGGCCTGATAAGGGTCATCCTGGGCCCAGGATTGTGCTGCTTCCAGGGTCGGGAATTCGGCAATAACGGTTGATCCGGTAAACCCTGCCTGGCCCGGATCATTGCTGTCCACTGCAGGCATTGGGCCTGCGGTTAATAACCGGCCTTCATCACGTAATAATTGCAAACGGGCGAGGTGCGCCGGGCGCACGGCCATACGGTTGCCCAGGGAATCAGGATGGTCTTCGGCGTAAATAACATACAGCACTATCAAAACTCCTTTATTAACGGATAGGTAGGTTACGTTAGGGGAATCGCCGGGAGACTGCAATTGAAAGATGCCGTCGGGGAAAAATGCACCGCTCAGTGGGGTAAAAAGCAACACTTGCCGTACCAATTCACTCCCGATGCAGATGCGTTATTGAATATGATTGCTATTTGCATTTAAAATGCTCTCCATCATTTGCCTATTGAATCGATTATGACTGTCATGACCTTTGATACACCTCGCCGCTTTCCGTGGCCCACTGCACTCTCAGTGGCTGTCCACGTTGCTGTGGTGGCGGGGCTGTTGTATACCTCAGTGAATCAGGTAATGCAGCTGCCGGCGCCAGCCCAGCCGATCAGTATTTCAATGGTGTCCCCGGCAGATTTGGAGCCGCCACAAGTGGCCCCGGCCCCGGCACCCGCCGTGGTGGAACCTGAGCCGGAGCCGGAACCGGAAGTACTGCCTGAGCCGCCTAAAGAGGCACCGGTCGTGATCCATAAACCGAAACCGAAGCCCAAACCAAAGCCGAAACCGGTGAAGAAGGTTGAAGAGCCGAAAAAGGACCCTAAACCCGTAGAGCCGCGCCCCGCATCACCGTTTGATAATCCAAACAGCACGGCCACCACTACCTCCCGGCCGGTTAGCGGAACGGCAAAACCGGGCCCGGCGGCACCGACAACCAGCAGTGTCTCTTCAGGGCCCCAGGCGCTGACCCGCGGGCAACCGGCATATCCGGCCCGGGCACAGGCACTGCGTATTGAAGGCAAGGTACGGGTTAAATTTGACGTGCTGGCAAATGGCACCGTCGATAACGTTGAGATCCTGTCGGCCCAGCCGGCTAATATGTTTGAACGCGAAGTGAAACAGGCCATGCGCCGCTGGCGTTACCAGCCCGGTAAGCCGGGTCAGGGGCTGATTGTGAATATCGTGTTCCGTATTGATGGCGGGGCGAGCGTCCAGTAATCCCGTCTTTAAGAGGGGGCTGAGCTGTCCCGGAGATATTTTCTGCGGTCTATTTTCTGAGGCAGAGAGATAGAAAAAAGCCACACAGCAGTGTGGCTTTTTTAATGGCGTGAGGTTCAGGCTGCGGGCAGTGGCCGGGGCTTGCCGTGCTCATCTACCGCAACATAAATAAACATTGCCTCTGTCGCCCGGTAACGCTGGCCAATGGGCTCGGAAGAGACCTTTTTCACCCACACTTCGACATTGATAGTGATCGAGGTGTTACCGCGTTTAATGCAGTTCGCGTAGCAGCACACCACATCGCCTACCGCCACCGGCTTCATAAAGGTCATACCGTCAACCCGCACGGTGACAACACGCCCCTGGGCTATCTCTTTTGCCAGAATCGCGCCGCCCATATCCATCTGTGACATGATCCAGCCGCCAAAAATATCGCCGTTAGCGTTGGTGTCGGCGGGCATTGCCAGGGTGCGTAATACCAGCTCGCCCTGGGGGACATCCTTGTGACTCATTTTTCAGTTTCCTGGGGCATATGACGATACATATAAAACCCGCTGATCACGGTAAAGAGCAGCGTCAACGCGGTTAAACCGAACACTTTAAAATTAATCCAGATGCTTTCCGGTAACCAGAAGGCGACATAAATGTTCAGCAAGCCGCAGACGATAAAGAACAGCGCCCAGGCCATATTGAGCCGCGACCAGACCTGCGCAGGCAGGGTGATCTCTTTGCCCAGCATGCTCTGAATCAGCGGTTTTCTGGTCACCATATGGCCAATCAGCAGTGCCGCAGCAAACAGCGCATAGATAATGGTGACTTTCCATTTTATAAACTCGGCGTTATGGAAATAGATAGTCAGCCCGCCGAATACCACGACCAGCACAAATGTCACCAGGGTGGTTTTCTCCACCTTGCGGAACTTGTACCAGCCGTAAAGTAGCGCCAGTGTGGTGGCCACGATCAGTGCGCCGGAGGCGATGAAGATGTCGTAAATTTTGTAAAAAACAAAAAAGACGACCAGGGGCAGAAAATCAAGAAACTGCTTCATAGTGGCTTCCGTAAAGCGATGCGCCGGGCGAGGCCCGACACACAGTATTAATGACGAATCAGCATATACAGTCGGAACAGGTAGATCAGTAACACCGCCGACAGCAAATTGTTAACTGTATTAATGATAATAGTGGCTATTGAGGGCGTTAGCGCGCTCAGCGACGACGCAAACAGCAGCAACGACAGTTTCGCCAGTAGCCAGAGGATAACCGCCGGGGCGATCAGCCGCATATTGGCCCATCCCAGGCGGGTACTGCCGCGCACTGACTGAAACACGCCGAGTTTGTCCTGGATCATCATCACCGGCGCCAGGGACAACACAATCGCCAGTATCACCCCCGGGACTATCAATAACATCATGCCCATTTGGATAACGAACGTGCTGAGAAACAGCAAAATAAACAGCCGGGGCAGCGATGGTGCCGCGGCGCCAATCGCCCGCAGAGCGCTGGTACGCTGGCCCGCAGAGACAATTTGAATTAAGAACAGCACACCGCCTACCAGCACGGTATTGCCAATCAGCGCTGAAAACGTCGATGCCGCAGACGCTTTTAGCAGAACCTGTTGTTGCTCCAGCGTCATGTTCTGCACCAGATCAAACAACCCCTGACTATCGGAGAGACTTGTACTGTCGTTAAGTATGGATAATTGCTCCTCTCCCGGCGAGAAAGCATGGGCAATGACCAGTGATATAAACGCGCTAAGTAAAGCAATCAGCAAAATGGTAACAAACTGATTACGTAAAAAATTCCCCGTGTCACGGTAAAGGCTATTTGCCGTGATAGACATGAACTCTCCTTGAGGTACGGCCAAATTTATCAGCGCATGATTGTACACTGGATAAACCTCAAGTGGCACCTTCCGCGTGCGCTACCTGCGGAATATCCGGGCGGTTAATCAGCGCAATAGCACTATCGGGTAGTGGCGCAAGCCCCCAGGCGGCCCGGGCGCGGTTACAGGCGCCGTTAGTGACACCATTTTCACCGGACATGGCGAATTCACGGCAGGTAGAAGGGCGCTGGTGGTAAATAGTGCAACTGACCTGTTTCCCCGGTTCCCCCTGTAACGCCGTACAGCGCGGGGATTTTTGGTTGGTTCCGGACATACAGCGCAAAAATGGCGTTACTGGTTCGGTCATCGCGGCGGGTACCGGGCCGGCGGCATCGTCGCCTTCTGCCCAGTAAAAAGAGACACGAAACCAGGCACAACAGGCACCGCACGTCATGCACGGGTTGATATCACTCATAAGTAAACCTGCTATTACAAAACAACGTATCACTAAGTAAGCAGATGAAAATATCCCCCGGGCGGTTAACTGGCAAGAGGCGGTATGTAAATAAATATCAGTGTTTATATGAAAAATTGATCCAGATCGTAAATCACCCACCAGGCAAATTATCAAAAATTAATCCAGATCAATGAATGTTAAAACCGCATTAAAAGTGTGACCAAATTAAGTTCACATATACTCACATTTGGTTATATTCGGGACAAATAATAAACATGACAAGGATAGAGTATGAAAAAGCAGGCAGTGGCATTGATTGTTCTGAGCGCCGTTTCAGGCAGCGCATTCGCCCATGACGCGGGGGAATTTTTTATCCGGGCCGGGACCGCGACGGTACGCCCCACCGAAGGGTCGGACAGGGTGCTGGGTATGAGCCATTTTAACGTCAGTAATAACACACAGATGGGGCTGACGTTTACCTATATGGCGACGGACAATATTGGTATTGAATTACTGGCCGCCACACCGTTTCGCCATAAGGTCGGCCTTAAAGAAACCGGCACCCTCGCGACGGTAAAACAGTTGCCGCCTACGCTGATGGCTCAGTGGTATTTTGGCGGGGCCGATAGCAAACTGCGGCCTTATATCGGCGCCGGGGTTAACTACACCACTTTCTTTGATGAAAAATTCAACGATACCGGTAAAGGGGCCGGGCTGAGTGGCTTAAGCGCCAAGCACTCCTGGGGCATGGCGGGCCAGGTCGGGCTGGATTATATGATTGATAAAGACTGGCTGATTAACATGTCGGTGTGGTACATGGATATCGACACGGAAGTGAAGTTTAATTCCCCCGCTGGCCGCCAGAACATTGATACGCGTATCGACCCCTGGGTCTTTATGTTCTCCGCCGGGTACCGTTTTTAATTCTTCTGCAAAATTCCTCTGCAAAACTGGTCATCATATGGCCAGTTTTTTCCGCTCTTTCCCGCGGGTGTCATTGTATTTATCGGTCATTGTTTTTGAGCTATGACCGAGCAAAGTTTGTGTATCGATCCCTTGCTCCCGGTACAGCCGTTCTGACAGTGAACGCTGTTCGTGAAAACTGGCCGGAGTGCCATCCTTAGCCCAGTTGTAATCAATGCTATCTCTGGCCTTACTAAACGCCACGGTCAATGCCTGTGCGGAAAGTTTCTTCCATTCGCTGAAAGTCGAATGTATCCACGGTGAACACTTTGTCAGTCGGGAAAAGTACGGGCGACGATATTTAATTATATCGGGTGTGATTACAATCAGCGGCGTCGTTACAGTGCCTGTGGCGGTCTCAGCCCGGAACAGTTTGAAAACCAGAACCTCGCTTAAGGCCGTGTCCACATTTCGTAGGGAGGATCATATATTGATGCGGTGGCCGTGATAGAGACAGGGATAGCACCGGATATAGAGTGGCCAAAACGTTTGAATTATAATGAGATAGGCTCGCAATGATGTGCTTTATTTACTGAGATCATCAAGTATTTATTTCCAATAATATAGTTGTACCTTTCATATATAACCACGTAGTTAATGGCACTAAATAAAATTTAAACAATATGTTTTTCTTTATGTCATTTGTAAAAATACCACATATCATTCGTTATTTCTAACAAACTGAGTTTTGGCAGGAGTAACTAATGAAAAAAAAGGCTTTAACTTTTCTTATTTCCATTATAACAGTATGGGGTAATCCGATTCATGCGGAAAATAAGACTACGCTTTATAAAGATGACACTGCTCTAAGGAAGGTGCGAACAAGTTCCTGATATGAGATCATCATATTCATCCGGAGCGCATCCCAGAGGGACATCATGAGCCATCAACTCACCTTCGCCGA
>NZ_WBXP01000023.1 GCF_016415625.1 Shimwellia pseudoproteus
TTTTGAACTTTTGCTTTGTCACAGGATGTCGCTACAGGGTCAGGAGTGTGGTGATCTGATCCTAATTTCGGCTAAAAGTTCGATTTATTCAACAAAGCCTAATGCAATATGTAACAAGGATGTTAGTGAAGAAAAAAATAAGAAGCACAACAAGGTGTTATTTACCGCAACGGTGGGATTAACGACAGGGTAACGCAGGAAGCGCGATACAGTGGCCTGCGGGGGCGGACCACTGTATTACCGGGTCACAGGCAAGATGCCATGACCGGACAAGATTATAAGAATGGGCGCGTGTCCCCCACCCCTTCACGCAATATCACCGGGGCGTCATCAGTGAGATCAATCACCGTTGTCGGCTGCTGGCCCAGGTAACCGCCGTGGATGATAAGATCCACCTGTTTTTCGAGGCGGTCTTTAATTTCATCGGGGTCGGACTCGGTAAACTCACTGCCCGGCAACATCAGGGATGTCGACAGCATCGGCTCGCCCAGTACCGCAAGCAGATCCAGCGCAATCGGGTTAGACGGCACCCGCAGACCAATGGTTTTACGCTTTTCCTGTAACAGACGGCGCGGGACCTCTTTGGTCCCTTTCAGAATAAAGGTGTAATTGCCGGGGGTGTTATTTTTAAGCAGGCGAAACGCCACGTTATCAACCCAGGCGTAGGTTGACAGCTCAGAAAGATCCCGGCACATCAGGGTAAAGTTATGCCCGTCCGGCAGTTGGCGGATACGGCAGATCCGCTCCATGGCGTTTTTGTCTTCCAACTTACACCCCAGGGCGTAGCCGGAGTCGGTAGGATAGACAATCACCCCACCCTTGCGAATGATTTCCACCGCCTGGTTAATTAGCCGGGTCTGGGGATTATCCGGATGGATATAAAAAAATTGGCTCATGCTTCACTCTCTTCAATCAGGACTGGTGGCGCCCATTGCTGCCAGACAGGAGTAACATCCGGCGGCAGACGCAAATTGCGCCCCAGTTCAATCCATGGACAGGGCTGATGAAAGTCCGATCCCTGAGACGCCAGTAATCCGTACTGGCGGGCAAATTGTGCCAGCTGGTTGCGTTCATTGGGGGCCTGCTGGCATTGTGCAACTTCCATCCCGTCACCGCCGCATTCAGCAAAATACGCCAGCAGCCGTTTTAGCCACTTGGTACTCAGACGGTAACGCCCCGGATGGGCCAAAATAGCCTGACCACCGGAATGGTGAATCACATCAATAGCTTGTTTTATTGTACACCACTGGGGCGGAACATAGCCGGTTTTCCCCCGGGCGAGGTAATTTTTAAATACCCCCGCGATAGTCGTTGCCCGGCCGCACTCCACCAGGTAACGGGCAAAATGGCCCCGGGTTATCGCCCCGCCGTCGGCAATACGCAGCGCCCCCTCCAGCGCCCCAGGGATCCGGGCTTTCTCCAGCCGGTCGGCTATCATTTCCGCCCGCAGTCTCCTGCTGGCGCTCTGGCGGCCTAAAAAGTCGCGCAGCCCGGCGTTGGCCGTATCAACCCCCAGGCCAACAATATGTATTTCATGGTTTTCCCATACCGTGGACACTTCAACACCATTAATCAGTGCTAAGGGTAGCTGAAGTTCACTGATGGCGCGGCGGGCCTCATCCAGCCCGTCAACGGTATCGTGGTCGGTAATTGCCAGCACATCAATGTGATACTCAACAGCGCGTTCGACCAACTGACGCGGAGAAAGCAGACCATCAGAAGCTGTGGTGTGACTATGTAAATCATAGATAAGCGGTCGTGATGTCTCGTTCAAAGCGTCTCCTGTGCCCTAAAGCGTCTTACTGCGAAGTGGTTATCATAACCACTCCTGACGAGGATCAAAAATTACTGTTGACATTGATTCATCGAACTAGTTAACTAGTACGCATGTTTTCACAGCGAGGTATCTGAAATGACAGCACTCATCACTCTGCACAACGGGTGGCGGACGACCTGACCTGGGCCGTGAGAACGCTATTGCTTAACGCAAACAGATACCCCGGCCCGCCACAGCGGGCTTTTTTATGAACAGAATAAAAGAGAAAACACTATGGAAAAGCAAAAACCAGCAATTGATATCCTGACCGGCGACGGGGTCTATCGCGACAATCCAACCGCGGTATTCCACCAGTTATGCGCAGACCGCCCGGCCACGCTGTTGCTGGAGTCTGCCGATATCGACAGTAAAAATAACCTCAAAAGTTTACTGCTGGTGGACAGCGCCCTGCGGATCACCGCCCTGGGCAACGTGGTGACATTACAGGCCATGAGCCAGAACGGCAGCAATCTGCTGGCGCAGCTGGACACCGCCCTCCCTGCCGGGGTGGTCAACCAGCCGCTGGCTAACGGCCGTGAGTTACATTTCCCGGCGGCCAGCCCGCTGCTGGATGAAGACGCCCGCTTATGTTCCCTGTCGGTATTTGACGCCTTCCGTCTGTTACAGGAATGCGTAACCCTGCCGGCGGATAACCACGAGGCCATGTTCTTCGGCGGCCTCTTCGCCTACGACCTGGTGTCGGGTTTTGAAGATCTCCCCGCCCTGAGCCACGATGACAGCTGCCCGGATTACTGCTTTTATCTGGCCGAAACCCTGCTGGTTATCGACCATCAGCAACAGAGCACCCGCATTCAGGCCAGCCTGTTTACCCCGGACACGGCGGAAAAAGCCCGCCTGAGTCACCGGATAGCCACCCTGCGCCAGCAACTGGAAGAGACGCCGCCACCGTTACCGGTCGAAACGGTGCCCCATATGCACTGTGATTGCAGCCAGAGTGACGAAGAGTACGGCGATGTTGTGCGCCAGATGCAAAAATCCATCCGCGCCGGGGAAATTTTCCAGGTGGTACCGTCGCGCCGTTTTTCACTGCCCTGCCCGTCGCCGCTGGCCGCGTATGAAGTGCTGAAAAACAGCAACCCCAGCCCCTATATGTTCTTTATGCAGGATGGCGATTTTACCCTGTTCGGCGCCTCCCCGGAGAGCTCACTGAAATACGCCGCCGACACTCGCCAGATTGAAATCTATCCGATTGCCGGGACCCGCCCCCGCGGCCGCCGGGCCGATGGCTCGCTGGACCGGGATCTGGACAGCCGTATTGAGCTGGAAATGCGTACCGATCATAAAGAGCTGTCCGAACATTTGATGCTGGTAGATCTGGCCCGCAACGATCTGGCGCGGATCTGCACCCCGGGCAGCCGCTATGTGGCGGACCTGACCAAAGTCGACCGTTACTCCTTTGTGATGCATCTGGTCTCCCGGGTGGTGGGTGAACTGCGCCGGGATCTGGACGCGCTGCACGCCTACCGGGCATGTATGAATATGGGCACCCTGAGCGGCGCCCCGAAAGTGAGAGCAATGCAGTTGATCGCCAAAGCAGAAGGCCGCCGCCGCGGCAGTTATGGTGGTGCAGTGGGGTACTTCACCGCCCACGGGGATCTGGATACCTGTATCGTTATCCGCTCTGCATGGGTGGAGAACGGTGTTGCCTCGATCCAGGCCGGTGCCGGGATCGTGCTGGACTCGGTACCGCAATCTGAAGCGGACGAAACCCGTAACAAAGCCCGCGCCGTATTACGCGCGATTGCGACTGCTCACCACGCACAGGAGACGTTCTGATGGCTGACATTCTGCTGCTCGATAATATCGACTCTTTTACTTACAACCTTGCGGATCAGCTCAGAGCGAATGGCCACAACGTGGTGATTTACCGTAACCATGTCCCGGCCCAGATGCTGATGGACCGCCTGGCAACCATGGACAACCCGGTGCTGATGCTCTCCCCCGGCCCTGGCGCCCCGAGCGAAGCCGGCTGCATGCCTGAATTACTCACCCGGGTACGCGGTAAACTGCCGATCATCGGGATTTGCCTCGGCCACCAGGCCATTGTGGAAGCCTACGGCGGCTACGTAGGCCAGGCAGGGGAGATCCTGCACGGCAAAGCCTCCAGCATTCAGCATGATGACCAGGCGATGTTCGCTGGCCTGATGAACCCGCTGCCGGTAGCGCGCTACCACTCGCTGGTGGGCAGCAATATCCCGGCGGGGCTGACCATTAACGCCCATTTTGACGGCATGGTGATGGCGGTTCGCCACGATACTGACCGGGTGTGCGGCTTCCAGTTCCACCCGGAATCTATCCTGACCACCCAGGGCGCCCGTCTGCTGGAACAAACCCTCGACTGGGCGCTGAAAAAGCAAGAGCCGGCCACCACCCTACAGCCGCTGCTGGAAAAACTCTACCAGGCCCAGGAACTGACCCAGGCGGAAAGCCACCAGCTGTTCTCGGCCGTGGTCCGCGGCGAGGTAAAACCGGAGCAACTGGCCGCTGCGCTGGTCAGCCTGAAAATTCGCGGTGAAAGCCCGAACGAAATCGCCGGTGCCGCCACGGCGCTGCTGGAGAATGCCGCCCCCTTCCCGCGCCCGGATTATCTGTTTGCCGATATCGTCGGTACCGGCGGGGACGGCAGCAACAGCATTAATATCTCCACGGCCAGTGCGTTTGTGGCGTCAGCCATGGGCTTTAAAGTGGCCAAACACGGTAACCGCAGTGTCTCCAGCAAGTCCGGTTCATCGGATTTACTGGCGGCTTTTGGTATCAACCTTGATATGACCGCGGAGAAATCCCGCCGCGCCCTGGATGAGCTGGGGCTGTGCTTCCTGTTTGCCCCGAAATACCACACCGGTTTCCGCTATGCGATGCCGGTACGCCAGCAGCTTAAAACCCGCACCCTGTTTAATGTGCTGGGGCCGCTGATTAACCCGGCACACCCACCGCTGGCGCTGATTGGGGTGTACAGTGCGGAACTGGTGCTGCCGATTGCCGAAACCTTGCGCGTGCTGGGCTACCAGCGGGCGGCGGTGGTCCACAGCGGCGGGATGGATGAAGTCTCGCTGCACGCCACCACTCAGGTCGCAGAGCTGTGCAACGGTGAGATTCGCAGTTACCCGTTAACCGCGGCTGATTTTGGCCTGATCCCGTACACCAAAGAGGCGCTGGCCGGGGGCACCCCGGAAGAAAATCGTGACATTCTCAGCCGCCTGTTACAAGGTAAAGGCGAGAGCGCCCACGAAGCCGCCGTTGCTGTCAACGTTGCCATGCTGATGCGTCTTTATGGGGAAGAAGACCTCAAAGCGAACGCGAAACGGGTGATTGAATTCTTACACACTGGGGCCGCTTTCGACCAGGTACAAGCCCTGGCGGCCAGAGGATAAATGATGCAAGAGACTGTATTGACCAAAATCGTCGCCGATAAAGCCATCTGGGTTGCTCAACGTAAAGCACAGCAACCACTGGCCTCCTTTCAGAATGACATCGTGCCCAGCGACCGCAGCTTTTACCACGCGCTGCAAGGTACCCGCACCGCGTTTATTCTGGAGTGCAAAAAAGCATCCCCCTCTAAGGGGCTGATCCGCGAAGATTTCGACCCAGCGCGCATCGCCGGGGTGTATAAAGATTTTGCCTCGGCGGTGTCGGTACTTACCGACGAGAAATACTTCCAGGGGGATTTCGCGTTCCTGCCCATCGTGCGCAGCGTGGTCACCCAGCCAGTATTGTGCAAAGACTTTATTATCGACCCGTATCAGATCTATCTGGCCCGTTATTATCAGGCGGATGCCTGCCTGCTGATGCTGTCGGTACTGGACGATGAGCAATACCGTCAGCTCGCGGCGGTGGCCCATAGCCTGAATATGGGGGTGCTGACCGAGGTCAGTAACGACGCCGAACTGGAGCGCGCCATTGCCCTGCAGGCCAAAGTGGTCGGCATCAACAACCGCGACCTGCGCGACCTGTCGATAGATCTCAACCGTACCCGCCAGCTGGCTCCGCGCCTGCCTCATGGGGTCACGGTTATCAGCGAGTCCGGGATTGGCAATTACCGCCAGATCCGCGAACTGGCCCATTTTGCTAACGGCTTTTTGATAGGCTCCGCCCTGATGGGGGCTGACGATTTACGTACCGCCGTTTGCCAGGTACTGCTGGGGGAGAATAAAGTCTGCGGTCTGACCCGTCCCCAGGACGCCGCCGCCGCATACCAGGCGGGTGCCATCTATGGCGGGCTGATTTTCGCCCCAGGGTCACCTCGTGAAATTGATATCGCCACCGCACGCCTGGTGATGGCCGCCGCCCCGCTGCGCTGGGTGGGGGTATTTCGCAACGCCAGCCTCGACCATGTGGCCACCACGGCCCGGCAGTTAGGGCTGGTTGCCGTGCAGCTCCACGGGGCCGAAGATCAAGCTTATATTGACCAGTTGCGTGCCCAGTTGCCCCAGCAGGTACAAATCTGGAAAGCGCTCAGCGTCGGCAGCACATTACCCGCCCGGGATCTGAACCACGTGGATAAATACGTGTTCGATAACGGCCAGGGCGGCACCGGCCAGCGTTTTGACTGGTCACTGCTTAACGGCCAGCAACTGGATAATGTCCTGCTGGCTGGCGGCCTGGGGGCGGATAATTGCGTGGAAGCCGCCAAAGCGGGCTGTAGCGGGCTCGATGTCAACTCCGGCGTTGAATCCGCGCCAGGAATTAAAGATGTACACAAGCTGGCAGCGGTGTTCAGCACCCTGCGGGCATACTAAGGAAGCAATGCGCATGACAACTTTACTTAATCCTTATTTTGGTGAGTTTGGCGGAATGTATGTTCCCCAATTGCTGATGCCGGCCCTGCGCCAGCTGGAAGAGGCGTTTGTCAGCGCCCAGAGCGATCCGGCGTTTCAGCAGGAATTTACTGATTTACTGAAAAACTACGCCGGGCGCCCTACTGCCCTGACCAAATGCCGCAATATTACCGCTGGCACCAAAACCACCCTGTACTTGAAACGGGAAGATTTGCTCCACGGCGGCGCCCACAAAACAAACCAGGTGCTGGGCCAGGCGTTACTGGCGAAACGGATGGGTAAAACCGAAATCATCGCCGAGACCGGCGCCGGCCAGCACGGGGTTGCCTCGGCGATTGCCAGCGCGCTGCTGGGGCTGAAATGCCGTATTTATATGGGGGCAAAAGACGTTGAGCGCCAGTCCCCGAACGTGTTCCGTATGCGCCTGATGGGGGCGGAGGTTATCCCGGTACACAGCGGATCAGCCACCCTGAAAGATGCCTGTAACGAAGCGCTGCGCGACTGGTCCGGCAGCTATGAAAATGCCCACTATATGCTGGGCACCGCGGCGGGCCCGCACCCGTTCCCGACCATCGTGCGCGAGTTCCAGCGCATGATCGGTGAAGAGACCAAAGCCCAGCTGCAGGAGAAAGAAGGACGCCTGCCGGATGCGGTTATCGCCTGTGTGGGCGGTGGCTCTAACGCTATCGGTATGTTTGCTGACTTTATCAATGACACCAGCGTCAAACTGATCGGTGTGGAGCCAGCAGGCCACGGGATTGAAACCGGGGAGCACGGTGCGCCGCTGAAACACGGCCGCGTGGGGATCTATTTCGGTATGAAATCCCCGATGATGCAGACAGATGAAGGCCAGATTGAAGAATCTTACTCAATCTCTGCCGGGCTGGACTTCCCGTCTGTCGGCCCACAACATGCCTACCTCAACAGTATTGGCCGGGCAGATTACGTGTCGATTACCGATAACGAAGCGCTGGATGCCTTTGAAACCCTGTGCCGCCATGAGGGGATCCTCCCGGCGCTGGAGTCTTCCCACGCCCTGGCCCATGCCCTGAAAATGATCAAAGAAAATCCGGATAAAGAACAGTTGCTGGTGGTGAACCTCTCCGGGCGCGGCGATAAAGACATCTTCACTGTATATGACATCCTGAAAGCCCGGGGGGAAATCTGATGGAACGTTATGATCACGTATTTGCGCAGCTGAAAAGCCGCCATGAAGGCGCATTTGTGCCTTTTGTTACCCTGGGTGATCCGTCAGTGGCACAGTCCCTGGCAATCATTGATGCCCTGGTGGCGGGCGGGGCCGATGCGCTGGAGCTGGGGATCCCGTTCTCTGACCCGCTGGCCGACGGCCCCACCATCCAGAATGCCACCCTGCGGGCGTTTGCCTCCGGGGTGACCCCGAGCCAGTGTTTTGAAATGCTGGCGGTTATCCGCGCGAAATATCCGGCACTGCCGATTGGCCTGCTGATGTATGCCAACCTGGTGTTCAACCGCGGTATTGACGAGTTCTACGCCCAGTGTGCCAGCGTTGGTGTGGATTCGGTGCTGATTGCCGATGTCCCGGTGGAAGAGTCCGCCCCGTTCCGCCAGGCCGCCCTGCGGCACAATGTTGCGCCAATCTTTATCTGTCCGCCCAATGCGGACGATGAGTTACTGCGCCAGATTGCTTCCCATGGCCGGGGGTATACCTACTTGTTGTCCCGGGCCGGGGTAACCGGCAGCGAAAACCGCGCCAGCCTGCCGCTGCATCATCTGGTGGAGCAACTGGCCGCTTATCATGCTGCTCCCCCGCTCCAGGGATTCGGGATTTCTGAACCTTCCCAGGTGCAGGATGCCATTTCCGCCGGGGCCGCCGGGGCGATTTCCGGCTCGGCGGTGGTAAAAATCATTGAAAAAAACCTTGAGCAGCCGGACGTTATGCTGCGCGAATTAACGGATTTTGCCCGCAAAATGAAGGCCGCAACCGTTAACGCCGGGTAATATCCCGCCGGATCCCTCGCCCGGGGGGTCCGGTTATTTCCCCGCCAATTTCCATCGCATTGTGACACACTGCCCAAAAACGCGAAAAACGCGCTAAAATCACAGACATCAGGTACTTTCCCGGTACGTCTTTTTGCCATCCTGGCAGACTATTAAGGTAAATCAGGTTTATGCCCAGCTTAAATCAACGTGTGGACATTCCGCGAGTGCTGCTCTCGGTACTGTTCCTGTCTATTATGATCATCGCCTGCCTGTGGGTAGTGCAGCCGTTTATTCTGGGCTTCGCCTGGGCCGGTACCGTGGTGATTGCCACCTGGCCGGTATTACTGCGCTTACAGCACCTGCTGTGGGGACGTCGCTCCCTGGCGGTTCTGGTGATGACCCTGTTATTAACCCTGTTGTTCGTGATCCCTATTGCGCTGCTGGTGAACAGCATCGTCGACAACAGCAGCACAATTGCCAACTGGGCGACCGCCTCCAGCCATATGAGCCCGCCGGCGCTTAACTGGCTGCGCGACATCCCGATGGTGGGCGATAAGCTGTGGCAGAGCTGGCACGGCCTGTTACACAACGGTGGCCGCGCGCTGATGGATAAAGTCCAGCCCTATATCGGTACCACCACTAACTGGTTTGTGGGCCAGATAGCCCACGTTGGCAGCTTTGTAATGCACTGCGTCCTGATGCTGGCCTTCAGTGCCCTGCTGTACTGGCGCGGGGAAAATGTCGCCCTCGGGTTACGGCATTTTGCCTATCGTCTGGCGGCTCAGCGGGGGGATGCTGCGGTGGTGCTGGCGGCTCAGGCTATCCGCGCCGTGGCGCTGGGCGTGGTGGTCACTGCGCTGGTGCAGGGCATCCTCGGGGGGATCGGGCTGGCCATTTGCGGTATTCCTTACGTCACCCTGCTAATGGTGGTGATGATCCTCTGCTGCCTGGTACAAATCGGTCCATTGCTGGTGCTTATCCCGGCGATTATCTGGCTGTACTGGAGTGGGGATACCACCTGGGGCACCGTGCTGCTGGTCTGGAGTGCGATAGTCGGGATGATGGATGGCGTTATCCGCCCGATGCTTATCCGCATGGGGGCCGATCTGCCGCTGATTCTGGTGCTGTCTGGCGTTATTGGCGGATTAATCGCCTTTGGGATGATTGGCCTGTTTATCGGCCCGGTTGTGCTGGCGGTCTCTTACCGGCTGTATGCGGTGTGGGTTAACGAAACCGCCCTGCCGGATGAAGACCCGGAAGAACTGGTGGAAATTCTCGAAGGCCACCACCCCAGCTCCATCAATCAAGACCCGGAGTAATGGTCACGGCGGCGGCCACGGGGCCGTCGTCTCTTTTCTTCTGTTTTTCTCTTTTTCCCGGCACTTTCCCTTGTCACCCCCTGCCCGCCCATTAACCCTGCGCCCTGTTGTGACGTTCTCTGACCTACCGGCAATTCGGTATTAATTGCTACATTCGCTGATTAACGTTTACTTTTTCGCAACTATTGGGATGAATCTGATCGACGGTTTCCCCCCAGTACCTAGTATGAATACACGGTTATGAATCAACATATTGATTTATAAGCATGGATACATCCCCTGAGTGAATCAACAAATTGCTGTGTGTAGTCTTTGCCCATCACCCACGATGGGCTTTTTTTTGTCTGCTCGCCGGGTTCTACCCGTAAAAAAACCGCCCGGCCCCTGACGGGACAGGACGGTTTATCACACGCTGGCCGGGCTTATTTATTCAGTTCAGCCAGTCCCAGCCAGGTTTGTACCACGGTATCCGGGTTCAGAGAGAGACTGTCGATACCCTGCTCCATCAGCCAGGCGGCAAAGTCCTCGTGATCCGACGGGCCCTGGCCACAGATGCCAACGTATTTACCCTGCTTCTTCGCGGCTTTGATAGCCATCGACAGCAGCGCTTTCACCGCCTCGTTACGCTCATCAAACAGCTCAGAGACCACCCCAGAGTCGCGATCCAGCCCCAGGGCTAACTGGGTCATATCGTTAGAGCCAATAGAGAAACCGTCAAAGTAATCGAGGAACTGGTCCGCCAACAGTGCATTGGACGGAATTTCGCACATCATAATCACTTTCAGGCCGTTCTCACCGCGTTTCAGCCCCTGGCGCGCCAGCTCATCAACCACGGCTTTTGCCTGCTCTACGGTGCGCACGAAGGGGATCATTATCTCAACGTTGGTCAGCCCCATCTCGTTACGTACCCGTTTCACCGCCTCGCACTCGAGGGCAAAGCAGTCGCGGAAACTGTTGGACACGTAACGACCGGCGCCGCGGAAACCGAGCATGGGGTTCTCTTCATGGGGCTCGTAACGCTCCCCGCCCACCAGGTTGGCGTATTCGTTGGACTTAAAGTCCGACAGTCGCACAATAACGCGCTTCGGCCAGAATGCCGCCCCGAGGGTAGCAATCCCCTCCGTCAGGCGCCCGACATAGTATTCGCGCGGCGAATCGTAGCCTTTCATCATCTCGCGGATCTGGTTTTGCAGCGCTGGCTCCTGGTCGTCAAACTCCAGCAGTGCCCGGGGGTGTACCCCGATCATCCGGTTAATAATAAACTCCAGCCGCGCCAGGCCAACCCCTTCGTTAGGCAGGCAGGCGAAGTCAAACGCCCGATCCGGGTTGCCGACGTTCATCATAATTTTCAGCGGCAGGTCCGGCATGGTGTCCACACTGGAACTCTGCACGCTGAAGTCCAGCAAGTCGCTATAGACGTAACCGGTATCCCCTTCGGCGCAGGAAACGGTGACCTTGTCGCCGGTATGCAGGCGCTCTGTGGCATCCCCGCAGCCAACCACCGCGGGGATCCCCAGCTCACGGGCTATAATCGCCGCGTGGCAGGTACGCCCGCCGCGGTTAGTGACAATCGCCGCCGCCTTTTTCATGATAGGTTCCCAATCCGGGTCCGTCATATCGGTCACCAGCACATCGCCGGGCTCAATGCGGTTCATTTCACTAATATCGTGAATCACTTTCACTTCACCGGCGCCAATGCGGTGGCCGATAGCGCGGCCTTCGGCGACAATTTTCCCCTGGGAATGCAGCGTATAGCGCTCCATAACCTGACCACGGGAGCGCACGGTCTCCGGGCGGGCCTGGACGATATACAGCTTGCCGGTGTGGCCATCTTTGGCCCACTCGATATCCATCGGGCGGCCATAATGCTGTTCTATCTGTAACGCCTGTTTGGCGAGATCGTGAATTTCTTCGTCCGTCAGACAGAAGCGATCGCCGTAGCCCTGCGGGACATCTTCAATACGCACCTGTTTGCCATGTTGCTGGCTGTCGGCATAGACCATGCGGATCTTCTTCGACCCCATGGTGCGGCGCACAATCGCCGGACGCCCTGCAGCCAGGGTCGGTTTATGTACATAAAATTCATCCGGGTTAACCGCCCCCTGAACCACCATCTCACCCAGCCCCCAGGCCGCGGTGATAAAGACCACCTGGTCAAAGCCTGATTCAGTATCAATGGAGAACATCACCCCGGAGGCCGCCAGGTCGGAACGGACCATCAGCTGGACCCCGGCAGAAAGCGCAACGCCGCGATGGTCATAGCCCTGGTGGACGCGGTAAGAAATCGCGCGATCGTTAAACAGTGAGGCAAACACATGCTTCACCGCCACCATAATGGCGTCGATACCCTGGACGTTAAGAAAGGTTTCCTGTTGCCCGGCAAAGGAGGCATCCGGCATATCTTCCGCCGTGGCGGAGGAGCGCACCGCGAAGGAGGCCTGGGGATTACCGTCAGACAGTTGCAGATACGCATTGCGGATGGCCTCTTCCAGCTCAGGCTGGAACGGCGTATCAATGACCCACTGGCGGATCTGCGCCCCGGCTTTCGCCAGTGCCGATACGTCATCAATATCGGTTTCATCCAGCAGTGCGTAAATCCGCTGGTTTACACCACTTTGATCCAGAAATTGGTCAAAGGCGTCTGCGGTGGTGGCAAACCCGTTTGGTACGGAAACACCTAAATCAGAAAGGTTAGTGATCATTTCACCAAGGGAGGCATTCTTGCCCCCAACTCTGTCAACATCATGCATACCAAGTTGGTTATACCAAAGCACTAGCGGTGACGAACCATTATTGGACATCGAAACAATCCTTTTTGTGATATAGGAATGGGGCGTTACTACACCGGATTACCTGTTTAGCTTGGCATATTTATCGCAGCGGATAAAACGGTGAATCGTTCAAGCAAAAATATTTTTTAACTTTTAAGAAAAAAAGAAGTTTTTTATAACAAGCTGATTATCATCATAAATATAATAAACAGCGCTGAAACTGACTGCCGGGTAAATGTGGTCAGGCCATTTCATAAAAAGTAAAAACACCATTTCATTTATTAATGGGGGCAGGGTTAGCAAAATACAGTCGATTGTTTTAATTTATAGCGTATCGGCAGGTATCATTAATTAATCAGGATCGTTTCATGGAAAATTATATCGATCGACATGTTTTTTATATTTCCGACGGCACCGCCATCACCGCAGAAGTTCTCGGCCACGCGGTGATGTCACAGTTTCCGGTGACCTTTAACAGCATCACACTGCCGTTTGTTGAGAGTGAGTCCCGGGCCAGAGCGGTAAAAGAACAGATTGACGCCATCTGGAAGCAAACCGGTATCCGCCCCCTGGTGTTCTATTCCATTGTGCTGCCGGAGATCCGCAACATTATTTTGCAAAGCGCCGGTTTTTGTCAGGATATCGTGCAGGCGCTGGTGGCCCCCCTCCAGCATGAGCTGCAACTGGACCCGACCCCGATAGCTCACCGCACCCACGGGCTGACACCGGGCAACCTGAATAAATATGATGCCCGTATCGCCGCCATTGATTACACCCTCGCCCATGATGACGGTATTTCAATGCGTAATCTCGACCAGGCACAGGTGATCCTGCTGGGGGTGTCCCGCTGTGGAAAAACCCCCACCAGCCTCTATCTGGCCATGCAGTTCGGTGTCCGGGCCGCTAACTATCCGTTTATTGCCGATGATATGGACGATCTGCAACTGCCCGCGGCCCTTAAACCACTGCAACACAAACTCTTTGGGCTGACCATTAACCCGGAACGCCTGGCGGCAATCCGCGAGGAGCGCCGGGAAAACAGCCGCTATGCCTCACTGCGCCAGTGCCGGATGGAAGTGGCCGAAGTGGAAGCACTGTACCGTAAACATCAGGTGCCCTATATCAACAGCACCAACTTCTCGGTCGAGGAGATAGCCACCAAAATCCTCGATATTATGGGATTAAGTCGCCGCATGTACTGATAAACTAGTACACAAATACAAGTGGATATGTTAGGGTACAGGCTTTCCGGTTACCGGTGCGCCGCCTTGCTTTTCATTAGGCATGGTTTGGTTTATTGTGATCGCCATCACTTCCCGGTATTTCACCGCAGAGAAGACCATTTTCCCGAGATATTGCATGAATAAAACTGATGAACTGCGGACTGCGCGTATCGACAGCCTGGTCACCCCCGCAGAGCTGGCCAGCCGCCACCCCATTTCCGGTGCCGTGGCCAGTTCTGTGACCGCAGCGCGCCACCGCATTGAAAAAATCCTTAACGGCACCGATCCCCGTCTGTTAGTCATTGTTGGCCCATGCTCAATCCACGATCTGGATGCGGCCATGGACTATGCCCGCCGTATCCAGCAGATGCGTGATAAATATCAGCACCGGCTGGAAATCGTGATGCGCACTTATTTTGAAAAACCGCGCACCGTGGTGGGCTGGAAAGGGCTGATTTCCGACCCGGACCTGAACGGCACCTACCGGGTTAACCACGGTATTGAGCAGGCCCGTCGCTTACTGTTACAGGTGAACGAGCTGGGGGTCCCCACCGCGACTGAATTTCTCGATATGGTGATCGGCCAGTATATTGCTGACCTGATCAGCTGGGGGGCCATCGGAGCCCGCACCACAGAAAGCCAGATCCACCGGGAAATGGCCTCGGCCCTCTCCTGCCCGGTAGGGTTTAAAAACGGCACTGACGGCAATACCCGCATTGCGATTGATGCAATCCGCGCTTCCCGGGCCAGCCATATGTTCCTCTCCCCGGATAAAAACGGCCAGATGACCATTTACCAGACCAGCGGCAACCCCCACGGCCATATCATTATGCGCGGCGGGAAAGCCCCGAACTACCACGCCGAGGATATTGCCGCCGCCTGCGATGCGCTGCACAGCTTCGATCTGCCGGAACACCTGGTTATCGACTTCAGCCACGGTAACTGCCAGAAGCAACACCGCCGCCAGCTGGATGTGTGCGAGAACGTCTGTCAGCAGATCCGCAACGGCTCCCGGGCCATTGCCGGGGTGATGGCGGAAAGCTTCCTGCGCGAAGGTACCCAGAAAATCGTTGCCGGCCAGCCTCTGGTGTACGGCCAGTCAATCACCGACCCATGCCTGAACTGGGACGATACCGAAACCCTGTTGCAGATGCTGTCCGACGCCACCGACAGCCGGTTCTGATCCTTGTGGCAAAAAAATCCCGGCACCTGTGGCCGGGATTTTTTTAGCTCGAGCAGCTGACTTCCAGATGTTTCCCCCAGTCCGGGGGCCGGTGAGTATAGTCGTCATCCCGGCTGGCAAAGGGCTGCATCAGCACCTGGTGCAGCTCATGAAGCGGGGCATAATCCCCGTGCTCCGCGGCGCTAATCACCCGCTGGGCCAGCCAGTTACGCAATACCACCGCCGGATTGGCCCGGTACATGGCTTGCTGGCGCACCCCGTCGGCAATTTGTTGATCCAGCAAACGCTGCCGGTAACGGCTGAACCAGGCATCAAACCCGGCGCGATCGATAAATTCATCCCGCAGCGGCGAACTGGCGCTGTACTGTTCAGTGGCGCTCAGCATCCGGAAGGTACGGGTGTAGTCACTGCCCTCCCGGGCCATTAAGCTGAAGAGCTCTACCAGCAGCTCATTATCGCCATCCATCGGGGTTAAGAACCCCATCCTGGCGCGCATATGGCTACCCCACGCCTGGGAAAGCGCCTGAGGATACAGATCCAGCGCCGCATTGAGATCGTCCACTGCAATCAACGGCGACAGCGCCCGGGCCAGGCACTGCAAATTCCACAGCCCCACCGCCGGCTGGTTATCAAAAGCATAACGCCCCTGATTATCGGAGTGGTTGCAGATAAAACCAGGCCGGTAATCATCCATAAACCCATAGGGGCCGTAATCGAGGGTCAGCCCCAGCAGGGACATGTTGTCGGTATTCATCACCCCGTGGGCAAAACCGACTGCCTGCCAGTGGGCAATCAGCCGGGCGGTGCGCTCAACAATATCCCGAAACCACGCCACGTAGCCGTCGGCCTCTGCCGCCAGCTCAGGCCAGTGGCGGGCAATGGCATAGTCCGCCAGTTGCTGCACCTTCTCCGGCGCTTTACGGTAATAGAAATGTTCAAAATGACCAAAGCGCAGATGGCTGTCGGCAATGCGCATCAGCATCGCCCCGCGCTCTTCGGTTTCCCGGTATACCGGGGTATCGCTGGTTATCACCGTCAGCGCCCGGGTAGTGGGAATGCCCAGATAATGCAGGGCCTCACTGGCGAGGGCTTCCCGCAGGGTGGATCGCAGCACGGCCCGGCCATCTCCCATCCGGGAATAGGGCGTGGTCCCTGCCCCTTTAAGGTGCCAGTCGCGCACGCTGCCGTCCGCCAGGGACTGTTCCCCCAGCAGGATCCCCCGGCCGTCCCCGAGTTGCCCGGCCCACTGGCCAAACTGGTGGCCGCTATACACCTGAGCCAGGGGCGCCATCCCCGGTAATAATTGCTCACCGGCCCACACGGCCGGGGAGGAAAACAGTGCCGGATCAAGGCCCAGCGCATCCGCCAGAGCCGGGTTATGCCAGATTAACCGCGTATTCTCGAGGGGGTACGGTGTAACCTCAGCGTAAAAGCCGGGGAGCTGGTGGTACCAGCTATTGGTAAAACGGGGTGTTGGGTTCATAGCGCCTCCTGCCTGCAGTGTAGTGCTTCGGGCCGCCTTTAAACACCGGGAGGCGTCAGGGTTATTCCCCCGCTAAACGGGGGAATAGCGGCTACAGGCGACGAGCCTGCCAGAATTTTTTCCGCCAGTAGACATTATCCAGAGACGAGCGGGTTACCCCGTGGCTGGTTGAGGCGTGGATAAACTGGTTATCGGTGTCATAAATACCGACATGCAGGCCATTTTCGCCACTGCCGGTTTTAAAGAACACCAGATCACCGGGTAGCAGCTCGTCTTTGCTGATCTCGGTGCCTATTTTGGCCTGTGCAGTGGTCACCCGCGGTACCCGCAGGCTGAATTGATCGCGATAGGTCATCAGGACAAACGCGGAACAATCCACGCCACGGCGGCTCATACCGCCATTGCGGTACGGCGTGCCGCGCCAGGTATTGAGCTGATCATTAAGCTGGGCGATCACTGTGATAGAGTCAGACAACCGCGCATTAGGCGGCGGGGCCCGGTGGCTACTACACCCGGCCAGAATCAGAGTCACCAGGACTATTACCCAATAGCGCATTCCGCTAAATCCCTCTAGTTATCGCGTATTTTATCCCGCGTAATGTAGCGCCGTCCCCCTTCCCCCGCAAGGCCCAGACCTGCTCAGGGAACAGGAACGACCATATTGTATCCATCTGCCCGCAAATGGCGGAAATTTACCCCGTAGGCCCGGGATAAATGATACTCACTCAACACCTGTTCTGCCGTGCCACTGGCCAGCAAAACGCCGCCTTTCAGCAACCACACGCCACTGGCGTGTGCCAGGGTATGGTTAAGATCGTGGCTGCTCATCACAATGGTGATCCCCGCCTGGTGTAAGCGGGCCAGTAGCCTATCCACCGCCGCCTGCTGCGCCACGTCCAGGCTTGCCATTGGCTCATCAAGCAACAACAGCCGCCCCTCAGCATGGCAATCGGGATGGATCTGTAACACACAGGCCGCCAGGCGCACCCGCTGCCATTCCCCGCCAGACAACTGGCTTACCGGGCGCGTGAGCTTATCGTCCAGCCCCAGCTCCCGGGCCAGGGACTGCATAACATCCCGGGCGGCGCCCCGCTGCTGGTGCAGTAACAAATAATGCCAGACCGGCATGGCAAACGGCGGCAGTTGCTGCTGGCTCAGCCAGGCGCGCCGCTGCGCCAGCGCCGGGCCGGACCAGCTGGCAAGGAGTTTCCCCTCCAGCAGCAGCGTCCCCTGATGAGGATGTAACCCCGCCATACAGGCCAGCAGCGTACTTTTGCCGGCACCGTTCGGCCCCACCAGATGAAGGTACTCCCCCGGGAGGACAGCGCCGCTCAGGGGGGTCAGCCGCCCGGTGACGGCAATATTTTGCAGGCTTAACAGCGCCACCATTACCCGGCCAGCGCCATTTCCAGGGCAGTGATCAGATGCGGGTTATCCGGGGTCATATCCGGGGAGAAACGGGCGATCACCTGGCCGCCGCGGCCAATCAGGAATTTTTCAAAGTTCCACAGAATATCCCCGGGGTGAGCTGGCGCCCGCCCCTTGCTGGCCATGCGCTCATAGAAGCCGCTGTCCTGGGGGAAGATGGCCTCTGGGGCCTCGGCAATCAGCGCCTGATACAGCGGGTGACGATGCTCGCCGTTGACGTCGATTTTACTGAACATCGGGAAGGTGACCCCGTAGGTGGTGCTGCAAAAGGTTTTGATCTCTTCAGCGCTGCCCGGCTCCTGGCCGAGGAACTGATTACAAGGGAAGCCCAGCACGCTGAACCCCTGGGACTGGTAGTGCTTTTGCAGGGCTTCCAGCTGTTCGTACTGCGGGGTCAGGCCACATTTTGAGGCCACATTAACGATTAACAATACCTGATCCGGCCAGTTTTCCAGGGTGACAGACTGGCCGTCGAGCGTGGTTAACGGAAGAGTGACAAGCGACTGTTGCATAGCAAAATCCTTACAGGTTGTTGTTATCATCTGGAGGATAATAATAGCCAGATCCTGGTCCGGATAGCCAAATCTTTTGCCCGCGAACCTGCCGCGTTGTCAGTTGGTTTTACGATTACTCCGCAGACGATCTCACCCGGGCGGAATAACCCGAGGTACGCCGCGGTTGCGGGGAAGACTCGACACGCTCAAAGCGGCGGGCAATCACCAGATAGCTAACAATCGCCAGCACCCCGTGGGCGGCAACAAAATAGAGCGCCAGGTTAAACGAGCCGGTGACCGACACCACATAACCAATCACCAGCGGGGTCACTATCCCGGCAATATTGCCGATGCAGTTAAACACCCCGCCACACAGCCCTATCATATTCTTCGGCGCCACATCGGACAGCACCGCCCAGCCGATGGCGGCAAACCCTTTACCGAAGAACGCCAGCGCCATCAGGAACACCACCGCGCTGTTGGTATCAACCATATTGGCAAACACCAGGCAGGTTGACAGCCCCATGCCGATAACAAACGGGGTTTTCCGCGCCCGGGACGGGTGCATCCCCCGGGCAATCAGGCGATCCGACAAATACCCACCCAGCAGGCCACCACTGAAGCCGCAAATTGCCGGTAACGCGGCCACCCACCCGGCCTGCATAATCGACATTCCGCGTCCCTGAATCAGGTAAATCGGGAACCAGGTGATAAAAAAGTAAGTCAGCGCGGTAATGCAATACTGGCCCAGATAAATCGCCCACAGGTTACGTTCGACAAACAGGCTTTTTAACTCACTGGCCGAGACTTTCTTCGCCTGAGCGTTATGCCCGGCATCCAGATCCACCAGCGCTCCCCCTTCGCGCATCAGGGTTTTCTCTTCCGGGCTCAGGTGTGGGTCCCGGTGCGGCTCCCGGTAGGAGGCAAACCATACTACCGACAGCACGAGGCCAATCGCCCCCATCCATAAAAAGATATGCTCCCAGCCCCAGGCGTGGGTGATCCACGCCATCAGCGGGGCGAAGACCACCACCGCCATATATTGCCCGGAGTTAAACAGTGCCGAGGCCAGCCCCCGCTCCCGGGTGGGAAACCAGCAGGAGACAATACGCGAGTTGGCCGGGAAGGCCGGGGACTCCACCAGCCCGAGCATAAAACGCATCAGGAACAGCGTCATCGCCGCCAGCGCCCCTGACATCCCCAGCCACCCGACGGTGCCCTGGAGTGCGGTAAAAATCGACCACAGGATCAGACTGGTGCCGTACACCCGCCGGGCGCCAAACTTATCCAGCAACCAGCCACCGGGGATCTGCCCTATCGCGTAAGCCCAGGCGAATGCGGAGAAAATCACCCCCAGCATCAGCGGGTCCAGCGCCAAATCCCGGACAACCGAGGTCCCGGCAATCGACATGGTGGCGCGATCGGCATAGTTGATAACGGTAATGATAAAAATGAGTGCCAGTACCCAATAACGGCGGTGTCCGGTATAACCTGCATGACGGGGGGAAACATAACTTTCTTTATGATTGCTCATCGTTATTACTTCCTTTTTATGTGCGGGTCAGAGAGGCATGATTTACACCCGGTGCGGTGGTTGCTGACCGTTAAAACAGGCAGCCAGATTTTCCAGTACGCGCTGCCCCATCAGAATGCGTGTTTGTTCAGTGGCGCTGGCCCGGTGTGGTTGCAGTGTCACGTTTGGCAAGCTGAAGAGCGCCTCCGGCACCCGGGGTTCAGCGGCAAATACGTCAAGGCCCGCCCCGGCAATCTGGCGCTGTTGCAGGGCATTCACCAGGGCTGCTTCATCCACCAGTTTGCCCCGGGCAACGTTGATGAAGTACCCCTCTGGCCCCAGGGCATCCAGCACCGGGGCGTCGACAATCACCTGCCCGCCATCCGCAGACGCCGCCAGCACCAGCACATCCACACTGCGCGCCAGGGCATGAATATCAGCCATAAAGGGGTAATCCACATCGTCCCGGGGGGCGAGGCTGGTGTACGCAATCGGCATACTGAATGCCTCCGCCCGCCGGGCAATGGCCAGGCCCACCTGACCCAGGCCGATAATGCCAAGGCGGGCGCCGCTCACTTTACGCGCCAGGGGGAGCGTGGTGTCCGGCCAGCGGCCAGTGCGGACAACGTGCTCCGCCTCGCTCATCCGCCGCAGCGTGGTAATAATCAGCCCCATCGCCATGTCCGCCACATCATCGGTCAGCACCTGAGGGGTGGTGGTGACATAAATATCCCGCCGGGCGGCGAGGTCGAGATCCACGGCATCGGTACCAATGCCGCTGATAGCAATAATTTTTAATTGCGGCAGCTGTGCCATTATTTCCCGCGGCAGCCCTCTGGCCCCGCCGGTAACTACCCCCTGAATTAATAAGCCGATCTCAGCGAGCATGTTTTCTGGGTTATCAGCCTGATAAAGCCGGTGGATTTCATATTCCCGCGCCATTATTTGATCGATGGGCTCAGGAACGGGCTGAGTTAATAAGATGTGTATTTTTTGGTTGTTTGATTTTTCTGTCATCGCGGTCATCCATCAGACGGTTGCTATTAATGCTGATGATGGACAGCGAATTATTTCATGTCTAATATAAACTGGACATTCATTGATATAAGAATTGAATCATGGATCTCTATCAGTTGCGTTGTTTTATTGCCGTTGCCGAGGAGCTGCACTTCGGGCGTGCAGCGGCCCGTCTGCATATTACCCAACCGCCCCTTAGTCGCCAGATACAACTGCTGGAAAAAAGCCTCGGGTGCACGCTTTTTGACAGAAATAACCGCCATGTTGGCCTCACCCACATGGGGGAGAACGTGCTCAAAGAGGCGCGGCTGATCCTCAAGCTGGCGGACCAGCTCCAGTATTCCGCCCAGCAGCGGATAGATGGCGTGGTGGGGACGCTGCGCATCGGCTTTACGGCGGTGTTCTCATGGCAATTTATTCCCCAGTTGCTGAAGAATATGACCGCAACCTTCCCCGGGCTGGATTTCGAGCTCGATGAGCAAGTCTCACAAAAACAGATTAGCGCGATTGAAGATAATATTATTGATGTCGGTTTTGTGCGTCACGTCCCACCAAATCCATTACTCACCTACCTGCCGCTGACCAAAGAAACCTTTGTTGCCGCTTTTCATACGGATCACCCGTTAGCCAGAAAACGAAAAATACCGCTCTCCGCCTTTAATAATGAGCCTTTTTTCTGTTACAGCCAAAATGAAGCGCGTATTTTTCACGAACGGATTACTGATTTATTCACGTTCAATAATATTAGCCCCCATTATAAATACCAGTTCACCCAGACCCATACTATTCTCGGCATGGTCAGCGCTGGCCTGGGGTGCGCGATTGTCCCGGCATCCGCCAGGACCCTTAATTTCCCGCACGTGGCTTATATTAATATTGAAGATGCCAATATTCAGGCGCACAATTTTTTAGTCTATTCGAAGAGCAACCCGAACCCCGCCCTGCCGGTTTTTATTCAGGCAGTCAGGGATATGCTCCAGCAGAGCGCCAGCGCCGCGCCAGAGTCAGCGGGCTGACCTCAACAACAGCCAGATAAACACCGGCGCGCCGAGGGTAGCGGTCACCACACCAATCGGCAGTTCTGCCGCCGGCATCGCCAGCCGGGCCAGGATATCCGCCAGCAGCAGGACACCGCCCCCCGCCAGCACACAGGCGGGCAGCAGGGCCCGGTGATCGGTGATCCCGCATAAACGCAGGATATGCGGCACCACCAGGCCAACAAAACCAATAGCGCCACCGAGGGCCACACTCACCCCCACCAGCCAGCCGGTGGCCAGCACCAGCAGATTACGCCAGAGAGACACCGGCAGCCCCAGTTGCCGGGCGCTGCTCTCCCCGAGGGCCAGCAGGTTCAGCGGATGCCCTACGCGACACAACCAGACCATTACCGGCACCAGCGCCAGCATCAGCCACCCCTGGCGCCAGTCCACCCCGCCAAAGCCCCCCATCATCCAGTACATCAGCTGGCGCAAATCCATACTGGTACTGAAATAGACCGCCCAGGTCATCAGGGCGCTGCAAATGATCCCCAGCGCCACCCCGGCTAATAGCAGGCGGCTGGTAGAGAGGTGACGGCGGGCAAAACGCAGCAGGATCCCGGTTATCACCAGCGCCCCGACAATCGCACAGAGCCCCAGCGCCCAGCCAGGCCAGCCCCCGCCACCGATGAATAGCCCCGCCACCAGGGCAACCCCGGCCCCGTTAGAGACCCCCAGCAAGCCGGGTTCTGACAGCGGGTTGGCAAACAGCCCCTGCATAATCGCCCCGGTCAGCGCCAGGGCCCCGCCCACCAGCAGTACCGCCAGCGAACGCGGCAGGCGAATCTGCCAGACAAACAGCTGGCCGTCAGCACTCAGCCACGCCCCGGGGAAAATCCAGCGCTCTCCGGCACACAGGCTCAGCAGCAGGCTGGCCACCACCACCAGGGTGAGCGCAATAAGCCACTGTTTTTCACGGCGACGCTGGGCAAGGATAAATCCGGGCATGGCAGATTCCATTATCAGGGTAACGGGCTGATTTTACGGGCTGCCAGGACCGCAGGAAAGTGAAGAATAACAATACAGTTGGTAGGGATTTATGGGTGCGTGGATGGCAATACACCGGGGCAGATAAAAAAAAAGGCCGCACAAGGCGGCCTTTTGGATGTCGTCAGTTATTCGCTTTTCGGCGTTGCGTTTTCGACCCGGCTTTTTAACTTCTGCCCGGGTCTGAAGGTCACCACCCGGCGAGCCGTAATGGGAATATCTTCCCCCGTCTTCGGATTGCGTCCTGGACGTTGGTTTTTGTCGCGCAAGTCAAAGTTACCAAAACCAGAAAGCTTCACTTGCTCCCCATTTTCCAGAGCGCGACGGATCTCTTCGAAAAACAGTTCGACCAGCTCTTTGGCATCCCGCTTGCTAAGCCCAAGCTTATCAAACAGATATTCTGACATTTCAGCTTTTGTAAGCGCCATAGGTTCAATCCCTCAATGATGCCTGGAATCGCTCTTTTAGTGCCTCTACACATTTGGCAACGGTAGCGGCAATCTCCTCTTCTTCGAGTGTACGGCCGGAATCCTGAAGGATCAGGCTGATAGCGAGGCTCTTATAACCCTCAGCTACACCCTTGCCACGGTACACGTCAAATAAGTTTACGCCAACTACCTGATTTACGCCAACTTTCTTACACTCTGCCAAAACATCCGCTGCGGGCACGTTTTCTGCTACCACAACCGCGATATCGCGACGGTTAGCCGGGAAGCGCGAAACCCCCTGAGACTGAGGCACAACGCGGTCTGCCAGCGCATCCCACAGCAGCTCAAACACCAGTGTACGGCCGTTAAGATCCAGTTTGCGCTCCAGTTCAGGGTGAACCACCCCAATATAACCAATACGTGCGCCATCCAGATAAATGGCGGCACTCTGGCCCGGATGCAGTGCCGGAATGGCTTCTGCCTTGAAGGTAATTTCAGATAATTTACCGGTCAGTTCCAGTACCGACTCAAGATCGCCTTTCAAATCATAGAAGTCGACGCTGCCTTTCGCCAGATCCCAGTGCTCTTCATAGCGGTTACCGCAAATAACACCAGACAGCATCAGGTCCTGGCGGATACCCAGGTTTGCATTGGTATCCGGGACAAAGCGCAGCCCGGTTTCAAACAACCGGACGCGGCCCTGCTGGCGGTTCTGGTTGTACACCACGGTGCCCAGTAGGCCAGACCACAGGGAAAGCCGCATGGCAGACATTTCGCTGGAGATAGGGCTTGGCAGGATCAGCGCTTCTTCACCCGGGTGCAGCAGTTGCTGGATCTTCGGATCCACAAAGCTGTAGGTGATCACTTCCTGGTAGCCTTTGTCCACCAGCATGGTTTTCACCCGTTTCATGGACAGCACCGCTTCACGATGGCTGCCCATCACCAGGCCTGCCTGGACCGGGGCGTTAGGGATGTTGTCGTAACCGAACAGGCGGGCAACTTCCTCAACCAGATCTTCTTCAATTTCCATATCGAAACGCCAGCCCGGCGCGACGGCCTGCCACTGGTCCTGACCCACGGTGACCTCACAACCCAGACGGGTCAGAATATCGGTCACTTGTGCATCGTCAATATGGTAGCCAATCAGGCGATCCAGTTTGCTGCGGCGCAGGGTAATGGTTGCGCGCTTCGGCAGATCAGCCAGGCTGGTCTGGTCAATAACCGGGCCAGCGTTGCCGCCGCAGATATCAATCAGCAGGCGGGTTGCGCGTTCCAGCGCTTTGAATTGCAGGGTAGGATCGACACCGCGTTCGTAACGGTGGGAAGCATCGGTATGCAGGCCGTGACGGCGCGCGCGGCCAGTGATCGCCAGCGGATTAAAGAAAGCGCATTCCAGCAGCACGTCCTGAGTTTCGTCATTCACACCAGAATGTTCGCCACCGAAGATACCGCCCATCGCCAGGGCTTTTTTATGATCGCCAATCACCAGGGTGTCGGCTTTCAGGGTGGCTTCTGTACCGTCCAGCAGTACCAGCTTCTCACCCTCTTCCGCCATGCGCACCACGATCCCGCCGTCAATACGGTTCAGGTCGAAGGCGTGCATCGGCTGGCCCAGCTCCAGCAGAACGTAGTTCGTGACGTCAACCACCGGATCGATAGAGCGGATACCACAGCGGCGCAGTTTCTCTTTCATCCACAGCGGCGTGGCGGCCTTCACATTAATGCCCTTGATCACCCGGCCCAGGTAGCGCGGGCAGGCGTCGGTGGCATCAACACGGATCGGCAGCGTATCGCTGATGGTGGCCGCAACCGGGGTAATTTCCGGCTCGTTAAGGGCCATTTTATTCAGTACCGCAACATCACGGGCCACACCGATAATGCTCAGGCAGTCGGCGCGGTTCGGGGTGATGCTGACTTCAATGGCGGTGTCGTCCAGCTTCAGATAGTCGCGCAGGTCGGTGCCGATGGGCGCATCGGCCGGCAGTTCGATAATGCCGTTATGATCGTCAGAAATACCCAGCTCAGAGTTAGAGCACAGCATCCCTTCAGAAGGCTCACCGCGCAGTTTGGCGGCTTTAATTTTAAAATCACCCGGCAGTACGGCGCCAATAGTCGCCACCGCTACGCGCAGGCCCTGGCGGCAGTTCGGCGCACCGCAGACGATATCCAGCAGGCGTTCACCGCCGACATTGACTTTCGTTACCCGCAGTTTGTCTGCATTCGGGTGCTGTGCGCATTCAACCACTTCACCGACCACAACGCCGTTGAAGGTGCCGGCAACGGCTTCGGTGCCGTCAACTTCTAAACCGGCCATGGTTATCTGGCTGCACAGTGCATCGCTGTCAATGGCCGGATTTACCCATTCGCGTAACCAGAGTTCACTGAATTTCATTGGATAGTCCTGCCTTATTTAAACTGTTTGAGGAAACGTAAGTCATTTTCGAAGAATGCGCGCAGATCGGTCACGCCATAACGCAGCATGGTCAGACGCTCCATCCCCATCCCGAAGGCGAAGCCGGAGTAAACCTCCGGATCGATGCCCACATTACGCAGTACGTTCGGGTGCACCATGCCGCAGCCCAGCACTTCCAGCCATTTGCCGTTTTTACCCATGACGTCCACTTCCGCGGAAGGTTCGGTGAACGGGAAATAGGACGGGCGGAAACGGATCTGCAGATCTTCTTCGAAGAAGTTGCGCAGGAAATCGTTCAGGGTGCCTTTCAGGTTGGTGAAGTTGATATTTTTATCAACAATCAGCCCTTCCATCTGATGGAACATCGGGGTGTGGGTCTGGTCGTAGTCGTTACGATAAACCCGGCCCGGGGCAATAATACGGATCGGCGGCTGCTGATGTTCCATGGTGCGGATCTGGACCCCGGAGGTCTGGGTGCGCAGCAGGCGTGTTGCATCGAACCAGAACGTGTCGTGGTCTGCCCGCGCCGGGTGGTGGCCCGGGATATTCAGGGCATCGAAGTTATGGTAGTCATCTTCTATCTCCGGGCCGGTTGCCACGGTAAAGCCAAGCTCACTGAAGAAACTTTCAATGCGATCAATCGTGCGGGTCACCGGGTGCAGGCCGCCGTTTTCGATACGCCGTCCCGGCAGGGAGATATCAATGGTCTCTTCTGCCAGGCGGGCGTTCAGCGCCGCGGACTCCAGATCAGATTTCCGGGCGTTGAGTGCCTGTTGTACCTGCTCTTTCGCTTCGTTGATTACCGCACCGGCAGCGGGACGCTCTTCAGGGGGCAGGTCACGCAGGGTGGTCATCTGGAGGGTCAAATGCCCTTTTTTGCCTAAATATTCGACGCGTACAGTATCTAACGCGGCAACATCCTGGGCATCGTGAATGGCTGCCTTTGCATTGGCAACCAGCTCTGCGAGATGTGGCATGGTATTCCTCTTATGCCGGCTCAGTAGCCGGAGTCGTTGGTCTTATTCAAAATTCGAAAACGTCAGGTATAAAAAAAGCCTCCATAAGGAGGCTTGGGCGCTTGTTTCCGTTTCTTTTCTCACGCGCTAGCCTCCTGGTTCAGGTGCTAAAGTAAAAAAAGAAGCGGAAAATAGCAGCATTCATGCTTGCGTTACCTTGTGTGGTACTTATCGTCGTCGTTCTATTCAAAGGTGTTTATCTGGAAATGTCAATCACTTGATATTTCCAGATAAAACAAGAAGAGGGAGCCAGGCTCCCTCTCTTAACTGACTTACGCCAGTGCTGATTTCGCTTTTTCGACCAGAGCAGTAAATGCTACTTTGTCGAATACGGCGATGTCAGCCAGGATCTTACGGTCAATTTCAACAGAGGCTTTTTTCAGGCCGTTGATGAATTTGCTGTAAGAGATACCGTTCTGACGTGCTGCAGCGTTGATACGTGCAATCCACAGCTGACGGAACTGACGCTTTTTCTGACGACGGTCACGATAAGCGTACTGACCAGCTTTGATAACAGCCTGGAAGGCAACGCGGTATACGCGAGAACGCGCACCGTAGTAGCCTTTAGCTTGTTTCAAAATTTTCTTGTGACGTGCACGTGCAACTACACCACGTTTTACGCGAGCCATATGCTCTCTCCTGTATCTATATTCTGTTGTTACCCATCATTTTGGGGATCAGAACCTATTGGTCTGATCACAACGCAAAATGGATCGGGCGATTAAATTAAAAAATTGGCTTATGCGTACGGCAGGCAAGCAATTACCAGACCCAGATCGCCTTTGGAAACCATGGCTTTCGGGCGCAGATGACGTTTACGCTTAGTCGCTTTTTTAGTCAGAATATGACGCAGGTTAGCGTGTTTGCGCTTAAAACCACCTTTACCGGTTTTTTTGAGGCGCTTAGCAGCACCGCGTACGGTTTTGATTTTTGGCATCTTATTAACTTCCACTTCGCATTGTTAAATAAACGAAACAAAGGCGAACCCTGCCCGGGAGGCGAACCCCTCAGACAGGATCACTTGATGGCCTTACTGTTTCTTCTTAGGAGCGAGCACCATGATCATTTGGCGGCCTTCGATCTTCGTTGGGAAGGATTCGACTACTGCCAGATCAACCAGATCTTCTTTCACGCGGTTAAGCACTTCCATACCGATCTGCTGGTGGGCCATTTCACGACCGCGAAAACGCAGGGTGATTTTGGCCTTATCGCCATCTTCAAGAAAGCGAATCAGGCTGCGGAGTTTTACCTGATAGTCACCTTCATCTGTACCAGGGCGGAATTTAATTTCCTTCACCTGGATAACTTTTTGCTTTTTCTTCTGTTCCTTAGAAGACTTGCTCTTTTCATAGAGGAACTTGCCGTAATCCATTATACGGCAAACCGGCGGCTCGGCGTTAGGGCTGATTTCGACTAAGTCTACTCCGGCTTCTTCAGCTTTTTCCAGAGCTTCTCTCAGACTCACAATACCAAGCTGCTCGCCTTCCAGACCTGTTAAGCGAACTTCCTGCGCGCGAATTTCGCCGTTAATACGATTCGGACGCGCCGTTTGAACTCGTTTTCCGCCTTTAATACCTTATTCCTCCAGTTGTTGAAGACTGCGGCTGCGAATCTCTTGTTGCAGCTTCTCAATCACATCATTTACGTCCAGACTGCCCAGGTCTTTGCCGCGACGGGTGCGCACGGCTACTTTGCCGGCTTCTACTTCTTTGTCGCCACAAACCAACATATAAGGGACACGACGTAAAGTGTGCTCGCGGATTTTAAAGCCAATCTTCTCATTTCTCAAGTCTGCTTTCACACGAATGCCCGCATTTTGCAATTTACGGGTCAGTTCGTTGACATATTCAGACTGACTATCGGTGATATTCATGATCACCACTTGTACTGGTGCTAACCAGGTCGGGAAGAAACCGGCGAACTCTTCAGTCAGAATACCGATGAAGCGTTCCATGGACCCCAGGATAGCGCGGTGAATCATAACCGGCACCTGACGTTCGTTGTTTTCCCCGATATAGGACGCACTCAGACGACCCGGTAAAGAGAAGTCGAGCTGTACAGTACCACACTGCCACGCACGATCCAGACAGTCATGCAGCGTAAACTCGATCTTAGGACCATAAAAAGCGCCCTCACCCGGTTGATACTCAAACGGAATGTTGTTCTCTTCCAGCGCAGCCGCCAGATCTGCCTCGGTACGATCCCAGGTGGCATCACTACCGATACGTTTTTCCGGACGGGTAGACAGTTTCACCACGATTTTTTCAAAACCGAAGGTGCTGTACATGTCATAGACCATACGGATACAGCTGTTCACTTCATCGCGCACCTGATCTTCAGTACAGAAGATATGCGCATCATCCTGGGTAAACCCGCGCACACGCATCAGACCGTGCAGGGCACCTGACGGCTCGTTACGGTGGCAGCTACCGAACTCCGCCATACGCAGCGGCAGATCGCGGTAAGACTTCAGACCCTGGTTAAAAATCTGTACGTGACCCGGGCAGTTCATGGGCTTGATGCAATATTCACGGTTCTCAGAAGAGGTAGTGAACATCGCGTCTTTGTAGTTTTCCCAGTGGCCGGTTTTTTCCCACAGCACGCGGTCCATCATAAACGGACCTTTAACTTCCTGATACTGGTACTCTTTCAGTTTAGAACGAACAAAGACTTCCAGCTCGCGGAAAATGGTCCAGCCGTCGTTGTGCCAGAACACCATACCCGGCGCTTCTTCCTGCATATGGTACAGGTCAAGCTGCTTACCGATTTTACGGTGGTCGCGTTTTGCGGCTTCTTCCAGGCGCTGCAGATAGGCACTCAGTGCTTTCTTATCTGCCCAGGCGGTGCCGTAGATACGCTGCAACATTTTGTTGTCGCTGTTGCCACGCCAGTAAGCACCGGCGGTTTTCATCAGTTTGAAATTGTGGCAAAAACGCATGTTAGGCACGTGAGGCCCACGGCACATGTCGACATATTCCTGGTGATGGTAGAGACCAGGTTTGTCGTCATGGCTGATGTTCTCATCAAGGATCGCCACTTTGTAGTCTTCACCACGGCTGACGAAAGTATCGCGGGCTTCTTGCCAGCTCACCTTTTTCTTGATGACGTCGTAATCGGTATCCGCCAGCTCGTGCATACGCTTTTCAAGCTGGTCGATATCTTCCTGGGTCAGGGTGTGGTCAAGGTCGACATCATAGTAGAAACCGTTGTCGATAACCGGGCCAATTGCCATTTTGGTATTGGGCCACAGTTGCTTGATTGCATGACCGAGCAGGTGTGCACAAGAGTGGCGGATAATCTCCAGCCCTTCTTCATTTTTCGCGGTGATAATCGCCAGGGTTGAATCCTGTTCAATAGGATCACAAGCATCTACCAGTTCGCCATTCACGCGACCAGCAATACAGGCTTTCGCCAAACCGGGGCCGATATCCAGCGCCACATCCATTGCACTGACAGCGTGGTCGTAAACACGCTGGCTGCCATCAGGAAGAGTAATAACAGGCATTATAAGTCCTTACTTGCAGTGGTGAGCCACACGAAAGCTCACATACAATGTTTTATTAGCTTAGAATTTAGGTGTGTTGCCAACCCATCTCGCCGACAATTGCGAGTTGCGGGGCGGCATCTGAACATGCAGGTGTCTGTTACAACCTGCGAATAGGGATAGTAGCACTTTAGGGGGTCGTTGTCGCCCCACCGCCCCTACTGAGGTAAATTTTGCTTTGTTTTGCTTAAAACGATGAATAACTAAGCGCTATTTTGCATTTATCAAAGATAGCAAGTTAAAAGCGGGCCAAATGATTATTTCCGGCAGACACCGGCAAGGCCGTTCCGCACAGGAATTTATTACGCTTTATTTTTCCGGCGCATTTTTTGTTAACCAGCGGGAATACTGTCGCTGACCGAAAGGTAACTTCCGTCATTATTAAGTTAGTAATTAATGGTCCGTTAATAACAGGCCAGTTATCCACTGGCCTGTATAATAGTTACATCCGGTAGCCGAGGGTCACTGTCGTGCGGGTATCGGTATGTTTCGGGGCCGTGTCGGGTGGGTTCGAGTTCCAGGTCACGTTATAGGCCACCTTCAGCCCGAAGTGGTCATTGATCGCTACGTTGAGGGCCGTCTCGGAGTTCACCGTGGTATCGTCCGCGCCCAGCACAGAGAGCCCCTGGGTGAATTTTGCGTTATCGCTCAGTTGCCATGCATATGAGCCCGCCGCATAGCCCAGCGGCTGGGTTTTATCGCCGCCGTCGGTATATTCGTCATAACGCACCCCGGGACCAAATTCCACCCGCAGGCTGTGCACCGGGCCATTCCATATCTGGCGACCGTAACCGGTGGTGAACACATCCCGCGCATGGTAACCGTTATAACGGTCCGTCAGCCAGCTGGCCTGGCCAAACAGGTAGTCAACATCGGTCCAGTTATAGCGGCCACGGGCCCCGGCAGAATATTTTTCCGAAGAACGTTCATCATTCGATGAGTTATTGCTGGCGTTACCCCACAAGGACCATGCCGTAGAACGGTTATACCAGGTCATGGTCGTGTCTGCGGTTAATGAAGAGCTTTTAGAGTTACCTGACTGCGCAAGGTAGCCGGCATTCAGGTTCCCTTCGAAGGGTTTCTTCGCTGAGGAGGGATCATCCATGACAGTAAAAACATTATCGTCTGCAACTACATTATGACTTACAAGCGCGCTGCCCGCGAGGATCAGGGCCACGGGTACTGTCTTAAAAAGTTTCATTTAACTCGTTGTCCGCACAGCATAAAAAGAGGCCGCTCCGGCCCCGGATATTTTTCTGAGGATCTAAATAGGTTGTCCATAGAAAGGTGGCGAATTATAAAAAAGCCCTTTTTACATAGCAATAAATTCTTATTTCATCTTTTGAATAAGCAATATCCGGATTTTACTAAAAGTGAATATAGAAACAGCCGGACAAAAAAAAGCTTTATATTATAAATCAGCCTGTTATTCAGACAAAAATTCGCTATCGGTGCTAGGCTTGATCCGGTTGCCCGTAAACCACAGAAAAGGCGGCGACGCCGCCCCTTACACTGAGTCAAATCCCTGCGCTGTTGACTGGAGGTAGGATGAGTAACGGTGAACCAGCACGCTATATAGTAGAAGTGCACTGGAAAGCAGACAGTCTGGCCGCGGTTAACGAGATCAACAACCACCTATCAAGGGCCGGCTTCCAGTTCACCATGACCGATGAAGACGGCCAGATCCACGAGCTGGGGCCAGGCACTTTCGGTATAACCTCTCCCCTGACGGCCCAGGAGATAACCAGGATGGTCTCATCACTGGTGGAATCCGCTATTAATGAACAACCCGAGGTCAACACCCTGACCTGGCAAGCGTGGCGGGCGTTGATCAAATAGCGGGATTCCGCGCTATTTCGCATGATTGTTGTGCAACAAGTCGTGTTTTTGTCCATGCTTAACGCGTAAGCTAATGATCTACCAGACAACGTGGGGATAATACTATGTGGCAAGCCATCAGTCGTCTGTTAAGAGAGCAACTCGGAGAGTCAGACACCCTGCAACGCACTGAACTGCCCGGGGGAGAGATCCACAGCGCCTGGCGCTGCCAGTATGCCGGGAAAGATATTTTTATTAAAAGCGATCAACGCGAGCTGCTGCCAATCTTCACTGCCGAAGCCGACCAGCTGGAACTGCTGGCCCGCAGTGGTACGGTGCACGTTCCCCGGGTATGGGGCGTCGGCAGCGACCGGCAGTACAGTTTTTTACTGCTCGACTACCTCCCGTTGCGCCCGCTGGATGCACACAACGCATTTTTACTCGGCCAACAGCTTGCCCGGCTCCATCAGTGGAGCGACCAGCCGCAATTCGGGCTGGATTTCGATAATGACCTGTCAACCACCCCGCAGCCCAACAGCTGGCAACGCCGCTGGTCGGGCTTTTTTGCCGAGCAGCGTATCGGCTGGCAACTGGAGCTGGCCGCGGAAAAAGGCATCGACTTCGGTGAAATAGACCAGATAGTCAATCGTGTGGAGAGCCGTTTAGCGGGCCACCAGCCCCAGCCCTCTCTGCTGCACGGGGATTTGTGGTCCGGTAACTGCGCACAGGGGCCTGACGGGCCGGTGATTTTTGACCCGGCATGCTACTGGGGGGATCGCGAGTGCGATTTGGCGATGTTGCCGCTGTACCCGGACCAACCGCCGCAGATTTACGACGGTTACCAGTCGGTTTCACCGCTGCCCGGCGACTTTCTTGATCGCCAGCCGCTGTACCAGCTTTATACCCTGCTAAACCGCGCCAACCTGTTTGGCGGCCAGCATCTGCAAACCGCACATCAGGCGGTGGATAGCTTTATGGCATCATGACCGCTCAGCGTCAGGCTGCCGGAGCAGCCTGACGGGTTCACAGGAATCCCAGCAGCGACAGGCAAACGTAACCAATTACTGCCACGATAACCGGCAAGATATACAACGGGAAATACTGTCTGAACACGCTGTGGCGCGGAATCACCAGCCGCTCTTCTAACTGGCGGCGGCTTAACCCCTCGGCCCCTTTGGCCTGCTCAAGGATTAGCTGATCCTCAACGCCCTCTTTCAGGAAACGCGACTGGCGCCACATCCGGGCACCGCTGGCCTGGAGCGCAATACCGACAAAGATCAAAATATAAATAATCCAGAAGCCGATATTCAGACTGTGGTGGAAATCCGGCACCGGCGAATTGTGCCAGAACAGGTTAAGAAAAGGGGTGTTAAAACGCACCATGTCGATCATCACATGGGCAAAGTCCAGCATGACGGCATCAATTCCCGGCTTTTTCTCACTGTGCAGGTACAAGTATTGCAGTATCGACACCAGCGTCGATATCACTGCGGGAATAAAAATCACCCAGCCCGCAATACGTTTAATGATGGCAACACGCCCCACCTGTTGATACGTCATCCCTTCCCCTTGATTTATATTCGTAAAAATCCGCCTTAAGTTTACCTGTTCGCGCTGCTTTTCGCCTGAACTTTGCTGGCCATTTTGTTAATTGCGCCAGCCAGCGTAAAATCAGGGCATAACCCGAATAACGACTTTACCGCTAAGGAGTCATTGCCGATGTCAACTGCCCCTCGTGTTGCCGCAGCCCTGTTTGATATGGACGGCCTGTTAATTGATTCGGAGCCGCTGTGGGATCAGGCTGAACTGGAAATCCTCGCCGGGGTAGGCGTCGATATCAGCCGCCGTCATGAGCTACCGGATACCCTCGGCCTGCGTATCGATATGGTGGTCGACCTCTGGTACGCCCGCCAGCCGTGGCAGGGGCCGTCCAGAGCTGAAGTGACCCAGGCGATATTTACACGCACCCTGGCGCTGGTGGATCAGCATCGTCCGCTGCTGCCCGGGGCCGCAGAAGCCATCGCGCTGTGCAAAGCCAGCGGCATGAAAGTGGGCCTGGCCTCCGCCTCCCCCCTTGCCATGCTGGAGCAAGTGCTGGAAATGTTTAACCTGCGCAGCCAGTTCGATACCCTCGCCTCCGCAGAGCATCTGCCCTATAGCAAACCCCATCCTCAGGTTTACCTTAATGCCGCACGGCAACTGGATATTTCCCCGCTGCATTGTGTCACCCTGGAAGATTCGGTTAACGGGATGATAGCCACCAAAGCCGCCCGGATGCGCTCGATTGTGGTGCCCGCCCCGGAGAACCGCACCAACCCGCGCTGGGTACTGGCAGACGTCCAGTTACCTTCACTTGAGGCATTACAGCTCGCGCATTTGCAGGGCTGATTCCCCCCCGGCCCGGCAATGTCGGGCCATCGTGACAATTTGTTACCGCGTCACCTCTTCCGTCCACTGTATAAAAACCCTATACTGGATGAATCGACAGTTATTTTTGGGTTGTATCATGACGGCGGAAGGCCACCTGCTCTTTTCTATCGCCAGTGCGGTTTTCGCCAAAAATGCCGGGCTGACCCCGGTGCTGGCCCAGGGCGACTGGTGGCATATTGTGCCCGCCGCGATCCTGACCTGTCTGCTGCCGGATATTGACCACCCGCGTTCGTTTCTCGGCCAGCGGTTGCGGTTACTCTCCACCCCCATTGCCCGGGCATTTGGTCATCGGGGCTTCACCCACAGTTTGATGGCGGTGTTTGTCGCCCTGGCCCTGCTGTATCTGAAGGTCCCGGAGACCTGGCTTATCCCTGCGGATGTCTTACAGGGGATGGTACTGGGTTACCTGAGCCATATTGCCGCCGATATGCTGACCCCCGCCGGGGTTCCCTTGCTGTGGCCCTGCCGCTGGCGTTTTCGGTTGCCCATCGTCACCCCCCACAAAAATAACCAACTGGAGCGGGTGTTATGTATTCTGCTGTTTGGTTTCTCCATCTGGATGCCCCAAAGCCTGCCGGAAAATCAGGTAGTGCGCTGGTCAACCCAATTGATAAATACCTTCCAGAGCGGATTTAATCGTTTTATTATTCACCAGCAACAGTAATCTTCGCGTCATATATTCCATTCGGAAATAAAAAATATCTTTTGAATATAAACAGCCGTCAGGACTTCTGCTACCCTGACCGGTATAAAGGCATGACCAATTGACTGCCTGATAATAATGAACTGGAGATTTGGGGATGAACCTTCCACTTATTGCGAACATTGCCGTGTTCGTTATGTTGTTGCTGGCGCTGGCCAGAACCCGCCACACCCAGTGGAGCCTGGCAAAAAAAGTGTTGCTCGGCCTGGGCATGGGGGTGGTTTTTGGCCTCGTTTTGCAGGCGATTTACGGTGCCAATAACCCGGTAATGGCCGCAACCCTGCCGTGGCTGAATATTGTCGGTAACGGCTATGTACAGATGCTGCAAATGATTGTGATGCCGCTGGTCTTCGCTTCTATCCTCAGTGCCGTGGCCCGTTTGCATAATGCCGCCTCGCTGGGAAAAATCAGCGTACTGACCATCGGTATCCTGTTATTTACCACCCTGATTGCCGCCCTGGTGGGGATTTTTATCACCAACCTGTTCGGGTTAAGCGCAGAAGGTCTGGTACAGGGAACGGCGGAAACCGCCCGTCTGACTGCCATCGAAACCAACTACGCCGGAAAAGTGGCGGATCTGAGCGTGCCGCAGCTTATTCTCTCTTTTGTGCCGAAAAATCCGTTTGCCGATCTCACCGGCGCCAGCCCGACTTCCATTATCAGCGTAGTGATTTTTGCGGCCTTCCTCGGTGTCGCCGCCCTGAAGCTGTTGAAAGATGACCAGGCCAAAGGCCAGCGGGTGCTGGTGGCTATCGACACTCTGCAAAGCTGGGTGATGAAGCTGGTCCGTCTGGTGATGCAGCTGACCCCATACGGGGTGCTGGCGCTGATGACCAAAGTGGTTGCCGGATCTAATTTACAGGACATTGTGAAGCTGGGTAGCTTCGTGGTGGCGTCTTATATTGGCCTGGGGATCATGTTCGCGGTACACGCGATTCTGCTGGCGGTAAACGGTATCAGCCCGGTGAAATACTTCCGCAAAGTCTGGCCGGTCATCACCTTCGCGTTTACCAGCCGCTCCAGTGCGGCGTCAATTCCGCTGAATGTGGAAGCCCAGACCCGTCGCCTTGGGGTGCCGGAATCTATTGCCAGCTTCTCAGCCTCCTTCGGCGCCACCATTGGCCAGAACGGCTGCGCGGGCCTGTACCCGGCAATGCTGGCGGTCATGGTTGCCCCGACGGTCGGCATCAACCCGTTAGATCCGATGTGGATTGCCACCCTCGCCGGGATGGTAACCCTGAGCTCTGTTGGGGTCGCCGGTGTCGGCGGCGGCGCCACCTTTGCGGCGCTGATTGTGCTGCCAGCAATGGGCCTGCCGGTGACCCTGGTGGCGCTGTTGATCTCGGTTGAGCCGCTGATTGATATGGGCCGTACCGCACTGAACGTCAATGGCGCGATGGCCGCGGGCACCATTACCAGCCAATTGATGAAGCAAACCGACACCGACATTCTTAACAGTGACGATAATGTCGAACTGGCCCAGCACTGATACCCGCAAGCCATTTCTGTAAGTCATGCCTGACCGGCTGACTATCAGAAACGAAAAAACGCCGCACTGGTCACAGGGCGGCGTTTTTTTATTCCCGGAACAGCCGGGTTATAGCTCGTCCTGACGGATTTGATCGGCCCAGCGCTGGGCGGCCTGGGGGATATCAAACCCCGGCGATTGACGGAACCGGTCCCCAACCAGAATAAAAGCGACATATTTATTTTTCAGGACCCAGACATCCCGGTACTCTTCCATCCGCCAGGCGTGGCTGGGGGGAGCAGGCTCAACCCGTGGAATATAGTTAACGATGGGGCGGTTTTGTTGTCGAAGTGGTTTCATGGCGTCAAATCAGGCTCTATGGCAATCACACAAACAGCGGCAATTATACCTTAGCCTGGCGGGGACGTCGCCCATCTCGTGCGAAACGGCTACCGGGTAACGCACTCATCCTGTGGGGTCAATCAGGCGGGTATCTGCCAGCATGCTTACCCGAGCCACACTGGCAAATACCGACGGGGGTTATTTCTGAACAGAAGGATCGGTATCGTACTCTGCACAGGTCTGGTAGCCCGTGTTCATCACGTGCCCGGTGTCATTAAGGGCAACAAAGTAGGTTTCCACTTTGCCATTACGCTGGCCGAGGATATACGTCTGGCAGGTGCCGCGGGCGTGGATCATGGTGATTTCAGATGAAGGTTTACCGGCAATCTGGGCAACCTGGGCCCGGGTCATCCCTTTTTTGACATCTTTGACTACCGGCTGGGTGAACTGATCGGCAGTGCGATCATAAGCGGTACAGCCCGCCAACATTGCCAACGCTGCGGCAGCACCTAATACTCCGGCGATATGTTTATTCATTATTACGTCCTCTGATAATTATCCGGTTATGCACTTATAAGTCTGGAATATAAAATATATTTTATCAACCTGTTAGCCATTTTACGCTCTGCCGGTTAGCGAAATACCAGAATGATGTAACACCGGCCCGCCCTGCGGGCGGTTTCGCCGCCGGTCAGTGGCCAGAACCACGATGTCCGGCTTGTCGTTTTCAGCACAACGCGGTAATTTTGTTGCCATTCTAACTATTTAAATTTAGCCACACGGGCAGCTTGACGTTAACGGAGGGGTTTATGGCATTACAGCAAGACATTATTCAGGCGCTGGGGGTAAAACCACAGATTGATGCCGGTGAAGAAATCCGCCGCAGCATCGATTTTTTAAAATCATACCTGAAGACGTACCCGTTCCTGCGTTCACTGGTCCTCGGGATTAGCGGCGGCCAGGACTCCACGCTGGCGGGCAAACTGTGCCAGAGCGCCATCAGCGAGCTGCGCCAGGAAACCGGCGATGACAGCTACCAGTTCATTACGGTTCGCCTGCCTTATGGCGTACAGGCCGATGAGCAGGATTGCCAGGATGCGCTGGCGTTTATTCAGCCGGACCGCGCCCTGACCGTGAATATCAAACCCGCCGTGCTGGCCAGCGAGCAATCACTGCGCGAGGCGGGTATCGAGCTGAGTGATTTTATTCGCGGCAATGAAAAGGCCCGCGAGCGCATGAAAGTCCAGTACAGCATTGCCGGTATGACCAAAGGCGTGGTGGTCGGCACCGATCACGCCGCCGAAGCGCTGACCGGGTTCTTCACCAAATACGGCGATGGCGGCACCGATATTAACCCGCTGTTTCGCCTTAATAAACGCCAGGGCAAGCTCTTGCTGAAGACCCTCGGTTGCCCGGAGCATCTCTATCTCAAACAGCCGACCGCGGATCTGGAAGACGATCGCCCCGCCCTGCCGGATGAGATAGCCCTGGGGGTCAATTACGACACTATTGATGATTACCTGGAAGGGAAAGTGCTGGACAGCAAGCTCACGGCGATTATCGAGAACTGGTACACCAAAACCGAACACAAACGCCGGCCGCCAATTACGGTGTTTGACGATTTCTGGCGTCAATAATCCCCGCCCCGCAGACCATTCCGCTGGCCGGTGATGTTACCGGCCAAAAACGCTACCCGCGCACTGTGTCGCTATGACAAAATTACCCGCTACGCACTGTGATACACACTCCATCATCAACGAGGCGCTATGGCTCTCTCCGTTAACTTGCTGGCCGCCGTTGCCATTGAATTGCAGCAAGGTCTTACTCATCAGGATCGCTTCCAGCGCCTGATCACCACACTGCGCCAGATGCTGCACTGTGATGCCTCCGCACTGCTGCGCTACGAAGAGCAGCAGTTCCGCCCGCTGGCTATCGACGGGCTGGCGCCGGATGTGCTGGGGCGCCGGTTTGCGCTCCAGACCCATCCGCGGCTGGAGGCCATCGCCCGGGCCGGCGATATTGTGCGCTTCCCGGCGGACAGCACCCTGCCCGATCCTTACGATGGGCTGATCCCCGGCCAGCAAGAGCTTAAAGTACACGCCTGTGTTGGTCTGCCGCTATTTGCCGGCCATAACTTGATTGGCGCCCTCACGCTCGACAGCATGTCCCCCCATCAGTTCGATATCTTCAGCGATGAAGAGCTGCGGCTGATCAGCGCCCTGGCCGCCGGCGCCCTGAACAACGCCCTGCTGATTGAGCAACTGGAAAGCCAGAACCTGCTGGTCCCCCATGACGGCGCCAGCGCCAGTATCCCGGATGCCGGAATGATTGGCCTGAGCACCGGCATGATGGCGCTGAAACACGAAATTGATATTGTCGCCGCCTCGGACCTTAACGTGCTGATCAGCGGTGAAACCGGCACCGGTAAAGAACTGGTGGCCCGGGCCATCCACGAGTCCTCCCCCCGGGCCGGTAAACCGATGGTGTACCTGAACTGCGCGGCCCTGCCGGAATCCGTGGCGGAAAGCGAGCTGTTTGGCCACGTAAAAGGGGCTTTTACCGGCGCGATTGGCAACCGCCAGGGGAAATTTGAGCTGGCCAATAACGGCACCCTCTTTCTGGATGAGATTGGCGAGCTATCCCTGGCCCTGCAGGCAAAATTACTGCGGGTATTGCAATACGGTGATATCCAGCGGGTGGGTGACGACCGCAGCCAGCGGGTTGACGTGCGGGTGCTGGCGGCCACTAACCGGGATTTGAAAACCGAAGTGCTAGAAGGCCGCTTCCGGGCGGATCTCTACCACCGGCTGAGCGTCTTCCCGCTCTGGGTTCCCCCCCTGCGGGAGCGCGGTGAAGATATTGTCCTGCTGGCGGGGTACTTCTGCGAACAATGCCGTAATAAGCTGGGCCTGGACAGCGTGGTACTCAGCCAGGATGCGGCGGACCACCTGCAACAGTACCGCTGGCCGGGTAACGTACGCGAGCTGGAACACGCTATCTATCGGGGAACCATTATTGCCCGGGCTGCCCAGCCGGGACGCAATGTGGTGCTCAGCGCCGCCCATTTACCGCTGGCGGCAACAGCCTCCCCCGGGGAGCCCCTGAGTCTGCCAAACAGCAACGCCCCGGACATTAACACCGCCGGAAGCCTTACCCCAGGCAATAGCGCCGCCAGCCTGCGTGACGCCACCGATGCGTTCCAGCGCCAGCTAATCCAGGCCACTCTGGATAACCACCAGCACAACTGGGCGGCCAGCGCCCGGGCACTGCACACCGATGTCGCCAACCTGCACCGGCTGGCGAAGCGGCTGGGAATGAAGTAAGCAAAAAAAGCCGTGGTGGACACAATCGCCTAATTTTTACCTCAGCGCACAGTCTTACCGGGCCAGCAGCACCTACACTGAATGCAGGATGACTGCTCATGGAGGTGTGAATGCCTTATACCCGTCTGCTGGTGGCGGTTGCCCCGGGGGTGGAAAGCCGCCAACTGCTTGATAAAGCCGTCGCCCTTGCCCGGCCGGTAAATGGCACCGTTACGCTGATTACCCTCGCGGTGGAGCCCGAGTTTTATAATCATATGGCCTCACCGATGCTGGAAGACTTGCGTGAACTCTTGCTGGAAGAGACCCGGCTGTTTCTGGACGATCTGGTTAAAGGTTGTGGTTATCCGGTTGCGGCACAGATCATTGCCACCGGTGAGCTAACGCCGCACCTGATGGCGGTTTGTGAGCAGCAGCGCATCGATCTGGTTATCTGCGGTAACCACAACAGCACCTTTTTCAGCAAAGCGCTGTGCTCTGCCCGATCGGTGATCGCCGCCAGCAAGGTGGATGTGTTGCTGGTTTGCCTGAGATAACCCTCTGCGGACGACCGGCCATCCTGGCCGGTCAGCACTCAGGCGCGCCTGGGGAATGGCGCCACTTTATTCCCCATCCCGGGCTTTGCTACCCCGGGCTCCAGGCCGCGAAGATCGGCGATAAACCGCTTCTGCCAGTGATCAATATCGTTCTTGAGCAGTACTTCCATAGCCTCACTGTGGCGGGCAATACGCTCCGCCAGCGGCATCTTTAACGCTTTATGCATCGCCAGCGCCATCTCATCGCGATCATAGGGATTCACCAGGAGCGCGGAGCCCAGCTCCTGGGCCGCCCCGGCAAAACGCGACAGGATCAATACCCCCGGGTTAGCCGGGTCCTGTGCCGCCAGATACTCTTTTGCCACCAGGTTCATCCCGTCCCGCAGCGGGGTCACCAGGCCGACATCCGCATAACGGAAGACTTTCATCAGCAACTTACGATCAAAGTGCTGGTTGAGATAATAGAGCGGTGTCCAGCCCAATTGCCCGTACTTACCGTTAATCCGCCCGGCCTCGGTTTCCAGTTGATGGCGGATATCCTGGTACGCCTGGACATCCCCCCGGGAGGTGGGGGCTATCTGGGTATAACGGATCTGCCCGTGATGTTCCGGGTATTTCTCCAGCAGGGATTCAAAGGCGGCAAAACGCTCCGGTAACCCTTTTGAGTAATCCAGCCGCTCCACCGAGAAAATATTCTTCACCCGGGCAAGCTCAGCTTTCAGTTGCGCCAGTTTCGCCGGTAGCGGGCCGGCGGCCTGGCGGGCAATCTCCCCGGGGGAGATGCCTATCGGGTACACGGCGGTGCGAAACGTCTTCCCGTAGGCCTGATGGCTACCGGCTGCCGGGCTATACAGGGTAGTCTGGCCATTGAGGGTATCAAGGAAAGACTGACGATCCCCCTCAGTCTGAAAGCCCAGCAGATCATAATCACACAGTTGATCGAGCAGCGTGGCAAAGGGCGGCAGCGCGGTAAAAATATCCGGCGCCGGGAAAGGAATATGCAAGAAAAAACCAATGCGGTTTTGCACCCCGCGTTTGCGGAGTTCACTGGCAAAAGGCAGCAGATGATAGTCGTGGATCCACAGGATATCATCCGGTTCCAGCAGCGGCAGCAGCTGTTCCGCCAGGCGGGCATTAACCCGGGAATACCCCTCCCAGGATTGGCGATCGTACTTCACCAGATCCAGCCGGTAGTGGAAGGCAGGCCACAGTACCGCATTAGAAAACTCACAGTAATACTGCTGGTAGTCTTGCTCACTCAACTGAAAAGAGGCCCAGTGGATATTCCCCCGGTGGGTGGTTTTCAGCGGGGCATCAGGATCGCCGATATCCCCGCTCCAGCCGAACCACAGCCCGCCTGCGGCCTTCAGGGCACCGAGCACCCCCACCGTCAGGCCACCGGCGCCGGTTTTTTTATCATCCGGTATAGAGATGCGATTAGAGACTACCACTAAACGGCTCATAGCCCACCCCCTTTACGGTCACGCCCGTTGACGCCTTTTCCAGCCGGGTAACGACCCTGGCCAGCCATAAATACACCGCCGTCACGCTATTTAGCCGGTAATGTGCAAGCGTATCTCCCTCCCCCACTTTAATGCTGATCCCGCCCCGCTGGTTCACCACCTCAAAGGCACTTTCGTCGGTAATATCATCGCCAATAAACAGCGGGCGGCGCCCCTTAAAGGGCGGCTCCGTTAAAAACTGAGCCAGCGCATGGCCTTTGGACACCCCGGCCGGGCGGATCTCCACCACGCATTTGCCAGGCTGTAACGCCAGTTCAGGGTGAGGCTGTGCAATGGCCGCAGTAGCCTGATACACCGCCGGGCCAGCCTGCTCGGCCCCCCGGTAATGCACCGCAAATGCCATCCCTTTTTCTTCAAGAAAGGTACCGGGGAAACGCAGGCACAGCGCCTGTAATTGCGCCCTGAGCTGCACCATCAGGGGGGGTGGGAGGGTCACTGTCGATAACTGACCATTGATATCACGGCGTTCAGCACCATGCACCCCGCCAAGGGCAAAACACAATGGTGCGGTGAGCGTATCCAGCTCCGCCAGGGAGCGCCCTGAAATCAATGCCACGGCCCCTTCACTGATAATTTGCAGCCGCGCCAGTAATCGGCGGCGTTCCGTCAGCAGTGCGACCTGGTCGGGAAGCGGCTGTAGCTCCGCGAGGGTACCATCAAAATCAAAAAAAAAGCCGTATGGTTCGGATATCAGGGGTGGAACAGAGAGTACATCGGCCACCTTGTCGTCCTCCTGTGATTAATGCCCGGTACAATGCGGGAATATTGTCCGGTGTGCGCTGCCTGGCAGCGGCCAGGCAATACAATGGTGATAATCAAATAGTTACCAATACTTATCATTAGCCTAAAAAGCATAATCCCCAAAAAGTATAGTCCCTGAGCCCCACACCGCCATACCAGGCGGCAGCCTGCGGGCCGGATCGGCGGTTTTTTTATGCCAGAATGCTCTGAAAAACCGCTGATCACCGGGAGATTATTGATAAGAATTGACACAGTTTTTGGTGGGGAAATGCACAGCGCCGGTGCTGAAGACCGGCGCTGTATGGGGAGATGTGGATGTGCAGTAAAGCCGATTACAGCGTACGTTTCGCCTTTTGTTTGTAACGGTCGAAAATCACCGCCGCCAGCAGAATCAAACCGCGCACCACATACTGAGAGAACGGCGAGATATTCAACAGATTCATCGCATTCTCGACAGTACCGAGGATCAAGATCCCCGCCACCACATAAGAGATCTTACCGATCCCGCCTTTCAGGGAGACGCCCCCCAGCACACAGGCTGAGATAACAATCAGCTCATAGCCGATAGAGGTCATCGGCTGGCCGCTGGTCATGCGCGAAGCGAGGATAATCCCCGCCACCGCCGACACCAGGCCGGACAGGACAAAGATAATGATTTTGGTACGCACCACCGGGACACCCGCCAGCCTGGCCGCCTCTTCGTTACCGCCAATCGCCAGCGTATTGCGCCCGAAGGTGGTTTTATTGAGTAAGAAGCCAAAAATAGCCAGACAAATCACCGTCAGCCAGATAGGTGCCGGGAGCCCCAGCCAGTTGGCGTAACCCAGTTCGAAGAAGCGCTCATCCTCAATGCCCACCGCTTTCCCGTCAGAGATGATATACGCCAGGCCGCGGACAATTTGCATGGTGGCAAGGGTGGTGATCAGCGCATTGATTTTCAACCGGGCAATCACAAAGCCGTTTACCAGGCCGCTCAGTACCCCGATCATCAGGCCGGCAAACACACCGATCCACAGGCTTTCGGAGAGGTTAATGACCACCGCCGTGGTCACCCCGGCACAGGCGATAACCGAGGCCACCGACAAATCAAAATCCCCGGAGGCCAGGCAAAACAGCATCCCGCAGGCCACCATGCCGGACATTGAAATGGCCAGCCCCAGCCCTTTGATATTAATAAAAGAGGCAAAATTCGGTACGAAGATAGCGCATGCCAGAAACAGCACGGCAAAGACCACCAGCATGCCGTACTGATCCCAGATACGGCCGAGATTTAACCGCGATGGTGTCGCACCCGATGTGGTTAATGAAGACATAGCATTACTCCTGTTTGTACAGCGTATCAGGCCACAGCCTGGCGGTTGTCTGGTGTGTCATGGGATTGGCTGGTCATGGCCGGCATTGCGAGGCGTAGCGCCTGTTGCTCAGTCGCCTGTTCGTGGAGCAGCTCTCCGGCAATCTCCCCTTCCCGCATCACCAGAATACGGTCGGCAACGCCCAGCACTTCCGGCAGATCGCTGGAGGCAAACAACACCGCCACCCCGCGTTCGGCCAGGGCATAGATAACGTGGTAAATTTCGTGTTTCGCCCCGACATCAATACCGCGGGTCGGCTCGTCCAGCAGGATGATGTTCATCTCTTCCGACAGCCAGCGGCCAAGTATCGCCTTCTGCTGGTTACCGCCGGATAAGTTCATGATCAGTTGCTCTGCCCCAGGGGTTTTGATATTCAGCGCCTGAATATGGTGGTCGGCATTTTTCGCCTCCCAGCCGGGATTGATCAGGCACCAGGCGCGCAGAAATCGCCGCCGGGCGCTGATGTTGATATTGTCGCGCACCGAGTGGACGGCAATTATCCCGTCTGCTTTACGATCTTCCGGGCACAGCATCATCCCGGCGGCAATGGCATCTGCCGGTTTACGGATCGTGACCGGTTTACCGTCAATCGACACCTGGCCTGCGGTGATCCGGGTGCCGCCAAACAGCCCTTTCATCAGTTCGCTGCGCCCCGCCCCCACCAGACCAAATAACCCGACAATCTCACCCCGGCGTACCGTCAGGGAAACCGGCGCCCGGACCCCGGGTGCTTTGACATTATCCAGCCGCAGGCACTCTTCCCCGTGGGGACGGGGTTGCCAGCCATAAATATCACCCAGATCGCGGCCCACCATCGCCTGGACCAGGCTATCGTGATTGACCTGTGCCATATCAGTGAAAGTGCACACGTAGCGCCCGTCTTTAAACACGGTGATGGCATCACTCAGGGCGAAGATCTCTTCCATGCGGTGGGAGACGTACAAAATAACCCGCCCTTCTGCCCGCAGCTCCCGGATCACCCGAAACAGGTTGTCGATTTCCCGGGCCGACAGCGAACTGGTCGGTTCATCAAAGGCAATCACTTTGGCATTGCGCGCCAGTGCCTTAGCGATCTCAACCATTTGCCACTGGCCGATGGAGAGGTATTTAAGTGGGGTCTGGGGGTCAATATCCAGCCCGAGGTGTTTTAGCTGTAATCCGGCTTCATAATTAAGCAGGCTGTTATTCACTATCCCGCCTTTATGGGGCAACTGGCCCAGCCAGATATTTTCCGCCACGGTCATTTCCGGCACCAGATGCAGCTCCTGGTAAATAATGGCGACCCCGGCATCCAGCGCTGCGGCGGTATCTTTGAAGTGCATGGGCTGGCCGTTGATCGCCAGCGATCCGCTGGTTGGGGCATAGTTGCCGCTGAGGATCTTCAGCAGGGTCGACTTCCCCGCCCCGTTTTCCCCCATCAGCGCATGGATCTGGCCAGCATGGCAGTCAAAACTAATGTCCTGTAACGCTTTTACCCCGGGAAACGTCTTCCCGATGGCGTGGAAAGAGAGATATGGCGTTTGCGGCATCATAATGCCTCCTGAAGTGAGAGGTACGGCGGGCCCCAGGCCCGCCCGCGACAGGCGGTATTACTTACCGCCCAGCCCTTTCTTCGCCAGCTCTTGTTTGAAGTTATCCCGGGTGATCAGCACCACGTCGGTCACTTCGGTAAACGTCGGCGGTGCCGCGTCTTTGGTCACCCAGTTGTAGAGCATTTCACTGGATTTATAGCCGTGAACATCCGGGCTGGGCAGCAGGGAGCCGTAAAACCCGGTGGCTGAGGATTTAGACAGCTCGTTCACCGCATCCACCCCGTTAATGCCGATACCGATAACATTCGCGGCTTTAAAACCCTGACCCTCGGTGGCCCGTACCCCGCCGAGCACGGTGTTGTCGTTCATGCCGACAATCAGCCACTGTTTCACTTCCGGGTGCTGTACCAGCATAGAATTCGCCGCATCAAAGGCGCCGGGGATGTCATTCGATTTGGTGGGAACCTGATAGATCTGTTTTTCCGGGAAACCCGCTGCTTTCAGGGCGTCAAGTGAGCCGCTGGTGCGGCGGCGCGCGGTGTCCAGCTCATTGGCAGTAATCGCCATCACGGCAGTGGTGCCAACATCCCAGCCGCGTTTCTGCATCTCTTTATACAGTTCCTGGCCCTGACGCTCGCCAATTTTTGTCGCCGCCATCATCACCAGCGGGACCGTGTCCATCGGCTTGCCTTTGGCGTTGACGAACTGGTCATCCACGGCAATCACTTTCATATCATAACTGCGGGCCTTGGCCACAATGGCCGCCCCCAGCTTCGGGTCCGGGGTACAAATCACGAAACCTTTGGCGCCACTGGCGGCCAGGCTATCAATGGCATTCAGGGTCTTTTCCCCATCGGGCACCGCAATTTTGATAACCTCGAAACCCAGATCTTTGCCGGCTTTATCGGCGAAGGCCCACTCAGTCTGGAACCAGGGTTCTTCCGGCTGTTTCACCAGAAAACCCAGTTTTACATTATCGGCCATAGCGGAATGTGACATAACCGCAGCAAGACCAATGGCGACAAACGCTTTAGTGAATTTGTGCATGATTAACTCCAGGCTGAACAGGGTAATGTGTGAAGTAAAAACCAGGGTTTTAGGCGTTATAGTTAATAAAACAATAAATTAGTGCGGCTGCATCGCGGCACTCGCTAAAACTGCAATAGTTGTAGCGAGAAATTAATTCTCCATAGGAGAGCAAAATCACACCGCAGAATTACAGTGGTTACGTACATATATTTAGCGGTTTACCCCATAAAAACGGGCGTAATCATCATACGATTGAGTCAGGCCTGACAGAATTGTCCATATGTTCAGCACGGCGGTGCGGGTGGCAGCGGCGGGCGCCATGAAGGGATTAACGGCGATGGCGAGAGGCATTATCGCCCCGGCGCCCCGCGGATCATTAATAACGCCACGTATTTAATTATTATTTCTTATCTATCCGGCCACCAAACCACGGGTATAAACCGGAAAAAATTGATCCAGAACAATTATTGAATTGCGCAAATCATTATTCCGCACGCATTTACTGTTCTGCCTCTAATATATTCACATCGCAACGACTTAAATAACGTCAACAATCGCAGAAAAACAAATTAACACTTATTTTTAGAAAATAAATTCAGCGTATAAAACAAGCATTTGGCGCGCCAACGCGCCATAAACCACCAAAACAAAACAGAAAAAATAACCTTCATATTCAATATATTAATCAACTATACGCCATTTTATTCCATTATTCAGGTTAGTTGTAAATATCCGTAAAACGCGCGTTATGGATATTTTCCTATTTTATCAGAAAAGGTATTATGTACCGGCACTGGCGCCATTATGTGATGTAGCGCATGCGTTGCTAAACGGGTTGCAGTGTTCTTTATTATCATTCTTATCCCACACCGCATTATATATTTCATGATGAAAGAGCTATAGCGGTAAGCAGTGAATCGGTACCATCAAAAAAGGATATTTTATGGCAGTTTTCGGAATGGTTGAACAACTCAACGCGCAAATGAACCGCGTCTTCTACTCGTCAAATCTCTATTTACAACTCAGCAGCTGGTGCAGTGAGCACAGCCTTAATGGCACCGCCCATTTTCTGCGTCGCCAGGCACAGGGTGATGTCACCCAGATGATGTTACTGTTTGATTATATGAAAAAATCAGGCGCTAACCCGGTGGTAGGCGAAATTCACGTGCCCGGCAATCCCTGTGATTCACTGGAAACGCTGTTTGCGAAAGCCCTTGACGATCATCAGGCGCGCAGCGCGGCACTGGAGCAGTTATTTTCGGAAGCGGAAGCGCTGAATGACACCACTACCCTGCACTTTCTGCAGGACATTGGCACCAGCCTGCACCAGAGCGGCCGGTTACTGAAAGCACTGTCCGACGAAGCCCGGCAAGCGCGCAACGCGGGGATGTGCATGGCGCAAACTGATAAACACCTTGCCGGTCTGTTGCACTAATACGCAATCTGTGGGGCGCGCACATCGCATCGGCTTATCGCAATAACCGGGTCACGATTTCCCTTTCAGACCCGGTTTAGTTGTGGCCATTTCCCGCCCGCGGTGCGGGTCGGCTAGCCGGGTTTAATGGGACGTTTCCTGGGGGGTAAACTTCAGCTCAATCAGGGCAATGGCTTTTTGTACTGCCCGGCGGGTAACCGGATCCGCCGCCGCCGGATTGCTGGCAAAATCAATACTCTTCAGCTGCTGAGCCATTTTCTCCCGGACTTCTACCGGGGCAATTACATCAATCACATCAAGGATCTGTTTGATAACCAGCTGGCAGGCTACCACATCGGAAACCAGTTCTTGATCCGCAGACAACATATCTGACATTGTCACTTACTCCTGTAAATATCAAAGCGGCCATACTACATGGCCGGTCAGTAAAACGGTACTGTTGGGCGGTTACTCGTCGTGGCGGATCCAGCGGATAAGCCCGTTACGCAGCGCCGTGGCAACCGGCCCCGGGGCGCCGCTACCAATGACGCAGCCGTCCAGCTCCACCACCGACATGATTAATGCCGTGGTTGAACTGATAAAGACCTCTTTCGCCCGCCGCGCCTCTTCAGGCGTAAACACCCGTTCGCTGAGATGCAGATTATTGTGCGCAATCAACTCAAGCAGCAGGCGGCGCGTGGTGCCGGGTAAAATACCGCTACCCAGCGGGCGCGTGATCACGGTATCGTCCTGGGTGACAATAAAGACGTTGGACGATGTCCCCTCAGTGATCATGCCATTTTCAACCAGTAACGCATCATCAGCCCCCTGGCGCCGGGCCTCAGTCAGGGCCATGCTGGCCGCCAGTAAAGAGACGGTTTTCAGATCGCGCCGCTGCCAGCGGACATCCGGGCGCGTGATCATCCGCAAGCCCTCCCGGGCTTTAGGGGTATCCACCAGGGCTTTTTGCTGGGTAAACATCACCAGCGTAGGGGGAACGGCCGTGTCGGCATACGAAAAATCACGATCACCGGCATTACCCCGGGAGAGCTGTAAATAGACGACACCTTCCCGTAGCTGGTTCTTTGCCACCAGGGTGTGGTGCATCTCACGCAGTTCATCTTCAGACCAGGGACAGTCCAGCTCAAGCCCGGCACAAGAGCGCCGTAAACGGTGCAGGTGATCCTCAAGATCCCAGAGTTTACCGTCAATCACCGCAGTCACTTCATAGACCGCATCCCCAAACAGAAACCCCCGGTCAAACACTGAAACCGTGGCCTGCTGTTCATCCATATAGTGTCCATTGACATAAACTATCCGCGCCATCATGTGCCTCTCTTCATGGATTCAATACAGTATCGTATTCAAACCATAACCCAGTTAGCGGGCCTCATCCATGCGGTGGGTTAATTGGCGGGCATAAAAAAACCTGCCAGCGGCAGGTTTCAGAACATATTACTCGGGGGCACATCTTTGAACGTCTTACAGTAGTTTTCAAACATGCTTTTGAGGATGTTACGCAGTCTCTGCTTCATGAGCACTCCGTTATGCGGCTTATACTGCCGCTGGTTATGCAGGTGATATTTATCGTTGCCCAATAATATGACATCAATCACAAAAATCAACATAAATGAGACATAAGTCACAACATTAAAATAACCAAAAATTCACCCACTCAACTATTCCCTTGTGCCGCAAAACGTTTACTGCAAAGCTGGATACTTCAAAACACCATTTTACTTCTGGTAATTACCGTGTCCGACTCTCATGTTGTGCCGGCAAACCGCGGGCTCTCGCCAACGGCGTTGCTGGTCGCCGGTGCCTTTTTTATGGAATTCCTCGACGGTACTGTTATCGCCACGGCGCTGCCACAAATGGCAGAGAGCTTTGGCGTCCGGCCGGTGGATCTGAATATTGGTATCAGCGCCTATTTGCTGACCCTCGCGGTGCTTATCCCGGCCAGCGGCTGGATAGCAGACCGCTTCGGCGCCCGCAACATCTTCACCCTCGCGCTGGGTATTTTTACTTTATCGTCAGTGTTCTGCGGGCTGGCCGAAAGTGTTGAGATGTTCGTGGCAATGCGCATTATCCAGGGCATTGGCGGGGCGCTTATGGTACCGGTGGGCCGCCTTGCGGTGTTGCGTACCACCCCGAAGGACCAGTTGATTAAAGCGATCGCCACCCTCACCTGGCCTGCCCTGGTGGCGCCGATTATCGGCCCGCCGCTGGGCGGGTTTATCACCCAGTTTGCCAACTGGCGCTGGATCTTTTTTATCAACGTCCCGCTCGGCCTGGTGGCAATGGCCCTCGCCTGGCGTATTGTGCGTAATCTCAAAGCCGATGAGCGTCGGCCGTTTGATAGCGCCGGTTTTCTGGCGATGGCGCTGGCAATGGTGGGCCTGGTGATTGGCATGGAGATGCTGGCGGCAACCGCGTCACACGGCTGGCAAACCGCCACAGCCCTGGTTACCGGCCTGTTAGCCCTGGCCTGGACGCTGCGCCACTTTCGCCACGCCCCTCACCCGATGATCCGCCTGGACGCCATGGCCGTGCCAACCTTTGCGGTGACCATGTACGGCGGATCGCTGTTTCGCTGCGCCATCAGCGCGGTTCCTTTCCTGCTGCCGCTACTATTCCAGGTGGGGTTCGGTATGGATGCCTTCCACGCCGGATCGCTGGTGCTGGCAGTGTTTGCCGGTAACCTGGCCATGAAGCCCGCCACCACCTGGCTTATCCGCCGGCTGGGGTTTAAACCGCTGCTGCTGCTTAACGGTGGCCTGAATGTTATTGCACTGCTGGCCTGCGCGCTGCTGACACCGCATACCGCGACCTGGCTCACGCTGGGGATCCTGTTCCTCGGCGGGATGTTCCGCTCGATGCAGTTTACCGCCATCAGCACCCTGGCCTTTGCCGATGTCCCTGCGTCCTCAATGAGTTATGCCAATACGCTGTTCAGTACCGCCACCCAACTGGCGGTAGGCCTCGGGATCACCCTCGGGGCCATTGGGGTGCGCCTGGGGGAGATGGCTGCCCACTGGCCCCTGCTGGCGGGGATCCCGGGGATCAGCTTCCGGCTGGCCTTTGTGGTGGTGGCCCTGGTTTGCCTGCTGGGCATGGTGGATACCCTGCGGCTGCCAGCCAGGGCGGGCAGCACAGTATCAGGAAAAGGTTAGCGGTTATACACCACAAAGGGGATCTGGTGGCCTATGCTATCATACAAACCGCGGGCGGCCTGGTTATCTTCCCGGGTCAGCCAGTAGACCCGATCGCACTGGCGCTTGTCCGCCAGTTGCCCGGCATAGCTAAACAGCGCGCGGGCGATCCCTTGCCCCCGGGCAGCCTGGTCCACCAGCAGATCCTCCACATAACAGTAACCGTGCAGGCTCCAGGTTGAGGGGTGAAACACCAGATTCATCAGCCCCAGGAGCTGGCCGTCATCACCGGCGGCCACCAGGCCCAGCATCTCATTGCCGACACATAACCGCTCAAACACCGTGCGGGTAACCCCCGCCGGTAGCTCACGCTGATAAAAATCGAGATATTGTTGCCACAGAGGCTGCCAGAGGGCGAAATCGGCTGAGGTAACGGGTCTGATATTCATGTGCGGCTCCACGCGCAAATAAAGAAAACAGAAAGACTGCCACAGGTTGTGTTAAATGGTAAACATAAAAAAGGCCCGTCATACACGGGCCGTAAATCGGGATAATTGGCTGATAACTATGCCAGTATCTGGCGCACAAACGCCACAATCTCTTGATCCTGGCCGTTTTCAAACAGGCACTGCTGGAAGCGCTCGCCGGACACCGCCGTTTTCACCAGTTGCGGATCGATAGCCCGCAAGGTATCCAGATAGTTATCTTTCACCACGGCCGCTTTTACCTGGTTGAGAATGCCTGCGTTGCGCACCTGGGGTTCTTTGCGCTCCGGGGGGTAACCTTCCCCGTTGCGGCCGGTGAAGGCTTTTTCAAAAATAAAGCGCACGTTCAGTTCTGCCCCCCAGCCGAAGCCTTTGGCAAACGGCAGCGACAGCGCGTTACCGTTATTGATCTGGGCAAACAGGAAAGCATCCGCCGGGTCGATACAATAGCCGCACACCACACCTGGGTGAATATTCAGGGACATCAGCGCCCCCTGGCCAGTACCACAACCGGTAACCACGAAATCAACCGCTTTGGCGTTCAGCAAAATACTCGCCATAATACCGAGATGGATATACGTCAGGTGGTGGTCTTGCTCATCGCACATCCCCACGTTGTAGACCGGGTAGCCTTTCTCCTCAACAACTGAGAGCAACTGCTGGTGGATGATTGCGTTTTTCGCTGCCTGACTATTTTCCATCATCAGTGCAATTTTCATTCTCTGTTCTCCTGGGCCAATACCATTGATTACCACGATAGGTGGACGCATTCCCCTACCATACGCTGGCGTAAAACACGATTGCAAACTCACTTTCAAATTTAATGAAATTTTGTTTTAAAATACAGTATGCATTCACAGTTTTTGCCCTGGGGCTGGCGACACCCGGGGCGCTCCGACGCGGCATTTTCTTCCTTCATTATATGTAAATAATATATTACACCACTTGTAAAGCCGGTTTGACGAACTCCGGTTTTTGCCTTAATCTGCGACACAATTTGATACAGAGCAGCGCCACAGGCAGAGGAAATAGTGAGAAATCGCGTATTAGGCAGTGTATTCATCGTGGCTGGTACCACCATCGGTGCAGGTATGCTGGCGATGCCGCTGGCGGCAGCGGGGATCGGGTTTGGTGTCACGCTGCTATTGCTGGTGGGCCTGTGGGCGTTAATGAGCTATACCGCACTGCTGCTGGTGGAAGTGTACCAACACGCTCCGGCGGACATGGGGCTGAGCAGCCTGGCGTTGCGTTATCTTGGCCGCCCGGGCCAGTGGATCGCCGGTTGCAGTATGCTGTTTTTAATGTACGCACTCACCGCCGCCTATATCAGCGGGGCCGGTGAACTGCTGGCTTCCAGCCTGAGCCAGTGGCTGGATACCGCCATTACCCCGACAACCGGAGTGCTGCTGTTTACGGTGATTGCCGGAGGCGTGGTATGCGCAGGCACGGCGATGGTGGATCTATTTAACCGCTTCCTGTTCAGCGCCAAAGTTATCTTCCTGGTCATTATGCTGGCGCTGCTGCTGCCCCATATCCACAAAGCGAATCTGCTGACCATGCCACTGGCCCAGGGGCTTACCCTGTCGGCGATCCCGGTTATTTTTACCTCTTTTGGGTTCCACGGTAGCGTGCCGAGTATTGTCAGCTACCTCAATGGCAACCAGCGCAAGCTGCGGCTGGTCTTTATTGTCGGCAGCGCCATTCCGCTGATGGCCTATATCCTGTGGCAACTGACAACGCTGGGCGCCATCAGCAGCACCAGTTTCATGGGGATTATGGCCAGTCATAGCGGCCTGAATGGGCTGTTACAGGCGATTCGTGAAGTGGTCGCCACCCCGCACGTGGAGCTGGCGGTGCATTTGTTTGCCGATCTGGCGCTGGCGACCTCATTTCTCGGGGTCTCGCTGGGGCTGTTTGATTATCTGGCGGATCTGTTCCAGCGCAATAACCGGTTCTCAGGACGGTTGCAGACTGGGCTTATCACGTTCCTGCCGCCGCTGGCGTTCGCGCTGTTTTATCCGGAAGGGTTTGTTATTGCCCTGGGGTATGCCGGGGTCGCACTGGCGGTGCTGGCCCTGATCTTGCCTGCGCTACTGGTATGGCAAAGCCGCAAACAGTATCCGTCAGCGGAGTACCGGGTGCTGGGCGGGAAACCGGCGCTGTGCCTGATCCTGCTGTGTGGTGTCGCCGTGATTGCGATTCAGGCGGCCATTGCCCTGAAATGCTTACCGGCAGTGGGCTGATTCACCACCCGGCAGCGACGCTGCCGGGCGCATAAATAGCAGGAACTGCCCGGTGGCAGTTCCTAATAGGGATCAGTGGGTTTTACGCCACCACTGGTAGATACTCAGCGCCGCCGGGCGAATGGCATCGATACTGTCTAAAAATTCATCGCCACTCAGCGTATCCAGACGATCGAAACTTTCTTCCTCACCGTGCAGCGCAATGGCGTTAAGCGCAGGCTGTAACGACTCTGGCAGCGGCAGCCAACGGGCCAGCGCCACACCGCGCATATAGCCAAAACACCACTCTTCCACAATGGTCACTTCCAGACCGTCCACTTCGCGGAAGCCAAACATCGGTTCAAATTGATCCTGGGCATCGTGCAAACGCAGCGCGATGTCATCCATATGCTGGAAGACCAGGCTACTGAAACGTTTCTGCTGGTCGGGCGTGTTCCACTGAGGTACCTGAGCCTCCCCTCCCCACATTGCCGGGATCCAGCGTTCAGGCGGGATAACAACCGGGCCAGACAGAATGGCGGTTAAAAAGCCGTCCAGCTCTGATACATCCAGTACCGAGCCTTCATTGCCGTACTCCATCAGGACATCGTCCAGCCATTCAAGTTCTGCAGCGTCTAATGGGCCCTGGCTCATGGTAATACCTCTCCGTTTGATAAAATAAAAAACCGGCTCTGGACCGCATCCCCTGGCAGTACGCCAGAGATAAGGAGCCGGCTACCGGCATAGCGTAGCGGAACTGCAGACCCCTGACCATTAAATGCGCGCCAGCGGCGGGCTTTATTTCCCGCCGTCCCAGTAATGGGCCGGTTTACAGTCAGTTTGCGGAGATATTCTGCTCAATCCACAGGGCCAGGCGGCCATCTTGCTGCCACAGGGCAAGTTGGCCGGCTAGCGCATCATAGAGCGGGCTGTTATGGGGCACACAAATCGCCTGGCGAATATCGGTAAAGCTGTCCGGCAATACCCGGTAACGGCCGTCCCGGGCGGCATACTGTTCCAGCACCTGGCGAATACCGGCCACCATATCCCCCTCGCCGGCCAGAAATTTATCAATTGCCTGTTGTGAGGAGCCAAACCGCTGAAGCCCTGCCTGGCGCAGGTGGCGGCTAAGGAAGAGATCATAAGCTGCCCCCAGGCCAACATTAATGCGGTTTCCGGCGCTATCCATTTGGCTAACCCGGGTGATATCAGAGCCCACCGGCACCATCAGGGTGCCCTCGATAATCAAATAGGGATCGGTGTAACGCAATACCGCGGCGCGCAGCGGATCAATGGCGAGAAAGGCAATATCCCAGCGCCCGGCCACCGCATCATCCACAACCTTACCTGCCGTGTCGTAACAGATAAAGTCGGCGCGACAATGCAATGATGCCGCCAGTTGCTCCGCCAGGATCCGGGTAATGCCGGTGAGGGTACCATCCGGTTGCTGCTGCGCCAGCACCGGATTACCGAGGTTAATAGCAAAACGCAGTGAGGTAACCGGTGAGGTATTGTCCAGTGCCATTCGCTTCTCCTGTTTGACATCACGCCTGGCAACGTGCCGGCCATCAAACTATAGGGCAGGAACGGGAAAAGGCCACGGTGCGAATAGCCCCCAGGCCATTCATCATCCACCGCCAGCCGAAATAAACCCCTGGGCGGTCATCGCCGGGTGGTTACTGTCATAAATCCAGGCCACCAGTGGGTGCCCGGCCTTGGCCGCGTTATAGTCCACGCAGATAACGCTATCGCTCAGCAGCTGTGGGGTACCGTGCAGGGTGTAATGCCCGATAACCACCGGGACATCCGGGGGGGTACCCGCGGGCTGCGCCAGGGGGAGATCGGGGATATTGTTGACCATGGCTGGCTGGACCTGCGCCGCCTGGCGATAAGTGACCGCATCCTGGCACCACCAGCGGGCCCGGATATTGCGCCGCTCAGTACCGGTTTTATCAACAAAGCTGTACCCGGCCGGCAGGCGGATCTCCGGCCCTTTGAGGACCCGCTCCAGCAGGTGAAATAACGCATGGTGTTTATCAAAGGCATGGGCCCAGTAGGCGGGTTTCAGGCGGTTGTGGTGATCCAGCCAGGGCCGCAGGCTCTCAATGGCATTCGCATCCCAGCAGGCATGTACCGCCCGGATATCACCAAAATCCATAAACAGCGGGAGCGTTCTAAACCAGTCAATCCATCCCATGTGTTCCGGGCTCCCCTCGGCCAGTTGCTGGAGAAACGCCTGATGCTGGCGCCGGTTATGTTCGCTGTGCGCCCGTAACGGCTGGCCGGTTTCCGGGTGGCGCATTGCCCAGCCTACCGCGTTAAATTCATGGTTTCCCATCAGGCAGATCCCCTGCCCGCTATCAACCAACTGTTTTACTTGCGCCAGCACCGCCAGATGGTTAATGGCTTCCCCGGGGTGGTTATCGATCAGGTCGCCAATAAAAATCAGCGTGCTGTTATCCATCAGCCGCCGGGTGTGCAATTCAGCCAGCAACGCAGCCAGCTTGTCGTGCTGCCCGTGAATATCACCGATAAATATTTTACGTGGCGCCGCCACGCCTGAATACGCCATCCACATTCCCCTTAATACGGGTTACACCAGAAAGATCCCGGCCCGGGCAACTGGTCATCACAGGGTTATTATCATCCGTATTTTGCCACAGCGTAAAGAACGCCCCTCACGATATTCGCCGCGTGATGTTTGCCAGGCCGGAACAGCGGCCACGACAATTTCGCACGTTTGGTGCCGGTTTATCCTGCGCTGGCGGGGCTACGGCAACGTATTAGCCTTGATAAGGACATTGGCTCACCGGATAATGTCCGCTTCAGGAAAAGGAGGGCAAAGCGCGCTATTTCCGCCGCCCGTCAATAACACAGAAGGAGTTGTATTATGGCATTCAGATTAAAAGGACATTCCGCACCCGAAGGGAAGATGTTCACCCGTCACGAGGCGCCGCAGGCGCCCACTTTCCGGCAGCGGCTCGCTGAATTTAAGCGGCTGATGCTCGGTGTTGCGGTGGTGCTACTGGTGATGCGGATTATTGATTCCCTTGCCTGATGCCGGTGCCGGTTAACCCGGCACGGTTATTATACCGCCCGCAAGTTGTGGTAATGGATACCTCCCGGCCCCGTGTTTATAACGATCTATTTATTAATATTCTCCCCTAGCCGTTCTGTCGCGTGGTGACAAGTGGCGCGTTATTCACCAATCCTGCTTTAAGCACTGATTTCGCGAAGGCCAGACGGCGTTCATGAATACTGGCCGTTTGCCGGGCAGTCATAACACCCGGCTCTGATGTAAAGGCCTGCCATTGTTCCACATTTTCATCCATCGCCACCCGCTCGCCGGTCAGGTAATTACGCGTTTCGGTTTCCAGGGCAAATAAACCCGCGGTACCCGCAAGGCCGGCTATTTTTGTCGCCGTGCCCTTTTGTTTAAAACTGAAGATGGCGCCACCAACCAGTGTCGCCGCCCCGACAACATTGCCGGCCACCGTAAGCAGTGACAGCGATTTATTGCATTTATCACCAAAATAAATCATCCGGTAACGGAAATACCCGCCCCAGGGCTCCCTTCCACCCAGCGCATAATGCATAAACCACGCCCGGGAATCGTGCAGCTGGTCGTCAAACAGCGCCCGGACCAGCCCGGCAGGGGTATCTGCATTTGTGGCCTCCCCCGGTGGCGGAAACAGAATACCGACCCGTTTCTCACCCTGGGATTTCATCCGGGCATATTCCCGGGGTTCATCGTCCGTATTAATCAGGAAGATGGCATGCTTCGGGATAACATCCAGCACCAGCTGTACCGTGCTGTTAATCCGCCGGAACTGCCCGCGGTAATCCTCGCCAAATTCCTGTGCCGCCTCGGCAAGCTGGTGCTTCGCGATATCCGGGTCAAAATCCTTCACCCCGGGCTCCAGCACCAGGTCATTTATTTTATCCGCCGGCTGCCGTGCGATGGCCTGCCTGCGCCGGTGCTCTATGGCCCCCTGTTTCAGCTCCCGTTTAACTTTTGCGGCTTCCAGTGCGGCGGGGGTATCGTCACTGTGCGTTGCATCGCGGTAAAAACGCGTCGTCAGCAGTGTTTTATGGGCATAGCGGTTAATTCGCCACGCCGTGAGCCAGGCCATCTGGTTTTCAACGGCCTGCTCCAGGCAGACGGGGGCCCGGGGAGGATGATAATCAGCCGCCTGCTCGCTGGTTATGTCTTTATCTGCCGGGGGAAGATTTAAGGTTACTTCGCGCCAGGCATTAAAGCGGTTGATTAGGGAAGGTGCGAACAAGTTCCTGATATGAGATCATCATATTCATCCGGAGCGCATCCCAGAGGGACATCATGAGCCATCAACTCACCTTCGCCGA
>NZ_WBXP01000024.1 GCF_016415625.1 Shimwellia pseudoproteus
TCGATGTGTTTGCGGGAAAAAAATCGGCCCAGATCCGCGAAATTTTAATCAGCGAGTCAGCTTGGGAAGAAATGACCTGCTTATTCGCACCTTCCCTAATATTTCCGGTGCGTTAGCGCCTTCATTTTTTTATTTCCGTTCACGTTAACCCATGAAAAATTTAACTATTGGTCTTATTGGTAACCCGAACTCCGGAAAGACAACCCTGTTTAACCAGCTGACCGGTGCCCGCCAGCGGGTGGGGAACTGGGCCGGGGTCACCGTTGAGCGTAAAGAGGGCCAGTTCTCCACCGTGGATAATCAGGTCACGCTGGTGGATTTACCCGGCACCTACTCGCTCACCACCATCTCTGCGCAGACCTCCCTTGATGAACAGATTGCCTGCCATTACATCCTGAGCGGCGATGCAGACCTGCTGATTAACGTGGTCGATGCCTCCAATCTGGAACGCAATCTGTATCTGACACTGCAACTGATTGAGCTGGGTATCCCCTGTATCGTGGCGCTAAACATGCTGGATATTGCCGAAAAGCAACATATCCAGATTGACGTCGATGCGCTGGCCGCCCGTCTGGGGTGCCCGGTAGTGCCTATCGTCTCCACCCGGGGACGGGGGATTGATAGCCTGAAACTGGCGATCGATCGCCACCGGGATAACCATGATGTTGAACCGGTGCACTATGCTCAGCCGCTGTTGCGTGAAGCCGACTGGCTGGCCGGCGAAATGCCCCAGCAACTGCCGGTGCGCCAGCGCCGCTGGCTGGCAATCCAGATGCTCGAAGGGGATATCTATAGCCGCAGCTACGCCGGAGAAGCCGCAAATAAACTGGATATCGTGCTGGCCCGCCTGTCTGATGAGGTGGACGACGCGGCGCTGCATATTGCCGATGCCCGCTACCAGAGTATTGCCGCCATTTGTGAAGCGGTGAGCAATACCATGACATCCGGCCCGAACCGCCTGACTATCGCCATGGACAAGGTTATCCTTAACCGTTTCCTCGGCTTGCCGATTTTCCTGCTGGTGATGTACCTGATGTTCCTGCTGGCCATTAACATCGGTGGCGCCCTGCAACCCATCTTTGACGGCGGCTCCGTCGCTATCTTTATTCACGGGCTGCAATGGCTGGGGGCAACCCTGCACTTCCCCAACTGGCTGACAGTCTTCCTCGCCCAGGGGATCGGCGGCGGTATCAATACCGTGCTGCCGCTGGTGCCGCAAATCGGGATGATGTTCCTGTTCCTCTCCTTCCTCGAAGACTCCGGGTATATGGCCCGCGCCGCCTTCGTGATGGACCGGCTGATGCAGTCCCTGGGGCTACCGGGGAAATCCTTCGTACCGCTGATTGTCGGCTTTGGCTGTAACGTGCCTTCGGTAATGGGGGCCCGTACTCTGGATGCCCCCCGGGAACGCCTGATGACCATCATGATGGCGCCGTTTATGTCCTGCGGCGCGCGTCTGGCTATCTTTGCGGTGTTCGCCGCGGCATTTTTTGGTCAGAACGGGGCGCTGGCGGTGTTCTCGCTGTACATCCTCGGCATTGTGATGGCTATCCTGACGGGCCTGATGCTGAAGTTCACCATCCTACGCGGCGAAGCAACCCCGTTTGTGATGGAGCTGCCGGTCTACCACGTTCCCCATATCAAAGGGCTGCTGCTCCAGACATGGCAGCGTTTGAAAGGCTTTGTGCTGCGTGCCGGTAAAGTAATTGTCATCGTCAGTATTTTCATTGGTGCCCTGAACAGCTTCTCGTTCAGCGGTAAAGCCGTGGACAATATTAACGATTCGGCGCTGGCCTCGGTCAGTAAGGTATTAACCCCGCTTCTGGCGCCGATTGGCGTTCACGAAGACAACTGGCAGGCAACGGTAGGGCTGTTTACCGGGGCCATGGCCAAAGAAGTGGTGGTCGGGACCCTGAATACCCTGTACACCGCCGAGAATATCCATGACGAAGACTTTAACCCGGCAGAGTTTGACCTGCCTGGTGAACTGGGCGATGCGCTGAAAGAAACCTGGAGTAGCCTGGTGGATACCTTCAGCCTGAGCGTACTGGCCAACCCCATCGAAGCCAGTAAAGGCGACGGCGAGATGGGGACCGGGACCATGGGCGTGATGAGCGCGAAATTTGGCAGCGACGCCGCCGCGTACAGCTACCTGATTTTTGTGCTGCTGTATATCCCGTGCATCGCGGTCATGGGGGCGATTGCCCGTGAAGCCAGCCGCGGCTGGGTGATGTTCTCCGTGTTGTGGGGGCTGGATATTGCCTATTCCCTGGCCACGCTGAACTACCAGATAGCTACCTTTAGTGCCCACCCACAATACAGTCTGGTGTGCATCCTGGCGGTTATCTTGTTTAACGTGGTGGCCATTGGCCTGTTACGCCGCTCCCGCAGTCTGGTGGACATTAACCTGGTCTCCAAAGGTAAGCCGGCAGCTTCCTGCTGCCACGGCTCATCCGGCGACTGTCACTGATCTGGGGTAAACCGATGGCAAGTTTGATTGAAGTACGGGATTTACTGGCGCTACGCGGGCGGCTGGAAGCCAGCCAGATCAGCACCTTGCTGAATACCCCGCGTCCGCTGGTGGATGCCATGCTGCAACGGCTTGCCGCCATGGGCAAAGCGACCAGCGTAACGGATGATGCCGATAGCTGCCTGCGCGGCAGTTGCAAAGAGTGCCCGGAGGGCAAAAAGTGCCAGCCGGTATGGTGGACCCTGTGTTAACCCTGCGCTGATGTCATCACAAGCCCCGCCTACACCGCGGGGCTTTTTTTGGGCCGCTATCCGGCAAGCTGGCTTTTCAGATCCAGTAACCGCGCGCAGAACGCCGCCGGGTGGGAGATAAACGGCGCATGGGCGGCGCTGTCAAATATCCATGACGGGCTATCAGGCCAGGCCTCATCCAGCAGCCCCGCCACCCGGCGCGGTACCAGTCCATCCAGCTTGCCATACAGCCGCCAGACCGGCATCGCCAGTTGCGCCATCGGCTGGCGCAGATCCGCGGTACGCAAAATCTCCAGCCCGCCGTTAAGCACCTCAACGGACGGCATTGGCTGGGACAGCACGACCTCTTTCAGGCGCCGGGCATCCTGGCGCGCGCTCTCGGTTCCCAGGGTTTGCAGCGCCAGAAAACGCTCCACGGTACGCTGGAAGTCTTCGCTCAACTGGTGCTGGAACCCCGCCAGTACCTCCGGTTTGATCCCCGGCCAGTCGCCGCAGGCGGTAAAACACGGCGAAGAGGCGACTGTCACCAGCGCCTGAACCCGCTCAGGCTGGGTCAGTGCGGCCTGGCTGGCCACCAGCCCTCCAAGGCTCCAGCCCAGCCAGATTGCCCGGTCCGGGGCCTGGCGCAGCACCTGCTGGGCCATATTTTCCAGGGACATGGCGCCAACCCCCTGGCTACGGCCATAGCCGGGCAGATCCACCAGGTGCAAGGTAAAATGCGCGCTGAGCTGTGCCTCAATGCAATGCCACACCCCGGCATTCAGCCCCCATCCGTGCAGCAGCACAAGATGACAATTGCCGGTTCCGGTTGTTTGCCACCAGATCTCGTTCATGGGTTACAGTCCTTTCGCCGGCCAGCGCGGCCGGTAGTTAATGCACCGCAGGTGCGGAAAACGATATGGAGGCCCCTATGCTAGCAATCCCCGGGCTGTGTTGGCTATGCGCAATGCCCCTCGCCATGGGTCACTGGGGGATATGCAGTTTTTGCCAGCAACGTCTGCGCCCGCCACCCTGTTGCCCCCAGTGTGGCCTGCCGGCAATCAGCGGGCTGGCCCCGTGCGGCCGCTGCCTGCTGCGCCCGCCTCCCTGGCAACGGCTGGTGATGGTGGATGACTACTGCGCACCGTTACGCGGGTTAATTCAGCGGTTTAAATTTAGCCAGCATACCGCCCTGGCCCCGGCACTGGCCCGGCTGATGCTGCTCCAGATCCTCGCCCAGCGCCGCTCGCGCCGTTTAGCGCGCCCGGATGTCATCCTCGCCGTGCCATTACACCACCGCCGGGCCTGGCGCCGGGGCTACAACCAGAGTGATTTACTGGCCCGCCATCTGGGGCGCTGGCTGGGCTGCCGCTATGCCGCCCGCGGTATACGGCGCACCCGGCACACCCGGGTACAGCACCGGTTAAGTGCACCATTGCGCAAGCGTAACCTGCGCCGGGCGTTTAGTATTGAAATCCCGGTGCGCAATCTCCATATCGCTATCGTAGATGATGTTGTTACTACCGGCAGTACGGTTGCGGAAATCACCCGTCTGCTCCAGCGCCACGGCGCTGCTACAGTCCAGATTTGGTGCCTGTGCCGCACCTTGTAGAGCTTCAATGATGGGCGTATTATAACCAACTGAAACAGTCAACTATTAGGCCAAAGCTATGATCCGTATTTCCGATGCCGCCCAGGCACACTTTGCCAAACTGCTGGTAAATCAGGAAGAAGGGACGCAGATCCGCGTATTCGTTATTAACCCTGGTACCCCAAATGCGGAGTGCGGTGTCTCTTATTGCCCGCCAGATGCCGTCGAAGCCACCGACACGGCACTGAAATTCGAGCAGTTGACCGCCTATGTGGATGAACTCAGCGCACCGTATCTGGAAGATGCTGAAATTGACTTTGTTACCGATCAGCTGGGCTCTCAGCTGACCCTGAAAGCCCCGAACGCCAAAATGCGTAAAGTGGCGGACGATGCGCCGCTGATTGAGCGGGTAGAATATATGCTGCAGGCCGAAGTGAACCCGCAGCTGGCTGGCCACGGCGGCCGGGTTTCCCTGATGGAAATCACCGAAGATGGCCTGGCTATCCTCCAGTTCGGCGGCGGCTGTAACGGCTGCTCGATGGTGGACTACACCCTGAAAGAAGGCATCGAGAAACAGCTGCTGGCGGCGTTCCCGGAGCTGAAAGGGGTGCGCGATCTGACCGAGCACCAGCGCGGCGAGCACTCTTACTACTGATGACCGGTGCCGTGAGCGGCTGGGCCACATCGCCAGCACGCGGCAACCCATCAAACAGCAATAAAAAAGCGCATGTTCAACATGCGCTTTTTTTTATCGCGGACGGGACGATGTCAACCGGCTTTGACCTTGCGGACCGGCTGCGCCGCCACCTTCTCCACCACCTTTGCCACTTTCGCCACCGCCTGCTTCTCCACGAACGGCCGCTGTCTGCGGTGCTTATCCAGGTCCTTAATCAGGCGGTTCACCTGCGCACTGTCGAACATCGCTTCCAGGCTGTGGGTTAATTTACGGCGCCAGTTTTTATACTCGTCACTGGTTCCCGGCACGTTAACCGGGGTGGCCATATCCAGCCAGTCTTCTGGCTGGAGCCCCAACAGCGCGCTGTTGCTGTCGGCAATATAGCGCTGCAAACCCCGGTTTAGCACCGCGGTCATCTTCATCCGTGAGGCGGTCCGCCCGGTCTTTTGCGGCACGCAGCCGTGCTGATGCAGGCTATCCAGCAGGGACTGCTTAGCCCGGGCGCGATCCTGATACAACCCGGCGAGGATCTCCGCATCCGGGTAGAGCCCCAGCACGCGGCCGAGGGCCAAATCGCCACCTTCCCAGTAGCCACGCACCGTCGGCATATCGTGGGTTGACGCGACCGCCATGGCCTGGACGGTAAAATCCTCCGGCGCCCGAAAGCGGCCCTTACCGTCCTGTTCAAACCACAGCACTTTGTAGGAATAGATCCCGCTGTCCCGCAGTTTGCCGATAATCTCCACCGGCACCGTGCCAAGATCTTCGCCGATCACCATACATTGATGGCGCTGGCTCTCAAGGGCCAGAATCGCCAGCAGATCATCTACCGGATAGTGCACATAGGCGCCTTTATCCGCTGTTTCACCGTAGGGGATCCACCACAAACGCAGCAGCGACATCACGTGATCAATGCGCAACGCGCCGCAGTGGGTCATATTGGCGCGCAGTAGCTCAATAAACGGCTCGTAGCCGCGCTCCACCATGATATGCGGGTCCATCGGCGGTAGCCCCCAATTTTGCCCCAGCGGCCCGAGGATATCCGGTGGCGCCCCCACCGAGGCTTTCAGGCAGTACAGTGCCTTATCGCGCCAGGTTTCCGCCCCGCCCTCGGCCACGCCAACGGCCAGATCCCGGTACAGGCCAATTGGCATATTGCGCTGCTGGCAGCTCTCCCAGCAGGCCGCAAATTGCCGCCAGGCCAGCCATTGTAGCCACATATAAAATTCGACCTGGTCACGATGCTCCACACAAAACGCCGCCACCGCCGGGCTGTCGGCATCACGATAGGCTTCCGGCCAGACTGGCCAGCCCCAGCGGGAGCCATCCTGCTGCATCTGCCAGGCGTGAAGGGCATCAAACGCCGCCTGGTAAAACAGGCTCTCTCCCTCCCGGGCGATAAATCCACGAAACGCGGCCATCAGGGCATCATCGCCGCTGCGCTGTAAAAACTGCGTCCAGGCCATGGACAGCGCGCTAAGTTTTAACTGGGTGACGCTGCTGTAATCCACCCATTCTGCCTCCCGGGCCGCCTGCAATTGCTGCTGGGTCTCCGGCTGCGCCCACCACTGCCGGGCCGCGGCGCTGAGGGCAAAATCCTCCACCTCAGTGACATCAATATAAATAACGTTCATCCAGCGCCGGGAAGAAGGGCTATACGGGCTGGCGCTTTCCGGGGTTGCCGGGTATAACGCGTGGATCGGGTTAAGGCCGATAAACGCCCCGCCCCGGGCGGCAACCTCAATCACCATCTGGCGTAGGTCGCCAAAATCACCGATCCCCCAGTTACGGGCCGAACGCAGGGTGTAGAGCTGAACACAGGCCCCCCACAGTTTCTGTCCGGCCTGGAGCGATGCGGGCTCATAGCACCGGCCTGGCGCCACAATTAGCCAGCAGTGCCAGCGTGACTCGCCCTGCGTCAGGGTCAGCGTGTGGTAGCCGGTCGGCAGCGAGGCGGGCAACAGCAGCTGGCTGCGGCCTTGCACCTCACCACGGTGTTGTTGCCCTTGTTCGGTGGTCAGGATCCAGTGGTACTCCCCTTTACCGGCCACCGACAGCACCATTTTTTTTGCCTGGGTTATCACCCGGGTTGCCGGTACTGGCCCATCACCATGCCCCCGCTGGGCGGGGGTGTGATTCATGGCGTCCAGCAAACGCTGCTTGGTATCAGCCGGGATCTCCTGCGGCTTGCCGTGGGCGTTGATATACTCTGCTGCAATACCCGCCGCCTGCGCGGCTTTATCAAGACGTTTGCTTTCCATCGTCGCTTTCCTTAACGTTTCGCCTGCCAGATACGCTGTTGGTAATCACGGATCGAGCGATCGGAGCTAAACATGCCGCAACGGGCGGTGTTAAGGATGGTCGCTCTGGTCCAGGCTTCCTGGTCCCGGTATAGCGCATCAACCTGGCGCTGGGCATCCATATACGCGGTGAAATCCGCCATCACCAGATACGGGTCACCCCCTTCTTTGCCGAGGCTGTGGAGCATCAGATCAAACATATGCTTGTCGCCACCGCTGTAGACGCCTTTTTCCAGCTCTTTCATTACCGCATCGAGGGTTTTGTCTTTCTTACGCCATTTTAACGGGTCGTAACCGGCGGCCTTCAGCGCCTTCACCTGCTCCACGGTGTGGCCGAAGATAAAGATATTTTCTGCCCCCACTTTTTCGGCAATCTCCACGTTGGCCCCGTCCAGGGTGCCTACCGTCAGCGCGCCGTTCAGTGCCAGCTTCATATTGCCAGTGCCGGAGGCTTCTTTACCGGCGGTGGAGATCTGTTCAGAGACATCCGCCGCCGGGATCAGCATTTCCGCCGCCGAGACACAGTAATCCGGCAGGAAGACCACTTTCAGGCGATCCCCTACCAGCGGATCATTATTGATCTTCTCCGCCACGTTATTGATGGCATGGATAATATTCTTCGCCAGGTAATAACCCGGGGCCGCTTTGGCGCCGAACAGGAATACCCGCGGTACGCGATCCTGTTCCGGGTTTTCACGGATCGCTTTATACAGCGCCAGTATATGCAGCAGATTCAGGTGCTGGCGTTTGTACTCGTGTAACCGTTTGATCTGAATATCAAACAGCGCTTGCGGATTAATCACAACCCCGGTACGGGACTGGATATACTCAGCCAGGCGCACTTTGTTGCGCTGCTTGATGGCGCGATACTCACCACAGAACGCCGCATCATCGGCATATTTTTCCAGCCCGGCGAGCACATCCAGATCATTGGCCCACTCTTTTTTCAGGGTGTTATCCAGCAGAGCGGACAAACCGGGGTTGCACTGCTTGATCCAGCGGCGCGGGGTAATGCCGTTAGTCACGTTATGGAATTTGTTCGGCCACAGCTGGTGGTATTCCGGGAACAGATCCTTCACCACCAGATCCGAGTGCAGGGCCGCCACGCCGTTCACCGCAAACCCACTGACCACACACAGGTTTGCCATGCGTACCTGGCTATCGTGTACCACCGCCAGCTTAGCCCACACCGCCTTGTCGCCGGGCCAGGTTTTATCAACCTGCTTTTTAAAACGCCGGTTGATCTCTTTGATCAGCTGAATATGGCGCGGCAGCAGGGTGCGTACCAGGCGCTCATCCCAGCATTCCAGCGCTTCCGGCATCAGCGTATGGTTGGTGTACGCAAAGGTCCGGCTGGTGATAGCCCAGGCATCATCCCAGTTCATCTGGTGTTCATCCAGCAATACGCGCAGCAGCTCAGGAATGGCGATGGTCGGGTGGGTATCATTGAGCTGGATAACTTCGTAATCGGGCAGCGTCGCCAGCGTGCGTCCGGCCAGATGATGGCGGCGTAAAATGTCGGCAATCGAGCAGGCACACTGGAAATACTGCTGCATCAGGCGCAGCTTTTTACCGGCCTGGTGGTTATCATTCGGGTACAGCACCTTAGTCAGTTTCGCGGCATCAATGCCCTGCTGTTCTGCCTTCAGGAACTGGCCGTCATTAAACAGAGTCAGATCAAAAGGGTGAGCGTGGCTGGCCTGCCACAACCGCAGGGGCTGCGCCACGCCGTTACGGTAACCGAGCACCGGCAAGTCACAGGCCTGGCCCTGGAGAATAAACGCCGGTTCCCAGCGCTGGATATTGCCCTCTTTCACCACCTTACCGCCAATCCCCACCTGAACATCAAGGGCGCGGTTATGGCGAAACCAGGGGTAATTATCCCGGCCCCAGTCGTCTGGGGCTTCCATCTGCTTGCCATCCTGAAAGGACTGGCGGAACAGACCATACTGGTAGTTCAGGCCGTAACCAATGGCGGGCTGGCCAACGGTGGCCATTGAATCAAGGAAGCAGGCGGCTAAACGCCCCAGCCCACCGTTACCTAACGCCGGGTCAATCTCTTGTTCCAGCAGATCGCTCAAATTGATGTCATACCCTTGTAAAACATCACTCACCCCCTGGTACCAGCCAAGGTTCAGCAAGTTGTTACCGGTGAGGCGACCAATCAGAAATTCCATGGAGATGTAGTTAACGTGGCGCTGAGGCGCCTGGCTGGCAGGGGCTGGCTGGGCGGACAGGTTTTCGGCCAGTGCACCGCTCACGGCATGCCACCATTGCTGCGCCGTCATCTCTTGTGCAGCGTGAAGACCGATAGATTGCCACTGACGGGTCAGTGAAGCCTGAAACTGTGCTTTATCAAACGTAGGCTGAGACATAAGTAATCGGTTCCTGTGATAACTGAAACATTTTCCACTAGTTTGCCGGGTGCCCAGAATGACTTCCTCATCCTGCAGGGGATTAGATGGGGAGGAGGTGCAGGTAGTAGGAGAAAATGTGATCCCTGGCACTACAACTCTGGCAGAAATAACGACATTCGCAGAGATTGAGCGCGAAAACAGCACATAATTATGGTTTCCCCCACCCGCGGCTGGAATAACACCCGGCGAGGGAGCGGGAGGAATTTGTCACTACAGAAACAACCTGATACAGAGTAATAAAACACCCCTTCAGACAGTTGCCAGATATAAGCCAATAAATAGTTAATTGTTGCCTGATATTCCAGATAATAAACCGCTAAATCATCTGAAATGTGAATAGTTTAGCGATGACCAAATATTGCGCCAGGCCGCGTGACGCCTGGCACAGAGAGTTTTCTTCTGTCTCTTTCCATCCAGGTAAAGTTCTAAAGTGTGACAAAGTGCAACTTTGGATAGCTTAAAAGCAAAGCGTGCTTGCATTAACTATCGATATACCTGACTTTAACACTGGCATTAATTACGAAGCGCAAAAAAAATATTCTCCCCCTTCACAGTGAAGCGACTAACTATGTTAATACCTTCTAAATTAAGTCGACCAGCACGCCTGGAAAACACTGTGGTCCGCGATCGTCTGCTGGAAAAACTGTCCACCGCCGGCAACTACCGACTGGCGCTGGTAACAAGCCCGGCAGGCTATGGCAAAACCACGCTGGTTTCCCAGTGGGCCGCGGAAAAGGACCATCTTGGCTGGTACTCTCTGGATGAGGGTGATAACCAGCCCGAAAGGTTTGCTACCTATCTGATTTCAGCATTACAGCAGGCCACCCATAACCACTGCGCCAGCAGCGAACTGATGGCGCAAAAGCGCCAGTATGCCAGCCTGTCCTCACTGTTTTCGCAGCTCTTTATCGAGCTGGAACAGTGGCAAAAACCCGTTTATCTGGTGATTGATGACTACCATCTGATAGCCAACCCCCTGATCCACGAAGCGATGCGCTTCTTCCTGCGCCACCAGCCGGAAAACATGACCCTGGTTATCCTGTCGCGCAACCTGCCGCAGCTGGGCATTGCCAATTTACGGGTTCGCGAACAACTGCTGGAAATCAGCAGCCAGCAGCTGGCGTTTACCCATCAGGAAGCGAAACAGTTCTTTGATGGCCGGTTAGACACCCCCATTGAGCAGACCGAAAGCAGCCAATTTTGTGATGACGTCGCAGGCTGGGCCACGGCGCTGCAACTTATTGCCCTGGCCGCCCGCCAGAGCAGTAACTCGCCGTACCAGTCCGCCCGCCGCTTATCCGGTATCAATGCCGGGCATCTGAATGATTATCTGGTCGATGAAGTACTGGATAATGTGGACAGCAACACCCGTCAGTTTTTACTGAAAAGCGCCCTGCTCAGCTCAATGAATGATGCCCTGATAGTCCGGGTTACCGGGGAAGAGAACGGCCAGATGCGCCTGGAAGAACTGGAGCGCCAGGGGCTGTTTTTACAGCGTATGGACGGTAGCGGTGAATGGTTCCGCTATCATCCGCTGTTTGGCAATTTCCTGCGCCAGCGCTGCCAATGGGAGCTGGCCATCGAGTTACCGGCCATTCACCGGGCCGCCGCAGAAAGCTGGATGGCCCAGGGATTCCCCGGGGAAGCCATCCACCACGCCATGGCCGCCGGTGATACCGCCATGCTGCGCGATATCCTGCTGCACCATTCCTGGCTGCTGTTTAACAACAGCGAATTACCGCTGCTGGAAGAGTCGATTAAAGCGCTGCCCTGGGAAACACTGCTGGAGCGCCCTAAGCTGGTCTTACTCCAGGCCTGGCTGATGCAAAGCCAGCACCGCTATGGGGAAGTGAATACCCTGCTGGCCCGGGCCGAGCAAGAGATGAACGCGCCGCTGGACGATACACTGCGGGCGGAATTTAACGCACTGCGCGCCCAGGTAGCGATTAATAACGGTGAACAAGAAGAAGCCGAACGCCTGGCAAATCTGGCCCTCGACGTGCTGCCCCTGTCCAGCTTCCACAGCCGGATTGTGGCAACCTCCGTTCAGGGCGAGGTATTACATTGTAAAGGGGAGCTTACTGCCTCGCTGGCGGTGATGCAGCAAGCGGAACAGATGGCCCGCCACAGTGATATCTGGCATTACGCCCTGTGGAGCCTGATCCAGCAAAGTGAAATTCTGTTTGCCCAGGGGTTCCTCCAGGCCGCCTGGGAGACCCAGGAAACCGGCTTCCGGTTGATCCATGAACACCATCTGGAACAGTTGCCGCTCCATGAGTTCCTGCTGCGCATTCGCGCGCAGTTACTCTGGGCCTGGTCACGGCTGGATGAAGCCGAATGCTGCGCCCGCCAGGGGATGGATGTGCTGGCCGGTTTCCAGCCCCAGCAACAGCTCCAGTGCCTGGCGCTGGTGATCCAGTGCTCCCTGGCCAGAGGCCAGCTGGATAACGCCCGCAGCCACCTTAACCGGCTGGAAAACCTGCTCGGCAGCGGCCCGTGGCACAGCGACTGGGTATCCAATGCCAACAAAGTGCGGGTTATCTACTGGCAAATGACCGGGGACAAAAACGCCGCCGCTAACTGGCTGCGCCTGACCCCACGCCCTGCCAGCGCGGATAATCACTTTCTCCAGGGCCAGTGGCGTAATATCGCCCGGGCCCAAATCCTGCTGGGGGATTACCAACCGGCAGAGATAATCCTCGAAGAATTGAATGAGAATGCCCAGCGCCTGCAGCTGCGCAGCGACCTTAACCGCAATATGCTGTTGCTGAACCAGCTGTACTGGCAGTCCGATCGGAAAAGCGACGCACAGCGGGTGCTGATTGACGCGCTGGAGCTGGCGAACCGCACCGGGTTTATCAGCCACTTTGTGATTGAGGGCGAAGCGATGGCCCAGCAGTTGCGCCAGTTGTTGCAGCTCAATACCCTGCCGGAGATAGATCAACACCGCGCCCAGCGCATCCTGCGTGAGATTAATCAGCATCACCGCCATAAATTTGCCCACTTTGATGAGGGCTTTGTGGCCCGCCTGCTTAATCACCCGCACGTACCGGAACTTATCCGCACCAGCCCGCTAACCCAGCGGGAGTGGCAGGTTCTGGGATTAATCTATTCGGGTTACAGTAACGATCAGATTGCCGGGGAGCTGGATGTGGCGGCCACCACTATCAAAACCCATATCCGAAATTTGTACCAGAAATTGGGGGTCGCTCACCGCCAGGATGCGGTACAGCATGCGCAAAATCTGCTGAAGATGATGGGTTACGGGGTATAAGCGCCCGGCGCGATGGCGGCAATTGGCCTGGTAGCGCCGGGGTTCAGCGCGGCGCTACCAGGCCGGAAAAGGCTCAGCACAGCTCAAGCTGCACGTTATTATCGGCAATCACTTTCATTATCCCCGCCGGGGGCACTTGATCGGTATAGACGGCATCCACCATGCTGATACTGCCCATATTCACCATCGCATTGCGGCCAAATTTGGAATGATCCACCACCAGCATCACATGCCGGGAGTTCTCAATAATCGCCCGCTTGGTGCGCACTTCGTGATAGTCAAACTCCAGCAGTGAGCCGTCGGTATCCACACCGCTGATGCCGAGGATGCCAAAGTCGAGCCGGAACTGAGAGATAAAATCGAGGGTCGCTTCGCCCATAATTCCCCCATCGCGGCTGCGTAACTCACCCCCCGCCAGAATAATGCGGAAGTCCTCTTTCACCATCAGGGTATTGGCCACGTTGAGGTTATTGGTGACCACCCGCAGGTTGTTATGGTCCAGCAGTGCGTGGGCTACCGCCTCCGGTGTGGTGCCAATATCAATAAACAGCGTCGCGCCATCCGGGATGGCCATCGCCGCCCGCCGGGCAATACGCGCTTTCTGTTCCGTCTGGGTGGCTTTGCGATCGTGCCAGGAGGTATTCACTGAACTGGAAGGCAGCGCCGCGCCGCCGTGGTGGCGCATAATAATATTCTGCTCTGCCAGATCATTAAGATCCCGGCGAATGGTCTGCGGGCTGACAGAAAAATGCTCTACCAGCTCTTCGGTGCTGACGTATCCCTGTTTTTTTACAAGATCGATAATCGCATCATGGCGTTGTGTCTGCTTCACCGGATGGTTCTCCGTCGTCATTATTATGTTCGTTTCCGCACATTTCTTGTGTCTACAAAGGCCATCGCCAGCCCGACGGCCAGCCCGCAGGCGTGGGCGCCATTGGCTATCGACAGCCCAAAGAGATCAAACCAGCCGGCAATCAGCCAAATTACGGCAAACGCCATCAGGCCGCGCTGCATCTGGATACCGCTGCTTGGGTCCCGTTCACCGCGCAACCAGCAGTAGCCCATCAGGGCATATACCACGCCCGATAATCCGCCAAACCAGGCGCCGCTGAACTTATGCTGCACATAGCCGCTGAGCAGGGCCGAAATCACCGTGATAACCAGTAACTTGCCGCTGCCGAGGCGTTTTTCCAGCGGCCCGCCAAGATACCACCACCATAGCAGGTTGAAGGTGATATGCAGCACGGAAAAATGCAGTAACGCGTGGGTGAAATAGCGCCATAGCTCAAAACGTACAGAGTCATCCCAGGGCCAGGCCAGCCACAGCATCACCTGCTGGTCGCCATACCACTGCATCAGTAACCAGACCAGAATACAGGCCGCCATGATCAGTAAGGTAAAGGGCCCGGCGTTTTGACGCAGGGTGGTCAAGAAAGGGTAGCGACGATAATGCAGCCCGCTGCCGGTCTGGCCAGTTTGCCAACTGGCGGCCATATAGCGCGGGTCATACGGGTTCGCCATAAAATGGGCCAGCGCCTCGCGAACTTGCGTTTCCCGGGCGGAATCTGCCAGCCAGATATCACTGCGCGGCCCGATATGCTGGATGGTCAGCGTGACACCCTGGGTGGCCATATAATCCACGAACGCCTGAGCCATTCGTGGGTTATCAAAAGAGGTAATCATCAACATGGTGGAACGGATCCCTTATTCCCGCAAAGGGCCACAGTATATCTGCTCCGGCGTCCGCTGCCGACTCCCGCCGCGTGTTATTCGCCCCGGGCGACTTCTGCCGGAAAGTGGCGATGCCAGGCATCAAAGCCCCCATCAACGCTGTAAACCTGATCATAGCCTTGCTGCAACAGGTACTGCGCAGCACCTTTGCTGCTGTTGCCGTGGTAGCACATTACCATTACCGGGGTGTCGAAATCGGTCTGCTGCATAAAGCGCACCAGGGAGTCATTGGTCAGATGCCATGCCCCGGAGGCGTGGCCAAGGGCATAACTTTGCGGATCGCGAATATCCACCAGCACCGCTTGCCCGTGCTGCAATTTCTGGTGCGCTTGTTCAACATTAATACATTCAAACTGGTCCATAACATTACTCATCTTATACGTAGGGGTTGCTGCTCTCCGGCGACGGACCCCCGAAGGGTAACGAAGCCGTAATCATTGATAAAGTGTACGTTGCCCGGCCACCACAATGCCAGAATGTTATGCATATCACGCGCAATTGTTTTTTTCTTGTTACCAGGCGCACATTTTGCTGCTACTATGCTCGATATCGAACATTTTTGAGCTTTAACGAAAATGCGTGAGGGTAAGATGAATATCAAAGATCTGATCGTTATTGGTGGCGGTATTAACGGGGCAGGTATTGCCACCGACGCTGCCGGTCGCGGGTTATCCGTCGTGATGCTGGAGGCCCAGGATCTTGCCTGCGCCACCTCATCCGCCAGCTCTAAACTGATCCACGGCGGTCTGCGCTACCTGGAGCACTATGAGTTCCGCCTGGTGCGTGAAGCGCTGGCCGAGCGCGAAGTCCTGTTGAATATGGCGCCGCACCTTGCCTTCCCGATGCGCTTTCGTTTGCCGCACCAGCCGCATTTGCGCCCGGCATGGATGATCCGCACCGGTCTGTTTCTCTATGATAATCTCGGTAAACGCACCCGTTTGCCGGGCTCCTGCGGCTTGCGTTTTGGCGCAGAATCAGTCCTTAAGCCGGAGTTAACACGCGGATTCGAATATTCCGACTGCTGGGTGGACGATGCCCGCCTGGTGGTGGCGAATGCCCAGATGGTACGTAAGCTGGGGGGTGATGTACTGACCCGCACCCGGGCTACCTCCGCCCGCCGCGAAAACGGCCTGTGGGTAGTGGAAAGCGAGAACAGCGACAGCGGCCAGCGCCAGGTCCATTACGCCCGGGCCCTGGTCAACGCCACTGGCCCCTGGGTGAAACAGTTCTTTGATCAAGAACTGGCCTTACCGTCCCCGTACGGGATCCGCTTGATCAAAGGCAGCCATATTGTGGTGCCCCGGGTGCATACCCAAAAACAAGCCTATATTCTGCAAAACGAAGACAAACGCATTGTGTTCGTGATCCCGTGGCTGGATGAGTTTTCGATAATCGGCACCACCGATGTCGAGTACCACGGTGATCCCCGGAAAGTGGCCATCGACGACGCTGAAATTCGCTATCTGCTGAAGGTGTATAACGACCATTTCAAAAAACAGCTCAGCCGGGATGACATTGTATGGACCTATTCCGGGGTGCGGCCGCTGTGTGATGACGAGTCCGATTCTCCCCAGGCGGTGACCCGGGATTACACCCTCGACATCCACGATAAGGACGGCAAAGCGCCGCTGCTGTCGGTCTTCGGCGGCAAGCTGACCACCTACCGTAAACTGGGTGAACACGCGCTGGAGAAATTAAAACCCTGGTTCCCGGAGATGGGGGCCGCCTGGACTAAAGACACCCGCTTGCCCGGGGGGGAATTTTCTGGCGATCGCGATGATTACGCCGCGGTTCTGCGGCGAAAATATGGCTTCCTGAGTGAATCCCTGGCCCGTCGCTATGCCCGCACCTACGGCTCACTGGCCGAGAAAATGCTCGCTAACAGCCAGCAGCTCAGCGAATTGGGGGAACATTTTGGCCATGAGCTGTATGAAGTGGAATTACGCTATCTGGTGAGTGATGAATGGGTTCACGAGCTGGATGATGCCATCTGGCGCCGCACCCGTCTGGGGATGTGGCTCAGCCAGCAGCAGCAACAGCGGGTGGCGGAATGGCTGGCGGAATACCGCCGTAAACCGTCCCTCTCTCTGGCCTCCTGATAGAACTCCCCCACTGCCGCCCGGGCAAGTGGGGGGTGCGCCTCCCTACCCTGTTCAGTTACTGGCTGTGCTGTAAATAGTGGGTATCCCCGACAGTACCCAGGCTGTATTGCCCATCCCGGTAATTCAGAATGGTCAGGCTGCCGTTACCGATAGCTTCGCCACGGTACGCGTCAGGAACAAACAGGGTCAGCAAGGTGGGAATGGCGCTACCGTGGGAAACCACCAGAACATTACCACCGCCCCGGGCCTGGGTCTGCTGAATAACCGCCAGCAGCCCGCGCTTCAGCCGGGCAGTGATAGCCTGATAGGGCTCGGCACTTCCGGTGGGATCATTACGGGCGATGGCATCGGCCATCTGTTCATCGGTCATTTTCTGGGTGAACGCTTCCCAGGTAGACCAGTCTTTGGCGAAGGGAACATTAACGCTCCGGTAGAGCGGGGTCCAGAGATCCGCATCATCCCGCCCTTCATAACCGCCATATCCCCATTCGCGTAAATCTGCCGATTCGGTCAGCGCCGGTACCGGCGGGCGCTGGTTCTCCGCCAGAATCGCCAGTGCGGTAGCCCGGGCTCTGCCCGCATCGCTGGAAAAAGCCCCGCGAAAAGAAACACCAGACAACGCCTTGCCGACAGCCACCGCCTGAGCGGTGCCAGCGGCAGTGAGCGGGGAGTCACTCCACCCCTGAACCTGCCCGGTCTGGTTAAACCACGTTTGACCGTGGCGAATCAGATATATGGTGACCTCCTGCGCCGCCGCCAGTGGGGTGAAAACCACGCTTAACCACAGCCATCCCCGGGTAATTATTTTGTGCATGATCTGCTCCTTCGCGATTATTGGCTCCGCCGGGAGAGAATCACCGGCGAGGGGGCATCGCCCCAGGGAACGGTAAGCGCAGTGGGATCAATACCGGGCGAACAATCGCCGGTTTCGGGAGGTTACGACAGGTGATAAGAGGCGAGAAAGTAGAGAGGCAATAAGACCCAATAAAAAAACCGGCCCGCGGGCCGGTTTTTTGTTATCAGGACGCAGGTTACAGACGCACTGGCTTAATGTGCCAAATTTCGTCGGCATACTCCTGGATAGTACGGTCAGAGGAGAAGTACCCCATATTGGCAATGTTGTGCATCGCCCGGCGGGTCCACTCTTCCTGATCCAGATACAGGGTATCCACCTCGTCCTGGCAGTCCACGTAGCTGCGGTAATCCGCCAGCACCTGGTAGTGGTCACCAAAGTTAATCAGTGAATCCACCAGGTCGCGATAGCGGCCCGGCTCACCGGGGCTGTAAACCCCGGAGCCTATCTGGGTCAGCACCCGGTGCAGCTCAGCGTCTTTCTCGTAGTAGTCCCGCGGGTTATAGCCGTTGCGGCGCAGGGCTTCAACTTCCTCCGCCGTGTTGCCGAAGATGAAGATATTCTCTTCACCAACCCGCTCGCCCATCTCGACGTTTGCCCCGTCCAGAGTACCAATCGTCAGCGCGCCGTTAAGGGCGAACTTCATATTACTGGTACCGGAGGCTTCCGTACCCGCCAGGGAGATCTGTTCAGAGAGATCCGCCGCCGGGATAATGATCTGGGCCAGGCTAACGCTGTAGTTCGGGATAAACACCACTTTCAGCTTATCTTTCACCAGCGGATCGTTGTTCACCACGTTGGCCACATCGTTGATCAAATGAATAATGTGCTTGGCCATGTAGTACGCCGAGGCGGCCTTACCGGCAAAAATATTTACCCGCGGTACCCAGTCAGCATTCGGATCATCTTTGATCCGGTTATAACGGGTTATCACGTGCAATACGTTCATCAACTGGCGTTTGTACTCGTGAATCCGCTTGATCTGTACATCAAACAGCGCCTGCGGGTTCACTTTCACATTCAGTTGCTGATCAATAAAGTTCGCCAGCCGCTGTTTGTTTTCCAGCTTGGCCTGCTGCACGGCATAGTTCACTTTAGGATCTTTAATGTACTCGGTGAGCCCGTTCAGCAAGCTCAGATTGGTGCGCCAGGTGCGGCCAATGTTCTTATCCAGCACATCGGACAGCGACGGGTTAGCCAGCGCCAGCCAGCGGCGCGGGGTGACCCCGTTTGTTTTGTTGCAAAAACGCATCGGGAAGACTTTGGCAAAATCGGCAAACAGTGACTGCACCATCAGGTTGGAGTGTAACTCGGACACACCATTGACTTTATGGCTGCCCACCACGGCCAGCCAGGCCATACGTACCCGGCGACCGTTGGACTCATCAATGATCGACGTCCGGCTCAGCAACCCGGTATCCTGCGGATATTGCTCTTGCAGGGTTTTCAGGAAATAGTCGTTAATTTCAAAGATAATTTGCAGATGACGGGGCAGGATCTTACCCAGCATATCCACCGGCCAGCTCTCCAGCGCTTCGCTCATCAGCGTGTGGTTGGTGTAGGAGAATACCTGGCACGTCACTTCGAACGCATCTTCCCAGCTAAAACGATGCTCATCCATCAGCAGGCGCATCAGTTCCGGGATCGCCAGCACCGGGTGGGTATCATTGAGGTGAATGGCAATCTTCTCCGCCAGGTTGTCATAGGTTTTATGCAACATGTAGTGGCGGTTGAGGATATCCTGCACCGTGGCGGAGACGAGGAAGTATTCCTGACGTAAACGCAGCTCGCGCCCGGAGTAGGTGGAATCATCCGGATACAGTACCCGGGAGACGTTCTCGGAGACGTTTTTATCTTCCACCGCCGCGAAGTAATTCCCCTGATTGAATTTACCAAGGTTAATCTCGCTACTGGCCTGGGCACTCCACAGACGCAGGGTGTTAGCGGCATCAGTATCATAGCCGGGGATAATCTGATCGTAGGCCACGGCGAGGATCTCTTCGGTATCCAGCCAGCGGGCGTTTTTCCCTTCCTGCTGGATACGGCCACCAAAGCGGATGCGGTAACGGGTATTGTGGCGTTCAAATTCCCACGGGTTACCGTATTCCAGCCAGTAGTCCGGAGACTCGCGCTGGCTGCCGTCCACGATGTTCTGCTTGAACATCCCGTAGTCGTAGCGGATGCCGTAGCCGCGGCCCGGCAGCCCGAGGGTCGCCAGCGAGTCCAGGAAACAGGCAGCCAGGCGGCCCAGGCCACCGTTGCCCAGACCTGGGTCATTCTCTTCGTCGATCAGCTCTTCAAGATCCAGCCCCATTTCGCAGAGCGCTGCCTGGATATCGCTATAGATCCCCAGAGACAGCAGTGAATTGGATAATGTCCGGCCAATCAGAAACTCCATTGACAGGTAATACACCTGCCGATCTTCCTGGGACATCTGCGCCCGGGTGGAACGCAGCCAGCGTTCCACCATACGATCCCGCACCGCAAACAGGGTGGCGTTCAGCCAGTCATGTTTGTTGGCAATGGCCGGATCTTTACCAATAGTAAACATCAGCTTATAGGCAATAGAGTGCTTCAGAGCCTCAACGCTGAGTGTCGGGGATGCATAACTGAAAGGTGCATTCATAGTCAGTGATTCCTGGATAGTTACATCAAGCGTTGATAAAGATCGCGGTAAGACTGCGCCGCAACTTGCCAGCTAAAATCCATTGCCATCGCCTGGCGCTGCACAACGCGCCACAGTGATGGACGGGACCACAGAACGAAAGCACGCCGGATCGCCCGTAACAGCGACCAGGCATTGCTGTCCTCAAACACAAAACCACTGGCTACACCGTCCGCCAGATTCTCCAGGGAACAGTCTGATACCGTATCAGCCAGGCCACCGGTGCGCCGCACCAGAGGCAACGTGCCATACTTAAGCCCGTACAGTTGGGTCAGCCCGCAGGGCTCAAAACGACTGGGCACCAGAATCACATCCGCCCCGCCCATAATGCGGTGGGAGAATGCCTCGTGATAACCAATCTGCACCCCAACTTGCCCGGGGTGTTCTGCCGCTGCCGCCAGGAAACCTTCCTGCAGGATAGGATCTCCGGCGCCCAGCAGCGCAAGTTGCCCGCCCTGCTCCAGCAGCCCGGGTAGTGCTTCCAGCACCAGGTCCAGCCCTTTCTGGCTGGTTAACCGGCTGACCACGGCGAACAGTGGCGCTTTGTCGTCCACTTTCAGGCCCATCGCCACCTGGAGCTGACGTTTATTTTCCGCTTTCTTTTCCAGACTATCGCGGTTGTAGCTGGCCGCCAGTAGCGGGTCTGTCGCCGGGTCCCAGGTACGTTCATCGACACCATTGAGAATACCGGACAGCCGCCCCTGGCGATGACGCTCCTGGAGCAGCCCTTCCATCCCGTAAGCAAACTGAGGCTCGGTAATTTCCTGGGCATAGGTTGGGCTCACCGCCGTAATGTGGTCCGCATAGTAGAGCCCGGCTTTCAGGAACGACATCTGGCCATTAAACTCCAGCCCATGCATATTATAGAACGACCATGGCAGTTCTATTTCCGGCAGATGATGGGCGTAAAACAGCCCCTGATAGGCCAGATTATGTACCGTAAATACCGATTTTGCCGGGCGGCCTCTGGCGGCCAGGTAGGCTGGCGCCAGGCCCGCGTGCCAGTCATGAGCGTGTACCACGTCCGGGTGCCAGAACGGATCCAGCCCACAGGCCATTTCGCAGCCCACCCATCCCAGTAGCGCAAAGCGCAGGACATTATCGGTATAAGCGTATTGATTCGTATCGTGGTACGGGCTACCCGGGCGATCATACAGGTGCGGCGCATCAATCAGATAAATGCCGACCCCGTTATAGTGGCCGAACAGCAGTGACATTGGCCCGGCAAAGGTATTGCGCTTAGTGACCACCTGGGCATCAGGAATGCCGCGGCGAATATCCGGGAAAGCCGGCAGCAATACCCGGGCATCGGTTCCGGCTGCGATTTGTGCGGCAGGTAAAGCACCGATAACATCCGCAAGGCCGCCGGTTTTTAGTAATGGAAATATTTCAGAACAGACATGTAAGACCTGCATCGTCGCTCCCGTCCTCAGATAGTGGTGCGGCAGCGCCGCACCAAACTTATTCGTTACAGTGGGTCACCTTCGGCATTCTCGCCAATGACCATCCCTTCCGGGATAACACAGGCACGGTCAATAATGCAGCGGCGCAGGCGACAAGAGCGCCCCACCCAGACATCTGGTAATAGCACAGCAGAATCAATATTACAGAAGGAATTAATCCGCACCCGCGGGAATAGCACGGATTGCACGACCACCGAGCCGGAAATAATACAGCCCCCGGAAACCAGTGAGTTGAGCGTCATACCGTGGCTACCAGAGCGATCCTGGACAAATTTCGCCGGCGGCAGGGACTCCATATGGGTACGGATCGGCCAGTGCTGATCGTACATGTCCAGCTCCGGGGTTACCGATGCCAGATCAAGGTTCGCCTTCCAGTACGCTTCCAGGGTCCCGACGTCGCGCCAGTAAGGTTCGGCATCCGGATCGGACTGTACGCAGGACAGCGGGAACGGGTGCGCGTATGCGGCACCGGCATGGGTAATTTTAGGGATAATATCTTTGCCGAAGTCGTGGCTGGAGTTTTCGTCGTTGTCGTCTTCTTCCAGCAGCTGGTACAGGTAGCTGGCGTCAAAGATATAAATCCCCATGCTCGCCAGGGAGCGGGTTGGATCGTTCGGCATGGCCGGTGGATTGGCCGGTTTCTCAACAAATTCGATGATTTTTTCATTTTCATCGACCGCCATCACCCCGAAGGCGCTGGCTTCTTCAATCGGCACCGGCATACAGGCCACAGTACAGCGCGCGCCTTTTTCCACGTGGTCGATCAGCATGCGCGAGTAATCTTGCTTGTAGATATGGTCCCCGGCGAGGATCACCACGTACTCGGCGTTATAGCGGCGAATGATATCCAGGTTCTGGGTCACCGCATCGGCGGTACCGCGATACCAGTTCTCCCCGTGCACACGCTGCTGCGCAGGCAGCAAATCGACAAACTCGTTCATCTCTTCGCTGAAGAATGACCAGCCGCGCTGGATATGCTGCACCAGTGAGTGAGACTGGTACTGGGTAATAACCCCAATCCGGCGGATACCGGAGTTGATGCAGTTGGACAACGCAAAATCGATAATGCGGAACTTGCCGCCAAAGTGCACCGCCGGCTTAGCGCGTGTGGTGGTTAAATCCTTTAACCGGGTACCACGGCCGCCGGCCAGAATTAATGCAACTGATTTAATAGGCAGCTGACGCGCCAGCATCAGCGTATCATTTTTATCTAACTTAACCATGAGTTACTCCTTTATTCATGACCTGTGGAAAACGCACACTCCGTGCGCGGGGCCGTGCCATACTGCCGTGATAACCGGGTTCTCCTCCCCGGCAAACGGTGGAACGGCACGCCATTCCCCTGTGGGTAAGACAATGTCACCCACCTCTTCAGTTGCGTTAATGGTAATCAGCCAGCACTCGCTGAGCTGAATTTGTAAACGTCGCGTTTGATCCTGCCAGTCCGCCGGCCCCATAGGCTGACCATGTTGATTCAGCCAGCGCACATTGCCGTCGTTATCGTTCCACCAGCTATCCTGGATCAACGCGGGTATTTTTTTACGTATCTGGATCAATGCCGCCGTAAACGCGGTTAATCCGGTATAGGCCTGCTCCCAGTTCAGCCACGTGAGCGCGTTGTCCTGGCAATAGGCGTTATTATTGCCGTGCTGGGTGTGGGCATGTTCATCCCCGGCCAGCAGCATCGGCGTTCCCTGGGAAAGCAGCAGTGTAGTGAGCAGTGCGTGGGCGCTTTCCCGGCGTCGTTCCCGGACGTGGAGGAGGGTTGAATCCCCTTCCACCCCGTGGTTATTACTGTAGTTACTGTTAGTCCCGTCGTGGTTCTCTTCGCCGTTGGCTTCATTGTGTTTGCTGTTAAACGAGACACAATCCCGCAGGGTGAAACCATCATGGGCGGTCACGATATTAATACTGGCCGACGGGCGGCGTTCGCCGCGCCGGAACAGATCGCTGGAGCCCGCAAACCGACAGGCAAACTCACCGACGCAGAGCGACTGCTGCAGCCAAAAACGCCGGGCAGCATCGCGAAAATGGTCATTCCACTCGGCAAAAGGTGGCGGGAAATTCCCTACCTGGTAGCCGCCGGGGCCAATATCCCAGGGTTCAGCAATCAGCTTCACCCTGGAAAGCACCGGATCGTTGCGGATCGCCTCAAACAGCGGCGCGTCCTGACGAAAATCCGGCGTACGCCCCATCACGGAGGCCAAATCAAAACGGAAGCCATCAACATGACAGGTTTCGACCCAATATTTCAGGCAGTCGATCGCAAAATTGACCACTTCCGGGTGATTTAAATTAAGGGTGTTGCCGCAGCCGGTCCAGTTCTGGTAGTTACCGTCGTCCTGTAACCAATAATAGCTGCGGTTATCAATACCGCGCAGTGAGAAGGTCGGCCCATCCAGATCGGTTTCTGCTGTATGGTTCAGCACGATATCGAGGATGACCTCAATGCCCGCCGCATGTAAGGCTTTTACCGCGTCGCGGAATTCATTGGCCGCCCCCAGCACATTCTGATTAACGGCATAGCGCGGCTCTACCGCATACAGCGCCAGCGGGTTATATCCCCAGTAGTTCGTCAGCCCCATACGCTGTAAGCGCGGCTCGCTGGCAAAGCGGTTGACCGGCATCAGCTCCAGGGCGGTTATCCCCAGGCGGGTAAAATAATCGATCATCACCGGGTGCCCCAGGGCGGCATAGGTACCGCGCAGCGCCTGGGGGATCCCGGGGTGTAATTTGGTCAGCCCGCGAACATGAGCTTCATAAATAATGGTGTCACCCCACGGCGTACGCGGGTGCTGATCATCTTCCCAGTCATAGCGGTCATGGACCACAATACTCTTGGGTACCGCATCCCGGCTATCCTGGGGGTCTGGCGTATCCCGGCCGCCCTGCAGCCGCGGATCATCACAGGCATTCCCATCAATAGCTCTGGCACACGGGTCGATCAGCAGCTTCGCCGCATTAAAGCGCTGGCCGCAGGCCGGGTCCCAGGGGCCATGAACCCGATAGCCGTAGCGTAGCCCCGGCTTCGCACCGGGGAGATAACCGTGCCAGATATCACCCGTTTTCCCGGGTAAGATAAAATGCTGCTCCTGACCGTGGTCATCAAAAGCGACCAGTTCAACCAGTTGCGCATGGGCCGAGAACAGCGTGAAATTCACCCCTTTCCCGTCAAAACTTGCCCCTAACGGGGCCGGATTACCTGGCAACAGTTGTGTCATTCATCCCCCTCCCGCATCAGCCAGATGGTAGATAACGGCGGAAGCGTCAGGCTTAGTGAATGTTCACGTCCGTGGCTGGGGAGCGCCTCGCTGGTGACGGTGCCGCCATTCCCGGCGTTGCTGCCGTGGTAGTGGAGAGAGTCACTGTTGAGCACTTCACGCCAGCGGCCCGGCTGGTTAATACCAAAGCGATAGTTATGGCGCGGTACCGGCGTAAAGTTACTGGCAACGATTATCTCATTACCGGCTTTATCCCGCCGTACAAACACAAACACCGAGTTGGCTTTATCTTCCACCACCAGCCATTCGAAGCCATAAGGGTCGAAATCCAGCTCGTACATCGCCGCGTGCTTGCGGTAAGTATGGTTCAGATCGCGGACCAGGCGCTGCACCCCGTGGTGCCAGTTATCGCTGCCTTCCAGCAGGTGCCAGTCAAGGCTGGACTCAAAGTTCCACTCCCGGCCCTGCGCAAACTCATTGCCCATAAACAGCAGTTTTTTGCCCGGGAAGGCCCACATCCAGGCGTAGTAGGCGCGCAGGTTAGCAAACTTCTGCCAGGCGTCGCCGGGCATACGATCCAGAATCGACTTCTTACCGTGGACCACTTCGTCGTGGGATAACGGCAGGACAAAGTTTTCGGTGTAGTTGTACAGCATACCGAAGGTGAGTTTATCGGTATGGTACTGGCGATAGACAGGATCCAGCTTCATAAAGTCCAGGGTGTCGTGCATCCAGCCCAGGTTCCACTTGTACCAGAACCCCAGCCCGCCCATATCCGCCGGACGTGAAACACCGGCAAAGTCCGTGGACTCTTCCGCCATGGTGACCGCACCGGGGATCTGCTCTCCGATAACCCGATTGGTGTCGCGCAGAAACGCGATCGCCTCAAGGTTTTCGCGCCCGCCAAACTCGTTAGGGATCCACTCACCGTCTTTACGGCTGTAATCGCGATAAATCATCGACGCCACCGCATCGACCCGCAGGGCATCGATACCAAAGCGCTCCATCCAGTACAGGGCGTTGCCCACCAGATAGTTGCTCACCTCACGGCGGCCATAGTTGTAAATCAGGGTATTCCAGTCCTGGTGGAACCCTTCACGGGGGTCCCCGTGCTCATAGAGCGCCGTACCGTCAAAATTGGCCAGGCCCGCGTCGTCAGACGGGAAATGGCCCGGTACCCAGTCGAGGATCACATTCAGGCCCGCGTTATGGGCGGCATCCACAAAATAGCGGAAGTCATCACGGGTCCCGAAACGGCGGGTGGGCGCATAAAGCCCCTGGGGCTGGTAACCCCAGCTGCCGTCAAACGGATGTTCGTTAATCGGCAGCAATTCAATATGGGTGAACCCCATCCCCTTCACATAGGGGATCAGCTGATCCGCCAGCTCACGGTAGCTTAACCAGAAGTTATTTTCGCTATGGCGACGCCAGGAGCCAAGGTGCACCTCATAAATCGAAATCGGGGCATCCATGCGGTTCGCCTGCTGGCGCTGCTGGCTCAGGGTGGTCTTCTCCGGCAGCCCGCAAATCAGGGAGGCGGTATCCGGGCGCATTTGCGCTTCAAAAGCGTAAGGATCGGCTTTGATTCTCAGATTACCGTCGATATCGACCAGCTCGAATTTATACAGCTGGCCATTGCGCGCCCCGGGAATAAATAGCTCCCAAATGCCGCTTTCTTTGCGCAGACGCATCGGATGGCGACGGCCATCCCAGAAGTTAAATTCGCCCACCACCGACACGCGTCGGGCGTTCGGCGCCCAGAGTGCAAAGCGGGTACCAGAGACCCCATCCACCGTTGTGGCGTGGGCGCCTAAGGTTTCATAAGGACGGAGATGAGTCCCTTCAGACAATAGCCAGGTGTCCAGTTCTTCCACCAGCGGTCCGAAACGGTAAGGGTCATCTATCAGATTTTGCTGATCATGCCAGGCAACCGCCAGCTGATAGCGAAAAGGGTTTTTACGACGCGGTAGTACCCCGGCAAAAAAGCCACGGGAATCCATGCAGTCAAGTTTACCAACCTTACGGCCAGTCTTAGGTTCAATGACCCACACATCAGTGGCGTCAGGAAGTAGTGCCCGGACTTCCAGTCCGTCTTCGGTTTTGTGCATCCCCAGTACAGCAAAAGGGTCGGCAAAATGTCCCGCAAATAGCGCATTAATCACGTCTTTTTCTATACGAACAGACATGTTGATCATCCTGTAATGTAACTGCCAGCCTGCCTGGTGTTTATTTCTTTGACCAGACTGACATTTTTTATTGACCTGTCATGAGTCGGATATGTGTTCCTCTGCGACTCAAACATCTTTCAGATGGGTATGCGCCTGCAACCTCATCTCAAACATAGCCAAACGTTATATAGCTCCCGGGTTTATTCCAGACATCTGCGTTACTCCTTGTCATACGCGCTAAATAAAGGGGTGCCTGGGCACCCCTCCCTAATCCTCAGTTGTCAGCGTGATTATGCCAGCTGACGCAGCATGCGGCGCAGTGGTTCTGCCGCGCCCCACAGTAATTGATCGCCGACGGTAAACGCGGACAGATACTGGGGCCCCATGTTCAGTTTACGCAACCGCCCAACAGGGGTGCAGAGTGTACCAGTAACTGCTGCCGGGGTCAGTTCGCGCATCGTAATTTCGCGATCATTATCCACAACTTTAACCCAGTCATTATGACCAGCCAACAGTGATTCAATGGTCGCGACCGATACGTCTTTGTTCAGTTTAATGGTGAATGCCTGGCTATGGCAGCGCAGCGCGCCCACCCGGACACACAAACCATCCACCGGGATAACCGGTGAAGCATTAAGAATTTTATTGGTTTCCGCCTGGCCTTTCCACTCTTCGCGGCTCTGGCCGTTATCCAGTTGTTTGTCGATCCACGGAATCAGGCTCCCGGCCAGCGGCACGCCAAAATTGTCCATTGGCAGGTCACCGCTGCGGGTCAGCTGGGTCACTTTACGCTCGATATCAAGAATCGCCGAGGCGGGGTCCGCCAGCTCTTCCGCCACCAGGTGGTGAAGCATCCCCATCTGGCTTAGCAACTCACGCATATGGCGGGCACCACCACCGGAGGCCGCCTGATAGGTCGCCACCGATACCCAGTCCACCAGCCCTTCCGCAAACAGCCCGCCCAGTGACATCAGCATCAGGCTGACTGTGCAGTTACCGCCGACAAAGGTTTTGATGCCGTTATTCAGCCCCTGGTCAATCACGTGCTGGTTTACCGGGTCAAGAATGATAATCGCGTCATCGTTCATCCGCAGTGAAGAGGCCGCATCAATCCAGTAGCCCTGCCAGCCGCTTTCACGCAGCTTCGGGTAAATCTCGTTGGTGTAGTCGCCCCCCTGGCAGGTGACGATAATGTCCAGTGCTTTGAGCGCGTCCAGGTCATAAGCATCCTGGAGTGTCCCGCCGGTATGGCCGCCAAACGCTGGCGCTGCCTGACCTAACTGGGAGGTGGAGAAAAAGACCGGGTGGATCGCGTCAAAATCGCGTTCTTCCACCATGCGCTGCATAAGAACTGAGCCGACCATCCCGCGCCAGCCGATAAAACCAACATTTTTCATAACGAGTATTTCCTGCAGAGGTGTGTGGTGCGTTGAGTATGCCGACGGTTAACCGGGACATCCTTCCACCTTACAAAATGCAGCCAAAGTCGCAAGTGAAATTAATCGATGATGGTAAGGTCATTAGAAAATTGCCTTATCTCACCAAATGGCCATGCGGTTGCGCCGTACCGGACGGACAAAAAAGGCCGCATCAGCGGCCTTTTTTCACAGTATTACGATTACGACAGGATGGTGAAATAGATCATCCCGACAATCGCCCCGACTGTCCCAAGGATGGTTTCCATCATGGTCCAGCTTTTCAGGGTCTGTGCTTCGGTAGCCCCGGTAAATTTACCGAACAGCCAGAAGCCCGCATCGTTTACGTGGCTCACCACAATGGAGCCGCCAGCGATACAGATAGACAGGGCTGCCATCTGGGCGCCAGAGTAGTGCAGTTGTTCAACCACCGGCATCACCAGACCAACAGCCGTCAGGCAAGCCACAGTGGCGGACCCCTGGATAATACGCACCCCGGCCGCCAGGATGAAACAGGTCAGCGCAATTGGCAGGCCCATCCCGGTCAGTGCTTCACCCAGCGCCGGGCCAACACCAGAGTCAACCAGAATCTGTTTGAACACACCACCGGCACCGATAACCAGCAGGATGATACCCGCAGGCTGTAAAGCGTGGCCGCAGATTTCCATTACGCGTTCTTTGGACATCCCCTGGCGCATCGCCAGGCCATAGACCGCCACCAGGCAAGCAACCAGAATCGCGGTAAACGGATGGCCGATAAATTCGAACCACTGATACAGCTCAGAACTTTCCGGCACAAAGCGCGCAGCAATGGTCTTCAGGCCAACCAGTACCAGCGGCAGCAGAATCAACGCCATGCTGAAACCGAAAGACGGCAGTTTACCTTCGCCAAGGTGCGGTTCGGTAATGTCATCAGGCACTTCCAGTTTTACAAAACGCCCGATGAAGTTACCGAACAGCGGGCCCGCAATGATCATCCCCGGAATAGCGGCACTCAGGCCAATCAGGATCATCCAGCCAAAATCAGCGTGCATCTGGGATGCCAGCAGCATCGGCGCCGGACCAGGCACCAGGAACGCCGCCGCCGCCGCAACACCGGCAAACAGCGGAATCACCAGCTTGGTCAGGTTCTGATTGGTATGGCGCGCCATAGAGAAAGCCACGCTGATCAGCAGTACGATGGCCACTTCAAAAAACAGCGGCAACGCACAAATCAGCCCGGCAATACCGATAGCATAGCTGGCGCGGCTCTGACCAAATGCCTTCAGCATTTTTACTGCAATCTGGTCAACAGCACCGGCTTCATGGAGGATTTTACCAAACATCGCCCCGAGGGCGACCACCACGGCCAGAAAGCCCAGGGTTCCCCCCATGCCTTTTTCCATGGTTTGGGTGATTTTCATCAGCGGCATACCGGAGAATAACCCGGCGCCAATCGATACCACCATCAGGGCAAGGAAGGCATGCATACGGGCCTTCATCACCAGGAACAACAACAGCAGTACAGAACCGACTGCTGTCAGGACTAGCGTCAATGTGCTCACAATTAACAAGCCTTATTGATTTGGGCGACGGTGTCGGCGATCACGCCGTCCAGGGGCTGGTTAATATCCACTACCAGCACATCGCGTTCATCGGCCGTTGGCTCTTCCAGAGTCTCGAATTGGGTGACCAGCATCTGGGTCTTAAAGAAATGCCCTTTGCGTGCCTTCAGGCGGCTTTCGATCAGATCGAAGTCCCCTTTCAGGTAAACAAAGCGCAGATTCGGATTCCCTTCCCGTAAGATATCGCGGTAACTTTTTTTCAGCGCAGAGCAAACGATCAGCGATACTTTATTAGTACGCTGCATTGCAAAGGCAGCATCATTCAGTGCTTTCAGCCACGGCTGACGATCGCTATCGTTCAGCGGCTCTCCGGAAGCCATTTTGACAATGTTGCAGCGCGGATGCAGGAAGTCACCATCCAAAAATGCACCCTGAAGTTCGTGGGCAACCTGGCTTGCGACAGCAGATTTACCGCTACCAGAAACGCCCATCAGGACAAAAATATAGTGATCTTGGTTGGTCGTGCTCATAGCTAACTCCTGGTAGCACAATATAGTAACGGAATGGTACGATGTTACGGGTAACTGTTATCGGTAACATTGTCCCGTTTGCATAGGTAACAGGCAATAACCATTACCGTACAAAGTGTATAAATGTGAAGTACGTCAAAAAAAAGAGGGTTAAATCGAGCCGCCGGGGGATAATGTAAACCCGAGGTCGAGCATCTTCGGCGTGACAATTTCGCCCCGAATCCGCGCCAGCAAACGCTCTGCGCCAATACGCCCCATTCTTTCGCGCGGGGTGAGCACACTGGCCAGCCGCGGTTCCATCACCTGGCCGATATCGTGACCGTGGAAACCGGCAATCGCCATATCATCGGGAATACGCAACCCGACCCGCTGGCATTCAAACGCCGCCCCCACTGCCAGGTCATCGTTAGTACAAAAGATGCCATCAAGTTGAGGGTATTCACGCCGGGCCTGGCGGAACAGATCAATACCGGAAGAATAAGAAGAGGACTGCTCAGCCATCACGCTGTAAGGCACCAGGCCCATGTCGCGCATCGCCTGCTCGTACCCTTTTTGCTTCATGATAGTACGCTCATCAAGGCGGGCGCCAAGATAAGCTACATGGCGGTGGCCACGCTGGAGCATCGCCGCGGTCATCTGGCGTGCCGCTTCAAAGTTATCAAAGCCCACCGCAATATCCAGGCAAGGGCTGACACTGTCCATCAGCTCCATCACCGGAATACCGGAGACTTCGATCATTTTCAGGGCCCGGGGGGTATGGGTGCGCTCCGTGAGGATCAGGCCATCAATGTTCCACGACAACATGGACTCTAGCCGTTCTTCTCCCATCTCGGATTTGTAGCCATAGTGGGCCAGCATGGTCTGGTAGCCGAAGGCATCGGTAACGCTTTCGATACCGCGTAATACTTCCGCAAAGACCTGGTTGGTTAATGAAGGCAATAGCACGCCAATCGCGCGGCTAGTAGCATTGGAAAGGATATCCGGAGCGCGGTTAGGGATGTAGCCTAACTCGTCCAGCGCCGCAGCGATCTTTACCCGTAATGCAGCGGATACCTGCTCCGGGTTGCGCAAAAAACGGCTTACGGTCATTTTTGTTACTCCGACGCGATCCGCTACGTCCTGGAGAACTGGTCGTCTTTTTTTCATTGTCCTGGAGCTTCATAGAATAATCAGCTCAGTGTAACACGGACAACCAGCAACCTCCTCCTGTTACAGAAGAGGTTGCCGGGTTCATTGAATGCAGATCACACCGGGGGCAAATCGAAGAGTAAAATCTCACTGGCGCTGTCGGCATGTACCGAAATCGCCGGTTCATCCCATACTGCAACCCCATCGCCGGTGGTGACGTGGCTACCGTTAATTTTCGCCTCGCCCTTGACCACCTGGATCCATACCCGGCGCTCGGCAGACAACTGGTACACCGACTGTTCCTCTTTCGCCAGCGCCCAGCGGTACAGCTCCATATCCTGATGGACTTTCAGTGAGCCGTCCCGGGCATCGGGCGACAGCACCAGCTGGCGGCCCTGGGGGGCATCAAAGCGGCGCTGTTCATAGCGCGGTGTAATACCGGTTTCCTGAGGAATTATCCAGATCTGGTACAGATGCAGGCGCGACGTGGCGCTGGGGTTATATTCGGAATGGCGCACCCCGGTACCGGCGCTCATTATCTGGAACTCACCCGCCGGCACTTGTTCCTTATTGCCCATGCTGTCCTGGTGCTCCACCGCGCCTTCCAGAACATAGGTCAGGATCTCCATGTCCTTATGGGGGTGGGTACCAAAGCCCATGCCCGGATCGATAACGTCATCGTTAATCACCCGCAGCGCGGAGAATCCCATAAAGTTTGGATCGTAATAATCGGCGAAAGAGAAAGTGTGCCAGCTATCCAGCCAGCCATGATTGGCGTGGCCACGTTGGTCAGCTTTACGAACATAGATCATGGTGAATCCCCTCGAATCTCATGGATACGTCTTGCGTTGATGTATCTAGTGTGGACGTCTTCAGTAAGTAATCATAGAGGGTGAAAATTGACTACTCCGTTCAAAAAATGTGAACGATTTGTCAGGGCCAGCAAAAAAGAAGCAAAAAAAAGCCAGCAAAAATGCTGGCTAAAAAATACTGGAAGCAATGTGAGCAATGTCGTGCCTTCAGGTGATCCGCGAGGGTTCCTCCTGAGTGCATGACAATAATAATCATTATCATTTGCATCTGTCCAGCTTAATTTTGAAAAAAACTGAATCCACATCACAGTAGAGAATATTCATTTAAAGAAAGTGATATATCACCGGGGGCGGGATTTCCCCGATAACGCCACAACCGTTCACGCCAAAACGCGATAAACTAAAGGTATCGCCCTGAAAGCAGGAGGAGCGCAAATGAAAAGATTGTCCTGGCTGGTGCTAATGCTGCCGCTGACAGCCCTGGCTAACCCCTTTAGCCAGAGCACTAACCCTAACCAACCGAATTACCAGAACCCCAGCCAGCAGCGTATGTCTGAGGAGATGCGAATCCAGCAAAGCCAGCAGAAAAGCCAGCTTCAGCAACAACAGCAGTGGCAAACCCAGCAGCAGCGCCAGCAGTTACAGCAACAGATTGAACAAAACCGCCAGCGCACCCAGAGCCTGCAACCGGGCCGCAGCACCGGCTACTAACCTCCATCGTCGGGGCCATCATCACCTGGCCCCGGTGTTATCCCCTCAGGCGCCAAAATCCGGGCCGATAAGATCGATCCTGTCAGTACAAATGCAGTCAACCCCCCAGCCCAGTAACTGCGCCGCCCGCTCCGGCTTATTCACCGTATAGACCAGGATACGCAGCCCGGCCTCTTTGATCTGGGCGACCCGCGCCGCATCCAGTAACCGGTGATTCAGATGGAGCGAAACACAACCCAGTTCCCGGGTCAGCTCCCGCCAGTCGCTGCGCCATTCATCCATCAGCAGCCCTCGGGGTAACCCCGGCACCGCCTGTTGCGCAGCCGCCAGTGATGCCGGGGAGAAAGACGACAACAGCGGCGGCGTCATTCCCGCCCACAGGGTGTGGGCCGCCAGCGCCACTGCCGTTCCGGTGGGGACATCCACCCCCGTGGTGGGCTTAATTTCAATATTGGCCATCAGACCATGCTGACGGCAACGCGCCGCCACCTGGCTGAGCAACGGTAATGGCTCACCGGCAAACTCCCCGGAAAACCAGCTCCCGGCATCAGCGTGGACCAGCTCACCCCACAGCAGATCCCCCGCCACGCCCCAGCCATTGCTGGTGCGCTCGAGGGTATCGTCGTGGAGTAAGAAAATCTCCCCGTCCCGGGAGAGTTTGGCGTCAAATTCAATCATGGTGTGGCCGTAGCGCGCACCGACATCAATGGCCGCAAGGGTATTTTCCGGGGCCAGTTTACCGCCGCCGCGGTGGGCGACAATCTTCGGATAAGGCCAGTTATTCATAAGCGGCGTCCGGTTTCTCCATCAAAAAAGTGCACATGCTCCCCCGGTAGCGTCAACCACAGGGTCGTCCCTGGCGCAGGGCGTGACTGGTGCGCCAGGCGCACCACGACCTTCTGCCCGCCCCACAGGCCGTGGACCAGGTTATCCGCACCGAGGATTTCCAGCATATCGGTTTGCAGCGGGATCCCCCCTGCGGCTGATGAGCTTAGCGCAATATGTTCCGGGCGGATACCCAGGGTGACACGCCGTCCGGCCTGGCCGGTGGGATAACGCGCCAGCGGGAAAGACAGCCCGCCGTCCAGCACAAAACGCTGGCCATCCGCGCTGATAGCCCCCTCCAGCAGATTCATCGCCGGGCTGCCCATAAAACTCGCCACAAAACGGCTGGCCGGGCGTTCATACACCTCTACCGGGGTACCGACCTGCTCGGCAATACCATTATTCATCACCATCACCCGCTGGGCCAGGGTCATCGCCTCGACCTGATCATGGGTAACGTACAAACTGGTGGTGTTGAGCCGCTGGTGCAGGCGCTGTAGCTCAAGGCGCATCTGCACCCGCAGCTTGGCATCCAGGTTAGACAGCGGCTCATCAAACAGGAACACCGCCGGATCGCGGACAATCGCCCGGCCCATCGCGACCCGCTGGCGCTGGCCCCCAGACAGTTCGCGCGGGTGGCGGGTCAGCACGTTCTCCAGCGCCAGAATACGGGCAGCGTCCGCCACTTTCTGCTCAATATGCGCCTTGCCCATACCGCGAATTTTCAGGCCCCAGGCCATATTCTCCGCCACGCTCATGTGGGGGTATAGCGCATAATTCTGGAACACCATCGCAATGCCCCGGGCCTTGGGTTCCAGCTCAGTCACCCGCTGGCGATCGATCCAGATATCACCACTGGTGACCCGCTCCAGCCCGGCCACCATCCGCAACAACGTCGACTTTCCGCACCCGGAGGGGCCGACCATCACAATAAACTCGCCGTCTGCCACATCCAGGGTCAGCGGGGCTATCACCTGGTGCCCCCCGTCCCAGCATTTGGTTACTGCCTGTAATTTCAGTCCTGCCATGGGTTATTTCTCACTATCAACCAGGCCGCGCACAAACGCGCGCTGCATCACTAATACAATCGCCACCGGCGGCAACAGGGTCAGCAGCATGGCGGCCATCACCAGGTTCCACTGAGTGCTCCCCTCCCCCTGGGCTATCATGCCCTTGATCCCCGCCACCGCCGTACCCAGCCCGCTGTCGCTGATTATCAGCAGCGGCCACAGGTACTGGTTCCAGCCATAGATAAAGGTGATAACAAACAGCGCCGCCAGATTGGTACGGGATAACGGCAACACAATGTCCCACAGGAAGCGCAGCGGGGAAGCACCGTCAATCCGCGCGGCCTCAAGCAGTTCATCGGGCATGCTCATAAAGCACTGGCGGAACAAAAAAGTCGCCGTGGCGGAGGCCATCAGTGGCAGGGTCAGCCCGGCGTAGGAGTCGAGCATCTGCAAGTTAGCCACCACGTCAACCGTCGGGAAGATTCGCACCTCAACCGGCAGCATCAGGGTGATAAAAATCATCCAGAAACACAGGTTACGCAGCGGAAAGCGAAACCAGACAATGGCAAAAGCGGAGAGCAGCGACACGGTGATTTTCCCCACCGTGATAACCAGCGCCATAATGGCGCTGTTGGCCAGCAGCAGCCAGAATGGCGCACTGCCGCCGCCACCCCCTGGGACCAAATTGTCCCCAGGTTGTGCCACAGATAATGGCCCGGCAGCAGCGGCATCGGCGTGCGGAACACCGCGTCGCTGTCCAGCGTGGCGGCCACAAACGCCACATACAGCGGGAACAAGATAACCGCGATCCCGAGGATAAGCATCACATGGCTGAACAGGGTCAGCCCAGGGCGGTTCTCTATCATTGGTAGCGCACCTTACGTTCGACATAGCGGAACTGCACCACCGTCAGGACGATAACAATCACCATCAGCACCACGGACTGGGCCGCAGAGGCAGACAGATCCAGCCCGGCAAAACCCTCCCGGTAGATTTTATAAATCAGGGTGGTGGTGGCCTGTACCGGCCCGCCACCGGTAGCCGCATCGATAACCGGGAAGGTGTCGAAAAAGGCATACACCACATTAACCACCAGCAGGAAGAAACTCACTGGCGCAATCAGCGGCAAAGACAGGGCAAAGAAGCGCCGCACCGGCCCGGCGCCGTCGATGGCGGCCGCCTCCACCAGCGAACGAGGAATCGACTGGAGCGCGGCAAAGAAAAACAGAAAGTTATAGCTGATCTGCTTCCATACCGAGGCAAACACCACCAGGAACATCGCCTGGCCGCTGTGCTGGGCGTGGTTCCACTGGTAGCCCATCCCCGCCAGCCAGTGGGTGATAAGCCCCCGGCCCGGGTTAAACAGAAAGATCCACAACACCGCCGCAATGGCCGGGGCCACCGCATAAGGCAGCAGCATCAGGGTCTGGTACAGGCGGCTGCCGCGCACCACATAATCGGTCAGTGCCGCAAAAAATAGCGATATCAGTAGCCCAAAAAACGTCACCAGCCCGCTGAATATCAGGGTGGTATTAAACGAAGCCAGGTACCACGGGTCCCGGGCCAGAGCGGCAAAGTTTTCCATGCCAACAAACTGGCTGGACAGCCCAAAAGGGTCGACTTGTTGCAGGGAGTACCACAGAGCTTCCCCGGCGGGCCAGATGAAAAAGATGACCGTAATGATCAACTGGGGCGCCAGCAGCAGCCAGGGTAACCCGCGGGAAGAAAAAACCGGACGAGAGGCAGACATAATTAACACTCAGCAGTTAGCCACACCGGTACCTGGGGTACCGGTGCCATAAAGGTGGGTTATCTGGTGGTTTGCTCAAAACGACGCAGCAGCACATTACCCCGGGTAACAGCGTTATCCAGCGCCTGCTGTGGCGTTATCTTGCCGCTCCAGACCGATTCCAGCTCCTCGTCCACAATGGTACGGATCTGCGGCATATTGCCGAGGCGCAGCCCCCGGGTAAACGCTAACGGCGGTTTGTTGAGCATCTGGCGGGTGGCAATATCCGCCCCGGGGTTCTGCGCATAGAAGCCCTGCTTACGGGTTAACTGATAAGCGGCCGTGGTGATGGGCAGGTAGCCCGTTTTCTGGTGCCATTCGGCGGCGTTATCGGGCTGGGTGAGGAATTGCAAAAACTCAGCCACCCCTTTATAGACCTCAAGGGTTTTCCCCTGCATCACCCACAAGCTGGCCCCGCCAATCATGGCATTTTGCGGCGCGCCTTTAAGATCAGCATCATAAGGCATCATCCCCACCCCATACGGGAATTTGGCATAATGGCGGATATCCGCCAGGGAGCCGGAAGAGGCGGTGGTCATGGCGCAGTCGCCATTGTAGAACTTCTCAGTGGACTCATCCTTACGCCCAAAGTAGCTGAAGTCCCCTTTTTTATTCATCGCTTCGAGCAGCGCGATATGTTTTACCTGCGCCGGCTGGTTAAATTCCAGCACCGTATCGGTACCGTCAAAGCCATTATTTTTGCTGGCCACCGGCAGGCCATTCCAGGCACTGAAGTTCTCCAGCTGGATCCAGCCCTGCCAGCCACTGGCATAGCCGCACGTCATCCCGGCCGCTTTCAGCTTTGCGCTGTAACTGGCCAGCGCCTGCCAGGTTTTAGGCGGTTGCTCAGGATCCAGCCCGGCTTTTTTAAACGCCGCTTTGTTGTAATAGAGCACCGGTGTGGAGCTGTTAAACGGCTGGGACAGCAAATGGCCCGTTTTGGCATCGGTATAGTATCCGGCCACCGTGGGGACAAACTGGGACTCATCAAAAGGGATACCGGCATCGGCAAACACCTGGTAGACCGGTTTAATGGCTTTTGACGCCATCATGGTAGCGGTACCCACCTCGTACACCTGCAAAATAGCCGGTGCGTTACCGGTACGGAAGGCGGCAATCCCGGCGGCCAGGCTCTGCTCGTAGTTACCTTTATAGATGGGGACTATCTGGTAATCAGGATGGGTCTGGTTAAAACGCCCGGCCAGAGAGTCCACCTCTTTCCCCAATTCCCCTTCCATAGAGTGCCAGAACGGAATGTTGGTAACCGCCAGAGCCGGCGTGGCCCCAGCCAGGCCCAGCGCCATGCCCAAAACGGTAACGCGTAATAATGCCATGGGTATCCCTCGTCATATTTTTAGTGCGCGATAACACGCGTTTTATGGTCGCGAGCTACCATGACATGCGCGAATGACAGAAAAATAACCGTCGCGTGACCGCCAGATGACACAAATACGACAGCCTGCTAGTAACGGTTGGCTGACTGGGCGGCAAAAGCAGCGCGCTACCCGGCATTGGTTTAGTCCTGGTTTACGCCAGATGCCGCATAAGATCTGACGTGATAACCCGTGCTTATCAATGGAGGATCGGCATGAAATACCCTGTGATGTTTATTGCGGCGGCGCTTATTCTGTTTATTGTCGGCAGCAAGGCCGATACTCAGAAGACGCAGTGGACCCTTGCGATGCCTTACCCGAATAACCCGCTCAAAACGGCCAGCCTGCCGGGGGAGGCGCATTTCCACGGCCAGCGGGGCAAAGCCTGGCTGGTGCTTTCCTGCCGCCCGGATGCCCTCCCGGCGCGGGTGACACTGCGGGTCGAAAGGGCCCTGCTGGCCGGCTTCCCGATTGAAGATTTCGAAGGGCCAGGCGCTGACGGCGAACATACCCCCTGGGTGCGAGTCCAGGGGCATACGCTGGAGCACGGCCACGCCTGGACCACTACCGGGGCCTGGCACGAGCAGGATTTTACCTGGACGATTACCCCCACCAGCCATGCCCTACATCAGTGGCTACACGGTAAGGACGACCTGATAACAGTGGTGGTGTCTCAGGCTGTGACCAGTAAACCGCCGCTGACAGCGCGATTTATCCTGCCGGATAACACCCACCAGGCGGAGCAAGTGATCCAGCCCTGTACCCACTGACGATATAAAACAGGCCCCAACCGGGGCCTGTTATCAGGGCAAGCATCCAACCACGGCAGCCATTATCCGCCGAGATAAGCACTCCGTACCGCTTCGTTAGCCAGCAGCGCGTCCCCGGTATCCTCCAGCACCACCCGGCCATTCTCCAGGACATAGCCGCGGTCCGCCAGCTTCAGGGCCTGGTTCGCATTCTGCTCTACCAGGAAGATGGTCATCCCCTCGCGGCGTAATTGCTCAATGGTGTCGAAGATTTGCTGGATAATAATCGGCGCCAGCCCCAGGGAGGGCTCGTCCAGCAGCAACAGCCGCGGCTGGCTCATCAGCGCCCGGCCAATGGCCAGCATCTGCTGTTCACCGCCAGACATGGTGCCTGCCCGCTGCACCCGCCGTTCATACAGGCGCGGGAACAATTCATACACCCGTTTGATCCGGCTGGCGAATTGCTCGCTGTTGGCAAAAAAACCGCCCATGGCGAGGTTTTCATCCACCGTCATCCGCGAAAATACCCGCCGCCCTTCCGGCACAATGGCCACCGCTTCACGCATAATGCGCGCAGTGTTCCAATCAGTAATATCTTTACCGTCAAACACAACCCGCCCGTAGCTGGCCCGGGGATCACCACACAGGGTGCCCAGCAGGGTGGTCTTCCCCGCCCCGTTGGCACCAATCAGGGTAACAATTTCCCCCTGGTTAATGTGCAGGGTCACCTCGTGGAGTGCCTGAATCTTCCCGTAATGGGCACTGACCTGGTCAAACGACAACATCACTTTTTCCATTTTATGCCTCACCAAGGTATGCGCGGATGACATCCGGGTTTTCACGCACCTGCGCCGGGGTACCCTGGGCCAGTGGCGCCCCCTGGTTAACCACATAGATGCGATCCGAAATGCCCATTACCAGTTTCATATCATGCTCAATCAGCAACACCGTGGTGTTGTGCTGGTCACGCAGCTCGGCGATCAGCCTATCCAGCTCATGGGTTTCATTGGGGTTCAGCCCGGCGGCGGGTTCATCCAGCATCAGGATCTCCGGCTGGGTCACCATACAGCGGGCTATCTCCAGATGGCGCTGCTGGCCATAGGCGAGGTTCCCGGCCTGGCGGTTGGCCAGCCCCAGCAGGCCAATACGCTCCAGCCACAGTGCCGCCCGATCCAGGGCGGCATTCTGGGCCTGGCGGAATGACGCGGTTTTCAGCAGCCCGGAAAAGACCCCGGTCTTCATCTGCTGATGTTGCGCCACCAGCAGGTTCTCAATCACCGTCATCTCCCGGAATAGCCGGACATGTTGAAAGGTCCGCACCACCCCCAGGCGGGCAATCTCCTGGCCAGGCAACCCTTCCAGATGGCGGTCGCGCAGTAAAATCGTGCCGCCGGTGGGTTTATAAAAGCCAGTCAGGCAGTTAAACACCGTGGTTTTACCGGCCCCGTTCGGGCCAATCAGGGAGACAATCTCATTCTGGTGCAGCTCAAGGGCAACGTTATTTACCGCCAGCAGACCGCCAAAACGCATCATCAGACCCGTTACCGATAACAGTGGCTGGCTCATGCCTGCTCTCCTTTTTCAGCATTGTTTTTCTTCAGCGTCATCTGCACGCGGGTCATCGGCAGTAATCCCTGCGGGCGCCAAATCATCATCAGCACCATCAGCGCACCCAGTAACAACATGCTGTATTCATTCAGATCACGCATCAGCTCGCGGGAGACCACCAGCAGCACCGCCGCCAGAATCACCGCAAACTGCGACCCCATCCCCCCCAGCACCACAATCGCCAGCACAAAGGCGGACTCGGCAAAGGTGAAGGATTCCGGGCTGACAAATCCCTGGCGGGCCGCAAACAGCACCCCGGCAAAACCGGCAAACGCAGAGCTGATGGTAAACGCAGTCAACTTAATGCGGCGCGGGCTCAACCCCAGTGAACGGCAGGCAATCTCATCTTCGCGCAGCGCTTCCCAGGCCCGGCCCAGCGGCATACGCAGCAGGCGGTTAATCACAAACAGGGACAGCACCACCAGCAGCAGCGCCACCAGATATAAGAAGATAATCCGGTCGCTGGGGTCGTACTTCAGGTTGAAGAAGTTGCTAAAGGTATCCCAGCCCCCTTCCCGGGGAGTACGGCTAAACTCCAGCCCGAACAAGGTCGGCTTCGGGATCTGACTAATGCCGTTTGGCCCGCCGGTGATCTCGGTATTATTCAGCAGCAAAATACGCACTATCTCACCAAACCCCAGGGTCACGATGGCCAAATAGTCACCGCGCAGACGCAGCACCGGGAAGCCCAGCAGGAACCCCGCCGCCGCCGCGGTTAACCCCGCCAGGGGCAGGCACGTCCAGAAACCAAGGCCGTAGTAGTGGTTCAGCAACGCAAAGGTGTAGGCGCCAATGGCATAGAACCCCCCGTAGCCCAGCACCAGTAACCCGGAGAGCCCCACCACTACATTCAGCCCGAGGCCGAGGATCACGTAGATCATGGTCAGGGTGGCAATATCCACCGTCCCGCGGGAGACCATAAACGGCCACGCCACCGCCAGAACCAGCAGCGCCCCGAGGAACAGCTTCTGTTTTACCGAACTGCCATCAATGGCGGGCAAAATAAACGCCGGCCCCGAGACTTTACTCAAACCTTTCTGGCACAGTGGCCGCAGCAACTGGAACAGAAACACCACGGCAGTACCAAGATAGACCCACTGCCAGCGCACCGGCGCAGCGCTCCCCACCACCAGATGGGTGCCATCCAGCCCCAGCTGTACGCCCATAAAGACTGCCGCCAGCACAAAAAATATCGCCGCAGACAGCAGCGCCATCAACAGATGCATTGGTTTCATACTTTTTCTACCTCCGGACGGCCCAGAATACCGGTCGGCATCACCAGCAGCACCACGATCAACAGCGCAAAAGAGACCACATCTTTATACTCCGTGCTCAAATAAGCGGAGGTCAGCGCCTCTGCCACCCCGAGGATCAGGCCACCAATCATTGCCCCGGGGATGCTGCCGATCCCGCCCAGTACCGCAGCAGTAAAGGCCTTCATCCCGGCCATAAAACCGATGTAGGGGTTGATAACACCATAGAACTGGCCGAGCAGTACACCAGCCACGGCCGCCATCGCCGCACCGATAACAAATGTCAGGGAGATAACCCGGTCGGTATTAATGCCCAGCAGGCTGGCCATTTTCAGATCTTCCGCACAGGCGCGACAGGCGCGGCCCATCCGCGAATAGCGAATAAATAAGGTCAGCGCCAGCATCGCCAGCACCGTGACACCCCAGATAACCAGCTGCATCGCCGTAATCGAAGCGGAGAAGCCATTGCTGGACCCCACAATCCACTGGCCATTAATGAGCCCTGGCAGGGCGATATCCCGGGAGCCCTGGGTCAGGCTGACATAGTTTTGCAGGAAAATAGACATCCCGATGGCAGAGATCAGCGCAATCAGGCGTTTGGAGCTGCGCACCGGCTTATAGGCCACCCGCTCGATACTCCAGCCATAGGCACTGGCGATAATAATCGCCCCGATAAACCCGGCGCCAATCAGCATCCAGCTCACATCAATACCGAGCATCATCAGCCCGGCAATGATCATAAAAGAGACGTAGCTACCAATCATATACACTTCGCCGTGGGCGAAGTTGATCATGCCGATGATGCCGTACACCATGGTGTACCCGATAGCGATCAGCGCATAGGTACTGCCCAGCGTCACGCCATTAAACATCTGCTGCATGAAATAGAGGAATTGTTCGGACATAACATCACCTTTGTGCATGCCTCTGCCCGCAGGCAGAGGCCGGGCGCCTTTATTTCGCTACGGTGGACGAGCCATCCGCGTGCCACTGGAATACACCGAACTCGAATCCCTTGAGGTCACCTTTGTCATCCCAGCTCAGCGGGCCGATCACCGTGTCGGCACCCTGGGCTTTCAGATCCTTGATAAGCGTCGCCGGGTCATCACTGCCGGTGCGGTTCATGGCCGTGGCCAGGGATTGCACTGCCGCATAAGTTATCCAGACATACGGCCCGCTGGGGTCTTTTTTCTCTGCCTTCAGCGCCGCCACAATCGGCTGGTTAGCCAGCTGCTGGTCATAGCGTTTCGGCATGGTGACCAGCATCCCTTCGGCGGCTTTACCGGCGATATTCGATAACGACGCATTGCCCACGCCTTCCGGCCCCATAAACTGGGTTTTCAGCCCGACGGTCCGCGCCTGGCGCAGGATCTGGCCCATTTCCGGGTAGTAGCCCCCGTAGTACACAAAGTCGATATTTTCTTTTTGCAGCCGGGCCACCAGGGCGGAGAAGTCTTTCTCCCCGGCGGTTATCCCGTCAAAGAACACCACATTCGCCCCGCCGGCTTTCAGCGCAGTCTGCACCGAGCGCGCCAGCCCTTCACCGTATTGCTGTTTGTCATGAATAATGGCAATCCGCTGGGGTTTAACCTGTTTCAGAATATAGTTGGCGGCGGTTGGCCCCTGAGCTGAATCCAGCCCGGCGGTACGCATGATGTACTGATAACCGCGCTGGGTCAGTTCCGGGTTAGTCGCCCCGGGGGTAATCATCAGAATGCCTTCGTCTTCATAGATATCTGACGCCGGCTGGGTAGAAGAAGAGCAGAGGTGGCCAATCACGTATTTGATCCCGTCGTTGACCACTTTGTTGGCCACCGCCACCGCCTGTTTCGGGTCACAGGCATCGTCATATTCCACGGCCACTAACTTGTCGCCCTTGATCCCGCCGTGGGCGTTAATGTCTTTGATGGCCTGGCGCGCGCCGTTAAATTCCATATCGCCCCACTGGGCGACCGGGCCAGACATGGCCCCGACAACCGCAACCTTTATATCCTTTGCCATCGCGGTATGAGACAAAGCCAGCGCGATACCCGCTGCAATCAGGCGCTTTGCATTGTTGTTCATCCTGTGTAAACCCCGTTTCGTGATGTTGTAAATATTTGGTCTTATTATGGTTAAAAAGCATTCTGTGCTTTTTGTAATCAACCGCAGATTTTGTAACCTGAATAAGGGGTTAGCGCGACTTTTATCTTTAAAGACGGCTAAATCCTCTATTTTTCAGGCCATTAACCAAAGATATTATTCTGATTAACGTTCCAGATAAACAAAAAAAAGTGCGAGATTCAGCATAAAACACCAACACAATACGCGGACAAAATAGTGAAAAAACAGTTAATAAACCCACGGTTTTTTTCATTCCTGACGTTTTGAACCAGAATCACAAAAGCACAAGAAGTAATCACCTGCCTGAATAGCAGTAAAAGAGCACACCCGTTGGCAGATGAACTTGATACACTGCGACTTTGTTCACGATTAACCTGAAACTATGAAACTGACCATTCTTCGCCTTACCGCATTGTCCGGACAGGACATCATCGATCTTGGGAAAATCTGGCCGGAGTATTCGGCAGACACACTGTTGATGGACGACACCCATTTGCTGTATGCCGCCCAATTTAATGAACGCTTGCTGGGGGCCGTACGGGTCACTATCAATGGCCAGCGCGCAATGCTGGACTCTCTGCGTATCCGGGAGTTAACCCGCCGCCGTGGGGTAGGCCAGTACCTGATTGAAGAGATCCTCGCCCGCCATCCCCGCATCACCCAATGGCAGGTGAGCGATCAGGGCGTGGAAGATCACGCCATCATGACGGCGTTTATGCAGTCACTGGGCTTTCGTGCCTGTGAGCACGGCTGGCAGCGCTGATTAAGATAAAAAACGCCCGGCAATGCGGGCGTTTTTGTGGTGCGGCTAACGACAGCGCGGCGATTTATTTGGCTTCGCTGGCGGTGCCGTTGGCGTGCCAGGTAAAGACCCCGAACTCAAACCCTTTCAAATCGCCTTTCTCATTCCAGGAGAGCGGGCCCATCACTGTATCCACACTGGTGCCTTTAAGGTATTTGGCCATATCGGCAGGTTCCTGGCTGGGGACGTTATCCAGCGCGGCAGCCAGCGATTGCAGAGCGGCGTAGGTGGTCCAGACAAACGCACCGCTCGGATCCTGTTTCTTCGCTTTGATAGCATCGACAATCGGTTTGTTGGCCGGTACCTGATCGTAGTTTTTCGGCTTAGTCACCAGCATCCCTTCCGCTGATGCCCCGGCGATGTTAGACAGCGAGACGTTCGCCACCCCTTCCGGGCCCATAAAGATTGTTTTCAGCCCCGCGGCCCGGGACTGGCGCAGGATCTGGCCCATTTCCGGGTGGTATCCACCGTAGTAAACAAAGTCGATATTTTCTTTCTTCAGCCGCGCCACCAGGGTAGAGAAATCTTTCTCACCGGCGGTGATGCCGTCAAAGAACACCACATTCGCGCCGCCTTTTTTCAGGCTATCCTGTACCGAGCGGGCCAGCCCTTCACCATATTGCTGCTTATCGTGGATAACCGCGATACGCTGGGGCTTAACGTGTTCCAGAATATATTTCGCGGCGGTTGGCCCCTGGTCAGAGTCCAGGCCGGTGGTACGCAGGATCAAATCATAACCGCGGGCAGTCAGTTCCGGGGCGGTGGCCGCCGGGGTGATCATCAGAACACCTTCATCTTCATAGATGTCGGAAGCCGGCTGGGTAGAAGAAGAACACAAATGGCCGATAACGTATTTGATGCCGTCGTTGACCACTTTGTTGGCCACCGCCACCGCCTGCTTGGGATCGCAGGCATCGTCATATTCCACCGCGACCAGCTTATCGCCCTTAATGCCCCCTTTAGCGTTAATATCAGCAATCGCCTGTTTGGCACCGGTAAACTCCTGGTCCCCATACTGTGCCACTGGGCCAGACATCGCCCCGACCACCGCGACTTTAATATCTTTTGCTAAGGCGGTGTGGCTGATTGCCAGCGCGATGCATCCTGCCAGCAGCGCTTTACCTTGTATCTTCATCCTGCATTTCCCCATTCTTGTTGTGATTGCGTGTTGCTTTTATGTTGTATTTTGGCACGTTGTACTAGTTATAATTTCAAATATAGTTTTTGATATCGGCAAAAGCCGGGTATACCGGTGCCATAGCAGCATACTCTGCTAAGACCATAACGCATTTTGGGGAATTTTGAATAGACCTGAAGGGAATAACGCACACAAAAAAACCACCCGCAGGTGGTTTTTCAATCAAAAAGGCCGGAATCAGGCTTCGATGGCAGCACGCAATTTCTTCATTGCGTTTTTCTCAAGCTGACGCACACGCTCAGCGGATACGCCGTAGCGATCGGCCAGCTCCTGCAAGGTGCTTTTGTTGTCTTCATCCAGCCAGCGCGCCCGAATGATCTGCTGGCTACGCTCGTCCAGACCCGTCATCGCTTCGGTCAGCTTATCGGCGGCATGCTCTTCCCAGTTGTCGTCTTCGATGCCGTCGGCAAAGTTAGAAGACTTATCCTGAAGATAGAGCACCGGCGCCATCGGCTGGCTGTCACCGGCGTCATCATCAGATGACATATCAAATGTCATGTCCTGAGCCGCCATACGGGACTCCATTTCGCGGACATCTTTGCTGGACACGCCCAGTTCACGGGCGACCATTTCAACTTCGTCCTGGTTAAACCAGCCCAGACGCTGCTTGGTCTTACGCAGGTTAAAGAACAACTTACGTTGTGCTTTGGTGGTGGCGACTTTCACGATACGCCAGTTGCGCAGGACGTATTCGTGGATCTCGGCTTTGATCCAGTGCACAGCAAACGACACCAGGCGTACACCCACTTCCGGATTGAAACGGCGCACGGCCTTCATCAGGCCAATGTTACCTTCCTGGATTAAGTCCGCCTGCGGCAGGCCATAGCCCGCATAATTACGAGCAATATGAACAACAAACCGCAGGTGAGACAGAATCAGCTTTTTGGCTGCTTCCAGATCACCCTGGTAATGCAGCTTTTCAGCCAGTGTCCGTTCTTCCTCTGCCGAAAGCATCGGCCAGGAATTGGCGGCCCGGATATAGGCATCCAGGTTACCGATCGGAGCTACCGCTAAATTTTGCATTTCGTTGGTCATTCAAACCCTCTCTAAATTGGATTTCGGAACCGGTCGGTACTGTCTTATTCCGGTTCTGTGCTGCGAGGCTAATACGTCCTGTTATCCAGGTCACGCACTTTCGCACTCACACCCTCTCTCAGACCGTGATCTTATCCACAAGTTCAATTTATACCTGTGAGTAAATTACACACAAACTGTGACAGGGAGATGAATTACAGAAGGGAGAAGCACGACGGGTTGCCTGACTGCATCCCCTGCTGACGAACACGTCTCGCAAGCAGGGGAAGAGTATATCAGAGTTTTAATTATTCGGGAGTAAAGCGACGTAAATGTTGTACGGTGGCAAGCCAGGCGGCCACCCAACCAATCATCGACGACACCAGCAGCAGCAGCAGGCACTCATCAAAAGAGAGACCGCTGAGATCAAACGACGCCCCGAAAACTTGCGCCACCTCTTTCACTGCGGAAGACAAGCGCAGCACCAGGATCTCTGACAGCAGCAGGGATAAAAACGCCCCGCTAAAGCCCAGCAGCGCACCGCCATACAGAAAAGGACGCAGGATAAAACCGTCCGTTGCCCCAATCAGTTTTTGTACGTTAATCGTATCCCGGCGGGCAAAAATGCTCAGCCGGACACTGTTACCAATCACCAGGAATACCGCCGCGACCATCAGTACCCCGATCATCGCCGAAATCCGGCCCACCAGCCCGGTAAGCGCCGAAAGCCGGGCAAACCAGCTGTCATCCATGCGCACTTCATCAATGCCTTTAATGCCGCTTAACCGGTCACGCAGGGTGCCCATGGCCTGGGGGGTCTGGAAATCAATCTTCGGAACCACAACCGCTACCGCAGGCAGCGGGTTCTCTTCCAGCATATCCAGCGCACCGCCAAACCCGGACCAGTTGCGGAACTCGCCAAGGGCTTCGTCCCGGGTCAGATAGTTGACCTTATCGACCCCCGGCTCCGCCTGGAGCTGCGCTACCACTTGTTGGGCCGCATCATCATCCAGCGCTTTATCCAGATAAACGGTTATTTGCGGGGTGGGATAATACTGGCTGGCAGCCTGACTGACGTTTTTATAAACCATATAACAGACGCTGGGCAGCGTCAGCGAGATAGCGATAACCATCACGGTCAAAAACGTAGCCAGCGGCTTATTACGCAAATCCTGGACCGCCCCCTGCCAGGCATAACGCACCTGTTCATTCAGGCCGCCTTTCAGGGCTTGTTGCTTCGATTTGGGCTTTTTATTACTGCCGCCGCTGCGCTTCTGGACCGAACGCCCCAAATCGCCCAGCTTACCGCCCAGTTGATTGACTTTATCGAACTTATTGCTGTAGCGGCGAATACGGTTTAACGCGCTGTTTTTATTCACCAGAACGGCCTCCGTGCAGATGCCCTTCACTCAGGGTCAATACCGGGTACTGGCGGCTGGCGATCAGGCCCGTATCGTGGGTTGCCATCAACACCGTTACCCCCACCCGGTTAAACTCTTCAAACAGGCGCAGGATCCCTTCGGACAGCGCATCATCCAGGTTACCGGTTGGTTCATCCGCCAGCAGTACTGCCGGCTTATTGACCACCGCCCGGGCAATACCTACCCGCTGCTGCTCCCCACCGGAGAGCTGGATCGGCAGGTTCTTCGCTTTGTCCAGTAGCCCAACCTTATCCAGCGCGGCAGGGACACGGCGGCGAATATCCTCACCGCTGGCACCGGCAATAATCAGCGGAATGGCCACATTGTCATAGACCGTGCGATCCATCAGCAGATGGTGATCCTGGAAAATCATCCCTATCTGACGACGCAGAAAGGGAACTTCACGGTTCTTCAGGCGGCTGATTTCATGACCACCGAACCAGATTTTCCCGGCGCTGGGCCGCTCAATCCCACAGATCAGTTTGAGCAGCGTACTCTTACCGGCACCGGAGTGCCCGGTGAGAAACGCCATCTCACCCGCCGGCAGGTGGAATGACACCCCCTGCAGCGCTTGTCTCCCACCAAGATAGGCTTTGCTGACGTGTTCAAAGCGAATCATTGCTAATCCTCTCGGGCAAATAGTGCCTCAATAAAATCGTCCGCTTTAAACGGACGCAAATCCTCAATACGCTCCCCAACGCCAATATAGCGAATGGGAATTCCGAATTGATCGGCAATAGAGAAGATAACCCCACCCTTCGCTGTACCATCCAGCTTAGTTAAGGTAATCCCTGTTAATCCAACGGCTTCATTAAACAATTTTGCCTGGCTGACCGCATTCTGGCCAGTGCTGGCATCCAGTGTAAGCATAACCTCATGGGGCGCGTCTTCATCCAGTTTTTTCATGACCCGGACAATTTTCTTCAGCTCTTCCATCAGGTGTGATTTATTCTGCAAACGCCCGGCAGTATCGGCAATCAGCACATCGACATTGCGCGCTTTTGCCGCCTGGATAGCATCAAAAATCACCGAGGCAGAATCCGCCCCAGTATGCTGTGCCACCACCGGAATATTATTCCGCTGGCCCCAGACCTGGAGCTGCTCGACGGCGGCGGCGCGGAAGGTATCCCCGGCGGCCAGCATCACGGATTTGCCCTGCTGCTGGAACTGGCGCGCCATCTTACCGATGGTGGTGGTTTTACCCACGCCATTCACCCCAACCATCAGGATAACGTAAGGCGTTTTGCCTTCGACGTTGAGCGGCTCATCAACCTTAGCAAGGATCCCGCTCATTTCCTCTTTGAGCAAACCGTAAAGTGCTTCTGCGTCGCGCAGTTGCTTACGGCTGGCGCCATCCGTCAGGTTAGCGATAATTTTACGGGTGGTTTCCACCCCGACATCGGCAATCAGTAGCTGCTCTTCCAGCTCTTCAAACAGATCATCATCGATCTTTTTACCCCGGAACAGGCCCATAAAGCCGGAGCCAAGGTTCTGCTTGGTTTTCAGCAGGCTGCGTTTCAGGCGGGCAAAAAATCCCTCTTTGGTGGGTTTTTCTTGCTCGTGGATCTCACCGGTATGTTCGCTGGCGGCGGCCTCTTCAGCCGCCAGTGCATCTGCGGCGGCCTGGGCTTCGGCTTCTGCCTGGGCTTCGGCTGCTGCCTGAGCTTCAGCGGCGGCTTTAGCTTCTGCCGCTGCCTGAGCGTCGGCGGCAGCTTTGGCTTCTGCGGCGGCTTTAGCTTCTGCTGCTGCCTGGGCTTCAGCGGCGGCTTTGGCTTCTGCTGCTGCCTGAGCTTCAGCGGCGGCTTTGGCTTCTGCTGCGGCCTGAGCTTCAGCGGCGGCTTGCGCTTCTGCTGCGGCCTGGGCCTCTGCGGCGGCTTTGGCTTCTGCTGCTGCCTGGGCTTCAGCGGCGGCTTTGGCTTCTGCTGCGGCCTGAGCTTCAGCGGCAGCTTTGGCTTCTGCTGCTGCCTGAGCTTCAGCGGCGGCTTTGGCTTCTGCTGCTGCCTGAGCGTCAGCAGCGGCTTTGGCTTCTGCTGCCTGAGCCTCTGCGGCAGCTTTGGCTTCTGCTGCTGCCTGAGCGTCGGCGGCAGCTTTGGCTTGTGCTGCTGCCTGAGCGTCGGCGGCGGCTTTGGCTTCTGCTGCTGCCTGAGCCTCTGCGGCAGCTTTGGCTTCTGCTGCTGCCTGGGCTTCTGCGGCAGCTTTGGCTTGTGCTGCTGCCTGAGCGTCGGCGGCGGCTTTGGCTTGTGCTGCTGCCTGAGCCTCTGCGGCAGCTTTGGCTTGCGCGTTTTCAGAGGAAGATTCAGACTGACTATCAACCGGTGTCTCTGCCGGCACCTGATCGGGCTGCGCGTCAATAACCTGCTGTTGTTCCTGAACTTCCTGTTCTTTTTCTGTTTCTGGCGCCTGCTCTTTCTGGCCAAAACCTAACCAGGAAAAAAAGCCGCGTTTTTTTTCTTTTGCCATTGGCGATCGGACTCCTCGCTATTGGTTCATGGCGCAGCCCTGCTTTCACGTAGAGCAGGGACGGAAATGAATATCGTAGTCTACCACTTTCCCGTCATAGCATCACGCCGTGGGATTATGGTTCCCCCGGCGCTGACGGCCCGGTAGAATAGCACTCCCCGGAATAATCACAGTAATGTCCATGAAAAAAACCCACAGTACAGGCAGCGGCCAAATTCGCATCATCGGTGGCCAGTGGCGCGGCCGGAAATTACCGGTCCCCGACAGCCCCGGGCTACGCCCCACCACCGATCGGGTTCGCGAAACCCTCTTTAACTGGCTGGCCCCGGATATTGTTGATGCCCGTTGCCTGGATTGCTTTGCCGGCAGTGGCGCCCTCGGGCTCGAAGCGCTCTCCCGCTACGCCGCCAGCGCCACCCTGCTGGAAATGGACCGTACTGTAGCCCAGCAATTACAGCGCAATCTCGCCACGCTGAAGGCCGCCCAGGGAACCGTGGTCAATACCAATACGCTGACCTTTCTCGCCCAGCCCGGGCAGCCCCATAACGTCGTCTTCGTGGACCCGCCATTCCGTAAAGGGCTACTGGAAGAGACACTACGCCTGCTGGAGCAGCAGGGATGGCTGGCTGACAATGCGCTGATCTATGTAGAAAGTGAAGTGGAAAACGGTACACCACTCACCCCGGTAAACTGGTCACTGCACCGGGAAAAAGTGGCGGGCCAGGTGGCCTACCGCCTGTACTGCCGCGAAACACAAGGAGCTGACCATGCTGATCATTAATATTGGCCGTTTACTGATGCTGTTCGTCTGGGCATTTCTGCTGTTTAACCTGATCCACCCTTACCCGCGTCCGCTGAACATTTTCCTCAATGTCGCGGCTATCTTTATGTTTTTTATGCACGGGTTGCAGGCGGCGATGCTGCAAGCCACCTTGCCAAAAGATCAGCCCAAACTGGGTGCCGTGCGCCAGCTGCGAATCTTTCTGTTTGGCGTTTTCGAACTGATGGCCTGGCAGAAGGCCCAGAAGAAAAGTCACTGATCCACTACTGATCCACTAATGGGGAGAACCCCACAACGCGCGTCCCCTGGACACGCAACGTCCCGGTCTCCCCCACGGTGATATGGCGATACTGTGCCATATTCACCCGGTAGGTCTGGAGGTTATCACCATCGCCACTGCCTGATGACAGCGGGCGGAAGCTGACCTCGTAGCGCATCGCCGAACCTGCCGGGTTGACCATCTGCTGATGTGAACGCCGATCGCTGACGGGGGACTCCCGTTTCGCCACCACCACCGCCGGATAATGGCGCACCGGTGCGCTGTCGTTTGCCTGCGCCTGCTTACGCTGCTGTATCAAACGTGAACAGGCCGCCACGGCAATAATCGCGACAATAATCACGAAAAAAAGCGGTACTTTATTCATGGGTCAGGCTTCCGCAGTCTATTTTCAGGCTCATCCTCAGCATAGCCCATTGTCACTGTGCGGCGATGGCCTCTACACTGGGATCAGGAACACACGCGGCTCGCGTGTGCCACAATAACGAATCAGGGAGCAATTATGCTTTGGTCATTTATCGCCGTGTGTTTCTCCGGCTGGCTGTATGTTGATGCATCCTATCGTGGCCCGGCATGGCAGCGCTGGATCTTTAAACCCATTACGTTACTGTTACTGCTGGTGCTGGCCTGGCAAGCGCCGGTCTTTACCCCGCTCTATTACCTGGTCCTCGCCGGGCTGGTCGCCTCCCTGATTGGGGATACCCTCAGCCAGTTACCGGAAAACTACCAGCGTTACGCCATCGGGGCATTCTTTCTCTCCCACTTGCTGTATACCCTTTGGTTTGCCAGCCAGTTGTCGTTTTCCTTCTTCTGGCCGCTGCCGGTTGCCCTGCTGATTATCGGCGCACTGCTGCTGGCCACCATCTGGACCCGGCTCGACACGCTGCAACTGCCGGTGGCGCTGTTCATCGGGGTGACCCTGGTGATGGTATGGCTGGCCGGAGAACAGTGGTTCTACCGCCCGGTAGATACCAGCTTCTCTGGTTTTGTCGGGGCGGCACTGCTGCTACTGAGCAATATTGTCTGGCTGGGTAGCCACTACCGCCAGCGCTTCAAAGCGGACAACGCCATTGCCGCCGCCTGCTACTTTGCCGGCCACTTCTTAATTGTCCGGGCGCTGTACCTCTGATCCATTCCTTCCCCCGCCGCTAAAATCATCCTTGACTCTGGAGGTAACTCCAGAGTGTAGGATAGGTAATGAGAAAATTATCATTACCGGAGGGCCCCATGACGGCACCTGCATCCTCAGAGAAAAAAACGCCCCAGTTTGGCAGCGCCCCTTTGACGCCACTGCCGGCTAGCCCGGGTGACCATTGCGGTGACCATTGCTGCTCCGGCCCGGCCCCGTCGGCAGAGAATACCTCGCCACGGGCAGATACCCCACCACCACCCGATGCCACTCGCTATAGCTGGCAAGTCCAGGGGATGGACTGCGCCGCCTGCGCCCGCAAAGTGGAAACCGCCGCCGGGAAAGTTGCCGGGGTAAGCGCAGTGCAAGTCCTGTTCGCCACCGAAAAACTGGTGGTCACCGCCAGTGGGGATGTTTCCCGGGCGGTAGAGCAGGCGGTACGCGACGCCGGTTATCAAGTGGTCGCCAGCGGGGAACAAAACACCCGCCAGCCCCCTGAAGAGGCAAGCTTCTGGCGGGAGAACCGCACCATTGTTATCCTCACCGCCATGATGATAGCCAGCCAGTTGATCAGCTGGGCCAGCCCGGTGGCGGGCAATATTGCCTTCATTATTACCACCCTGACAGGCTTATACCCGATTGCCCGCCAGGCATGGCGCCTGATCCGCAGCGGCAGCTGGTTTGCCATTGAAACCTTAATGACCGTCGCCGCGGCCGGTGCGCTGGTGATTGGTGCCACCCACGAAGCCGCTATGGTACTGCTGCTGTTCCTGCTGGGCGAACGCCTGGAAGGCTGGTCAGCCAGCCGCGCCCGCAAAGGGGTGAGCGCGCTAATGGCGCTGAAACCGGAGGTGGCCACCCGGCTGGTCGATGGCCAGCGCGAATCGGTCCCGCTGGCGGACCTGCGCCCCGGGGATGTGATTGAAGTGCCCGCCGGTGGGCGTTTACCTGCCGACGGGGTGCTGCTCAACGGCCCGGCCAGCTTTGATGAAAGCGCCCTGACCGGCGAGTCCGTCCCGGCAGAACGCCAGAGTGGAGATCCCATAGCCGCAGGCTGCACCAGCGTCAACCGCTTAGTCAACTTGCGGGTCACCTCCAGGCCGGGCGAAAGCGCCATTGACCGCATCCTCAAGATGATCGAAGAGGCTGACAGCCGGCGGGCGCCGATTGAGCGGTTTATCGATAGGTTTAGCCGGATTTACACCCCCATCATCATGGCTATCGCCCTGCTGGCGGCGGTGATCCCACCGCTGTTACTGGGCCAGCCCTGGGAACTCTGGATCTACAAAGGGCTGGCGCTGCTGCTGATTGGCTGCCCGTGCGCCCTGGTTATCTCTACCCCGGCGGCCATTACCTCTGGCCTGGCCGCCGCCTCTCGCCGTGGGGCCTTAATTAAGGGCGGTGCCGCCCTCGAACGGCTGCGCCAAATTCGCCAGGTGGCCTTTGATAAAACCGGCACCCTGACCCTGGGGCAGCCGCAGGTCAGCGCCATCATGGCGAGTGACAATCTCGATGAGGACCAGTTACTGGCCCTGGCCGCCGCCGTGGAGCAGGGCACCAGCCACCCGCTGGGTGTGGCCATTATCAACGAAGCCCATCAGCGCGGCCTGACAATCCCGCAAGCCCAGTCACAACACACCCGGGCCGGTATTGGTATTGAAGCTGAAGTCAATCATCAATACCTTGGCCTGTATGCGCCGTCCCGGGTGCCGCAGCCCATCGACAGCCACTGGCAGCAACGTATTGATACCCTCGAATCCCAGGGGCAGACTGTGATTGTCGCCATCTGTGGGGAACAGGTACAAGGCATTATTGGCCTGAGCGATACGCTACGCGCGGATGCCCGCCAGGCCATTGCACAGTTGCGTGAGCTGGGGATCGAGGGCGTGATGCTAACCGGCGATAATCCCCGGGCCGCCGCCGCGGTGGCCGGGGAGCTTGGCATCACCTACCAGGCCGGGCTGCTGCCGGAAGATAAGGTCAGCGTCGCGCGCCAGCTTAACCAGCAGGCACCGCTGGCGATGGTGGGTGACGGTATCAATGATGCCCCAGCCATGAAAACCGCCACTATCGGTATCGCCATGGGGAGCGGTACCGATGTCGCGCTGGAAACTGCCGACGCAGCATTAACCCGTAATAGCCTGCTGGAACTACCGGCGATGATCCGCCTTGCCCGGGCAACCCACGATAATATTCGCCAGAACATCAGCGTGGCGCTGGGGTTAAAAGCGCTGTTCCTGATAACGACGTTACTCGGGGTGACCGGGCTATGGATGGCGGTACTGGCGGATTCTGGCGCCACAGCACTGGTGACCGCCAATGCGCTGCGCTTACTCAGGAAGGGGAAATAATCTCACGGCCAGCCTGATGGCCAGCCCGGGCAACGGTGGCTGGCTGTCAGTTCGCTTTACGCAGTAAATAACGATACGGCAGCGAATCGGTTTGCTGCTCCAGCAATTCGTGCTCCATAAACCGGCAGAACCCGGGAATATCGCGGGTGGTCGCCGGATCATCCGCCACGATCAGCAGCGTTTCACCCACGGTCATACCGCGCACGGTTTTACGCACCATCATTACCGGTTCGGGGCAGCGCAGTCCCTGGGCATCCAGGGTGTGGTCCGGTGCAGCAAGGTGATTACTCATAACATTCTCAGCCAGTCAAAAACGGCTGTTATTTTACGCTGTGTAAAGTATGGCGCAAGCCGCGTGAACGATTGCGTTAAAATTAACCATTGCATCACCGGGCTAAAGCAGTATCATGCGGCGGTTTTCCGACCGTTGCCCGGCGCGCTGCGCAATGCAGGCCGGCAATGGATGTAATGGGTTCCCTCACCCCAAAAGACAAAAAGGTCACAATATGTCGTTTTCTTCTGTATTGCATCAGCACCGTAAGGCGCTGGTTTGGCTGGCGTTATTTCATTTACTGGTGATTATCTCCAGCAACTACTTGGTCCAGCTGCCGGTGAACATCCTCGGGTTTCACACCACCTGGGGGGCCTTTAGTTTCCCGTTTATTTTCCTCGCCACCGATCTCACGGTGCGGATTTTCGGCGCCCCGCTGGCGCGGCGGATTATCTGGTCGGTCATGATCCCGGCACTGCTGGTCTCTTACGGCATTTCGGCGCTGTTTTATATGGGTCAGTGGCAAGGGCTGGGGGCACTGGGCCATTTCAATCTGTTTGTTGCCCGTATCGCCTGCGCCAGCTTTATGGCTTACGCCCTCGGGCAGATCCTCGATATCCACGTCTTCAACCGCCTGCGCCAGAGCCGCCGCTGGTGGCTGGCCCCGCTGGCATCGACGTTTTTAGGCAATGTCAGCGACACGGTCTCCTTCTTTTTTATTGCCTTCTGGCGCAGCCCGGACCCGTTCATGGCCCAGCACTGGGTGGAGATAGCCGCCGTGGATTACAGCTTTAAAGTGCTCATCAGTATTCTGTTTTTCCTGCCGATGTATGGCGTGCTGCTGAATATGTTGTTAAAACGGGTGGCGGAAAATTCTGAAACCCGGGCATTACGCGCGGGTTAACAGCAACGTAGAAATCTTATGATAATATGGCGCAATGACCGCCATGGTCGTTAAACGTAGAAGGAATTAGTAATGCGTAACCTGGTAAAATATATCGGTATCAGTCTGCTGGTATTCGGACTGGCCGCCTGCGACAACAGTGACAGTACCTCTGCAACGCAAGGCAATGCAGCCCAGAGTAACGCAGCCGGGCAAAATATCTCTCTGCTGGATGGCAAACTGGCCTTCTCGTTACCGGCAGGGATGGTCGATCAGAGCGGTAAGTTAGGCACCCAGACTAACAATATGCACGTCTACTCTGACGCCACCGGCCAGAAAGCGGTGATCGTGATTGTCGGTGATGCCAGCGATGAGCCCCTGAATGTGCTGGCAGATCGCCTGCAGGAACAACAGCGTAACCGTGACCCGCAATTGCAGGTCGTGACCAATAAAGCCATCCAGGTTAACGGCCACGATTTACAGCAGCTGGACAGCATTATCTCCGCCAAAGGGCAGACCGCGTGGTCTTCCGTTATCATCGGCAAAGTTGACGGCAAACTGCTGACCATGCAGATAACCTTACCGGCTGACGATCAGCAGAAAGCCCAGAGCACCGCAGAAAGCATCATTAACACTCTGGATGTGAAATAATCACATTTAGCAACTACTGTAACAACACGGCCTCCCGGGTGTCCTGAAGAGGCCGTTTTTTATCTCCCCGTCTTGTTGGTCTGCCCTGCTCTGCCAGCCACTCCACGCTCCCGGTAGTGAAATACACTTAGGGAAGGTGCGAACAAGTTCCTGATATGAGATCATCATATTCATCCGGAGCGCATCCCAGAGGGACATCATGAGCCATCAACTCACCTTCGCCG
>NZ_WBXP01000025.1 GCF_016415625.1 Shimwellia pseudoproteus
TTGAACTTTTGCTTTGTCACAGGATGTCGCTACAGGGTCAGGAGTGTGGTGATCTGATCCTAATTTCGGCTAAAAGTTCGATTTATTCAACAAAGCCCTAATGACCCATTACCAGACCAGGAGAAAAAGAATAACAATGAAGACAAAATAGTTGTTACCGCCAAAACCCAGACACTTCAGGCGCCGGGCGTTTCAATTATCGATAGCCAAGCAATAAAAGAGCGCCCGATTCAACGTGATGTCTCAGAAATTATTCGTACCATGCCAGGCGTTAACCTTACAGGGAATTCTAACAGCGGCCAGAGGGGGAATAACCGCCAGATAGATATTCGCGGTATGGGGCCGGAAAATACCCTGATTATGGTTGACGGTATGCCGGTGACCAGCCGTAACTCCGTGCGCTACGGCTGGAGCGATGAACGCGATACCCGGGGTGACTCCAACTGGGTACCGCCGGAACTGATTGAGCGTATTGAAGTTATCCGTGGTCCGGCCGCCGCAGTGTACGGAAACGGTGCCATGGGTGGCGTGGTTAATATTATTACGAAAAAAGCCACTAAAGACTGGCACGGCAGCTTCAATACGTTTTTCAACCAGCCAGAACATAAATCTGAGGGCGCAACCCAACGCTATAACGCCAGTTTAATGGGTGCCCTGACGGATACACTCAGCCTGCGGATGTACGGCAACTGGAATAAAACCCAGGCCGACGCGCGGGATATTAATGAAAACCACACAATTCCCCGGATTGGGCCATACGCGGGATCTTATCCGGCTGGCCGTGAAGGCTTTATTAATAAAGATTTTAACTCCGTGTTACGCTGGGAATTTTTACCAAACCAGGCCCTTGAACTGAATGCTGGCTATAGTCGCCAGGGCAATCTGTACTCCGGTGATACGCAAAATACCAATAGCAATGCGCTGGTTAATAAATATTACGGTAAAGAAACTAACGTACTGTATCGCCAGACATTAAGCCTCAAATATACCGGGGCGTGGGATAACGGTGTCACCACCGATAACTATATTCAGTTTGAAAAAACCCGTAACCGGCGGCTTAACGAAGGACTATCCGGCGGTATTTCCGGGATATTTAGCCCCGCCAATGAAGGTTTCTCCACCATTACGCTCTATGATACCAATACCCATTCCGAGGTTAATATCCCGCTGAATTTATGGGTTAATCAAACCCTGACCCTCGGTGCGGAATTTAATCACCAGGCAATGAAGGACCCGGTATCAAATACCGAATCCACCAAAGCGAATGGCAGTATTAACGGGCTCACCGATGGCAAACGCAGCGAATACAGTTCGGCCGATATTTACGGCATTTTCGCTGAGGACAATATTGAGCTGACGGATAGCACCCAGCTGACACCCAGCATCCGTTTCAACCACCAGAGTTACACCGGCAGTAACTGGAGCCCCGGGCTGAACCTTTCCCAGGAGCTGGGGAATGATTTCACCCTGAAGCTGGGTATCGCACGCGCATGGAAAGCGCCCAACCTCTATCAAACCAACCCCAATTACCTGCTGATGAGTAAAGGCCAGGGCTGCTATAACGGCGAGCGCTGCTATTTACAGGGCAATCGGGATCTGAGTGCTGAAACCAGCGTCAATAAAGAGGTGGGGATTGAATATAACCATGATGACCTGCAGGCCGGTCTGACCTGGTATCGCAACGACTACCACAACAAAATTGAGAGCGGCTATAACATCGTCGGCCAGAGCACTCTCGGTGCCAATATCTACAAATGGGAAAATGTGCCCAAAGTCGTGGTGCAGGGGCTGGAGGGAACACTGAACTTCCCCATCACCGACGCGATAAAAATGAAAAATAACTTCACTTATATTATTGAGAATAAAAATAAAACAACCGGCGATTATTTATCCATCATTCCTAAATACACCATTAACTCAACCCTCGATTGGCAGGCGAGTAGTCAGCTTTCGGTACAGGGCACCCTGACCTGGTATGGCGCTCAAAAACCCAAAAAATATAACTACAAAGGCGAACGGACTTCGGGTACGGAAACCCGCCAGGTATCGCCTTATACCCTGGTCGGCGTCAGCGCGACGTACGACATAAATAAAAATATGTATATCACCTCTGGCATCAGCAACCTGTTCGATAAACGTCACTTCAGAGAGGGCAATGCTCAGAGCACTGGTAATGATAAAACCGGCGCTTATCTGTGGGGCGCAGGTGCCAACACCTACAACGAACCAGGACGCACGTACTACATGGATATCGGTTTACGGTTCTGACACCGGCAAACGTGGGCTGGTTCACAAAATCAGCCCGCCTTACGGCCACCAGTGTCATGACCACAAACCGACAGAAAACCGATCGCCGCCTCACGGCTCAGTGTGCGGCGTGAATTTTCAACATCATTATTCGTCAGGTGTAGAGGTATTTCCCATGCGAATTCTCTTTGTCGGACCGCCATTATATGGCTTGTTATACCCCGTCCTCTCTTTAGCCCAGGCATTTCGCGTTAACGGCCACGAAGTGGTGGTCGCCAGCACGGATAAATTTGCGCAAAAGGCCGCCCAGGCCGGTTTGGTCACCTTCGATGCCGCACCAGGTTTCGATTCTGAGGCCGACTATCGCCGGCGCGAAGCGCTACGTAAAAAGAATAATGCCGGGACCAAAATGGGGCATTTTTCATTCTTCAGTGACGAAATGGCTGATCGGCTGGTGGCGTTCACCGCCCAGTGGCACCCGGACCTGATTGTCTACCCACCGCTTGGGGTCATTGGCCCACTTTTGGCAGCAAAATTTGATATCCCCGTGGTAATGCAGTCGGTCGGATTCGCTCACAAACCCTGGCATATCAAAGGGGTGACGCGATCCCTTGCCGATGCCTACGCCCGCCACGGTGTTGTTGAACCGCCGCGTGATTTGGCCTGGATAGACGTAACGCCACCCAGTATGAGTATCCTGGAAAATGACGGTGAACCGGTTATCTCCATGCAGTACGTTCCCTACAACGGTGGCGCCGTCTGGCAAAGCTGGTGGGATCGCACGCCGGGGCGCCGGCGCCTGCTGGTCAGCCTTGGCACCCTGAAGCCGATGGTCGATGGCCTCGATCTTATCTCCTGGGTGATGGACTCCGCCGACGAGGTGGATGCCGAGATTATCCTCCATCTTTCGGACAATGCTCGCGACGATTTACATGACCTGCCGCCTAACGTCCGGCTAGTGGACTGGATCCCCATGGGCGTATTCCTCAACGGGGCGGATGGGTTTATTCATCACGGCGGCGCGGGCAATACCCTGACCGCGCTGCACGCCGGAATACCGCAAATCGTGTTTGGCCAGGGGGCGGATCGCCCGGTCAACGCCCAGGCCGTTGTCGATCGCGGCTGCGGGATCATTCCCGGCGAGCAAGGCTTAACCACCGGAATGATTAACGATTTTCTCAATACGCCTTCGTTTGGCGCTGCCGCGGCCGACGTCGCCGCCGAAATGGCCGCGCAGGATAGCCCGTCAACGGTTGCTTCGACTATCATCACCCAACTGACCCAAAAATACTCATGACTCTCCAGCCGCTTCGTTTTGTCCATCTGATTAGCCCGGGCCTCTGGCCCGGGAATACGCTCCCCGTCCTCACAGCTTACCGCAGGGAGGCATCCTGATGTCCGTGAAAAAAACGCCTTCCCCGTCGGCATCGTGGATGCTCCGCCTTGCCAGCGTATGCTGGGAGCGTAAAGCCTTAAGTCTCGTGGTGCTGCTGTCTTCAGTGGCCACGATTATTCTGGCGGCATTAGCGCCACTGCTGACCCGACAGGCGGTTAATGACGCGCTGGCGGGCTCTCCGGCAAAGCTACCGTGGTTTGCCGGCGGCCTGCTGCTCATTGGGCTGTTTGATTTTATCGGTAACTACCTGCGCCGCGGTTACGCCGGTGAACTGTCGCTGTGGGTTCAGCACACCCTGCGCCAGCGGGTTTTCGACAGCATCCAGAAGCTGGACGGCGCCGGGCAGGATGAACTGCGAACCGGGCAAGTTATCTCGCGGACCAATAGCGATCTGCAACAGATGCACACCCTGCTGCAAATGTGCCCGGTGCCGCTGGCCATTCTCACCTATTACGTGGTGGGCCTGGCCGTGATGCTGTGGATGTCGCCGCCGATGACACTTATTGTGGTCGCGGTGCTGGTTAGCCTCGCCGTGACCGGCCTTAAAGCCCGCCGACGCGTTTTTGCCCAGTCGGGAATGGCCACCGATCGGCTCGCGCAGTTAACCGAGCATATGCGCGAAGTGCTGCATCTGATTTCCATTGTTAAATCCTGCTCGGCGGAACTGCGCGAAGTAAAGTGGTTAGATAGCCAGTCGCGCCATATGATCCGTGTGCGGATCGGCGCGGCAGTCGCCCAGGCAATGCCCGGGGCGACGATGCTGGCGCTCCCGGTGCTCGGGCAGATAGTGCTCCTGTGCTTCGGTGGCTGGTCCGTAATGAACGGACGTATCGATTTGGGGACTTTTATTGCCTTTGCTGGCTTTCTCGCCATGTTGACCGGGCCTACCCGGGTGCTGGCCTCCTTTATTATCATCGCCCAGCGGACCCGGGCATCGGTAGAGCGGGTGTTCACGCTGATCGACACCCGCGCACAGATGCAGGATGGCACCCAGCCGATTGATGGCCGCATGGTGGGGCTGACACTGGAAAATGTCGGGTTCAGTTACAGTGGCAGCAGCACCCAGGTGCTGAACGATGTCTCCTTCTCGATTAACGCAGGCGAAACGCTGGCGGTAGTGGGGGCCTCCGGATCCGGTAAATCCACCCTGTTGATGCTGCTGGCACGGTTCTATGATCCCAGTACCGGCAGCCTGTGGCTAAACACCGGGCATGGACGCCAGGATATCCGCTCACTCAGGCTGAGCGAGCTGCGCCGTGCTGTGGGGGTGGTGTTTGAAGACGCGTTTCTGTTTGCCGGTACCGTTGCGGAAAATATCGCCTATGGCCACCCGGGTGCAACGGAAGAGGATATTCAGCGCGCCGCTGACGCCGCCGGGGCCACAGGGTTCATTAGCGCCCTGCCCGAGGGGTTCAAGACCCGTCTCACCGAACGTGGCACTAACCTTTCGGGCGGCCAGCGCCAGCGCATCACCCTGGCCCGGGCACTGCTTACCGCCCCTGAACTGCTGATTCTGGACGATACAACATCGGCTGTAGACGCGGGAACGGAAGCGGAAATTAATGCCGCCTTAAGCCAATATGCGGACCAGCAACATATGCTGCTGGTCATCGCCCGCCGCCGCGCAACACTGCAGCTGGCCAGTAAAATCGTGGTACTGGAAAAAGGGCGGGTTATCGATATCGGTACTCAGGAAGAGCTGGAGGAACGCTGCCCGGCGTTTCGCGCGCTGACAGCCGGCGGCGGGGATTTATTGCTGACGCCCGATGACCCCCTCGTGTCGCTGTGGCCAGCACAAACATCCCCGGCTCACGACAGCAAAGACGAGTCGCTGATGGCAAACCGGGGTATTACCCGGTGGATGAGCCATATTGCGGAAAACGCCGTGCGCATGGCGCTATCCGGTAAAGGCCAGCGGGTACAGTCACTGCTGGCACCGGTCGCCTGGATTTTTGCAGTCGCGACCTTACTTATCGCCATTGACTCCGCCGCCAGCGTCGGCGTACTCATCCTTTTACAGCGGGGTATCGATGCCGGCGTGGTGGCGGGGGATCTGTCAACCATCGGCTTGTGTGCCCTGCTTGCCCTGGGGCTGGTGATCATCAGCTGGTGCTGCTATTCAACCCAGACCGTGGTCGCCACCCTGGGCGCAGAGACCGTACAGCATACGGTGCGGCTGAGAAGTTTTGGGCACCTGCTGCGGCTCAACCTGCCCTACCACGAACAGAACGTGGACTCTCGTCTTACCCGGATGACGGTCGACGTGGATTCACTCGCGAAGTTCCTGCAAAACGGTCTGGCCAGCTCGGTCACCAGCTTAATCACCATGCTGGCGATTGCTATCACCATGTTCTGGTTCGATACAACGCTCGCGCTGGTGGCGCTAAGCGCCTTGCCGGTGGTCGTCCTGGCCACCTGGTTCTACCGCCGCTTGAGTTCACCGGCCTATGCCCAGGCGCGCATTGAGATTGGCAAAGTTAACAGTACATTGCAGGAAAAAGTGTCGGGGATGCGGGTCGTACAGTCCCACGGGCAACAGGATAAAGAGTCCGCGCGGCTCAGCGCCCTGTCGGATCGCTTCCGGGCGACACGGGTCCGGGCGCAGAAATACCTCGCCGTCTATATGCCTTTTCTGACCTTTTGCACCGAAGCATCTTACGCCCTGGTGCTGTTGGTCGGGGCCTGGCGTGTAGCTGAAGGCGAGATGACCGCCGGTGTGCTGGCGGCATTTCTGTTACTGCTGGGCCAATTTTATGGGCCGCTACAGCAGTTATCCGCGATGGTCGATGCCTACCAGCAAGCCTCGGCGAGCGGTATGCACATCAACCAACTGCTGGCCACTGAAGGCGCAGAAGAGGTCACGCCATCGCCGCCGGATGAGGTTATTCCCGTCAGGGGCGATATTACATTGCGGGATATTTCTTACCGCTACCCCGGGAGCGACAAGCTGGCGCTGGATAAACTCAATCTGACCCTCCAGGAAGGTGCGGTTATCGCCATCGTGGGGCCGAGCGGCGCAGGCAAATCTACCCTCATCAAGTTGATTGCCGGGCTTTACGTCCCCGCCAGCGGCGAAATCTACGCCGGGGATCAGCCTGTCGGGATGATGCCGCTGGCCGACTATCGCCCCCAGGTGGGGCTGGTGGAGCAGGATGTCGCGCTGTTTAGCGGCGATATCGCAGAAAACATCCGCTATTCGCGACCGGAAAGTAGTGATGAAGCGGTGGAAAACGCGGCGCGCCAGGTCGGGCTATTGCCTCTTATCCGCACCCTCCCCCAGGGGTTCCGCACGCCGGTCAACAACGGCGGCACCGGCTTATCCGCAGGCCAGCGTCAGCTTATTGCCCTCGCCCGCGCCCAGCTGGCGAATGCGCAGATATTGCTGCTGGATGAAGCCACCTCACGGCTGGATCGCACCTCAGAAGAGACGCTGATGGCCTCACTGATCGACGGGGCCCGAACCCGGGGGCATACTGCCGTGGTGGTTGCCCACCGGCTGACCACGGCCTGCCGCTGTGATGCGATAGCAGTACTGGATCGGGGGAATATTGCCGAGCTCGGCACCCATGAGGCGCTGCTGGCAGCGGGCGGAATTTACGCCCGCCTGTGGCATGACAGTGTGGGAGAGCCGCTGTTGGCATCGTCCTGACAATGACCCAACCGCGCCACGGCGCGGTGATACATAATACTAATTGGTGGAATGGCTAATGAATAATATCTCAGGCGTACCGGCTGACCAGGCCGCGCATCTTCTGCAACAGCTCAAGATGCCTGCCACCCTGGATATCGCGCAGTTCTGGCATGAGGCGGCCACAGCCAGCTTCCCGCTTATCACACCGGTAGCGAACGATAGCGATCTGCGGGAGGTTACCTTTCTGTGGCGCACAAAGGGCGCACCACAGGCGGTCTATCTGCATTTAAATCGCGTGACCGATAAAAATAACGTGGCGCAAGGCATGATGACCCCCCTGCCACTGCACGATATCTGGATACTGACCCTGCGGCTACCGGCCAGCTATTGCGGCTCTTATACCTTTACTGAAATTCCCGCGACCGCCTCCGCGGCGTCGATTTCTCTGCTGGGGACAAGGGACAGCGCCCTGCCCGGCCAGCCCGATCCGCTTAATACCTCGCCGCAGATGGCATCCAGAGACGATCTCCGCCACTCAGTTCTGGCGCTGGATCGCGCCCCCTCTCAGGCCGAGTGGGCCGATGCTCCCGATAGCTATCATGGGGTGCAGATAATCACCCGGCACGTTCTCGCAGGTAAAGAGCGCCTGGTGCGCCTCTACCTGCCCAATGTCCCGCCCAGTACGCCGCTGGGTTTGCTGGTGCAACCCGATGCTGAAAGATGGTTTGGTAGCCTCGGCCTGCCGCGCGCGATGGATAACGCCATTGCCAGCGGACGGATTACGCCGATGGCCGTGCTGGGAATTGACAACATAAACACCGCCGACCGCATTGAAACTCTCGGGGCGCGCAGTGAGCTGGTGCTGGATATCGCCGAACGGCTGGTGCCTGATATCAGGAAAACCCATGCGGATAGACAGTGGGCAGATCGCACACGCACGGTAATGGCCGGGCAAAGCCTCGGTGGCCTGACGGCACTGATGGCGGCCCGATATGCGCCGCACATCTTCGGCGGCGTTATTTCCCAGTCAGCGTCGATGTGGTCGGTGCCGGACAAAAGCCGCCGCCCGGCCGATTTCACCGTCGGGGAGCGTTCGTGGATCACCGAACATATCCTCGCCGCCCCGCCAAAAACCGTACGGGTGAGACTCAATATCGGCGCCCTGGAAGGCGCGATGGTGCCGCATACTGAGCGGTTACATCAACGCCTGCTTACCGCCGGTGTAGACAGTCAATTGGCCATCTATACCGGTGGCCATGATTATGCCTGGTGGCGCGGCGCCCTGCTGGACAGCCTGGCAACGCTTTAACCAGGATCTGCCCACGCCGGTAAAAAGCCCGCGATAATGCGGGCCTGACGGCGATGGCGATAACAAATGATACCTTTTATAAGGTTATTTATTTTTCTGAATAATAAAAAATAAAATAGCGCATTGTTCATATCGATATGTAATAGATTTACAGAGTATGTACACAGGCAATAAATTGTTACGCCACGCTATGGATTATCGTTCCTGTCGCTTGCTTAGATAAACAAATCGTACCCGCATCGCTGTTTTTATTCGATATTACTTGCTTTATTCGCCGTTAAATCCTTTTCATACAGGCGATAGCGTTTATAACTAATTGCCCCTATACGCGCTAAAATCTTACGCATACCGACGTTAGATTCCAATATCCACGACATCTCTAAGGCTTCAATTTTTCGTCTGGCGAAGGCAGCACGTAATGCTTCAATCAGCAATAACGCAATGACCGGGCCGGTACGGCTAAATTGATACTCTTCGCGGACGCCCATAAGCGGTACCCGGGTGGTATGTACGCCGCTGACTTTCAGGCGCCACAACAATTTTGCCCAGCCGAACGGCAACACTTTCCCATTAATATCCGCAATAGCTTCATTGATATTCGGCATACCGACAATAAACGCAATGGGATTACCGTCAACTTCAGCGATATATATCATATCGTCTGGTACGAGGAACTTTAGCTGATCCCCCATAATGGCAAATTCGTTTTCGGTAAACGGCACAAATCCCCAGTTATGTTGCCAGCCTGAGTTAAATATTTGCCGTAAAACCTGCATTTCCTCGTTGAATTTCTTACGATCTAAACGCCTGATAGTGACATTCTTACTCACCTGAGCCATAAGCCTGGTCAGTGAGGGAGAGAAGTGTACTTCATCAATGCGCATCCAGTAGGCCAGTAAATCGATGCCTTTCGAATAGCCTTGTTTTTCCATCGCCGCGGCGTAATAAGGCTTCCCGTGGGGCATCATTGTGGAAGGTGGCGTATCAAAACCCTCGATAAGCAATCCGCTTTCCTGATTGATATTCAGGCCGAAAGGCCCGGTAATTTTTAATGCTCCTTTTGATGTTAACCACGCCTCTGCCGCAGCAAATAAAGCACTAAAGACCTCAGGATCATCAATGGCATCAATCGTCCCAAAATGCCCGGTATCTGTGCCGTAACGTTCACGGTGCAAAATATCTATTTGTGCGGTTATTCGGCCTACGACTTTTCCCGCTTTCTTAGCAATCCATGCTTGCCATTCAATATGTTCTGTTGCTGGATTTTTCTCAGAAAAATGTTCTTTACGTTCAAGATATAACGGTTCGATCCAGCTAGAATCAGATTGATATAACGATGAAGTAAAAGCGAGGAAATCTTTCATTTCTTGTTTGCTTGTTACTTTTTCAACTTGAATCATAAAGACCTTAATTTTGAATAAAATAGCAGGACAACACTTATTGCTAAGCGTGTTTGTCTGGAGGGGTGGGCGCTTTCACCCAGGGCTCATTGGGTCATCATACTCTTTTTCTGACAACACCGATGAGGTATATCTGCTGTATCACGGTAATAGACATTTATTGCATATTGTACCTGTGACGCATTTCGAATAGATAACAGAGTGCAATGACAAACTTACCCTGGCGATGTTTCACTTATTAGACGGGAAATATTAATTTTAAGTCACATTAACCATCGCTTCGCTATTAGCGATAACACAAGTGATATCAGTCTATTTATAGTAGATACAGGCCAACCATGCGCTTTACTGCGCCTTTATAATAGCCCATAAAAAAAGCCCGCAGTCATGCGGGCTGGTGGATTTTTGTAACAACAGACGACATGACTTACATCGTCATTTGTTTTTCTTGATGTGCTTCATCAGGCGCTGACGTTTACGGATCTGGTTCGGTGTCAGGGTGTTACGTTTGTTAGCAAACGGGTTCTCCCCCTCTTTGAACTGAATACGGATCGGCGTCCCCATAACTTCCAGTGATTTACGGAAATAGTTCATCAGATAACGCTTATAAGAATCCGGCAGATCTTTAACCTGATTACCGTGAATCACCACGATCGGCGGGTTATAACCACCGGCATGGGCGTATTTCAGTTTCACACGGCGGCCACGCACCAGCGGCGGCTGATGGTCTTCTGTCGCCATGTTCATGATGCGGGTCAGCATCGCGGTGCTTACCCGGCGGGTCGCGCTGTCGTAGGCCTCGCGGATAGATTCAAACAGGTTACCCACACCGCTACCGTGCAGTGCAGAAATAAAGTGCACCCGGGCAAAATCAATAAAGCCAAGACGGTAATCGAGGGTTTCTTTCACCTGCTCTTTATCTTCCTGAGTCAGCCCGTCCCACTTGTTGACCACAATAACCAGTGAGCGGCCGCTATTGAGGATAAAGCCCAGCAGCGACAGGTCCTGATCGGAGATCCCTTCACGGGCATCGATAACCAGTAATACCACGTTGGCATCTTCGATAGCCTGTAGCGTTTTAATGACCGAGAATTTTTCCACCGTGTCGGTAATTTTGCCGCGTTTACGCACCCCGGCGGTGTCGATAAGTACGTACTCACGCTCATCGCGCTCCATCGGGATGTAGATACTGTCGCGGGTGGTGCCGGGCATATCGTAAACCACCACGCGATCTTCGCCGAGGATACGGTTAGTTAGTGTGGACTTACCTACGTTCGGCCGCCCGACAATTGCCAGCTTAATCGGCAGATCCTGGGGGTTAAATGTCTCGTCTTCCAGCGGCTCGCCTTCCGGGGTTTCGCCGTTTTCCGCCGCAACCTGTGCCCAGTATTCGGCGTCTTCATCCACCTCTTCCGGCGGGCTGGCTTCGTCCATCCACGGCATCAGCACGTGTTCAAGCAGCGAGGTCACCCCACGGCCATGGGAGGCCGCAATCGGGTGAATATCCCCCAGACCCAGCGACCAGAAATCGGACATCGCCTGGTCAGGATCAAGGCCGTCGGTTTTGTTCGCCACCAGGAAGGTGGGTTTTTCACGGGAACGCAGATGTTTTGCAATCGCGGTATCCGCCGGCATCAGGCCGGAACGGGCATCCACCATAAACAGCACCACATCAGCTTCTTCAATGGCCAGCAGCGACTGCTCTGCCATGCGGGTCTCCACCCCTTCTTCGGTACCGTCAATCCCGCCGGTATCGATACAGATAAACTCACGCCCTTCAACTTCCGCACGACCATATTTACGATCGCGAGTCAGCCCCGGGAAATCCGCCACCAGCGCATCACGGGTGCGAGTTAAACGGTTAAATAACGTGGACTTACCCACGTTCGGGCGCCCGACCAGCGCGATCACAGGTACCATGATAAAAGCCTCATAACTCAAAATTTAACGAATAAGTCGACGCAAAAACTTCGTGGCAATCTGCCCTGGTTGCATCGTTTTTTATAAACAACAAACGGCCCCTGATTAACAGGGGCCGTTTTTAATACTCACTGACAGGGCCAGTTAACGGCTGATTGAATACAGTGTACCGTCTTTTGCCTGAATCAACACCCGATCGCCCGCAATAGTCGGATCGGTCTGGAAACCAGAGCTATCGACTTTCTGCTGCGCGACAAAGCGCCCATCATCGGTGTTCATCCAGTGCATATAGCCTTCCGCATCGCCCACCACCAGATAACCGTTGAACAGTACCGGGGCAGTCAGATTACGGTGCAGTAATTTCTCCTGGGTCCACATGGTCACCCCACCGTCGGTGGTCAGTGACAATACGCGATCATTCTGATCAACCAGGAAGATACGACCCGCATCAACAATAAAGTTATTCACCGAGCCCAGTTCACGCTTCCACATGATCTGGCCAGAACGCAGATCCAGCGCCGTCAGGTTACCGTTATAAGCCAGTGCGTATACCACGCCGTTATCGACAATCGGGGTGGTGTCAACATCACTCAAACGATCGATTTCGGTGGGGCCGTTAGCCTGGGAGATACGCTGTTGCCAAATAATCTGACCTTGCTGCATCAGCACCGCGCTGACGCGGCCGTTATCGCCACCGACAATGGCTGCACCGTAGGCGGTGACCGGGGCGGATTCGCCACGCAGAGACAGAGACGGCATATCGAGGTTCGCGGTCCATTTAATAACACCGCTGGCCTCATCCAGGGCCTGTAACATGCCGTTGCTGGTATGTACCAGCACCAGACCATCGCTGACCACCGGGCGCGACACGGCTTCACCACCGACCGTGGTCTGCCAGGCAATATCGCCATTGGCAATATTCAGTGCATAAATCTGCGCTTTTTCACTGCCAACGTATACATGGCCACCGGAGACAGTTACCCCACCGGAGAGCAGCGCCGGTGCATTACGGTGAAAGAAGCCGCGATCTTCTGACAGGTCAACTTTCCAGATCTCTTTGCCATCGCTGGCGGTCATTGCTTTAACGGTACCGCGACGGTCTGCCGCATACACGTTGCCATCCTGCCATGCCGGATGCAGGTTGGAATAGAAATCACCCACACCGCTACCGACAGAGCTGCTCCACACGGTATTCGGCGTAAACTGGTTTTCTACCTCCGGTAACGGAGACATTTTTACTACGTCTTCTTCACCACTAAAGAGTGAACACCCACTGAGCAGCGTCAGAGAGATTAGCCCTGGCACAAGTAATTTACGCAATTGCATGAGTCCCTCTTAGCTGGACAAATTATTAATTTTCATCTGCATCATTTCACGCAGTGCCGGAGAGGCATCGCTGGCGACACCTTTACTCCACGCATCACGAGCACCTTGCTTATCGCCTTTGCTCAGTAATGCTTCACCGCGGATATCAGCAACAATAGCCGTCCAGCCTTCACCTTTCACGGTATCCAGCGTTTTCAGCGCGGCGTCAGCCTGTTTTTGCTGAATCTGAATGCGCGCCAGGCGCAGATTAATCAGCGACTGAAGCTGCTGGTCTTTGGCATCACCCACCCCTTTTTGCAGCTCAGCAACGGCTTTATCAAGCTGATTGCTGTCTACCAGGTGCTGGGCAACTTGCATCGCCGCCAGCGCACCATAGGTATTATTGGTGTCAGATGCAAATTTCTGTGCGGCGGCCAGGGTGTCAGGCTTATCAGACTGAATAGCCGTGGTGACCTGTTCATAGGCCAGAGAAGACTCCCGGGCCTGGTCGCTCTGATGACCATTCCAGTAACGCCATCCCACCAGCGCACCGATCCCTAATACCACCCCAACAACCAGGGCTTTACCGTTTTCGGCAAAAAAGCGTTTTACCGCATCAACCTGGTCATTTTCGTTTTCGTACATTTCCACGCAGTCCTTCTCCTTAACGAAATATTACCGGGGAAGTTATTAGCCCAGCAGCGCCTGCAGGTGTTCAGCAACCGCATCCTGTGCCACGGCTTGCTGTTCCCCGGAACGCAGATCCTTCACAACCACCTGGTGTTTTGCTACTTCATCTTCACCCAGTACCAGTGCAATATGCGCGCCCCATTTATCCGCACGGGCAAATTGTTTTTTGAAATTCCCGCCACCGTAGTTGGTCATCAGTTTGATGCCCGGTAACCGATCGCGGATCTGCTCTGCCAGTAGCATCGCGGCACACTGGGTACCCGCACCGGAGGAGATCAGGTATATATCGACAGCGGATTCTGGTTTTAATTCCGGATTAATTGCCTGTACCAGCAGCACCAGACGCTCCAGCCCCATCGCGAAACCGACCGCCGGTGTTGCCCGGCCACCCAGTTGCTCGACCAGGCCATCGTAACGGCCACCCGCACAGACCGTCCCCTGGGAACCCAGCGCACTGGTCACCCATTCGAAAACGGTGCGGTTATAGTAATCCAGGCCGCGCACCAGACGCTGATTAACGGTGTATTTGATACCCGCCGCATCCAGCAGCGCACACAGCCCGGCGAAGTGCTCGCGGGACGCGTCATCCAGGTAATCCCCCAGCGCCGGTGCATCATTTAGCAGCGCCTGGACATCCGGGTTTTTAGAGTCCAGCACCCGCAGCGGGTTGCTGTACATCCGGCGCTGGCAATCATCATCCAGCTTCTCTTTATGCTGTTCCAGGAATGCCACCAGGGCATCGCGGTAGTTGGCACGGGCTTCCAGGGAACCGATGGAGTTAAGCTCCAGATTAACATGCTCGCTGATCCCCAGCGCACGCCACCAGCGGGCGGTCAGCATAATTAATTCGGCGTCAATATCCGGCCCCTGAAGACCAAACACTTCCAGCCCCATCTGGTGGAACTGGCGGTAACGGCCTTTTTGCGGACGCTCGTGGCGGAACATCGGGCCGATGTACCACAGGCGCTGTTCCTGATTGTACAGCAGACCATGCTCAATACCGGCACGCACGCAGCCAGCAGTCCCTTCAGGACGCAAAGTCAGGCTGTCGCCGTTGCGGTCCTCAAAGGTATACATCTCTTTTTCCACAACATCGGTCACTTCACCGATGGCGCGTTTGAATAACGGGGTCTGCTCTACAATCGGCAGGCGAATTTCACTGTAGCCGTAGCTGCCGAGCACCTGTTTCAGGATGCCTTCAATACGCTGCCAGATTGCGGTTTCACCCGGCAGATAATCGTTCATGCCGCGGATGGCTTGAATATTCTTTGCCACGATTATTCTCTATTGTCTGATACAAAAAAATGAACCCGTCTGGCCAGTGCCTGACGGGTCCAGGCATATATGGGACCGAATAACCCCTGCTCACGGTATGATGCTGAGTGCCTGGCACCCGCACCATATCGGGATTGGCGTTATTTTTCCAGTTGTTGCACTGCAATACGCTGGTTTTCATCCAGCATGCTGGCTTTTGCCCGGATACGGGCCTCCAGTTGATCGATCATATCGTTATTATCGAGACGATCTTTACGTACGCCGTCTTCATACAGGCCGCTCTTCTTATTACCGCCGGTAACGCCAAGGGTTGAAACCAGCGCTTCACCCGGGCCATTCACCACACAGCCAATAATGGAGACGTCCATCGGCGTAATAATATCTTCCAGCCGCTGTTCGAGGGCGTTCACCGTACCGATGACGTCAAACTCCTGACGGGAACAGGTCGGGCAGGCAATAAAGTTGATCCCGCGGGCGCGAATACGCAGCGATTTAAGAATATCAAAACCAACTTTGATCTCTTCCACCGGGTCCGCCGCCAGCGATACGCGCAGCGTGTCGCCAATACCTTCCGATAACAACAGCCCCAGGCCAATGGCAGATTTCACTGCGCCACTGCGGGCCCCACCGGCTTCGGTGATCCCGAGGTGCAGCGGTTGATCAATGGCTTTGGCCAGCAGGCGATACGCTTCCACCGCCAGGAAAACATCCGACGCTTTGACACTGACTTTAAACTGGTCAAAGTTAAGCCGATCCAGATGATCCACGTGGCGCATAGCCGATTCCAGCAGTGCCTGCGGCGTCGGCTCCCCGTATTTTTCCTGGAGATCTTTCTCCAGCGAACCGGCATTCACGCCGATACGGATCGGGATATTTTTATCCCGGGCGCAATCCACCACCGTGCGAATACGTTCTTCGTTACCGATATTACCGGGATTGATACGCAGGCAGTCCACACCGTATTCAGCCACTTTCAGGGCGATACGGTAGTCAAAATGGATATCTGCCACCAGCGGCACATTCACCTGTTGTTTGATCAGGCGGAAGGCTTCGGCGGCATCCATGGTAGGAACAGAAACGCGTACAATGTCTGCCCCTACCCGCTCCAGTGCTTTGATCTGATTAACCGTCGCGTCCACATCCGTGGTACGGGTATTGGTCATAGACTGGACGGCGATAGGCGCGCCGTCCCCGATGGGCACATTCCCGACATAAATCCGTTTGGATTTCCGGCGTTGAATGGGCGCTTCGTTATGCATAACTACGTTCTCCAATAACCCGTTAATTACTGTGCCGCAGCCGGTTCAGCATTAACGGTCAGACGTGCAACCTGGTTAGTGCGGATAAAACGGCTCAGATCAACAGGTTTACCCTGGAACTGAACCTGTACTGCAGCAGGGGCACCGATTTTCAGTTTATACGGTGTCTGGCCAACCAGATTCAGGTTGCCACCTTTGTGCTGCAGGCCGCTGAACAGTTTTTTACCGGTCGCATCGCTCACTTCCAGCCAGCAATCTGCGTTGAAATTCATCACCAGCGCATTCGGATCCGTAGCACCTGGTGCCGCCGCACCCTGAGCAGGATCGGTCGGCAACTGGCCAGCAGTCGGTGCTGACGGTACCGCAGGCGTCGCCGGGGTAGCCGCAGTATCAACATTTGCCTGGCTCGGAGAAACCACTGCCGGTTGCTGATCCGCCGTCTGCGGTGCCGCAGGCTGGGTATCAGTCGGTGCCGGAACCGGTGCCGCGCTGCTGGTATCGGCTAACGGTGCTGAATTACCGTTATCCACCGGCGTAGCGGCGCTGCCGCTGGTATCCAGCGGTACCGACTGGCTATTACCGGCGTCGCTCAGTTCAGCAGAAGATTGATCCGCCATGGTGGAGATCTCTTCCTGCTGCGCTTTATGGTTCTGCCACCACCACGCCCCGGTCAGGCCGACAACCACAAAAAGCACCAGCCAGGTGATGCTCATCAGCCAGCCGTCACGCTTTTTACGCCGCTTACCCAGCGAAAAGCTCTGCATCGGCTGCACTTTGGCCGCTTTCAGGGGGGCCTGCTTGGCCATCATCGGCAGCAGTTCATCTTCCGGTACGTGCACCAGACGGGCATAAGAGCGGATATAGCCGCGCAAAAAGGTGGAAGCCAATTCGGCTGGCGCTTTGTCCTCTTCGATATCCCGGACGGTGGAAACCTTCAGGCATAAACGCTCAGCAACAACCTGCTGGCTAAGACCGAGTTTTTCGCGGGCCTGACGTAAACGTTCACCCGTGGTCTGTGCTGTATTCTGTTCTTGATTGGCTTCAGTATTCATTAGCTTACAACTGCTGGTACTGTGTGAATTTAGGAACCAGACACTGGTCGCCTGCCCGCAGAAGGAGGGTGGCCTGTGCCACGAATATATCTTGTACAGCAGAGTTTCCCCTGCATTTTCCACGCGACAGCGTCCTGCCTGATGCGGCACAGCTAACATATTGTTGCGCCGCCACATACTGCCTCAAAGTGCAAAAAAACGCACCGTAATTATTACCGTTCAGCCAGATTCCACAAGGCGAAAAGGCCGGTTAGCGACATAATCAGACCAGAAGCGCATCATCAGATGCGCTCCCCTGCCGGCCTTGTGCCTGAAATCAGACAGATTTCACCGCGATTTGCTCACCCTGCATCCGCTTACGCAGTGTCCGCTTCGTCCGGTCGATGACGTCACCCGCCAGCTGACCACAGGCCGCATCAATATCGTCCCCGCGGGTTTTACGCACAATGGTGGTAAACCCGTAGGTCATCAGGGTTTTGGAGAAGCGATCAATACGGCTGTTAGAGCTGCGCCCATAAGGTGCCCCCGGGAAGGGGTTCCACGGGATCAGGTTGATTTTGCACGGCGTATCTTTCAGGCACTCCGCCAGTTGATGCGCATGTTCAACCCCATCGTTAACGTGATCCAGCATCACATATTCAATGGTCACTCGGCCCTGGTTAGCATTGGATTTTTCCAGGTAACGACGGACCGCCGCGAGGAAGGTTTCAATGTTGTACTTACGGTTGATCGGCACGATTTCGTCACGGATTTCGTCGGTAGGCGCATGCAGAGAGATAGCCAGCGCCACATCAATCATGTCCCCGAGTTTATCCAGCGCCGGAACCACGCCGGAGGTCGACAGGGTAACCCGGCGTTTGGACAGCCCAAAGCCGAAATCGTCGAGCATAATTTCCATCGCCGGGACCACGTTGGTCAGGTTAAGCAGTGGCTCCCCCATCCCCATCATCACGACGTTCGTTATCGGGCGCTGCCCGGTCACTTTGGCAGCACCGACAATTTTTGCCGCGCGCCATACCTGGCCAATAATTTCGGATACCCGCAGGTTGCGGTTAAACCCCTGCTGTGCGGTAGAGCAGAATTTACACTCCAGGGCGCAACCCACCTGGGAAGACACACACAGGGTGGCGCGGTCGTCTTCCGGGATATAGACCGTCTCGACCCGCTGATCGCCAACGGCGATCGCCCATTTAATGGTGCCATCCGACGAGCGTTGCTCTTCCACCACTTCCGGCGCGCGGATTTCAGCCATCTCTTTCAGTCGGCCACGCAGCACCTTGTTGATGTCGGTCATTTCATCAAAATCATCACAGCAGTAGTGATAGATCCATTTCATGACCTGATCGGCACGGAAGGGTTTTTCCCCCATGGACTTGAAGAACTCGCGCATTTGCGGGCGGCTCAGATCCAGCAGGTTGATTTTTTCAGCTTTAGGCGAAACGGCAACAGGTGACGTCTCAGGGGTGACAATTTGCTCTGACATATTCGTTTCCGGCCTCGTTGTTACACGTTATGGCCCCAGGTAGGTTTAAGAAAAAAGAAGCGCCCCGTGAAGTATGGCATCAGGGGGCGCGACATTGTACAAATTATGCGGCACGTGCGCCATGCTCTGCGGTGAGCACGGCAAAATAAAATGTAAGTGCCGTTTACTGCTTCAGCGAATTAACGGGTGCGCGGGCACACTTCGCCTTCTGCGAAGAAGTACGCAATTTCACGGGCAGCAGAGTCAACAGAATCAGAACCGTGGGTGCCGTTTTCGGTGAAGCTGTCCGCGTAATCCGCGCGCAGCGTACCGGCCAGCGCATCTGCCGGGTTGGTCGCGCCGAGAATTTCGCGGTGACGGCGCACGGCATCTTCGCCTTCCAGGGCAGAGACCACAATCGGGCCAGAGGTCATAAAGGCAACCAGACCGTCAAAGAACGGTTTACCAGCGTGTTCAGCGTAGAAGCCCTGAGCCTGCTCAGCAGACAGGTGTACCATTTTGGTGGCAACGATTTTCAGGCCTGCGGTTTCGAAACGCGCAAAGATATTGCCAATAACGTTTTTTGCCACAGCGTTGGGCTTGATAATGGAGAAAGTACGCTCGATAGCCATGTTTACCTCTGTAATGTGTTTTATGGATTCCGGCTTTTCGGAATAACCTGGCGCGGATTATAAAGAGAGACGATGTTATTGACTATCGATCAAGATAACATTTCTTTAAAAAAATACGATAACAAGCAACATAAAGACTATACTGCTGTTTTCCCATCCCTGGTGCTGGCTATCGCCCGCGCGAATACCATAACAAACTCCCGGCGCTGGCCCAACGGCCCTTTTATTTCAATCGGTAAGTAAACCTATCCCCCGGATACCGGGCGGACGTGATCCAGGCCACTGAATGCCATGATTTGCGCCTTTTCCGCCCGCCAGTAACTTGAGAGTCCGGGGAAAAACGCCGACAATTATGCTATTGCTCATGACAAGGAACCCATCATGTCTACCACGTTCTTCGTTGCCGGTGACTGGCTGGCCGACCATATTGACGATCCGCATATTCAAATCCTCGATGCCCGTATGGCGCAACCCACCCAACATGACCGCGATATCAAGGCCGAATACCTTGCGGGCCACATTCCCGGAGCGCGTCTGTTTGATATTGAGGCCCTGTCAGATGGCACCTCGCCCCTGCCCCATATGATGCCGCGCCCGGAGAGCTTTGCCGTCGCCATGCGGGAACTGGGGATCGCCAGCCAGAAGCATCTGGTTATTTATGATGATGGTAATCTGTTTTCCGCCCCCCGGGCCTGGTGGATGCTGAAATGCGTCGGGGTGGAAAATGTCTCAATCCTCGCCGGGGGCATGGCGGACTGGCTGCGGGAAGATCTCGCGCTGGAAAGCGGTGAGCCGCAGCCCCTGGAAGGGGATTTTGAAGTGAAATTTACCCCTGGGGCTATCCGCCGCCTGCCGGAGGTGCTGGTCGCCAGCCACGAAGGCAGTGTCCAGTTAGTGGATGCCCGCCCGGCGGCGCGCTTTAACGCCGAAGCCGATGAGCCCCGCCCCGGATTGCGCCGTGGTCATATTCCCGGGGCCCGTAATGTGCCGTGGACTGAACTGGTGGAGAACGGCCAGTTAAAAACCACCGACGATCTGACGTTTATCTTCTCCAGCCACGGTGTGCGTCTAAACCAGCCGATTATCGTCAGCTGTGGATCTGGCGTGACTGCCGCCGTACTGGCGCTGGCGCTGGCCACCATCGGTATTGATGATGTGGCGCTTTATGACGGTTCCTGGAGTGAATGGGGGGCCCGGGACGATTTGCCCATCGAACCCCGCCCCTGAGCGGTGGTACTGTCTGGCCGGAAGCGGCCAGACAGGCGCTACAGAATACGTCCGGTTTTATAATCCCGCAAAAAACTGCCCCAGCGGCGCTCATAAAACGGCGTCAGATGAGCCTGCATAAAATGGCTGATCCCCGGCTCACCTTCAACGATTTCGCAGATATCCACCGGCGCATCCCCGGGTAACACGTCGGTTGCCACACTCCCGGTAGCCTGAATCACCGCCTCAGCGTCGCCGGCTATTTCAAGCCCGATCAGCAAATTCGCCTCGCTATCTTGCGGGGCTTTCACCCTTGATAACCACGCGCGTTTCACGGTCTTGAGAGAGGTAAACAGCACCGTCAGTGAATCCACCAGCGCGGCGGGGGGCTCAGTGACTTCTGACAGCAGCAGTTCGCTCTGCCCTTCCATAACCGACTGCTGGCTCAGCGGATCCCCGGTGTTCCCCAGCAAATGGCGGATTTCGCTGGGGGTGAACTCTTTGCCCACCGGCAGCCTGGCATTGAGGAACAGCGTCTCACCGGCGGTGATATCAAACAGCGTGGTGGCCGGCATCATCACCCAGGATTGTTCACCGCTGGCCGCCTGGGCCAGCGCCTGCTGAGAGCTGAAAAAAGGGATAACATCACTGCCGTTATCCCGCTCCCAGTGCTCCAGCTCAAGGCTGTGCGGATCATCCCCGTCCTGGCGCCCGGGTACCCAGACAGTGGCGCCGAGTAACGCACGGAAAAATGCCGGCCGGTGGGCGGGTTCTGTGGCGGCCTGCGCCAGCAGATCGTCAAGGGTTAGTTGCTTGTCTGACATGGTTGTTCCTGAAAATACGCCATACGGTATATCAATCGGAGCGCCCCCTGACACTGAGCCAGAGGGCGATACTGCCTTTGCCCAGTGCGCCGCTTAGCGGGTGAGCAGATTGGCCAGGGTGCGTACCCCCAGCCCGGTGGCCCCGGCAGACCACTGTTCTACCGCCCCTTTGCGGTAGGTGGCAGAGCAGTCGATATGCAGCCAGCCCTGGCGGTAATTTTCCACAAAGTGGGACAGGAAACCGGCGGCAGTGCTGGCCCCCGCAGGGAATGACGCATTAGACGTATTGTTCAGCTCCGCAAAGTTGGACGGCAACTGGTGGCGGTGGAACTCTGCCAGCGGCAAACGCCAGAACGGCTCATTTTCCGCACTGGCGCTTTCCAGTAAGCGGCCCGCCAGCGCATCATCAAAGCTGAACAGCGCGTGGTAATCGTTACCCAACGCGGTTTTGGCGGCACCGGTCAGGGTGGCGCAGTCGATCAGCAGTTCCGGGTGCTGGGCAGAGGCATCGATAAGCCCGTCCGCCAGGACCAGGCGGCCTTCGGCGTCGGTATTCATCACTTCGACATTTTTACCGTTACGGTAGCGGATAATATCCCCCAGTTTAAAGGCATTGCCGCTCACCAGGTTGTCCGCACAGCACAGGTACAGTTTGACCCGTTTGTTCAGCCCGCGGGTAATGGCAAATGCCAGCGCGCCGGTCACCAGCGCAGCGCCGCCCATGTCGGACTTCATCGAGTCCATAAACGCGCTTTGTTTCAGGCTGTAGCCGCCGGAATCAAACGTAATCCCTTTGCCTACCAGGCAGGCGAAAACCGGGGCCTGCGGGTTGCCGGTGGGGTTGTAATCCAGGGCCAGCAATACCGGCGAACGATCCGATCCGCGCCCTACCGTATGGAGGCCCATATAGTTTTGCTCGCGCAGATCTTCACCTTTAGTGATCCGGTAGCTGACGTGCTCGCCGCCCGCACTGCAGAGCAGGTCCACCGCGCGCTGGGCCAGTTGCTCCGGCCCGAGCTCCTCAGCCGGGGCGTTGATCACATCACGCACCCAGTCAATGATGGTCAGGCGGTTATCCAGCTCCTGCTGCTGTGCATCATCCAGCGCCGCCCACTCAACGCGGCGGCTGCCTTTTGGCCCGCGATAGCCCTGCCAGAAGGCCCAGCTTTTATCGACATCCCAGCCTTCCCCGGCCAGTTGAACGTGTTTCAGCCCCTGGCCATCCAGCTTACGCCCGGCGCGCTGGATAAGCCCCAGGTCATCGTTGCCGGTCAGGTGCAGGGTCACACCGTCATTATTAATGCTGTAAATCGCTTTCTCTCCCCAGCGGGCATCGGCAGGCTCGGTGCTGAGGGTAATTTTCATCGCGTCGGTTGTCATTGTTGTTTCCTTATCGTCACCGTGACAGATGAGACAAAAAGGCTGCCCGCAGGCAGCCTTTTCCGTTAGTCAGCTTCATCAAGCCATACCAGAAGAATGGCTTCAAGAATTTTCTCGTTAGAGGCGTTCGGATCGTCGTCAAATTCTTCCAGTTCACAGATCCACTGGTGCATATCTGTGAAGCGTACTGATTTTGGATCGGTATCCGGGTACGCATCGTAAAGCGCTTCGCCGATGTCGCGGCTGTCGGTCCATTTTAGTCCCATGATTCCTCCGCATTGACGCGCGCGGCTTAATGCTCCCGCGCGTGGTTAATGGTGTAACGCGGGATCTCAACCACCAGATCCTCATCGGCGACTTTGGCCTGACAGCTTAAACGGCTGTCCGGCTCCAGGCCCCAGGCCTTATCCAGCATGTCGTCTTCGTCTTCGCTGCTTTCCGCCAGGGAGTCAAACCCCTCACGGACGATGCAGTGGCATGTGGTGCAGGCACAGGATTTTTCACAGGCGTGTTCGATTTCAATACCGTTGCGCAAGGCAACATCGAGGATCGTTTCGCCAGTCTCAGCTTCCAGAACAGCACCATCCGGGCACAGGCCCTGATGAGGCAAAAATACAATCTTAGGCATAATAAATTAAACCTCGTCCACAGATTGCCCTTTCAGCGCCTGACGGATTGAGTTATCCATGCGGCGTGCGGCAAATTCCTGGGTTTGTTTGTCTACGTTTTTAATGGCTTGCTTAATAGATTCGATATCACTACCGTGCATTACCGCGCGCAGCTCAAGCATCACGGTGTCTACGGCCGCCCGCTCTTCGGCGCTCAGCAGCCCGCCATCGATGGCGAGGGCATTTTCCAGGCTTTCCATTACCCGGGCAGCCTCAACCTGCTGCTCCGCTAACATCCGGGCCTGAACGTCGTCGTCCGCAAAGGTCATCGACGCCTGGATCATCGCGGCGATCTCCCCTTCGGTAAGACCGTAAGACGGTTTCACCTGAATAGACGCCTCCACGCCGGAGGATTTCTCCATGGCGCTGACACTCAGTAAACCATCAGCATCCACCTGGAAGGTTACCCGAATATGCGCTCCGCCGGCAGGCATCGGTGGAATGCCGCGCAATACAAAGCGTGCCAGGGAACGGCAATCCTGCACCAGTTCGCGCTCACCCTGCATCACGTGGATGGCCATCGCGGTCTGGCCGTCTTTAAAGGTGGTAAAGTCCTGGGCGCGGGCCACCGGAATGGTGGTATTACGCGGGATAACCTTCTCAACCAGGCCACCCATGGTTTCCAGCCCCAGGGATAGCGGCAGCACATCCAGCAGCAGCATTTCGCTGTCCGGTTTGTTGCCCACCAGAATATCCGCCTGAACAGCCGCGCCAATGGCCACGACTTTGTCCGGGTCGATGGAGGTCAGCGGGGTGCGGCCAAAAAATTCCCCCACCCGTTCGCGCACCACCGGCACCCGGGTAGAGCCGCCCACCATCACTACTTCCAGCACCTCGCTGGCATCCACGCCGGCATCTTTCAGGGCCCGGCGGCAAGACAGCAGTGTGCGTTTGACCAGTGGTGCAATCAGCGTCGTAAACTGGTCACGGGTGACGGTTCCCTGCCAGCCCGCAACGTTAATTGCCGCTTCATCGCTGTCGCTAAGGGCGATTTTGGTGGCGATGGCGGTGTCCAGTAACTGGCGCTGCAGGCGATTGTCGTCGCGATCGCTGATCCCGGCCTGCTCGCGGATCCACTCCGCCAGAAGATGGTCGAAATCATCCCCGCCAAGGGCAGAGTCCCCGCCGGTGGCCAGCACTTCAAAAATACCCCGGCTCAGGCGCAGCACCGAAATATCAAACGTGCCCCCGCCAAGATCGTAAACCGCAATAACTCCTTCCTGGCCAGAGTCCAGCCCGTAAGCAATGGCCGCGGCGGTGGGTTCGTTAAGCAGGCGCAAAACGTGCAGGCCCGCCAGACGAGCGGCGTCTTTGGTCCCCTGACGCTGGGCATCATCAAAATAGGCCGGGACGGTAATCACCACACCGTCCAGCTCGCCGCCCAGACTCTCCCGGGCGCGACCGGCCAGCGTTTGCAAAATATCGGCGGAAATGCGCACCGGGTTGAGCACACCGGCGGGGGTGTTGATCATCGGCAGGCCATTTTCACTGGCCTGGAATTGGTAAGGTAAGTGTGGATAACGGGCCTGGATATCGGCCAGGGAGCGGCCCATCAGGCGTTTTACGGAGCTGATGGTATTCGCCGGATCGCCAGCGGCTAAAGCACGCGCTTCCCAGCCGGTTATCCGGCCATCAGCATGGTAGTTCACGACCGAGGGCAGCAGGTGACGCCCCTCATGGTCCGCCAGGGTTTCGGCTTTGCCGCTGCGGACAGTGGCCACCAGAGAGTTGGTGGTACCCAGATCGATACCCGCAGCCAGCTTACGCTGGTGCGGCGCCGCGCTGAGGCCCGGTTCGCTAATTTGTAATAAGGCCATGGTTTGCTTCCAGAATCAAAAATCGAGCAGTTTTTCTTCGAGTTGTTCTATTTGACTGCGCAGTTTATCGAGAAAACGTAATTTACGTACCGTGTCGGCGGCCTGTTCCCACTGCTGGGCGTCCAGCTCACTCACCATCGTCTGGCTGCGGGATGCCAGCATGCCGTCAACACGCCCGGAGAATGACGCCAGGCGCGATTCATCGCGCTGCTGTTCAATATCATCCAGCTCTTCGCGTAATTCCAGCTGTTCCATCAAAAAGGCCGTGTCGCGTACAGTGTGCTGTTCAGAAGACAAGTCAAAGCCGTGTAATGACAGCAGATATTCGGCCCGGGAAAGCGGATGGCGCAGCGTTTGCCAGCCCTGATTGATGGTGGCAGATTGTTGTACCGCGGCCAGTTGCTCAGCCTGCGGGCGGTTGGCGTATTTATCCGGATGGAACTGGCGCTGCAGGTCCTGATAACGGGCCGCAAGTTGGTTGGCGTCAAGCTGGTAGCTCTCCGGCAGCCCAAAGAGGGTGAAGTAATCCATAACAGTCCCGTGGTTAGCAAATATAAAGGAAAACCCCACGCGGACACGTGGCCGGTGGGGTTTTTATACGGACAGCATTAGACGTTGAAGCTTTCGCCGCAGCCGCACTCATCTTTTACGTTAGGGTTGGTAAATTTAAACCCTTCGTTAAGGCCTTCTTTTACGAAGTCCAGCTGAGTGCCGTCCAGGAAGCGCAGGCTTTTGCCGTCGATAACCACTTTGACGCCTTTATCTTCGAAGACCGTGTCATCAGCAGCAGGCTCGTCAACAAACTCCAGCACGTACGCCATACCGGAACACCCGGATGTACGCACACCAAGGCGCAGACCAAAACCTTTACCCCGGTTTTCCAGGAAGGTACTTACACGCGCGGCAGCACTGTCGCTAAGGGTAATCGACATACAACAACCTCAATAATTATTTCGCTTCACGTTTGCTTTTATAGTCCGCAATGGCGGCTTTAATGGCATCTTCTGCCAGAATTGAGCAGTGGATTTTTACCGGTGGTAATTCCAGCTCTTCCGCGATATCGGTATTTTTAATCGCTTGCGCTTCGTCCAGCGACTTCCCTTTAACCCATTCGGTCACCAGGGAGCTGGAGGCAATGGCAGAGCCACAGCCATAGGTTTTGAAGCGGGCGTCTTCAATGATACCTTCATTGTTGACTTTAATCTGCAACTTCATCACGTCGCCGCAGGCCGGTGCACCGACCATGCCGCTACCGACGTTCTGGTCGCTGTTGTCGAAAGAACCAACGTTACGCGGGTTCTCGTAGTGATCGATGACTTTTTCGCTATATGCCATGGTGAATTCTCCTTATTGCCTTACCGATTAATGATGTGCCCATTCGATGGAGTTCAGATCCACGCCCTGTTTGAACATTTCCCACAGCGGAGAAAGCTCACGCAGACGTCCAATGGATTTGCGTACCAGGTCGATGGCATAGTCAATTTCTGCTTCGGTAGTAAAACGACCTAAAGAGAAACGGATAGAGCTGTGAGCCAGTTCGTCATTCAGGCCCAGCGCGCGCAGCACGTAAGACGGCTCAAGGCTGGCAGAAGTACAGGCAGACCCGGAAGACACCGCCAGATCTTTCAGTGCCATGATCAGGGACTCACCTTCAACGTAGTTGAAGCTGACGTTGAGGATATTCGGTGCGCCGTGTTCCAGATCACCGTTGAGATACACTTCTTCGATATCTTTCACGCCGTTCCACAGACGGTCACGCAGGGCAGCCAGGCGCGCCATCTCGGTAGACATTTCTTCTTTGGCAATGCGGTAGGCTTCACCCATGCCGACAATCTGGTGCACCGGGAGGGTACCAGAACGCATACCGCGCTCATGACCACCGCCGTGCATCTGTGCTTCGATGCGGATACGCGGTTTGCGGCGCACGTACAGGGCACCGATCCCTTTCGGACCATAAATTTTATGGCCAGAGAAAGACATCAGATCCACTTTCAGGGTGCTCAGATCGATAGGCAGTTTGCCCACGCTCTGGGTGGCATCGACATGGTACACAATCCCGCGCGCCCGGCACATTTCACCGATGGCGGCGATATCCTGCACGATACCGATTTCATTGTTGACGTGCATGATAGAGACTAGGATGGTGTCATCACGCATGGCGGCTTCCAGCACCTGCAGATCGATCAGGCCATTATGCTGCGGGGCCAGGTAGGTAACCTCAAAGCCTTCGCGCTCCAGCTGACGGCAAGTATCCAGTACCGCTTTATGTTCAGTTTTGCTGGTGATGATGTGCTTGCCCTTCTTCTGGTAGAAGTTAGCCGCACCTTTGATAGCCAGGTTGTCGGATTCCGTAGCACCGGAGGTAAACACGATTTCACGCGGATCGGCGCCAACCAGCTCAGCAATCTGATTACGGGCGATATCAACCGCCTCTTCAGCCTGCCAGCCGTAACGGTGTGAACGGGATGCGGGGTTACCGAATGTCCCATCCATAGTTAAGCACTGCATCATTTTCTCAGCTACGCGCGGATCGACCGGGGTCGTTGCTGAGTAATCTAAGTAAATCGGTAATTTCATTGCTCTTTAAGCTCCGTACATCACTCAATGCTGCGGAACCAGGCGGATGGCAAATACACGCCGAAGCGTTCAGGGATGTTATCTCCCCGCCTGATCCTGAAAATGTATCCTCTTCTTCTGTTATGGGGTCCGGCAGGAGGCATAACGCAGCCTCCTGCGGCCGAAGGGTGAAGAGGTATTGTTATTTTACGCGCGCAGTTTAACGTTAATCGCGTCCTGTGCGCGCGGGGTGCGCTGGGGATCCGCATGCTGACGATCGGAAACGTCCAGCACTTCCTGGTTATTCACCAGTTCACCCAGAGTAATATTGTTCAGGAACCCGGTCAGGCGATCGCTCAGATCACGCCATAAGGCGTGAGTCAGGCACTTGTCGCCGCCCTGACATCCGCCTTTACCCTGACAGCGGGTTGCATCAACAGATTCATCAACAGCGCTGATAACTTCCCCAACGGCGATATCACCGGCATCTTTGCCCAGTAAATACCCGCCGCCTGGACCACGCACACTGGCCACCAGACCATTTTTGCGCAGACGAGAAAACAGCTGTTCGAGATAGGAAAGAGAAATCCCCTGGCGTTCAGAAATATCCGCCAGCGGTACCGGACCTGCTTCGGAGTTCAGGGCAACGTCCAGCATTGCGGTTACGGCGTAGCGCCCTTTTGATGTCAGTCTCATGTCTTACTTAACCTCTAATAGCCCCTCGTGCCGGGGGTTTATTATGTTGTCCCGTTGACTCTGGCTAACGCCTGGCGCCGCCAGAATAAGTGCAGGTAACTTGTTGTCATGGTTCCGGACAATAGCGGCAACGGCCGCCACGTGAGTGCTCGGGATTGCATATCATTCACATAGCAGCCGCAAGTCTGACATTCCTGAGTAAAATGGTCAACTATTTAACCCGGCATTTTACTCAACTATTTTTTCGTATCGTGCTGTTCCCGATTTTCAATAGAAGCGAGGATGCCGCGCAGGATGTTCAGCTCTGCGCTTTCCGGGCGGGCGCGGGTAAACAGGCGGCGTAATTTACTCATCACCTGGCCTGGGTTACCCGGGCGCATAAAACCGGTGCCAAGCAATACCTGCTCCAGGTGACCATAAAAACGCTCAAGGTCATCCACCAGCGGATAATGCAGGCCTTCTTCTTTATGTACGGCGATGTTCGCCGCACTGCCCTGCTCTTGAGCCGCCAGCCACGCCATGCGCACTTCATAAGTAATAACCTGCACCGCCATGGCCAGGTTCAGGGAGCTGTATTCCGGGTTTGCGGCAATGGCCACGTGGTAATGGCATTTTTGCAATTCGTCGTTGGTCAGCCCGACACGCTCACGGCCAAAGACCAGCGCTACCGGGGCATTAGCCCCTTCAGCAACGCTTTTCAGCCCGCATTCACGGGGATCAAGCATTGGCCAGGGCAAGGTACGGGAGCGTGCGCTGGTACCCACCACCAGGCTGCATCCGGAAATCGCTTCATCAAGAGTATCGACAATCTGCGCGTTACCGATGACGTCACTGGCACCGGCGGCCAGGGCGATGGCCTGAGAGTCTGGCTTCACCAGCGGATTAACCAGCCACAGGTTAGTTAACCCCATGGTTTTCATGGCGCGGGCCACAGAGCCCATATTGCCGGTATGGGAGGTTTCTACCAGCACAATGCGAATATTTTCTAGCATAGCTCACTACGACGACAGGAATAATATTGCCCGATGATACCATATTCCCAAGACAGAGTCCGAACGCTCTGATATACTCCGCGCCGATTTCCCCCGTTCTTTAACATCCAGTGAGAGTAACCCATGCATCCGATGCTGAACATCGCAGTGCGCGCTGCGCGCAAGGCCGGTAATATTATTGCTAAAAACTACGAAACGCCGGACGCCGTAGAAACCAGCCAGAAAGGCACCAACGATTTCGTTACCAACGTCGATAAAGAAGCAGAACGCGCCATTATTGATGTGATCCGCAAATCTTATCCTCAGCACAGCATCATCAGCGAAGAAGCCGGCGAACTGCCCGGTGAAGACAGCGATGTTCAATGGGTTATCGATCCCCTGGATGGCACCACCAACTTCGTAAAACGTTTACCTCACTTCTGCGTCTCTATCGCCGTACGCATCAAAGGCCGTACTGAAGTTGCGGTGGTATATGATCCAATGCGTAACGAACTGTTCACGGCAACCCGTGGCCAGGGTGCTCAGTTGAATGGTTATCGCCTGCGCGGCAGCAATGCGCGCGATCTGGATGGCACTATTCTGGCCACCGGCTTCCCGTTTAAAGCCAAACAGCACGCCACCGCCTATATGAATATCCTCGGCAAACTGTTTACCCAGTGCGCGGACTTCCGCCGCACCGGTTCTGCTGCTCTGGATCTGTGCTACGTCGCCGCTGGCCGCGTTGACGGCTACTTCGAAATCGGCCTGCGTCCGTGGGACTTCGCGGCTGGCGAGCTGATTGCCCGTGAAGCAGGGGCACTGGTCTGTGACTTCGTCGGTGGCCACGGCCATATGCTGAACGGCAATATCGTTGCCGGTAACCCGCGCGTTGTTAAAGCCATGCTCTCCAGCATGCGCGAAGAGCTGAGCGAAGCGTTAAAACGCTAATTACCTGGCGATATCGCTATCAGAAAGTGGGGCTGCTATGCCCCACTTTTTTTTGCTTAAAAAGGCCGCAACCCGCGCGCCGGCATCATCGCCCCCTGCCACATGATAAATGCCGCCACCATCAGCACCATTCCCCCGGCCATCGCCAGTGCAGGCCACATGACCTGGCGCCACAGCGGCGGCGTATGCTGGTTTGCCAGGCGCTGAGCCGCCCAGCGGAAACTGTGTACCAGCACCGCAAAACCTGAAATGGTCAGCGAGGTGCCGGCAGACATTGCCAGTGCGGCCGCCATTCCCCAACTGAAAATCCCTATCACTTTGCTGAACAGCAGCACCATGATCGCGCCAGAACATGGCCGCATCCCCATTGCCGCCACCAGCATCGCCTTGCTGCGCCAGTCCGTGGCGCTGTCCAGGGCATCCGCCGCGGGCACATGATGATGCCCGCAGCCACAGGTTGCGCTATGGACATGGGGCTGGGTGAGCGTGAAACGTCGAAAACGCGGCGAGCGGCGCAACAACAGACGTAAGCGCCGCAGCGCCCGCCAGCACAGCATCGCACCCAGCACGCCAACCAGCAGATAACTGCCCTTCTCCAGCCAGTAGCCGCTGAGGTGTAACTGCCGGGCGGGTAACTGTAATAAGGTTAACACCAGGGTCACCAGGCCAATGGCCACCAGCCCCTGTAACAGAGATGCCGCAAACGTCAGCCGCAGGCTCTCCCCCAGCCGCGCAGGATGTGTCGCCAGCCAGGTGGTGATAACCACTTTACCATGGCCCGGCCCCAACGCATGGAGGACACCATACACAAAACTGAACAGCAGCAATGGCCCACCGGCCACCAGCGGCTCCGCCGCTACATCGCGCAGCAACTGGCTGAGCTGAAGGTTAATCGAACGCTGCCATGTCGCGCTCTCAAGCAGAACCACCGGCCAGTAATACCACAGAAGCAGGCCACCGCCCGCCATCAGAACCAAGGCCCCGGCCAGGGGCCAGAATGCCAGCCAGTGGCGCTGTTGCCCACGCCGGGCGGGAGGGATAATCACTGACATTGTAGCGCCACCTGCTGGGCAAACTGTTTACCAAGCTCCATATCCTCTGGCGGCGCATCGGCTTTATCCAGCGCCAGCGCAAAAGCCTGGGTTGCTTCTGAGGGCTCCGGCGTAACCAGCGTCACTTTACAACGCGACTGTAGCACCGGGGGTAACTGGAGATCGCTGTCGTGTTGATAGCGCATATCCACAAAATAGGTGGGATCAAAAGTCGAAAACCGGTAGCGCTGCCCCGCCAGGGGCTGGGGATGAGCCAGCGGCAAAACAAAACTGAGCACCGCCTGATGGCCGTTGCGCGTCAGGCTATAACGCGGCGGCACGGTGCTAAACTTCACTTTATCCTTCCCGTGCCAGAACTCGGTAAAGTAGTGCTGGACAATAACATTAGCCATCACCTCGGCGGCCAGCTTTTTCCAGACTTCCGCCCCCGGGGGGCATCCCCGGCATCATACAAAAGATCTGCCGAGGTCATTTCATCCATCGTCCAGTCCATTGACAGCCCGGTGAGTTGGTCATTTTCCACTACCGGCTGGGCTTTGATATCAATAAAACTGTGGGGATGGGCGCTGGCCGCAGCACTGCCCAGCGCCGTCATTCCCGCTATCCACAACCAGCCTCTGGGCACCATTTTCAGCATCCTTTCCTCATGATGATAATTGTGTGAGCCAGCCGAAATTACGTAATTAAAGCGGCCAACGCAACAAACACAGCAGAATGTATTGGCTATTCTTTAGCTAAAACCTTAACGGGATACCAGATGATGACTTTACTCTGCCCTCCACCATCTGCGCTTTCCAGCCCGCAACGACGCTGCCACCTGTTATTACTGCTCTATCTGCCGGGGCAAACAGTAACACCAGAAGTCATCGGGCGGGTAAACGGCGTTGACGACGATATTGCCAGACAAGATATTGCGCAAACCGCGCAAGAAGTCCAGCGTGTTCACCGGCTCAACCTCATCACCCAACAGGATGGCAGTTATCGGCTTGAAGGGTGCCCACTGGATAACCGCTTATGCCTGTTTCACTGGCTGCGCCGGGCTATTCGCCTGTGCCCGCACTTTGTCAGCCAGCAGTTTATCCCGGCGCTTAAAAGCGCGCTGAAACGCCAGCGGGTGGCCAAAGTACTCTATGACGATACCAATTTACGCGCCCTGATCAACCTCTGTTCACGGCGTCTGGTGCGCCAGTTCGACCAGCGGGACAGCCAGTTTCTGGCCCTCTATTTGCAATATTGCCTGCTGCAACATCAATCTGGCCTGGTGCCCGCGTTCACCCACAGCCAGCAAGCCTGGGCCCAGTCACACGAGGAGTTTAGCGCGGCGGCAGAGATTGTGCGCCACTGGCGGCGTCGCGCTCTGGCGCCCCAATATGAAAACGAAGAGCATCTGTTCTTAACTGTGCTGTTAATGCTGCTGCACACGCCGGACCCCCAGCGAGATCCGCAACCGCAGTCCCGGCGCCTTAGCCAGTCAGTACAACAGCTGATCGCCCATTTCCGCCAGCTTTCGGCCATGGCATTCAGCAATGAGCAGGGCCTGGAATGGCAATTATATATTCACCTTAGCCAGGCCCTGCACCGCCGGCAATTTGATATTGGTATCGATAATCCATTACTGGACGATATCCAGCGGCTCTACCCGCGCCTGATACGCACCACCCGTGAGGCGATACAGCCCTTTGAGCAATGCTATGGGGTGACCTTTCCCGACAGCGAACTGGGGCTTATCGCGGTTATTTTTGGCGCCTGGCTGATGCATGAAAAAGACCTTCATGAAAAACAGGTTGTGATGTTAACCGGCAACAATACTCAGCTGGAGCAGGCGCTGGAGCAGCAGATCCGCGAGCTGACCCTGCTGCCGCTCAATATCAAATACCTGACCCTGCACACCTTTCAGCATGAAGGCGCCCCCAGGGAGGCGGCACTGATTGTCACTCCTTACCCCACCAGCCTCCCTCTGCTGTTCGCCCCGCCATTGATTCACGCCACCCTGCCGCTGGCAGAGCATCAGCAGCGCTGTATCCGCACCATTCTGGAAAGCTAATGTGCCGCCCGGGCTGCCGGGCGCAGCAACAGGGCGGGCAGCGCTACCAGCGCCATGACCGTAAACAAGCCGTGGCCAAGGTGCTGATACAAATAGCCGCATACCATGGTCATTAATGCAATACTGCCCCCCATGGCCACCGCCGAATAGACCGATTGCAAACGGATAATTTCACTGCCGTGGCGGGCCGAGATATAACGCATCGCCGCCAGATGGCAGACGGTAAAGGTGCCACAGTGCAGGATCTGAATAACAATCAACCAGGGGAGCGCCGTGGTCCAGCCCATTAACCCCCAGCGCACCACACCACAGATTGCGGATAGCAGCAGCAGATCACGGGCGGACCAGCGGCGAAAAATTTTATTGCTCAGGGCAAAAATCACAATCTCCGCCACCACCCCGAGGGACCATAAATACCCGACGGTCGATGCCGGATAACCGGCCCCCTGCCAGTAAATAGCGCTGAAGCCATAATACGCCGCGTGGGCGCCCTGTAGCAGCGACACACAGCCCAGAAAGCGCCAGTGGGTCACCAGTAGCTTACGCCACGCGGGCCATCCGGCCCCTTCCCGGTGATGAATATCCCCGGCAGGCATGACCGACGGGCGTAGCAGCATACCCAGCAACATAGAGGCAACCCCAAGGGTAAGGATAATCAGCACCGACTGATAACCGAACAGGGTCACCAGTTTCCCGGTCAGCGCAGATGAGATAACAAATGCCAGGGAGCCCCACAGCCGTACACGCCCGTAGTCCATGGTGATTTGCCGTTGCCATGTTCCCGCCAGCGCATCGGTTAACGGTACCAGCGGGGAGAAAAACAGGTTGAACCCCACCATGGCCGCCAGTAGCCATGCCGCCGAGTGGCCAACCCAGAACGCCGCCGCAAACAATAAGGTCAGCAGCGCCAGTAAACGCAGGGCCAGGATAAGACGTGAGGGATCTGTAACGCGTGGCGCCAGTAATAGGCTGCCCAGGAAACGAGCCACCAGCCCGGCCCCTAATAGCAGGCCAATGGTTTGTGGCGGTAGACCATTACCCGCCAGCCAAACGCTCCAGAAAGGAAGGAAAATGCCGTAACTAAAAAAATAGGTGAAATAACTTAACGCCAGCCAGCGCGTAGACTGCAATACCATGCTTCCCTCATTAGCCAGCCCTACCGAGTTGCCCCGGAAGCTGGCGGTATAACGATAACGTTTGCCAGGTGGCCTGGATATTATCACTTCATCTTGCACGGTATTAGCTAAATTTGCCGCCGATATCCCTTAACTCGCGGGGGTTATCCCGGTTTATGGGAAATAAACAGCCACCCGCCGGGATATTTCCCACGATAACTGTTTAATAATATTTTACTATATAGTGGATTTGCTCCACGCGTTTTGTCTGGATACCATTATCCAGCTCAGCGGTAATCAGGTAGCAAACAGTAGGATTATAGCGTTCATCATAAACGCATTTTTTTACCGACTGAAAAACGGGCTTGCCGTCATTAAGCCCTTCAGTAATAAAATCCCATCGTTCATTGAGCGTTTTTTTCGGCTCGGTAATAATCAAAAAATCTTTTTCATCACCATAATAGACAACACTCTTCGGCATACCTTCCGGGGTATAAAAATATTCTTTATAGACCCAGGCATCTTTATGGCCTTTCACCTTCACCAGGAAACCGTGCTGATCATAAATATAATCTTTTACCGTTCCGGCATCATCATCGGTGCTGGTCACCTCACAGCGATCATTAAGGTGAATAACCCGCTGCGGATCATAAGCAGAGATCAGGGTATTGTCCGCCGTATTACGGGTTAACTTAATTTTCCCGTTATTCACCCCATCAATCTTTTCATAGCTCATCAGGCAGCCCTGGCGGTCGAACTCCCCTTTGGCGTACATCACCGGCGTGTCGCTGTTATCATACAGCGCCTGCTCAAAACTTTTGACCCGCCCGCGCAATGCATCAAACTCCAGCTCATTAGAGAAGCTGGCCATGATCGGGTTAAACGGCTCGGGCTTCAGTACCGCCCCGGCCGGTAGCGCAATAGCCTGCATCACAAGGCTGGCGACCATCCCCTGCACAATGCGTAGACTCACTTTCATTTACCCTTCCTTTTTTCTTCAGCCGGGCGATGGCTCCCGCATTGTGCCGCGCTGCAATACCACAACCGCGTGGCGCAGACCCGCATTGCATAGCGTTATTATAATCGCTTTCCAGGTTCCGTAGGGCGGCTCCCTGCTTAAGTAAGGATCAGGGCGCGACATTTCGCCATATCTGACACAATCCCCCCCACGATGCCGGCCCGGTGGCGCCAGGCCGATCACTATGTTGTGACAGCAGTGGTTCAACAATAGCCGCTACCCGCCATGAGCAAATGGCTAAGGCCATTAGCTTATCAATGCCTATGAGAGGAGATGAGAAGACAATATAAAAATAAATAAGACTTCAGTAGTCATAATTCGTCAGAAAACGCGAGGATGCACTAGCGCCCGGGTGGGTATATCCCCGGCGATAACGCGCAGTCTTGATATACAACTTACGATAACAGGAATAGACAATAATAAATTATTCCCGACACAAGCGTCCCAGACTATGTAGAGTGAAAGAATTATGGCCACTGTTATGATACTGGATGACCACCCTGTCGCCCGGTTTGCTATCAGAAAACTGCTGGATGATGAAGGACACCAAATTATTGCCGAAGGCGATGATGGCATGCAGGGACTGCTGGCGATTCGTCAGCAACAGCCCGATGTCGTGATCGTCGATATCGATATTCATTCCCTTAACGGGATTGATTTAACTGAGCGACTCCGCCACCAGGGGTATACCGGACGGGTACTGGTGTTCAGCTCCCGGGATGCCAGACATTATATTAGCCGCTGCCGCCAGGCCGGTGCCAATGGCTTCTTAAGTAAGCGTAATCACCTGGAACAACTGACTGATGCCGTCAAAGCCCTGCTCCGGGATTATGCTTATTTCCCGTTCAGCACAGACAGCCACGAAGATAGCCCCGAAGAACACCTTATCGCCATGCTGTCCGGCAGAGAGTTCCAGGTATTAACCTATCTGGCCAGAGGAATGCGCCTGGTTGATATCGCTGGCCATATGCACGTCAGCACCAAAACGGTTAGCACCTATAAAAGCCGCCTGTTGCAGAAACTGGCGCTGAATCAAACCATCGAATTGATTAACTTCGCCCACCGGCACAATATCAATTAAACAGACTCTGGGCCAGGAGATGCTATTACCTCATCAGGAATGACATTCCCCCGGCGACGGTCCGCAGTTAAACAATAATCCCCTGAGAGAACGCATAGCGAATAAGCTCGCTATTAGTTGTGATCCCCAGCCGGCGCATAGCGCTCCACTTTTGTGTTGAAACGGTACTGATCGTCCGGTTCTGGCGATCGGCAATTTGCGACAGGGTGTAGCCAGACGCAAATAACCGTACCACTTCCAGCTCCTTGGCTGTGAGCATACTGGACTTCGGATGGTTATCGCTGTTGTCGAGGATGGTCTGAATCCCCGGGGATAAATATACGCGCTTTTGCTCCATTATCGTAAAGCAGGCTTTCTCCGCCTCTTTTACCGGATCGTTTTTACTGATTACCGCCATTGCGCCATGCTCAAGTAGCATTTTAAAAATACCGGCATTTTTTAAAGATGTGAGCACAATAACTTTCACATCCGGGTATTTTTTACGCAAAATAGTTAAGTTAGTAAACCCGGTCAGATTGCGATCAATCGTATTAACAGAAAAATCCGCAATAATAATATCTGGCTGGCGTAACAAAAGACACTTCATTAACACATCACCAGAATTAGTAATGTTTAAAACCTGAAAAGAAGCTGCCTCAGAGAATATATTCTCAAGTGAATCGAGGATATATGAATTCTCTGATAAGATAGATACCGTCCATTTTTCTCTCATAACCTTATCCTATATAAAACATAATTTATGGTGGTTTTACTCCATAAAATAGCTTCCAGCTCACAAGGCAAAAAGTAGCAAGATAAAATCTAAAACTAGAAATAAATCTAACGAGACTCATATTATTATCAGTGCTAAGGGATGCCTATCAGAATGGTGGCCCTTCGGGCCGTCAGTCACCTTTTTGCAGTGACAGATAAGGATGACAAAATGGCTAAATTGTAAGGCTCCCCCGCGGCAGTTTGGGGGTCGTACAGGCCAAAACGGGGATATAAAAAAACCGCCGCGGCACGCCGTGGCGGTTTCAGGTATGGTGCGTCACATCATGCGGCCGCAGCCGCCATGTGGCTTAGCGCTTATGCATAAACCGGGTAACGGGCGCAGATATCCAGCACGTTGCCTTTAATGCGTTCAATAGTGGCTTCATCATTGATGTTGTCCAGCACGTCACACATCCAGCCAGCCAGCTGCTGCACTTGTGCTTCTTTGAAACCGCGGCGGGTCACTGCCGGGGTACCCACGCGGATACCGGAGGTCACAAACGGGCTCTTCGGATCATTCGGTACGCTGTTTTTGTTTACCGTGATGTTAGCCCGGCCCAGAGCGGCATCGGCTTCTTTACCGGTCAGATTTTTATCCACCAGATCCAGCAGGAACAGATGGTTATCAGTACCGCCAGAAACCACGTTATAACCGCGGCTCAGGAACACCTCAACCATGGCTTTCGCATTCTTAGCAACCTGCTGCTGATAGACGGTGAACGCGGGTTCCATTGCTTCTTTCAGCGCGACCGCTTTACCGGCAATTACGTGCATCAGCGGGCCACCCTGGCCCCCCGGGAACACAGCAGAATTCAGTTTTTTATACAGCTCTTCGCTGCCACCTTTGGCCAGGATCAGGCCGCCACGCGGGCCCGCCAGCGTTTTGTGGGTGGTGGTGGTCACGACGTGTGCGTGCGGTACCGGGTTCGGGTACACACCTGCCGCAACCAGGCCGGCCACGTGCGCCATATCGACAAACAGGTAAGCGCCAATGCTGTCGGCAATTTCACGCATTTTTGCCCAGTCAACCACACCGGAATAAGCAGAGAAGCCGCCGATGATCATTTTAGGTTTATGGGTTTGCGCCTGTTTTTCCAGGTCGGCGTAATCGATATGACCAGAAGCATCAATGCCGTAAGGAACGATATTGTACAGTTTACCGGAGAAGTTAACCGGGGAACCGTGCGTCAGGTGGCCACCGTGGGCCAGGTTCATCCCCAGTACCGTGTCGCCCGGCTCCAGCAGCGCGGTGTATACCGCGAAGTTAGCCTGGGAGCCTGAGTGCGGCTGAACGTTAGCGTAGTCGGCACCAAACAGTGCTTTCGCGCGGTCGATAGCCAGTTGCTCAACGATATCCACATACTCGCAACCGCCGTAATAACGCTTACCCGGATAACCTTCAGCATATTTGTTTGTCAGCTGAGAACCCTGAGCCTGCATAACGCGCGGGCTGGTGTAGTTTTCGGAGGCGATCAGTTCGATATGCTCTTCCTGACGTACTTTTTCTTGCTCCATGGCCTGCCACAGTTCGGCATCATAATCGGCAATGTTCATTTCTCGCTTTAACATCCGCATCTCCTGACTCAGCTAACGGTAAATTTGTACAACGTCTTACCCGATTCCCCGCACAGTACAGACATTCAATCAAAACAACAACTGCTCATCATATTGATTTTATATCAATTTGTGGCGGCAACTCGTAAGTTACCTGCGGGATAACAGTATGACATTATTCAGCGGGCCACAGTGTAAACCGGGAAGCAGGTTCTTGCCAAAGGTTTTTACGCAAACGTTTGGCTATCTATTATTAGCGAATTTATACGCCATATTGCCTATCAGAGGCAGCGATATTTTTTCACGATTATCATGCAGTTTCCTCACGGGCTCGTAAAACCCACAAATGTTAAAAATAAAAACCATTTACAGGTTAATGTTAAATTAATAAGATGTATTTTAAATGCATTATTACGATAATATAAAAGGTGAGTGCTATGTTAGATCCCTAGACTATCGCAACCGTGAAATCCACCCTCCCCTTACTGGCCGCCACCGGGCCGAAGCTGACCGCGCATTTTTATGATCGGATGTTCCGTCATAACCCTGAGCTGAAAGATATTTTCAATATGAGCAATCAGCGTAATGGCGCACAGCGGGAAGCGTTATTCAACGCCATCGCCGCCTACGCCAGCAACATTGATAACCTGCCTGCGCTACTGCCGGCGGTGGAAAAAATCGCCCAGAAGCACACCAGCTTCCAGATCAAACCAGAGCAGTATCAGATTGTGGGCAAACATCTGCTGGCCACCCTGGACGAGCTGTACAGCCCGGGCCAGGAGGTTCTGGATGCCTGGGGAAAAGCCTATGGTGTGCTGGCCGACGTTTTTATTAATCGCGAGGGGCAAATTTATCAGCAGACGGCCGAAAAGACCGGCGGCTGGACCGGTACTCGCCCTTTCCGGCTGGTGAACAAAACCCCGCGCAGTAACGTTATTACTAGCTTCGAGTTCGAGCCGGTTGATGGCGGCAGCGTGGCAGACTATCAGCCCGGCCAGTTCCTCGGGATTTGGTTAAAACCCGCGGGTTTTACCTGGCAGGAAATCCGCCAGTATTCCCTGACCCGTAAACCAGACGGTAAAGGCTACCGGATTGCCGTGAAGCGTGAAAATGGCGGCCTGGTCTCTAGCTGGCTCCATGACCACGCCAACCCCGGCGATGTGGTCAACCTGGTGGCCCCGGCAGGGGATTTCTTTATGCAGGTTGCCACGGATACCCCAGTGACGCTGATCTCAGCAGGGGTTGGGCAAACCCCAATGCTGGCGATGCTGGATACCCTGGCCAGTAGTGGGCATCAGGGCCAGGTCAACTGGCTGCACGCAGCGGAAGATTCAGCCAGCCATGCTTTTGCCGATGAGGTCGCCGCTCAGGGAGCAACCCTGGCGCATTTCACCAGCCACCTCTGGTACCGCCAGCCGGATGAACAGGCTAACGCTACCCACCGGGGATTGATGGATATCGCGGTACTTGGCGAGCAATTACACAACCCGGAGGTGCAGTTCTGGATGTGCGGGCCCATGGCCTTTATGCAGATGGTCGCCGGGCAGCTTACCGCGGCAGGGGTCGATGCCGCACGGGTTCATTATGAGTGCTTCGGCCCCCATAAAGTGATGTGATAGTATGATCGGACAGGCGGGGTGCTCCCGCCTGTATTACTGACTGCGCGACGCGGTGGAATTAGATAGCCGCGTCGTCCTCTTCGCCAGTACGTATACGGACAACCCGGGCAACGTCAAAGACGAAAATTTTACCGTCGCCAATCTTGCCGGTCTGGGCTGTACGAATAATAGTATCGACGCAGGTGTCAACGATATCATCCGGCACCACAATTTCAATTTTCACTTTCGGCAGAAAATCCACCATATACTCCGCACCGCGGTACAGTTCGGTGTGGCCCTTCTGACGGCCAAAACCTTTCACTTCAGTGACGGTCATCCCCGTAATGCCGACTTCCGCCAGCGACTCACGCACATCATCCAATTTGAAGGGCTTAATTATCGCATCAATTTTTTTCATGGTGGATCCTTAAAAACTGCCCTCAGGCTGACAGCGGGCAGAAGAACGCAGCTATGGGCGCACAAATTATCATATTCTGATCAACTTTGCGGCAACAAACTACTCTTTAAAATCGTTGGCATCCAGTTCATGGCGCGACAGCAGCTTGTAAAACTCGGTGCGGTTTCGCCCCGCCATTCTGGCGGCCTGGGTCACATTACCTTTGGTTATCTGTAAGATCTTACGCAGGTAGTTAAGCTCAAACTGGTTACGCGCCTCGGCGAAGGTGGGCAACACAGTGTTTTCCCCTTCCAGCGCCTGCTCTACCAGAGCGTCATTAATCACCGGTGCCGAGGTCAGCGCCACGCACTGCTCAATCACGTTCACCAGTTGGCGCACATTGCCCGGCCAGGAGGCGGCCATCAGACGCTTCATCGCGTCGGTGGAAAAACTGCGCACAAATGGCTTACTGCGGTCGGCAGTCTGGCGCAGTAAATGGTTAGCCAGCAGGGGAATATCCTCCGCGCGCTCCTGCAATGCAGGCAGTTTCAGGCTGACAACGTTTAACCGGTAGTAAAGATCTTCACGAAATTCATTACGCGCCATCGCTTTGGGGAGATCCCGGTGGGTGGCAGAGATAATCCGCACATCAATATCAATATCGTGATTGCTCCCCAGCGGACGGACCTTACGCTCCTGGAGGACCCGCAGCAGCTTCACCTGCAGCGCGGCGGGCATATCGCCTATCTCATCGAGGAACAGCGTCCCCCCCTGGGCGGTCTGGAAAAGCCCTTCACGGCTGCTTACCGCACCGGTAAACGCGCCCCGGGCGTGGCCAAACAGTTCGGACTCCAGCAATTGCTCCGGGAGTGCGCCGCAGTTAATGGCGACAAACGGTTTTTTGTTACGTGGGCTGGCGTGGTGGATTGCCCGGGCCAGCACTTCTTTACCCGAGCCACTGGCACCAGTGATCAGCACGCTGACATCGGACTGGGCCACCAGCCGGGCCTGTTCCAGCAGGCGCAGCATTACCGGGCTGCGGGTCACGATACTGCCGTGCCACTGCTCATCTCCGCCGGTTGCCGTATGGGCCAGCGCATCATTGATTGCACTGTACAGCGCGTCTTTATCCACTGGCTTGGTCAGGAAGCCAAATACCCCCTGCTGGGTGGCGGCCACTGCATCAGGAATCGACCCATGCGCCGTGAGAATAATCACCGGCAGGCCGGGCTGCAGTTTCTGGATCTCACTGAACAGCTGCATGCCGTCCATTTCATCCATCCGCAAATCACTGATCACCAGATCAATTTGCTCACGGCCCAGCACCCGCAGGGCATCCATGCCGCTGGGGGCCGTGGTGACCAGGTAGCCTTCGCTCGTCAGGCGCAAGCCCAACAGCTTCAGCAGGCCAGGATCATCGTCCACCAGTAACAGGCGGGCTGATTTTGCAGGGGTCATGGTTTCTCCTTCACGGAATGGCTATCGCCAGTGGGCGCTATGCTATCGGCAGCGCTGTCAGCATCCGACACTTTTCCACTGTGGCCGCTGTCTGGCGGGTAACTCGTCGCAGGCTTACGGGTGGACAATTGCCGCTCGACATCGGTCAGATTTTGCAGCTTGCGGGTGGTGGTTTCCAGCTGGGCCTGTAAATGGGTTTGTTGCTGGTGCAACCCTTCCAGTTCGGTATCTGTGGTCTGGCGCAGCTTATTATAACGCCCGCGCTCAGCCACCAGCTTCATTTGCAGTTGCTGGCTGGACAGCCAAACCCGGTACAGGGATTGCACAGGGGGAGGGATACTGGCAGAGGTTGCATCCAGCACTGTCATATAGCGCTGACGCTCCTGGGGCGTAATACGCGCATCCGCCAGCAGTATTCCGCGGCGAAACGCCTCCTGCCAGGTGTCATTCTCATGACGATGGGCAATCACCCGGGCCTCTGCCGGGGACAGCCCCCGTGCGCAGTCCATGGCCCGTAGCCAATAGAGCGGGTTCGCCTCTGCGCCGGGGCCTTCAAGCTGCCAGATATTGGTACAGCCAATGGTAAAATAGTCATCAAGCTGGCGCTCCGGCTGGGGCGTCTCGTTTTTCACATTAACAAGGCTGTGAACACCACCGGAGGTACAGCCGGTTACCAGCAGCGAGACCGCAACCGTGGCCCCGACCGTGATAACCCGTTGCCACGCCAGTTGCAGGCGCGACAAAACAGAAAATATGGGTGTCATTTTTTTTCATTCCCGAGGTAAACAGGCAGCAGGATCCGGAAGCAGACATCAGCATCATCGACATCAACCAGCGCGAGCTCGCCGTGCATGCGGCGCACACAGTCTCTGGCAATACTCAGCCCTAAGCCACTCCCCTTGACCGCCCCTTTACGTTGTTGGCTTCCCTGGAAAAAAGGCTCAAAAATCATCTCTTTTTCAGCATCAGGGATCGGATTTCCCGTATTGGTAATCTCAATCTGTAACAGATTACCCGTCACCCGACTGCGGATGCCGATGGTACCGGATTCACGGCCATAGTGCACCGCATTGGAATAGAGATTATCCAGCACGCTAAGTAATAATTGTGGTTCCGCCAGGCACGGCTCTGGCGCCAGTTCACACTGGGTGTGCATCATTTTTGCCCGGGCGGGCAAACTGTGAGCGGCAATAACCTGGTCGGTAAGCGGCGCTAATACTACCGGCTCCAGTTGTACCGCGCCATTGGCTAATTTACGGTTGTAGTCCAGCAATTGCTCAATCAACTTTTGCAGGTTGCGGCTGCTCTCATCCAGGATATCGACCACTTCTTTTTGTTCGGGGGTTAATGGGCCAACCACTTGATCAACCAGCAGTTCTGTTCCTTCCCGCATACTGGCAAGCGGGGTTTTCAGCTCATGGGAGATATGGCGCAAAAACTGGTGGCGCTGGGCCTCCAGCCAGGCCAGGCGCTCCCCCAGCCAGATGATACGCTTGCCCACGGAGCGCAACTCACGGGGGCCTTTAAAATGCATATCCAGGCCAAGGGACTCCCCTTCCCCCAGCCGGTTGATCATGGACTCAATGGCTTTAACCGGGCCGATAATCATCCGGGTGAACAGCATCACCAGCCCAAGGGTTATCAGAAACAACACCAGCGCCTGCCAGCCAAAAAACTGACCGCGCTCCGCAATGGCCTGCTGTAGCTGCTGGCCGTGGGAGTAAACCACTGCCCGCATCGCCTGCACCATCTGGGCGTTGGTGTCGGCAAAATGCTCCAGTTGGGCCGCTGCTGCGGGTGTCGGGATACTGTTAACGCACTTAACCTCGGCCAGGCTATCCAGGTTGTCACGCAGGGTCTGCCAGATGTGGTTATCCGGTAGCACGCCGGCCTGGGCATCCAGCATCTGAGCGTAGTGGCGGCGCTGATCCTGATAAACCCTGGCCAGGGTAGCATCATCCAGCACACAATACTGCCGATAGCTGCGCTCCATCTCCAGCGCGGCATTGGTCATCGCCTCACTGCGCCGGGCTTCTACCAGGGTCATCCGGTTGGTCTGTGCGGCCTGATCGCTCAGGGAGTTAAGGCTTTGCCATGCCTGCCATGCCAGCACCAGTAACGGTGCCAGCACCAGAATAAACGCCATCATGACGACCTGGCGCAGCGATCGGGGGAATAACGACCAGCGTTTCAAGACCACAGCCTCTGTGAGTAGGACAGAATGATGCTAACCGGGTGACCGGAAAGAGAAAACGCAGGAATAATAGCAGAAATAATAAAGGCAGCGCCTCTGCGCTGCCTTTATTATGGAATCAGGCGGTGCCTTACTCAACGTTTCGCCCGATGGCTGATAAACCGGTTATCAGAAGCTGGACGGCAGGCACCTTTGAGTGCGTCATTCGGTGTTTTATGTAGCAATAACCGGGCGTTCCGGCGCTGACATAAGGAGGTGAATGAGCCACTGCACTGGTTAATGCACGTAGCGTGCCATCTTTTTATATTTATTTAATCAATTGATTTTTAAACAATTAATATCAGTCCGTTCTGCGCCCCGCCCGCCACCACTGTCGCCATTTAGAGACACCTCAGGCAATAATTCAATAATCCCATATATTTCATGTAATTAAATGTCTCCAAATAACGACACCGCAAAACAGGCCTGTCGCCAATATAAGACAATCTGCGGGCATAAAAAAGCACGCCGCAGCGTGCTTGTTATTTCATCAGGCGGGCAACTTAGCCCAATTGTTTGCGGGCGTTACGGAAAATCCGCATCCACGGGCTGTCCTCACCCCACTCCGCCGGATGCCAGGAGTTACTTACCGTACGGAACACGCGTTCCGGGTGCGGCATCATAATAGTAACCCGGCCATTTTCGGACGTGACGGCGGTAATACCGTTTGGTGAACCGTTCGGGTTCGCCGGGTAGTTCTCGGTCACGTGGCCAGCATTATCCACGTAGCGCAGCGCCACCAGCCCCTTGCTCTCCAGCGCCGCCAGATGGGCGGCATCACGCACTTCGACGCGGCCTTCCCCGTGGGAGACGGCGATAGGCATCCGCGAGCCTTCCATCCCCTGCAGCAGCAGAGACGGGCTGGCCGCCACCTCGACCAGGCTGAAGCGCGCTTCAAAACGGTCAGACGTGTTGCGTACAAAACGCGGCCACAGATCACTGCCCGGGATCAGCTCCCGCAGGTTGGACATCATCTGGCAGCCATTACATACCCCGAGCGCCAGGGTCTGCGGGCGATGGAAGAAGGTTTCGAACTCATCACGCACCCGGTTGTTAAACAGGATGGATTTTGCCCAGCCCTCCCCGGCCCCCAGCACATCCCCGTAGGAGAAGCCGCCACAGGCGACCAGTGCCTGGAAGTCGGCCAGCCCACGCGCACCGGAGAGTAAATCACTCATGTGAACGTCAATGGCATCAAACCCGGCACGGTGGAACGCTGCCGCCATTTCAACATGGGAGTTAACCCCCTGCTCACGCAGGACCGCCACCCGGGGACGGGCGCCGGTAGCAATAAACGGTGCCGCCACATCCGCGCTGATGTCATAGGTCAGCGCCACATTGAGTCCTGGATCCTGCTGATCTTTCTTGGCGTCGTGCTCCTGATCGGCACACTGCGGATTGTCCCGCAGGCGCTGCATCTGCCAGGTGGTTTCTGCCCACCAGATACGCAGGGTGCTGCGGCGCTCGCGGTACAGCACCTGTTCCCCGGCGCGGACGGTGAAATTATCCCCGGCAACGGCGTTACCCAGCCAGTGGCAGCAATCCCCCAGGCCATGATCCTGAAGCAGCTGCATGACCTGTTCACGATCCTGTCCGGCAACCTGGATAACCGCACCCAGCTCTTCATTAAACAGCGCCGCCAGATGATCATCACCCAGCCCGGCAATATCAACCTCAATGCCGCAATGGCCGGTAAAGGCCATTTCTGCCAGGGTCACCAGCAGGCCGCCGTCTGAGCGGTCGTGGTAGGCCAGCAGTTTCTGTGCCGCCACCAGCGCCTGGATAGCCTCGTAGAAACCTTTTAACTGCGCGACATCACGCACATCGGCCGGTTTCTCACCCAGTTGCCGGTAGACCTGCGCCAGCGCGGTCGCCCCAAGGGCGTTATGCCCCTTACCAAGATCAATCAGCAATAAGGCGTTATCGGCAGTAGAAAGCTCAGGGGTCACGGTGCGGCGCACGTCGTCCACCCGGGCAAAGGCGGAAATCACCAGCGACAGCGGTGACGTCATCTCCCGCTGTTCTTCACCCTGCTGCCAGCGGGTTTTCATCGACATCGAATCTTTACCCACCGGGATTGTCAGCCCCAGCTGCGGGCACAACGCTTCACCTACGGCCTTCACCGCGGCGTACAGGCCCGCATCTTCTCCCGGGTGCCCGGCGGCGGCCATCCAGTTAGCGGATAACTTAATCTGTTTGATATCGCCAATCTGTGTCGCGGCAATATTGGTCAGCGCCTCTCCCACCGCCAGGCGGGCAGAGGCAGCAAAGTCGAGCAGCGCAACCGGCGCCCGCTCACCGATTGCCATGGCCTCACCATAATAGCTGTCGAGGCTGGCCGTTGTGACTGCGCAGTTCGCGACCGGGATCTGCCACGGTCCGACCATCTGGTCCCGGGCCACCATACCGGTTACCGAACGGTCACCGATGGTTATCAGGAAGGTTTTTTCCGCCACCGCCGGCAGGTGCAGCACGCGGTTCACCGCGTCAGCCAGGGAGATCTCCTCCCGGTGCAGGGGCTGGCCCTTCGCTTGCAGACGCTCAACATTACGCGTCATTTTCGGGGTTTTGCCCAGTAACACATCCAGCGGCATATCGATGGGCTGATTGTTAAAGTGCTGGTCATTCAGGGTCAGATGCAGCGCTTCAGTGGCTTCACCGATAACCGCATAGGGAGCGCGCTCCCGGCGGCATAACGCATCAAACAGCGCCAGTTGCTCCGGCGCCACCGCCAGGACATAACGCTCCTGGGATTCGTTACACCACACTTCCAGCGGGCTCATTCCCGGCTCATCACTAAGAATGTCGCGCAGTTCGAAGCGCCCGCCGCGCCCGCCATCGCTGACCAGCTCCGGCATGGCGTTGGACAGCCCCCCCGCCCCCACATCGTGAATAAACAGGATAGGGTTGGCATCACCCAACTGCCAGCAGCGGTCAATCACTTCCTGGCAACGGCGTTCCATTTCAGGGTTATCGCGCTGTACCGACGCGAAATCCAGATCGGCATCGGACTGGCCAGAGGCCATTGAGGACGCGGCGCCGCCCCCGAGGCCAATGTTCATTGCCGGCCCACCCAGCACAATCAGTTTCGCACCAACGGAAATCTCGCCTTTCTGAACGTGTTCCGCGCGAATATTCCCGATGCCGCCCGCCAGCATAATCGGCTTATGGTAGCCGCGCAGTTCGCTGCCGTTGTGGCTGTCCACCCGCTCTTCATAAGTCCGGAAATAGCCGTTAAGGGCCGGACGGCCGAATTCGTTGTTAAACGCCGCCCCACCCAGCGGGCCTTCCGTCATAATATCCAGGGCGGAAACAATACGGTCCGGTTTGCCAAAATCTTCTTCCCAGGGCTGTTCAAAGCCCGGGATGCGCAGGTTAGAAACCGAGAAGCCCACCAGCCCGGCTTTCGGTTTCGCGCCGCGCCCGGTGGCGCCTTCATCACGGATCTCACCACCGGAGCCGGTAGCGGCCCCCGGCCACGGGGAAATGGCGGTCGGGTGGTTGTGGGTTTCCACCTTCATCAGGATATGGGCGGCTTCCTGATGGTAGTCATAGCGCTGCCCGTCGTGCTGAGCAAAAAAGCGCCCTACCTGTGAGCCTTCCATCACCGCGGCATTGTCTTTATAGGCAGACAGCACGTGGTCCGGGGTTTTCTCGAAGGTGTTTTTAATCATTTTAAACAGCGATTTAGGCTGCTGTTCGCCGTTGATGACCCAGTCGGCGTTAAAAATTTTGTGACGGCAGTGCTCAGAGTTCGCCTGGGCAAACATATAGAGTTCGATGTCGTTCGGATTGCGACCCAGGGAGGTAAATGCCGCCAGCAGGTAGTCAATTTCGTCTTCGGCCAGCGCCAGACCCAGACGCAGGTTCGCGTCAACCAGTGCCTGTCGGCCCTGCCCCTGGATATCAACTGCCTGCACCGGCGCGGGCTCGCGGTGGCTGAACAGTTGTTCCGCCTGGGACAGAGCGCTAAATACGCTCTCCATCATCCGGTCATGAAGCATGCCACTCACCTGCTGCCACTGCGCGGTGGTCAGCTCAGGGGCGTCCACATACCAGGCCACGCCGCGTTCAAGGCGTGTAATCTGGTTAAGCCCGCAGTTATGGGCAATATCCGTTGCTTTTGAAGACCAGGGAGAAATCGTACCCGGACGGGGGGTAACCAGAATAAGCCGGCCATCAGGCGTATGTTCCGCCAGGTGCGGGCCGTACTTCAGCAAACGCTGTAATCGGGCATACTCTTCTGGTGTTAAGGCACCCGCCAGATCGGCAAAGTGCATGTATTCAGCGTAAATTGCAGTTACCGGAAGATTGGCGGCCTGGAAACTGGCCAGCAGCTTGTTAATACGGAAAGCAGACAAAGCGGGCGAACCACGCAGAATTTCCATCATCAGATCTCTCGTCTTCAGGGCGCCAGGGGACGCTCACAGGGGCGCAAGGGGGAAAACGAGCGCCATTATAGAGAATACTGCGCCGCGACGAAACCGTTTGCGTAGAAATAAAATCACTCTGGCACGTTAAGCTATCTGTGCACTCATTTCCGCAAACAGTTGCCAGATGTAGCAAAATTAAGCAAAATGCCGTCCATTCGTGCCAGTACCCCCATTATTCCCCGGGTCGGCAATGTGCGGGTTCCGTCAACGCGCCCCTGATTTTGGCGCTTCTCTGAAATACGCCCCCGCGAATAACAGATACCATCCCCCTGTACCTCTCGTTATCAATCAGGACAGTTGCCAGGCAGAGATTACCCAAAGTGAAAACACGTAAAGCGAATTATCTGCTGACTGGTGTCATTGCCGTGCTGCTGGCGCTTGCGCTATGGCCTGCGGTGTCCTGGATGACCCCGGACGATAACCGCATCGCGGCAATACAGTCCCGGGGGGAGCTGCGCATCAGTACCATCAATACTCCCCTGACCTGGTCCCGGCAACCCAATGGCGATATTGCCGGCCTGGATTATGAGCTGGCACAGCAGTTTGCCCGCTGGCTGGGGGTGAAACTCAAGGTAACGGTACGGGATAATATCTCCCAGGTGTTTGATGATCTGGACAGCGGTAACGCCGATATGCTGGCCGCCGGTCTGGTCTATAACCACGAACGCAGCCGCCATTATCGCCAGGGCCCGGCGTTTTATTCCGTCTCTCAACAGGTGGTGTATCGGGTGGGCAATAAGCGCCCCCGCTCACTGGCAGATATCGCACCGGGCCAGTTATCCGTGGCCCCGGGGGTGTCAGTCATCAGCCAGCTCAACCGCCTGCAGGCAACCAAATACCCGGATTTACGCTGGCAAGTTGCGCACGGGGGCGGTGCCAACCATTTGCTACAGCACGTGGCTGATGGCGAGCTGGACTACACCATTGCCGATTCCGTGGCGATTGCTATCTTTCAGCGCATTCACCCGCAAATCGCTGTAGCCCTTGATGTCACCGATGAGCAGCCCGTCACCTGGTTCAGCCGCCGGGATAATGACGACAGTCTGAGCGCCGCCCTGCTGGGATTTTTCAACAACATCAATGAAAGTGGCACCCTCGCCAGGCTGGAAGAGAAATACCTTGGCCATGTCGGGGAGTTCGATTATGTCGATACCCGCACTTTTTTACGCTCTGTTGATACCGTATTACCGGAGCTGCAACCGCTGTTCGAGAAATACGCCACCCATTTTGACTGGCACCTGCTGGCGGCGATGTCATACCAGGAATCCCACTGGGATACCCAGGCCTCTTCCCCCACCGGGGTCCGCGGGCTGATGATGTTAACCCGCAACACCGCCCAAAGCCTGGGCGTGGCTGACCGGCTTGATGCAGAAGAGAGTATTCGCGGCGGGGCGCAGTATTTGCAGGATATGATCAACAAAGTGCCGGACACGGTACCCGAAAGCGAACGCATCTGGTTTGCCCTGACCGCCTACAATATTGGCTATGCCCATATGCTCGATGCCCGGGCACTCACCGCGAAGCTAAAAGGTAACCCGGATAGCTGGGCCGATGTGAAGACCCGGCTGCCGCTGCTGAGCCAGAAAAAATGGTACAGCAAAACCACCTATGGCTATGCCAGAGGGCATGAAGCTTACGACTATGTGGAGAACATCCGTAAATACCACCAGAGCCTGGTGGGATACTTGCAAGAACGCCAGAAAAGGGCCAGCGCTAACCGGCAGCTGGCCAATAGCTATCCGGTGGTCAGCCCTGATGAGTTATTGGGCCAGGATCGCGATTCGCTATTTTCAGTGCTTTTTTCTCCTTACGTCTCATTCGGAAAAAATCACTCAATAACGCCGAACACTCGGTCGCCATCACGCCCTCAATAACCTCAACCTGGTGATTCATCCCCGGGTGATTCAGCACATCCATTAATGACCCTACCGCCCCGGTTTTCGCATCCCTGGCGCCAAAAACCAGGGTGCCAATGCGGCTGTGCACCATGGCCCCGGCACACATCACACAAGGCTCGAGGGTGACGTAGAGCGTGGCCTCCAGCAGGCGGTAATTTTGCAAAATCATCCCCCCCTGGCGCAGGGCCATAATTTCCGCATGGGCGGTAGGATCGTGTTTGCCTATCGAGCGGTTCCAGCCCTCGCCAATCACCTGGTTGTTATGGACCAGCACCGCGCCCACCGGCACCTCTCCCTCTTGCCAGGCACGCTGTGCCAGGGTAAGGGCGTGGTTCATCCAGTATTCATGGGAAAAAGTCGGCGTTGTCACGTTGGTCACTCTCAGCTAGGGCAATTACCAGGCCGCGCATTATATATCGGGCCCGGTAAAATGGTAGCAGAGGTTATTTGGTTTGGGTGAGCTCGCCCTGGGGGGAGACACGCCAGCAGTGTTCGCAGTAGGCCATCAGCGGGTTATCGTGGTTGCTGTCGCTATAACCGCTGTATAACCGTAAGGGGGAGCCGATACGCCGTTCAAGCTGGGCGACTTTCTCATGACCAAAACAGCGCAGCGGCAGGGCCCAGCCACCGTTGCAGCGGGCCATCTGGCTGGTTATCACTTTCACCCGCGGTAGCCAGGCGGTGTCCCGGTAGACCCCTCTTACCAGCGGTTCTGGTGAACCGGTAATCAGCCAGACATCTGCATCGGTACTGTCCAGATACGCCATCAGGCGCGCCTGTACTGCGGGGAAGGTCACCACCTGGCTGCGGAACCAGGCTATAAACGCCTCCTGCCGGGCATTCAGCCAGGCATCGCTGTGCCCAAAGGTGGTGGCCCACAACAGCAGACTGATGGGCCAGCGCGCCGCGACCCCGCCCATCAGTAGCCCGATAAAAATGATCGGTAGCAAAAACAGCACCAACAGGCTATTCAGCGGCGAGCGCCGTAACAACCACCAGATAAAAGAACCGAGCATATCCTGGCGGTGCAAAGTCCCATCAAGATCAAAAAAAACCACCCGCCGCGTCTGTTGCGCCAACTGCTACTCCTCCGGATCGGTGAACCCTATTACCCAGGTAAAGATAAACCCGGCAATCACTGCCGCCAGATAGCCTACCAGATATGGCAGCACTTTTCCGGCCGCAATGGTCAGCGCCATCGGCAACCCGGACAGGCCAAAGGTAATCACCGTCGCCACCTTCCAGTAGCACACCAGCGCCCCGCCAACGGCGCCCCCCAGGCAGGCGGCAATAAAGGGTTTGCCCAGCGGCAGGGTAACACCGAAGATCAAGGGCTCGCCGATCCCCAGCAGGCCCACCGGGAGCGCCCCTTTAATCACGGTTTTCAGCCGTTGGTTACGGGTTTTCAGTAAAATAGCCAGCGCCGCGCCAATCTGCCCGACACCGGCCATGGCCAGGATAGGCAGCAGCGGGTTCATGCCGTGGGCCTGTACCAGTTCAACATGAATCGGCACTAACCCTTGATGCAGCCCTGTCAGCACCAGCGGCAGGAAGGCCGCTGACAATACCGCCCCCATCATTGCCCCACCCTGATTAATCGCCAGGTTAGCGCCGTGGGTTATCACATCGGAAATCCATCCCCCCAGCGGTTGCAGAACAACAATCGCCAAAGAGGCGGTAATCAACGTGGTCAGAAGTGGGTTAAGGATCAGCTCAAGGGACTCCGGCAAGCGGGCGCGGAACCACTTTTCGATGTAGCACATCATGGCCACCACCAGCAGTACGGCAATAACCCCGCCCCGCCCGGGTTGCAGCGCTTCACCAAATAGCGTGATGGAGGACAGTTGCGGGCTGGAGAGTATCCCGGCCATCACGCCCCCCATCGCCAGCGAGCCGCCGAAGACTTTAGCGGTATTGACCCCCACCAGAATGTTCATAATGGCAAATACCGCACTGCCGAAAACGGCCAGCAAGCGCAGCAAATTCGGGTAATCGCCAGCAAAGCTGCCGACCACATCCTCCCTGCTCAGCAAATTCACAATCCCGGTGATCAGACCCGAGGCGATAAACGCCGGAATAAGCGGAATAAAAACATTGGCCAGTTTACGCAGCGCATCGCTCATCGGCGCTTTGTAGCGGGCTTTAGCGGCATCCCGTACCCGGGAGGCATCCCCGGTCGCTATCGGTGCGACAGGGTTGCTTTGCAGCAGCGCCCGCATACTGTCCACCACTTTGGCGGCCTTACCCGGCCCCACAATAAACTGGTGCTGCTCCCCTTGTTTCACATAACCACTGATGCCCGGTAAGGCTTTCAGGCGAGGGATATCCAGTTGAGCGTCATCATGCAGTTCGATCCGCACGCGGGTCATACAGTTTTCCAGCCGGGAGATATTGCCATTCCCCCCGATACCGCACAGAATTTCACTCGCCAGTGTCGTATTTTTATCCATCGCCTGCTCCTTTACTCGCTTATTGCGGCACGCAGAAAGCCATCATGGCGGGCAAGACGTTCGCGCGCCATCTCGGCATCCAGGCCGGTTAATACCATCAGAATGGCCGGTTTCACGGCAAAATCAGTCTGTTTCAGCGCGGCTTCAGCCTCGTCGCGGCTTACCCCGGTGGCCTGAATGACCATTCGGCAGGCGCGATCCACCAGCTTGAGATTGGTGGCCTGCATATCCACCATCAGGTTTTGATACACTTTACCGCTCTTCACCATTGCCCCGGTTGAAATCATATTGAGCACCAGTTTTTGTGCCGTACCGCTTTTCATCCGGGTGGAACCGGTCAGTGCTTCTGGCCCCACCACCGGAGAGATGGCAATGTCCGCCAATTGCGCGATGGCGGAGCCGGGGTTACAGGAGATGGCCACCGTCGGGCAACCGATGCTGTGGGCATATTTCAGGCCGCCGATAACATAGGGGGTACGGCCAGATGCCGCCAGGCCAACCACCAGATCCTGGGCCGTCAGGTTAAGATCGCGCAGATCCCCCTCCCCCAGCGCTTCACTGTCTTCGGCCCCTTCAACTGCTTTAAGCATCGCGCCCGGGCCACCGGCAATCAGGCCCACCACCAGACCATGGGGCACCCCAAACGTCGGTGGGCATTCAGAGGCATCGAGAACCCCAAGCCGGCCACTGGTACCGGCCCCCATATAGATAAGGCGGCCCCCCTGTTTTATCGCCTGAGCGGCCGCATCAACCGCACGGGCAACATCGGGCAGGGTGGCTTTTACCGCCCCGGCCACCAGTGCATCCTGCTGGTTAAAACGCTCCACCAGTGCCAGAGTAGACAACGCATCAAGATCCATCGTGTCCTGGTTGCGGGTTTCAGATATCAGTGAGCCAAGATTCATTTTGCACCTTTGAATATTTAATTCATAATCAGGCAGTATAATGGAATATAAAATTAATCATGGCGAGAACATTTCCGCCAATCAGCCACCAGGATCACGTAACTGACTTTCCGGAGAATGAAATGAACTGCCTGACACGTATCCGCCAGCGTTTTTCTTCACTGACGCAAAGTGACCGAAAACTGGCTAAATATGTGCTGGATAATCCGGTACAGGCACTGCACATGAGCTCACAACAGCTGGCGAATGCCGCGGATGTCAGCCAGTCCAGCGTGGTGAAATTTGCCCAGAAGATGGGCTATAAAGGCTACCCGGCTCTGAAAATATCCCTCAGCGAGGCGCTCGCCACCGCCCCGGCCACGCCGTCTGTCTCGGTGCATAACGCTATCCTTGGTGACGATCCACTGCGGGTAGTGGGTGAAAAGCTGATCAAAGAAAACATCGCGGCAATGCACGCCACCCTCGACGTGAATAGCGAAGATAAACTGCTGCATAGCGTCGCCATGATCCGTCATGCCCGCCGTATCCTGCTGGTTGGGATCGGCGCTTCCGGGTTGGTTGCCAAAAACCTTGCGTGGAAACTGATGAAGATTGGCGTTAACGCCGTCGCTGAACAGGATATGCACGCCCTGCTGGCGACCGTCCAGGCCATGAGTAGTGACGATCTGTTACTGGCAATCTCCTACAGTGGGGAGCGCCGGGAGATCAATCTGGCAGCGGATGAGGCCAGCAATGTCGGCGCGCAGATTCTGGCGTTAACCGGCTTCCATCCTAATGCGCTACAGCAGCGGGCCACCCATTGCCTGTACACCATTGCCGAGGAGCAGGCCACACGCAGCGCGGCTATCTCTTCTACCAGCGCCCAAATGATGTTAACCGATCTGTTATTTATGGCGCTGATCCAGCAGGATCTGGATCATGCCCCGGAACGTATTCGCCACAGCGAGGCATTAATGAAAAAGCTGGTTTGATAACGGATAGGCCTGGGGGGTGTCCTGTTGGTGAAAGCCGCGTATAATACCGGCCCTGTTTCGCGTTACTGAGATTTCCCCATGGCACTGCTGATTACCAAAAAATGTATTAATTGTGATATGTGGAACAAGAGCGATAAACAACAATAATTTCAATGCAATAGGATTGTGTGTTATTGATTGCGTTGCTGGATTTTGAGAGGGAAAATTTTCAATAAAAGCCCAGCAACACAAAATCTTAAAGAGATTCAGCTACCGGAAACTTCTTGTACAGCGTTGATATTCCTATTCCGTATACACCAGAAACATATTGTCTGCTCGCACCATCTGCGATTAGCCTCCCCATTTCTTCCCATTGTTCATTGGTAAATTTCGGACGCCGTCCACCGACACGACCTTTTGATCTAGCTACAGCCAAGCCCGCTAAAGTGCGTTCACTATTAAGGTCGGATTCGTATTGTGCCGCAGAGAGGATGTTGCGAAAGTTATAGCGACCACTGGCTGTTTTGAGATCAACACCATCGGTAATACTTCGGAAGTTAATGCCCTTCTCCTGTAGTTGCTGAAACATCAGCAGCGCATGTAAAACGTTACGCCCAATCCTGTCCAGCTTCCAGACCACCAACTCATCTCCCGTATGCATAGCCGTAATTAGGCGCTTCAGTACGGGCCGGTTTGATTTTCTACCGCTGGCATGCTCTTCCATTATTTGTTCGCACCCTGCTGATTCGAGCGCGATTCGCTGAAGTTCGGTGTCCTGGTGGTTTGTTGATACTCGGGCATAGCCGTAAATCATGGGTATTTCTCCTGTTGTGAAAACAGGAGAAACGGCGAGAGATCGCCAGATACTTGAGGGTTTTAAAAAGGTTGGTTTGGGAACAGGGCTTACCGGCATTGTTGGGCAGTCCAGAAATGCGGCGATGAGAATAACTGCTGCCAGCTCTACAGCAACATGGACAGCAGACGAGTTAGTCGTTGAAACAGCGATTGGTGGCACTCAGTACAGACTGAATAATTTATCTCTGTCGATTAATCTTGCCACGACTGGCGCTGGCGGTATGGATACCGGAGCAGCTCCGGCATCGGGTTTTGTCGCAATTTATGCAATCTATAATCCGACAACGAAGACAACTGCTGCCCTTGCGGTTAACGTAACATCAGCAAAAGCTCCGGAAGTGTATGGCGGATCAAATATGCCTGCTGGTTACACAGCCAGCGCACTTATTGCTGTATGTGGCACCAATTCCAGTGGGCAACTCCTACCTGGTCTGTTGACTGATAGAACATGGATGACGCCTCGCACCATTGTTCTAAATGTGACTGTACAGAATTCATCGTGGACATCAATGACGCTTGCCGCGATGGTTCCGCTTAACGCAAAGCGTGTTATGGGCGATCTGGCTGGAGCGACTAACTTAGGAAATATTACAATGGGGGGGGCCGGAGATTCTACAAATGCAATCGGCGCATCATGGCCTACCTATTATTTAATTGGGCAATGTCCATTTGATGTTGAGCTATCCAGCCCACAGACGATGTACTATTTAAACACTATGGCTTCAGGTTCAACAATTTCATTTCAAGTTTTTGTCAAGGGTTATGTTTTTTGAGGAACATTTTATGTCAAAAGTGGCTTTGTTGAATAAATCAGATTTCGGGTAAGTCTCCCCCGTAGCGGGTTGTGTTTTCAGGCAATACGCACACTTTCAGGCATACCTGCTTTCGTC